>HF992495.1:38302-41481 GCA_000433455.1 Mycoplasma sp. CAG:877 | reverse complement strand
TTCCTTCTAATATTACATAACTATTAATTCTCTTAAACCAAGTATAAAATCCAAGTCCTATTAACAAAACAAATAATAAAACCACTAAAAAAGCAATAAACTTATTCTTCTCATAATTCACTAATTTCATAAACCTTACCATTCTCTAATTTTAAAACTCGCCAAAATAACTTATAAAAGTTATTTCTATGACTTATCACAATAACAGTCTTATCATTCAAAAACTCTAAAACACCTTCAAGTATCTTCCGAGTCTTATCAATATCTATCTGACTAAAAGCTTCATCAAAAATATAAATATCACTATCTCTTACTAAAGCCCTCGCTAAAATTATTCTCTGTCTTTCTCCAGAACTAAAATTAAAACCATTCTCTTCTACTATTTCTTGATATCCTAACTCCCTATTTTTAACTATCTCATCAACCCTAGTTATCTCAGTAATACTCTTAAACTTTTCCTTATCAACTCTCTTATTTAAAACAATATTATTATAAATTGTATCTCTGAATAACGTATCATTATTACTAATATAAGTAATATTATTTCTAATAGTATCCAAATGATAATGATTAATATCAATATTATCTATTTTTATATACCCATATGAAACATTAATATATCTAAGTAACATCTTAACTAATGTACTCTTTCCTGTCCCAGACTCACCTACTAATAAAATCTTCTCTCCCTGTAAAACCTTAAAAGAAACATCACTAAATAAATTCTTATCTCCAAAATTATAACTAAGGTTACTAATCTCAATATCACCTTTAAGCCTATATAAAGAATAATAATGTCCTCCCTTAAAATTCTCATCTCTAATTGTAAACAAATCCTCAACTCGCCTCATAGTAATACTAAATTCTTGATATAATCCCTCTAAATTTAATAAATTACTAAAACAAAATATAAAGTAATTAAAAATATTCTGATAAACAAATAGTTGTCCCAAAGACATCTCATCTCTAACAACTAAATAACTTCCCAAACCTAATATAATAACCATCAAAATATTATTATTAATTCTCTTAAAAAAACTATATAACTCCTGATTTCTATTAAAAGAATAACTCTTCTCTAAAAAGTCTTGATACTTAATTCTAAACTTATCAATAAATCTCTTTTCTTGATGATTACCCTTTATAGTTTCAATATTAGAAATAGCTTCTACTAAATATGAATTAACTACATCATTACTATTATTTACTTTTCTTAACATTTTCTTCTTAAAGTAATTAAAACAACTCTGTAAGATAAAAAGAATAATACAAGTAAGTACTATATACTTAAAAAGTCTCTTATTAAGTTTAAATAACAAATACCCAAATACTATAAAGCCTAACATATCAGAAAAGGCTCCTAACATCATCTGCCCTACAAAACTCTTTATAATATTTAAATCTCTAAGTCTTGAAATAACCTCCCCAGTAGTACGATTTTTAAAATATAAATACGGAAGTAAGAGAAGATGTCTAAATGTTACTAAAGTAATTTCTAAATCCAAAGTATTAAGCATCTTAGTAAGTAATATATCTCTAAATAAACTACTAATCTCTCTAAAGAAATATAATATTAAAATATATAAACTAAGAAATAAAATATTATTACTAATCTTATAATTAATAGAAAACTCTAATAAATATTTAAAATGAAAAGCTGTTACTATCTGCAATATAAAGTAACAAATAGTAAGTACAACAATAAGTCCTATAAATTTGCCCTTTCTATTAATAAATTCTCTTAATATTTTCTTTAAAAATTTAACTCTATTAAATATAGGTAAAGGTTTTATTGGTTTCAAAAATATATAATTACCTGTAGCTAATAATTTAAATTCTCCTATCGTAAACACACGTTTTCCTTTAGCTGGATCCATAACTATTACTTTATTAGTATTATAGTTAATATCATATATAACTACAAAGTGTTTATAGCTTTTATTAACAACTAGATGAGCAAGACAAGGTAAGTTATTTTTTCCTATTTTTGACAAGTCTCCCTTAACACCCATTGTTTCAAAGCCAATACTTTTTGCTCCTTCAACTAAATTATAAGCCGATACTCCAGATTTATTAGTATTTGTAACTTCTCTTAAAAATTCTTTTGATACTTCTCCTCCATAATATCTAATAACTGAAAGTAAAGAACAAATACCACAATCTTTTATACCATCTTGTAACACAATCTTCATAACGACTCTTCTCAAGCACCTCCTATTATATTATTCGAAAAAAATTCCAAGATCCCACAAAAAAAGAAACAAATTTCTTTGTTTCTTCTTTAGAAAGATTACTGTGGTACATACATACCTCAAAAGAAAATATTTATATATGATTGAGAGACAAATATTTCTTGCACTTTCCAATACCTATAATAACATAATTTTTATCTGTAAACAAGTAATTTACTGGCAAACATCAAAAAAAGTCTCCTAGGCGAAGACTTAATTTCATAAATGGTGTCCGCGAGGCGTATAACAAAAGATATTTAATAGACTAAAACAGTTATATATTTTTGTTGAAAAATATAAGAAAAAATTAAAATAAAAACAAAAAAAGAAATTAGTTTTAATAAAAAAAAGACGTAAATAAGACGTAAAAATAAGTACTACGACTATAACATAAATGGTCTTAATTTGCAACTCAATTAAAATATTTTTCTACTTCTTTTCGAAAGACTTTAATTTTCAAGTCACAATCAATGATGGCATAATACTTATTGCCAATTTGTTGGATCATAATAGAATATAAGTTAGTATTATATAATTTGTTAATTTCTTCTACTTCTCTTTTACTTAAAATATAAGTTTTTTGCACAATATCACCTCGCTTTCGGCGATATTATTGCATAAAAAAAGAAGTACCGCAAATTACCATTTTAGTAATTTCAGTACTCTTTTCTTTTTGATTTTCTAATTTCCAATATATAATTTTTCTTTTTCAGCCAACTTAATGGCATAAAAGTCAAGTTTGCTACTTTCAAAAATAAATTTAGGAGTATTTGCCAAATTCTCTTTCAATTCTTTAATTATCTTATCTTGATCAATAATTTTATTAGTTAATTCTGCGGTGCCAGAAGTTAAATTATTAATGATTTCGTCTTTTTCACTTAATTGTTTGTTAAGAATTTCAATAGTTGCATTTAATTCATTAATTTTTGTTTCAGTATGATCTTTCTT
>HF992495.1:35434-38294 GCA_000433455.1 Mycoplasma sp. CAG:877 | reverse complement strand
TTTCATTATCATCTGTCTTAGGCTCTTCGGCTGGTTTCTCTTTTTTAGGTAGCCACTCTGCCCATTCTCCCATCGCACACCACAAATTATCTTCTACTCTATGCCAATCATATCCATCTTGAGTTACTATTTCTAACGAATTATAAATACCAGAATTAACGTAACCAATTATCTCACCACTTGGACTAGTCCTTGCTCTTACGTTGTCAGCATTAATTTTAATTTGATTAACATACTCGTTTCTTTCGACTGGACTACCATACCTTTTAGGCTCTACTTCTTTGACATTTTTGAAGTTTAGTCCAAGAGTTTGGATAATATTATAACTATCATCAACAAATAAACAGTCTGTAACCAATTTGCCATTGTTGATGGACCAATAACCAGCATTATCTTTATGCCATCCAGTACCAGTAAATTTACCTTTAGCACACTCAAAATGACAATGATTACCTGTTGCATAGCCTTTCGTTCCTTCTTGATAGAAAACTTCTCCTTGTTTTATAATCTTGCCAACCCATAAGTCTGAAACATCATTATCATGACAAAACATAATGGTCATATAGTCCTTTGTATCATCTGCAAACAATACTGGCTCTATACTCTCTAGCCAGACTTCATTGGCATCCTTAGTATATATTTTTTTTATTACTCCTGTAAATGGAGCGAATAATGAACTTATACCACCATCTAGTCCAGCCTCATCGGTAGCAAAGCAATCAGCATGGGTTCCTTGATGATCACGTTGAGTAATTCTGATTGTTTTGATTGGATACATTGCTTTTTCCATTATTAATCACCTCTTTCAATAATGTTGTCGGTTGGTATTTTAATAGTTGACTCTTCTTGCAACTCTAAAACTTCTGTTTTTAACTTTAAAATGTCTTTTAACTTAATTAAATCTTGACTACCATACATAATAATCCCGGCCAGGAACAACAATTTGATAGCATCAATCAAATTTACATTAGTACCATTGATGTTGGCTACTAAAATGTCTGGATTTAAGTATGATGTTAAGTACATAAGTCCTACACCACCCAGAATACTAACAATTTTAACTAAACCTTCTAAGAATTTCTTTTTGTTGAAATTCTGCTTTAACTTTGCTAAAGTCATTCCTAATAAAACATTAGCTAACATAGTGGCCACTAATCCTATAAATAAATTAAGCACTTTGTTTCAACTCCTTTTCATATTCATCTTCCAATACATGAACCTTTATTTTAATAGCCCCATTTCCGCCCTTATCAATGTATTCTTTGCCAATTGATACTCTTTCACTAAGTGGCAGTTCTTCGCTACATATGGCTATTTTCATGGTGTCTAAGCTGTTTTTTAAAAGTTCACTATGGATAGCTTTGTTATCTTTTTTTATTTCCTTTACTTCTTTATTTATTTCTTTAATATCAGATTTGATTTCATCCTTTATTTCTTTCAATAAAAAATCCCGAATTAAGATTGGGATTTTTAGCATTATTTTTTTTAAAAATTCTTTCACATTTTCATTTTCCTTTCATTTTTTTATAATTCTTTAACGCTCCAATTTCCATTTACATATTTCCAAAGAACAGGGTTATTACTATATCCGAAATATATAAATGAAAAATATGCATTGTTTGTTTTTTGAACAATTGCTCCATTACCAGAGCCATTAATAATTAAAGAAAATAAACTCATTGAATTGGGCGGTACATTATTGCTCTTAACGTATTCTTTAAATGCATCAAGGGAAGCAACTGTTAATTGAGCAAATGGAGCGGTAATATACTTTCTATCGTTTTCCAATTCACTAACCTTTATTGGAATAGAGATTGAGTTTATTGCATCAACTAAATTGTCTTTTTCGTCCGTTTGCAGGTTGGATAAATTTCCAACCTTTTCATCGAAGAATTTTTTTATTAATTTGAAATTTATTGTCATAATATTCTTATTAGAATATTCAACTTATGCAGTACGTACAAAAATGTAGCATGTGAAGTATGGTTGTACATTGTTATGAGGTTGTCCACCACCTTCATCTTCTATAAAGCCACTAGCTGGCCCGTCTGATGCATTGTTCCTTAAAGTACCAACATAACCTCCTGTAGTAGAACCAGAGACTTTAATTTTGTGAGAATGCTTAGGCATCTCATCGATTGTCAAAGTATGCTCTTTTTCTCCACCAGTTTTATTTGCTGCTGAAAAATCACTATCGGCCTCATCAACTCCGACTATCGCTCTACCTTTAGCAATTCTCTCCCAAACTCCACCAAAAACTTCACCTGGATTTTTAGATTTTATACTTAAGTATATACTGCCTACAGGGTATAGTAAATCAACATTTATCATAATGCTGATATTTAATATCTATTTATGCTATTCTTTTCCAAAATGCCATGACTATATAAGGTGGCCTATTCTCGTGTGCTAAAGGTGTATGCATTATTGGATTATTGGCAGTTAACTTGGGACTATTGCTATTAGTTACTCCTGTTTTTAATGAGTAGTAATCAGCACCAGGAGTTGGTTCATAACCGCCAGTAATAGGATCATTGTTACCCTCATTCGGATATATATATGTCGGAGGCAATTCTTCTTTTGTCAATTTATGAGCTTTTTCTCCACCTGTTTTACCTATTTGATTATAATCAGAATCGTTTGGATTATATCCTACAGGAAATTTTCCTTCAGCAATTCTCTCCCAGGTAAAACCTAAAAAGTTCGAATGATCTAAAGCATCAAAAAAGACCTCTACTTTGTTAAGTGGAAAGGCCTCTACTAATAATTTTGGATTAAGCATAAATATCACCGAGATGACCAGATATTAAATATCTGTCACCTCTTTTCCTGTTATAGTTGAAGGTTCTAAATATAAACC
>HF992495.1:26752-35415 GCA_000433455.1 Mycoplasma sp. CAG:877 | reverse complement strand
TATAAACCTCCTGTCTGTCTGTCTGTCTGTCTGTCTGTCTGTCTGTCTGTCTGTCTAAGGATAAACTTTTAGACATAGCTAAGTCAATATCTTTCATCATATTTTTCCTTTCTTTTTTAGTTTGTTATTATTGGAACTATTTTCCAATGAGAAGAATTCCAAGCTTCTGCGGTCGTAATTGCTGTTGTACATTCATATATTGCATGATTTTTAATTACCATATCTCCAACCGCATAAGTTTTGGTTGCATCATAAGTATCTGTGTTTAAGCCGAGAGCTGTTCTCAAACTTAATATTTCACCTGTTAAATTACTTGCAGCATCTTGTGTTAGAATACCTTTTATATCTTCTACAGTAGCTGCTACCTGATTTAAGCAAGACTCAAAAATATTTGTTATATCAGGTGTTTGAATTGCTTGAATTACAATTCCACAATCAGTTGTTTTGGCACGTGTATCTTCAAGCATCGAACTTGTTATTTTATCTATTTCTTGAGCTACATTTATATTGTATAGTCTCAGTTCATAAATATTTGAATTACGCGTTAATGTCGGAGGAACAGGAGACGTAGCGTATTCACCGCTTAAAACATCAACAGATATTTTTCTATTTTCTTTATCAAAACGTAAAACAATACTGTCTATTCTAGACTGTGATGCATCCGATAAATCAATATTTATTACTTTATCTGATAAATTTTGATAAAAATAACCATTTATTAGTGCTGTTCCTTTTTTTAATGTAATTGACATATTATCATTAGCAACAACTTGCAATTCATCATTAAATACACCATTCGTAAATAATTTAGAAAAAAAAGAAGCGATAAAATCGCTCTTGTATTTTCTATCACCATTGTTTGATGGAAAGAAACCTGATTCTTCCATTTTTATCACCTCTAATCTAATTCAAAATCTTCGGCAAGTGGTTGTCCAAAAGTTGGATAAATTTCTCTCTTGCCATTTTCTATTACCTCTTCAACTTCGGTAATTCTTAAAGACTGTCTAACATTACAATTTTCAACTTCAATATCAACAATATCACCTAAATCCCATTTGTTTTTATAATCGTTTCCGGATGCAGTAACTTCAATGGATTCTTCTCCAGAAGACAATTTTTCTTCGCCTTTTGTTGTCAAAATGTTCTTATATTCTGTTGATGTCAAATTTGTATTACTCTCATTCTTGGCATCTACGAAGACCTCAACCAAATCAAATCCGGAAGCATCTCCATCCTTAATTTCGACAAGTACTCTATCACTACCCTCTCCGACTCCTCCAACAAGAACATAATTACATTTATTAACAGATGTAGATAAATAGTTTGATTTTTCACAATTTTTTCTTAATGTAGAAAAACAATATTTTTCATTTATAGACTGAGAACTAGTTCTGTCCAGACCAACATAATTCTCAAATCTAAAAACTTTATTCTGTATATTTGGAACAATTCTAAAGCCAACATTCCCATATTTTGATAATTTGCATAGATACTTATACAAATTTTTATAACTACATTGAAATTCAATCAATTTACTCTCTAAAGTAGTTTCCTCAACTTCAAACTCTGATGATAATGGCGTTACCTCACTCAATAATTTTTTTTGTGCATCAATGACGTTTCCTTTGAAATTTATTGTCTTTTTAATGATTCGCCTATTTGTTAGATAAGAAAGAAATTTTCCAGACACAGACAGCTGAACATTCTTCCCATCATCTGTCAATTCAACAGTGTCTATAATACCAGCTTCTGTGTAATCTTGCCGAATAATAATTCTATCTTTTTCAAACAATAAACTTAAATTATTTTCGTAAGGAGCAACAACTAATTCAAATTCTCCTGATTCATAATATTTTCTTCGCCATCTAAGTGAGATAAATTGATCAATAACTCCTAGTAGTTCCAAATTTTTATCAAAAACATATAAAGCCTCATTTTCTGAATACTCAACCTCTCTTGATACTTGGCATAACATGATAGGAACATTACCATTTTTTAATTTACTACTAGTAATGACATAATAATTATTCGCAAAAACTAAACCATAATAAATAACATTATTTAACAGTTTATCTTCATTTTGCCATTCATCTCCATTCAAGGAAGATAATATAGTTCCATTGTATCCAGCTGCTACAAACATACCATTACCATATCTAGACCTTATCAGATATGAATTGGTGTTGGAAGTTTGTTTTGTCCAATTAACACCATCTTTTGAAGTAAGAATTATCCCATCAGCACCAGTTATAACAAATAAATTTCTTCCAAATGTAATACCAACTAATTTTTTTGTTGTTCCGGCATCAATAACTTTCCAATTATCTAAATCAGAAGATATTAAAATTGTGCCTGTAGAACCAACTGCAACATATTTACCATTTCCATATGCAATATCCATTATAGACATATTCTCTGGACCGACATGCTTAAAGTCATGCCTTATTATTTCATCTCCATTTATCGTTTCAAAGAATTGTACTACTGTATAATTTCTTATTCCGGTAGAAATGTTGTAATTGTAATATCCAGTTATTAAAACAAAGCGATTATTTACAAATTTGCAAGTATTCGAATTCATAGAGAAATTTTCACCAGTGTCTAGGATTTTATATTCCCATTCTGCACCATCTTTTGAAACCAAGAAATACGTTTTATCTGTAGAACCAGAATTTCCAGATACAACAAATAAATCATTTCCATATGCTAAATTTTCTGTAGAAGAAATTTTATCAGCATCAAAATTATAGTCATGCCAATTGATTAAATCGTCACTATATGCAATACCGCAAGGTGATGAATGAGCAAACCAAAATTTACCTTCAGCATAAATAATATCTTTACCATTTCCTGGTATATTTGTATCTCTATATTCCCATTTCATTATATTGCCTCATAATATAAAGAATAATTAACTTCAGCTGTTAAATTCTCTATACCTTCTTCAGCTAATATCTTAAAATAATTTTGTCCTGGTTTTAATTGAAGATATTTTGTTCCAAAAAGTAAGTAGTTATTTATATTTTTTTCTAGACCATCTCTTTTTAATATGATGTTTTTATTATTTATTTCTGTAGTTATTATAATTTCATCACCTATTTTCAATTCAAAATCTAATGTTAATATTTCTTGAGTTGCAATATTTTTAACAGAAGGTTTTTTTACTTTACCAGTCGCAATAAAATGAATATTTAATCCAGATTCTATTTTTGTTGGATTAAGTATTTCAACAGTCATATTATTATTTTTCTTGTCAAATTCCAAACCATCAGATGGTATTTCTAAAGGAAATTCTATTCCACCTTCCCATGTTGCTATGGAAAGATTAGTTTCCTCAACATCTGTAAAATATGGATTGAATGCTATTAAAGAAATTGTAAAGTACCTTACTGGACCAGTTTTTTCAATATCCACTTTTTCAACTCGGCACTTTATTTTTGCAGAAAAATCATCTTCATAATAGAAAAGTGTTCCTTCGTCATTATCAGGAAAAACATTATATAATTGCTGACGTCTTTCAACAAACTTATCTTTTATATAACCATATATGATTATATTTCTTTTATTAACGCTTCTACCTACATATAATGATCCTATTCCAAAGGCTGAACTGATTCCATATAGTTCAGAATTTTTCTCGTGTATTCCATCATAATCAGATAAAAAAAAGGGAAACTTGTCTGTAAGCTCGATTTTGTTTCCAAAAGAATTTTCATATATTATTTTTTCCATAGTTACCCTCTTTTCAATTTCCAAATTAATTTTCTCATTTCATTTCTAGCTTGACGTGCAGTATCTGCTGGTCCAACGTATTTCGAATAATTATTAATATTAATTGTTGGATTAAACTCAGCATTTTTTTCATCGTTTAAATTTTCATCATATGGAGTATTTCTTGAATTTGAATTTAATGGAATTACTTTAGTTTGATTATTTTGTTGAAGTAATAATTCTGGTCCTGCTTCCGCAACAATAGCGGCACCATTCAACAATGTACCACCATTTGCCAAATAAGGAATTTTTCCAATTTTTTTAATATTTATTCCAATTTTTTTACCACCAATTTCAGGAACCCAGTCAGGGACATCAAATGAGACCTTATTTAAACCTTCTATTAAGAAATTTAAACCATCTATTACTATATTCAATAAGCCTATTACACCATTTAGTGGAGCTTTTGCTATTGCTAAGAATGAATTAAATATTCCAGAGAATATATTCTTAATACCATTCAGTGCTAATTCCCAGTCTCCAGTAAATACTCCTTTAACAAAATCTATAACACCTGAGAATATTTGTATTATAGCATTATAGTAATTTTCACAATTGGCCATAAATGCATTTAATACATTACCTATTAGTCCAAAGGAATTTGTCCAGTCCGTTTGAAAAATACCTGTAATGAATTCATCTATACTTGCAAATAAGTTTTGAATATAAGTCCAACCACTTATTATTGCATTTTTGAAGTTTTCATTTGTATTCCACAAATAGATTAGACCGGCAACTAATGCAGCTACAGCGGCAATAACTAGAACAATTGGATTTGCGGCTAAAAAGCTCAATGCGGTAGAAACTCCAGAAATTGCAATTTTTCCGAGTGCCATAACACCATTTAAGCCAGCCTGGGCCAACCTTAATGATTTTGTTGCTGCAGCTGCAACACCTTTTTTCATGGCATTTAATCCCATTGCTACAGTTTCATTTGTAAACAAATTAATAATATTACTTATACTACCGGCTAACTTGCCCATAATCAATAATAAAGGGCCAATAGAGGCCACTAATAGACCAATAGTGACAATAGTATCCTTTGTGCCATTATCAAGGCTGTCAAACCAGTCTATTGCTTTCTGAAGACCATCAGCCATCTTTTCAAGATGTGGGAGTAAACTTTCAATTATACGTTGACCCAAACCTGCGAAGGAATTTTCAAACTTATTTTTTATTTGTGAAAGCTTTGCTTCCATACCATCATACATTTGATTTGTTGCATCTGTCGCGGCCCCAGTTACATCTGTATATATTGTATTCAAATCATTTAATGATGTAATAACTTTCATGGCATTGTCTTCACCTAAAGCCGACCAAACATTAGATGCAAGAGTAAGAGCCTTTTGCTTATTTTCCATATTTTCTAAATCGTTAATAACAGAATAAAAGACATCCTTTGCAGTAGCCTTCCCTTTTTGAAATTCACGAAATAATTTCCGAGTGTCTGAACTAAAAGAACTTAAATTTTCTTCTATTCGACCGTCACTTAATGAAATAGTAAATTCTTTAACAAAATCGTTGACTTTATCTAGATTATAAGCACCACTAGCTAAACCATTATCCAATATTGAAAACATTTCTTCCGCACTAAAATCGGCTTGACTCCATATCTGTGAATATTCAGCAATATTGTCAGCAAGTTCACCGGTTTTATCCAGACCACTTTGAGCACCTACAACCAAATAATCAAATGCTTTTTCAGCTGTTAAATCCATATTAACCATAAGGGCTTTTACGCCTCTCAATGTCTCACTAAAATCCATTCCGAAAACATTTTCTAATAAATAAGCCTGTTCAGTTATATTTTGAAGATCCACATTAGAAATATCACCTAAATTTTGCCAAACCAGCGACATCTTTTCAGAAATATCACTATAACCTTCACCATAACCATTTTCATGTATATTTTTTAATACTTGTTCAAGTTCTTTAGTTTGATCAACACTTTTTCCTGTTGAAGCCAGAAATTTATTAACAGCTGTTTCAAGTCCCATAGCACTTTTGGCTGCTGCAACATCTATCCCTACAATTCCTGCTGATAGAATAGATGCTTTTTTTCCAGCTTCAGTTAATTTTTCCCCTGTTGCTTTGATACTTTTAGAATATTCCTTTAAGTTGGCCGTACCAAGTTCAACCTGTTTACTAACCTCTTTCAATTGTATTCCATATTTATCAAGCTGATTTTCCGCGGCTTTTAAAGCTGTTCTTTTTTTTGTGATGGCGACTTCATTACGGTTTTCAGAGTTTTCTAATTCTTTTAATTCCTCACGTAATATTGTAACTTTATTTTTTTGAAGATCATATGCTGAAGTCAAATAATTTTGTTTATCAAGCAGTTTTTGACTTGACGATGTGTTTTTGTCATATTGTGTCTGAACATTTTTAAAATCCTGATAGTTTTCTTTTAAAGATGCATTTACACTATTTAGAGATTTTAAGAAATCTGTTGTACCATCGGCGTTAAAGACCAAACCGACTTTTTTTAAATCACTTGCCATATTTCGCCTTTTGCATTCTATTATACATTTCTACCATTTTGTAAAATTCGATAGGATCAAGATGAAGCATTTCGTCTATACTTAATCCTATCGTTATGGCTGTATATTTAATTGAAGCCCAGTTTATCTCTTCTTTTTCTTCTTCCCTGGTATAAATTTCTGGTCTTTTTTTTTAAAATCGTTTTGTGCTTCCAGATTCTCTCTAACAAACTTATTTATTTTTTCAATGTCTTTGACATCAACAAGGCGAACAGCTTCTTGAAAGCCAAGTTTTTCATCATAATTGGCACGTACAGTAGCATAAATAAATAATGACTGTATTTTAAGAAGGTTCTGTCTAGTTCTCATATCTTTTTGAAGTTTCTTTAAACCACCTTCATAATCTTCTAAATATTGCATCATTAAAAAAGACCAAACCAGTTCAATGTTTTGGCCATTCCTTAACGTAATTATTTCCATAATACCCTCCTATTTTTATGCACCAGGACTGATTATTTTGTCTAAATCATCAGCTGAAACAATTGGTTTTGCGAAAAATTTATCTTCTGTAAGTCCTTCTGGAAAATCAGTTCTACTACTATCAACATAATTTTTAACATCACCATTGTCATTAAATGCATAAGCTCTAATTGTAACTGTATCGTTTTGTTCAGAAAAACTATCACTTGAAGTTTCAATATCATCTGTATTTTCAACTAATTGACATTTTGGAAACCATTCCATTCTAATTTTTCCACCAACTAATTTAACAACTTTACCATATGCAAAATAAGGTCTTTCTTTTGTACCTCCTGATGAGACTAAACCATTGGTATTAACAGTTTCTCCTCTCATTTTTGCTAAATCATCGGAAGGAAATGCTACTACCTCTACAGCTAGATCTGTGCTAGATAGTTGATGAAAATTTGCATAATCTTTTCCAGACGCTCTAACATTTACTGGATCACCATTTTCAGTTGTACCTATTTTTTTAACAACTTCAGTTTTAATAGTATCTTCATAAGAAGTTAAATCAAAATTTCCTGACGCATCAGGTTTATTAAATGCATAGTATTGAGCTCCTACGGTCTCTTTTAACATTGGTTTTTTAGTTTGCATTGACATATTTATTCCTCCTATCCTTTTAAATGCATTTCATTTAATATTTTTTTATAATATTTTTCTTTATTAGATTCAAAAGTTGGTATTAAGTGAGGCTGTGGACTGGTTAGTTTTGTTCCTTCTTCAACCATTCTTCCATAATACTTGCCCCAGCCAACTTCAATTTCATCCTTTTTTTTGTTGTAACAAAAAGTATCAATTAAATGTGTATAATTGCTACTTTTAATTCTAGAATATGGCTTTGATAATTTTGATAAATCATTAATAAAATCTTTTACACCAATTTCCAAAATATCAATTGGATCACGTACACTTGTTGCAATATCGTTCAATTCATCCATTAAAGACACTATACTATCAAATGCCTGAGCAGACATCTTCAACAACCTCTACAGAGAAATATGAATGCCATTCTCTTTTATCTTTGATATATTCTATTGAAATTATTGGATGAATATCATTTTCATTAAGTTTTTTCTTTAACAATAACAATTTAGGATCCCTTGGCATTGATGAACGAAAAGAAACTTGATAATTTACATTAGTATCAAATTTCCGTCCTGATGCAACAATATCTTCCCAACGATATTCAAAATATACAATTCGCGGAAGTTTATCATTCGTTTCTAAATACTGAATTCCCTCATTAGATGGAATATTACAGTTCTTAAATATATTTTCTAAATCATTTTTTGTCATTCGATTCATCTCCTAAAAGTTCAGGATTAGGATATTCTTGAAGTGTAATGTCACTTTGCAAATATCCATCCTTATTTTTAAAATGATAAATATTAAAAACTTGATAATATTCATCATTTATCTTTAATACATTCTGTGATGTAATATCTCTGTCTTGAGATATTCTTATTTTTAACACTATTTTTTTATCCCTCTTATCATTTTCAAAAATAACATTATCAGTCAATGATAATTCCTGATAAAAGAAAGGTTTTTCATACAATTGCCTTATTTTTTCTACTGGAAAACTATCATCAGTATGTGAAATTTCAAATAAAAAAAATGAGCCATCATCATACACTGGTATCGACGTTATATTTAAGTTGAAGTGCGACATAATCACTCGTGTACAATTCTTTAAATTCTGCTAATCTTTTATGATTTGCATATAAAATATAATTTTTTAATAAAGATCGTGCATCAAGATCACTCTCATAATCTAACATGCAACCGACATATTCATTAATATTGTACATTCCTTCCTTAGCATAATTAATAAAACTATCATCTGGTAGTTTAGGAGATATAAGTTGCTCTTTTCTTACTTCTTCG
>HF992495.1:11868-26698 GCA_000433455.1 Mycoplasma sp. CAG:877 | reverse complement strand
CGTCAAAATTCATTTTATTTATCTCCAGAAATTAACTCTTTTAGTTCCTCAAGAGTAATATCTTCTGGTACTTCTAATTTCTTTTTCTTCGCAACTTTAATCAATTTTTCAAATTCTTTAGAATCTGTTGTATTTTGAAATTTATCAAGAATTAATTTTTTCAAATCAACTCCCTCTATTTTTGCATATTCAATTAATTGATTCTCATTCATTTCTTCAAGAGAAACTTCTTTGATTAATGGTTCTTTTAATTTATTTTTATCGCTGAGTAATTCTTCTATTCTTTCACTAGATACATCTTTTTTTTCATATGGATAAACTCTTCCTAAATCATACGAATGATTATCGTCTTGTAAATCTGTAAAGTCTTTAATAATTATATACATTTTTCCCTCCTATATTAAAAAATGCTGGAACTTAAGCTCCAGCATTTTGATTTGTATCTGTTTTTGTCTCTGGTAATGAAACAACTGTAGAAATAGTTTTTATTGTTGGAACATATTCCTCTAACTTAGTTACATCAAATACATATGCAACGTTGTCAGCAACAGCTCTACCATTTGCATTTACTTTTCCCACAATTAGATCAGCATCCTCTATTGCTTTAGTTTCTTTGTATTCACTAATCTCAATTCCATCCATACCCATAGTATATTTACCTTCAAGTGTAAATGCTGCTTTTCCTTTTGGATTTTCAGTACACTCAACAACTTCTAGGTTTTTGTATGAAGAAACTAAATTACCTTGTTCATCATATATTGCAGGATCAACATAATTTGCTCTATCTTCTGGATTACAAACTAAATAGATTTTATTTAAAATTCTCTTACCACTATTTGTTAATGAAATTTTAGCTGCTGATAAACCCTTAGGGCTAAAATTAGTTATATCAGTGTTAACTGTTTTATCTTTATGAGTTCCATCTTCATTAGTCCTATCAAGTTGCTTATAAATTCCAATAGGTTGATTTTTTCCATTTCCACAAAGATAACCATATGCAAGACCTGCTTGTAAAGTTTCTTGAAGAATTGCCATAAAGTACTTATCCATAAATTGATAACTTAATTTTCTTATTGCCTTTGGAATTACTAAATAAGCATCTAACTTACAGATATCAGTAACTAAACCAGTTATATTAGGAGTTAATTCACCTGATAGAGAAGCAGTTATACCACTCCATGCATAACTACCAGACTTTTCAGCCACAATCCATCTTTTAACTCCTGCAGGAGCAAATTTAATTAGTTTTAAAATTGGCTCTGACTCTTTTACATTCTCTAAAGTTAGATCTACGATGCTTGTTGGAATTAAATCGATTTGAGAACCAGATATTGCTTGCTTAATATCTTTGAATTTTTCATAAAACTGTTCTTCTTCTTTGCTTAAGATACGTAAACCTAATTTATTTGAATAATTACTATCAGCTGCTGCTTTTATTGCTTGTGTTTGAATTTCATTAATCAAATCTTTATGTTTTTCTTCGGCAAACATTTCAACCACTTCAGCAAGTGCAGTAGGTTTGTCCTCACTTTCATTTAACATTTTTATTGCTTTTGCTTTTAACTCATTATAATTTTCATTATTTAATTTCATTTTATACCTTCTTTCTTTTTCTATAAATTAAAAAAAGATTCCCATGAATCTTCCTTAATTTTTGCATTATTATTTTCTTTTTCAAATTTTTCTAATTTAGTTGTTAATTCCTGATTTTTTATAACTAAATTTCTTATGTAAGAATTTATATCTTTAATGGACTGTTGAATAGTATCATTTTTTTGAATAGATGTAGCAAAACCTTTTTCAAAAGCACTTTTATAATCCATCCAAGTTTCTTTGTCCATCATATTTTTAATTTCTTCTTCTGATAAACCAGTTTTATTCACATAAATATTAACACTTGGCTTAGTAATGATTTCTAAATCATCAGCTGCCTTTCGTAATTCATTTGGATCACCACATGCATCTGTCCAAGCATTGTGAATCATAAGTAAACCATTTTCTGGCATTATTCTTTCTTGACCAGACATAAATATGACACTTGCTGCACTACAAGCAAAGCCATCAACTTGAGTTATTAAATGACCATTGAAGTCTGATAATAAACCATATATAGCTAAACCTTCAGACACACTACCACCCATAGAATTTATTCGAACTAATAAATTAGGTGTATTTACTTCATTTAGTGCATCCTTGAAACTATATGCATCAACTCTAGTATCATCTTCTATTTCTAGCCACCTCTCGATAAGAGAAGGCTTGCGAATATCACCATAAATATATAATTCTGTTAAGTTATCATCAACTTTAACAAATTGAAAATATCTATCATTTTGTTCCTTCATTCTCATCACCTCCTTCCAATGCTAAATCTACATTTTCATAATTCTTTGTTATGTAATGTTTATCGGCCCATGCAGCATCAACCCTTGGAATTCCGATAAACTCATTAATTTCATTATGACTATAACCATTAGAGAATAATTTATCCATATTAACAGCACTTTCCAAAATATCAAAATGTTTCATATTAAGTCTATTTATTCTAATTCTCTCTCCCTTTAAAAAATTACTTTCACCAATAATTTTTGCATTTAAACCATCTTCGATAATTTGAAGATGAGGTAATATTCCAAATGTAATAAAATCATTAGTAGATGTTGATTTATCTGTTTTATTTCCATAAAAAATATCTAAAGGGATATTAAATGTCATCGCAACTTTGTCAGACCACTTTTTTTCTAATTTAGACCATTCATCAGAACTCGTTCCAGAGCCAAAATCAATTTTTTCTAGACCAAAAGTATCAGATAATAAAATAATGGCATCTTGTTCATCAAAAAGTCCTCTCGTTATTTTTTGCTTATAGTCATCATAAGTTAATTCCTTTTCAGTTATAGGATCTTTCAATTTAGGTTGTCCCCCAGGAATTTTTAAGCGAAATTTAGACAAATTGTTTAATTTATAGTGTGAGCTTGCTATTCCAATTAAATTTCCTAATTCCTCATAATAACTATCAAGAGTTTCTTTTATTTTTGATGACTTTAAATTCAAATAAATTACGTCTTCAGAAGTGAATGTTTTTCTTAAAAAAATAGAATTTCCATGATCATCACTAATTTGAACATTATAATAAACCTTTGGCAATAAAACACTTGTACTCACTTGAAATGTATCAGCAAGATACAAACTTCCATCTAGTTCGACGATTAGTGCTTCTCCATCATCCAAATATTTTTTTATTACTTCATAAAAAAAAGATGTCGCTTCTTTATTAGGATTTGGCTGAACATTCAAAGTATAGTATTCCTTTGAATTATCATCTTTTGATATTTTTCCTTTTTTCATTCGATAAATTTGAATTTCAGATTTGGAAATTGTTTTTGCTATTAAATCAATCGCGTGCTCTATAGCATGTCTTTTTATTTGTAATTGCTTTTGCTTTGCCATGAATAATGTTTCAATATAATTCTCTAACTGACTTCTATCACTTTTAGCAAACAACATATCTAATATTTTCATGTTTCACCTCCTCCTAAACATAAACATATTCAATGTTTTCAACTAATAATTCTTCACCACTCAAAGCACAAATCATAGCCATGAATGGATCATTTTTTCTCAACTTTTCTTCTACTTTTTCAAAATACATATTTCCATCTTTTTTTGTACGTAAACATGTATTATTAATACTCCACCGCATAATTGCACTATCACCTATATTCAACTGTCCTCTTTCAAATAAGACTTCCAATTTAGGTGCTACAATAGCGGCTATGGAGGCAGGATATCGTATCATTCTTATTAATCCATCTTTATTTTCTTTTGTTTCGACAGAAACATTAGATTCTTCAAATGTCTTTTTTATCAGTTGATAACGATAATTGTCCAATATTATTTTTTTAATATCATAATCATTAAAATAACTTAAAGCCCAATTAACAATTATTTTCTCATCAATTGATGGTGTATCTACAATAACAAAGTCTTCAAATCCTTTTTGACCGGCATTTTCAAATGGGAATTTAATGTCTTTGAAAAACTTATTAGATGAACATATAACAGTTTTTTGTCTCCAACAAAATTCATTTCCATCTTTGGTTAAAATGCCAACAGATGCAAAATCTCTAAGTGAGGCAAAGTCTATTCCTATTATCGCTGGTTGCTTTTCTTTTCTCACTATCAGTCTAGGAACTTTATTTTTTACATCACTATAAGATGCTTTCAGTATGTTTTCCCATGATGTTACAACAAGATCATCTCTCTCCTGAGGAATATTCATTCTTTTACTCAAAAATTCACTTCGTTTTGAAGGACGTTCTTTTTGCTCTAAATAATCTATCATGATAGCATCATATAATTCCGGTAAATATGGAAGTGAAGGATTAGCCTTTTCCCATAACTCAGGATTATCAACTTCTGTTAGATCATCCATCTTACATAGAAATGGAAAATACCTCAATTTGTTATCTCCTGTTTGAAGAATTTTAGTACATGAGTCTAACAACTCATCGAGTGGTCCGCCTCGCACATCACCATTTGAAGTAATTATAAAAATTCTTCCATGTTTTACTTTTCCTAAGCCACCTTGATAAACTTTTATATTTTTATCTGTTAAATAAGCATGATACTCATTAAAGAGTACTAATCCACTTTTTTTACCATCTTTTGTAGCAGCATTTGAAGTATTAAATCTAAACCTAGATCTTGTTATTTTATTTACAAAATATTCTTTATTCCAATAAAAATATTTTTTCATTATATTTTCATTTTTATCTAAAACACTATAAGCAACATCAAATGTGTCATTAGCTTGTCCTTCAGATGTTGCTACTATGTCTATGTTATAATTCTCTACACCATAATATTGAGTGGTTAAGAAATGTAATAATGGAACAATAAAACCATCTTTTCCATTGCCTCTTCCTTCTAAAATAATAAAAGTCCTGAAAACAGGAACATCATCTTTGTACATAAAAACAAAAGCATAAAGAAATTTTTGATATGGAAAAAGTGGATAATACCACCTTTCTACAAACTTAATACATTTACGATAAGTACTTTCATCAAAGAAAATATCATCCCTTGATAGTGTTGGAATAACAATATTCTCAATTAATAATTTTCTTTCATTATTAAAAACATTAGGTGCTTTATGGTAATACTCTAAATAATCATCTATTTCCTTACAACAAATCATTTTCATCGCCATCATATGTATCAGTATTTTCTTCTTTTTTTGGTGGTTGTGGTGGTATAAATGGCTGGTTTATCCCTAAATCATTAATGATTTTTAACATAATTTGTTCAACTTTTATCAAATTAGTTACAGATTCGTTTGCTTTTTCTTGCTCTTTACCATTGCCATTTTGAAAAACGTATCTAACACCTTTTTCATATATATCATCTTTTAATCCCTCACGAATAGCAAGCAAACTCAAATATTCATTAACTAAATCGTCATAGTATTTTCCAAATTTAGATAAATTATCTAACTGCCTACTGATGTCCTCACGAATACCAATAAAGTCTTTTTCATTGAGTTTTTTTATGGTCTTAGGATATTTTTTTATTTTTCCATTTGTTACTTTTTCTGCTTTTTTCACATTATAACCACCTCCTACCCTTCCACACACGCGTACGCGTGAAGATATTTTTAGTCGTTAACCACACACCCGCTGGCCTTAAAAAATATACAGGCCCAGTTTTTGACCGGGGGTATGGTAAAGAAAAAACTACCATTTTTCTTCTGTTAAAACTTTTTTTCTTTTTTTAAATTTAAACTTGGCCCTTTCAGATACTATTTCGTGAGCTTCAAATGAAAGAGATACTCCATTATCGACATCAAGACAAAGTGATGGATCTTCTTTTATCGGAACAATATGATGTGCTGTTGTCGCCCTGATCGGCTTTATTTTTGATGGCTTATGAATTCCATCAGACCATTTACCAGAAAAGAACTGACACTCATGTTTATCTCTCTCTAATACCTTTTCTCTCCAAATATCATAATCAGTTGAATGATAAAAAGCATCTGTGTTGCCTTTTGCAATTTCGACAGGCCAATTATATATCTTTCTTCTTTTTCTTCTTTTTTTCATTCATCACCAACAAAAAAAGTCAGCAAAGCCGACTTTCATTTTACATTAATTTCACTATACACATTATATATTATATTTTTCTAAATGAAAATAGTGGTCTTTTCCAACCAATTTCCATTTTTGTCAATATCCTAAAAGTTGAAATAAATAATCATTTGGAAATAAATATTTTTGAATTTCACGTATTAATCTTTGATTATTGCTACCAATTGTACTTCCAGCGGTTAGTTTACCTTTATTATTTTTTCTTTTATCAAATATCTCTGCAATTTGATCATATGTCATATTTTCAAAGTAATGTAATTTTATCACATCAAAATAGGGATCATCTTTGAATCTATCCAATATTTTATCAATAAATTCAATTATCACCTTTGTTTTGAAAATGTGTTTCTGCAAACTTTTTATTGAGTCATTTATTATATCCTCTGTATCTTCGTGTTTATGGTTTACACTTATTGAAGTTATGGACTTAGATTTTTCTTGTAATCCGAATTGCTTATATTCTTTTATTTGTTCTTGCCTGTCAGTAATTGATTTCTTTAACATTGGATAATCTCTAAGGATTTGTTCTGTATTTTTATACGTTGAAAAATTATGCTTGATTATGTTTCTTTTTTCTAGTTCATTCAGAACTATTTTTACAACTTCCTTTTCATTCATTAGTTTTTCCTCCTATTATTTTTTATCTTGTTGAATTAATTTATAAATGTATTCAACTACTTCATTAAGTATTCTTTGGCCTTGACAATGGAACTTAAAAGTATCATATAATTGTTCTTTAGTTATTTTGGAATAATCAGTATGATAATCTATTGTTGTTTTTGTATATTCGTTATAAAGTTTATTGCTTATTATTTTCATCTGATACTCCTATCATACTTTTGTATTTTTGTAAAATTTCTTCTATTATAAGTGATTTCACTTGTTTCATATATATATATATCCACATCATCAACGGTTTCAAGTATATCTTTTTCTAATGTTTTTATCTCATCTTCTAAATAATTTATAAACTCTTTTTGCTGCATTTCCATTAGCTCACAATCCATTGCTCTTTGTTCTAACTCTGCCATATATAGATCTTCTGGATCAGGTTCTACATTTTCTGCTAAAAAATTATTTACTTTTTTATATATATATTTTTATGTTCTTCAAGTTGTTTCTTTAATTCTTTATTTTCCTCAAGTAATTTCTCTTGGTCAATAAGCAACACTTGAAATATTTCCACAGGTATTACATAGATTCCACCTTTTTGACGGTATCGTTCATAAAATTCTCTATCAAATAGCTCTTTAACATCCATTTATTCTTCCTCAACTTTCTCTAACAGCCTATCAAATTCTTCATCTCTTTCTTTTTGGCTATCAAAAGATATATCAATTTCTTCTTCAGTTGTTAGTTTGACAGATATATAATACACCCCAGTAAAATTATTTTTAAATAAATATATATACGAAATGAGCTTTTTATTAAAAACAAAATTTCCAATCTTCAACATCACTTACACCTCTAATCTATATCTCTTTTGTTTAGCCATTTATAAAATTTATCTAAATCTTCTTTTGTTTCAATTCTAAAGGATTTATCTTTTCCACAATGTCTGGTTTTCAAATAAAATATAATTCCGTCTCTAGTATCTAAAGTAAACCATAGTCTAAAATCTAAATATTTAGGCATTTTTCTTTTTTCTAGAAGTGCTGAACATTGTTTCCAAGAATTGTGTTCCATTACATAATCAATTAAATCTTTTAAATCTTGACTATTCATTGCTATTATCTCCTTGTTCTAGTTCAATCATAAAGCTATAGATTTGTTTATAATAACGTTGCGGCTCCCTTACTACTTCACTATCTACAATTATTTTTTTTATATATTCTTTCAACCTATTCCATCTAGTATCTAAATCAACCAATTCGGAAATTTTTTCCTCTATGACATCTTCTTTTCTATTGCAACTTCTCATTAAGTATTTGATTCTTTCTTGTTGTGACTTATTATCTTTTTGGAGTTGTTTTATATAATCAACTAAAATTCTTGATTCATCAGGTTCAATAATAAAATCGAAAAAGCCATTACACAACTCCAAATCTTTCAAAAGTTTCTTTATCGTTTTATTCATTATTATTTTTCCTTTCTTTAAAATAGTTCAAGTTGTTCATTTACTTTTACCAATCCGAATGTATTTTGCATTAACCAGTCAATACTTTCTATTCCTTCATAAATCAAACTTCCACCACAACCTGTATGATCTTTTTTTTCTTGGCTGTGGTAAATAAGTAACTTACCTGGTGCATATCCCCACTTTGGGCAAATATCAAAATGGAAAGAACAATAAGGATGATTTAATTTTTTATTGGTAAAACATATTTGCTCTAAATTATCCCATGATAGATTAATTAATGGGTTAATAGAATAAACATTTTTAATGTATCTAGCAATTTCATAAATATCAACATTTTGCATACTAACTTCTCCCAAATCTTATCTATATGAACTTAACAAAATGGAATAATTCTATTAAGTTCAATTATTCTATACTTTTTTTTATTTTTTTCTTTGCAGTCTATAATTTTTAGCAATCATAAAAACCATAACTTTTTTAGTTGAACTTACTTTTTTTCATTTTATTAATGATATATATTAAAAAAATATTTTTTACTAATTTAAAGATAATTCATTCTGCAATTTATATCCTTCTAATTCCCATATTTTATCTTCTAACTTTTTCATACATATTTGTTCACCAATAGACATATTGAAGTTTTTAGGATCCACACAGCTTGAACTTTCAACAACTACAAAACCATTTGGTAAAGTTGCTTTTAAAATAGTTGTCTTATCTCCATATTTTTCAACTGATATTAGTGTCTGAGATAATATATTATCTATATCTTCTTTTTTTACTGAATCATTAACCTGTGTAGTAGTACTATCCTCATCAATTTTAATAAGATCTGGTGTCAATACTAGAATTTCCTCATCTAAAACTTTTTCAAGTATATATTTGTAGCCAAGACAATCATCAGTTTGCACAAAAATTAAGTCCTTATTTTTATATTCAAGTACTTCATCCCTGAAAACAAACTTAAAACCTTCCTCTAATCTTTGTTCATGAACAAAGAATAATAAATTTATTATTTTAATCTTCATTTTAATTTTCCTCCTATAAATAAAAATTTTTTCGAGCATTTAGTTGATCTTCGTCATCCCAACAAATATAGATTAATGTGATTTGTGGCGAAGCATGATTCAACATTTTTTGTAGTGTTATCAAGTCTTTCGTTTCTTCATAAAACGTTCTTGCAAAACATTTTCTTAACGAATGGCAACCAACCAAATATTTAATTCCTAACTCATCTGAATATTTTTTTATTCGCATCCAAGCATTAGTTGTTGAGATTGGCTTATTAATACCAATTCTTGACTTAAACAAAAATTCATCGTCATAAAGATTATTTCTTTGAATATATTCAAGTACATCTCTATGCAATTTTTGATTTAGCTCCCAATATTGTTCTTTATTGGTTTTATCCTCACGAATATACATAATTCCTTTTTTCAAATTATCGTTGACTGATAATTTTAATAAGTCAGATATTCTAAAGGCTGTATTTAATCCTAGTTTAATCATCAACCAGTCACGATCATAAATAAATTTTCGACTTGATGATAATTCAGTATCTCTTTTTTTTTGAAGCATAATCATCATATTTATTACATCTTCCTTTTTAAAAGGGCGAACTGATGATCTGCCATATTTTACAGGAAAATACTTTGACATATTATTCTCCTTCCTTTTCAATTTTTCTTATACAAATAGTCCACTTTGATAATTCAGTATCTTTAGCACATTCATCTTTTAACAAAATAGAAGTGAGCAATGCAATAAGTATTAACATTGATGAGGCTACTACACAAAGTGCAACTATTACGACAGTTTCTTCCTTTTTATTCATAATTTTTTGCAAAATAATTAATTAATGATCAATCAAACTCATAGTCTCAAACTCATTGATCATACGTAAAAAATAAAAAAAGGAGTGTGAGGTGCAACCCTGGGTCGTTAACTACGAATACTATGACTATTTTTACATAATTTTTTAATTAATTACTTTTTTCCTCCTTCACAATAGTTTTTTAATTCTTGCATGGAAACTTTATCTCTCATTTTGGTATTAATTAACTTATTCAAATTATCAACAATACCTTGCAATTTGATAATTTTTTCTTTATTGCTTTGGTTTTCAATTTTTATTGTATCTATTTCTTTTTTTGATTGTGACAATTCTTTTACCCTTGACGTTAACTCACTATTTATTCTTATTTTTTCAGAATTTAACTCGGATGTTATTTTTCTTAATTCTTCATTTTGTTCTGTTAAATGCTTTGTTGCATTAATTTCATTTTGAAGTAATAAATTAATTTTTGATAATTCACTATTATCTTTCCTATAGCGGTTATTAGCTGCTTTAAAACCACCAATTCTTGCATTCGCCAAATCTAATTTTTTTTGCAGATTCTTGTTTTGTTTTTTAAGTTCAATTATTTCATCTTTATATTTTTTACCAAAGAACATTTTATTTCACTTCCTTATACATTTTTAAAATTGATTCTTCAATTAATATTCTTATATCCTGCTTAATTGGATGAACTATATCGTAATATTTATCATCAGAGTTAGATTTTGAAGAAGGGAATGCAATAAATAATTTCTCTTTGCTCTCTAAAATCTTGATGTTATGAATTGCAATTGCATCATCCAGAATTACTGTAGCGAATCCTCTCAATTTACTATCTTCCTTATTTACTTTTTTTACTGCTATTTTTGTTATTTGCATTTTTATTCACTCTCCCTTTTTTATTTAAAATTTCTATTCTTAGTTCATTTTGAATTTTTTTTATATCTGAAAAAATATCTTTCATGCTGATCATCTTTTCATACATTGCAATTTGATCATTTTGTATCTTTATTATTTTTTCTTTTGAAGCAACAAGATCTTCATACATAGATTCTTTTTTTAGTGCTTCTGTGTTTCTCTTTTTTACTGAAAACATTTTAACCCTCCTAACTTTTAACTAAAAATAATAAGTAATTATATTGTTTAACATTTAATTCTGCTAACGATTCAATGTTTAACAAATTTAATATCAAAGTACTAGGTATTCCCTTTTTATTTATTTCAGTTAATAAATTGTTTAACTGAGAATAATCTATCTTTTCCACTTTTTATTCCTTTCTCCAATCGTTATTATTAACAACTGTCTTTTTTATATCTGAAAATTGTTGATTTTCTTTATTGTAATTTAACCTTGTTATTCCAACTCTTCCATTTCGATTCTTGCCGATGATAACCGAAATTTCTATTTCTGATTTAGACAAATTTTTATCATGATTTTCGTCGTGTAATAATAGAACTGTAGTTGCCGACTGTTCTAACTCTCCAGATTCTTTTAAGTCACTAATTTTGGGTGTCTTGTCTTTTTGATTTTCAACTTGTCTATTGAGTTGGGAAACAAGAAAAATAGTGCAGTCATTTTCAAGACTAATTTGCCTTAAATCTTTAACTATTGATGTTATTTTTTCGTATAGTGACAACTTTCTATCGCTGCTACTAGTGGATATTAATCCTACATAATCGATAAATACTATCGTATGTTCTTTTTTCGATTCCGAAACAATTTTTCTACGAATTGTTGAAATAGTCTGTCCTTGAGAATATATTTTTATTTTTTTATTTGCTATTTGATTACAAGATTCTTTTATGCATTTTTCTTGATAAGTAGTTTCGGCATTGTTTAAATATTTCATGGGTGTACCACTATTAATCGATATAAGTCTTTGGTAAACTTGTTTTTCGCTCATTTCCATGTTGAATAAAATACAATTATATTTAGATGATAAATCTTCTAAAATATTTAGAATAAAGCCTGTCTTTCCTATTCCTGGTCTTGCCGCTATAACAACTAGATCGTGCTCTTGGATATTTGCACATTCAGATAATTTTAAAAATTTTAGATTAATATTCTTATTTTTTGAATTTATCAAACTAAATAATTCATCTGAAGATAGTCTATGATCATTTACCTTTATCGACATCGACTCAAATTTATGCAAATTTTCAAACAATTCATTCTCGGATATTTTTGAATCTTTAAACTTATTTATCTCATCTAGAATTAGTTTTCTAACATATCTTTCAAAGATTGTCTGTTGAAGATAATCCACGTCTGTAATTGGAGCATCAGCCATTGCTAAATTCATAATCTGTAATATTTCATTTATTTGAAATTTTTGTGTAAATAAATATTTATAATTTTCAATAATACCTATTGTGTTTATAGTCCCATATTCTTTAAATTGCCTTATCAGTAATTCAAGAATAAATTTATTTTTATAATCAAATAAATTTTCTGGACTTATAACAATTTTTTTCATTGACTCTGGATTAAGAATTAGATTACCTATTAAATCAAGTTCAATTTGATTATCCATCTACAATTCCTCATAATACGTACTTGAGTTTCGCTCATCAAGCTGATTATTTCTTTCTTTTTTATTTCTAAAATTAGCAATATATTTTTTTGCATCTTCAACAGTACGTACATTTGCTTTAGACCAGTTATATAGAATTTTGTCTATATATTTAATAACAAACTGTCCGCTCGTTGATGCTTGTTGCACTGCTAATTTTAATATTTCAATTGGATAATCCCAACTTTGAATCATTTCAATTTCTAAAGGACTTAATAATCTCCCAAATTCCTTTTCAATAATTTCAAAAATATTCTCAGTTGACTGCTCTAATATATTATTACTATTATAATAACTATTCTTATCTATACTGGGTTGCCAGATGGTTGCCAAATGGTTGCCAGACACATTTTCGCCTTGAAAATCATAAATTTTATTGTTAATTGCTAATTGATTTCTCTCTTCTAAATGAATTGTAGGATTATACCTGTCTTTACGTATTGTATTATGTATTAGCCAGTGTCTGATTACACATACTTTATTCTTAAACGGTATTAAATAGTTTTTTGCAATTAATATCTTAAGATCATCTTCCGTACATCCTATCATTTTCATAATTTTTGTAGGTGAATCAATAAAACCGTCATCATCTGCTCTCATGCAAAAATCATAATACAATAATCTTGCCGAAATAGGCATCTGAATAAACATATCGGTATCAATGATGTTCATACTAAGCATTCTTTTTTGTGCCATATTATATAATCATCCTTTCTTTTTTTATTGATAACCGAACCCTTTCTTTTTTATTTGTTCAAATTGTTGGCTTTTTTTAAGTATGAAATGTTAATTCCATAATATAGAACAACCTCTTCCATCGGAACTTTGTATCTTGGTAGTCTCAAATATTTATCTTTTATATTGCTTTCAATTGCTCTTCTTTCACTTAGAGCAGTACTGTAGCAACAACCCCTAATTTTCATAATGTCATTAGTCGTAGCCCATTGTTTATTTATTAGTTTTAGTAATTCTGCTGAATTCAAATCAATATTACTCATTATCTATTAAGAATTGTCTTGCCTCATAATAGGAGCAAACATATCCTTTTGATTCATCACATTTTTGAGCTACTTCATCAAATTTATTTATTGAATTCAAAATAAAATGAGTAAATAAATAAGCTATTGCAAAAAAGCAAATAATTGCAATTGTATTCTTTACCCATTTTCTTAGTCTTAATTTTTTCTTCATATTATCAAATCCTTTCATTATATTTTTTAGTCTCGCCAGACTTTTATAATATTTTTTTTATGTTATTTTTGTGCATATTTTCACAGACATTTCTAAAAAAAATATTTAATGGTTCATTATAAAAATTCAATAAGTTTTCCAATGTTTCTATTGAAAAATTAAACTTTCCGGATTCATATTTTCTGATTGTTTCATACGATAAACCGAAATTTGCTGCAACTTGTTCTCGTGAAAAGCCGCATCTTATTCTAGTTGCCTTTAATTCTTTAGCAATTAAATCTATCATTTATTAACCTCCTATCTGATTCAATTATATGTGCATATTTTCACAATGTCAATATTTTTTGTGCATTTTTTCACTTTATAATTGTATTTTACAAGCAATATGGTAAAATATAAATGAAAGGAGGTATCTATAGTGGCAAAATACTTTAATAATAATTTAAAGCATATAAGGAATATTCTCAATATATCTCAGCAAGAAATTGCTGATAAAATTAAAGTTGATCGTTCATCTATATCACGGTGGGAAAAAGGGGAAATAGATACCCCTCTTGAAGCAGCATTGAATATAGCAGATTTTTTCAAAGTAAAATATGAATTTTTCTTTGGTCAAGATTTGACAAAAATTACAAAAGAACAATTGCAAAAATATTTGAAAGATTAAACGTCAACAGAGTAAAAAAAAGACCTCGTGCAGCAACACGAAGTCAAATTTGAAAAATCACAAAAGTCTGGCGAGACTAAAAACAAGATAACAGTACAATACTGATATAATGTATTGGATTTTTCTATTACATTATATCATAAATTTCAATTTAAAATCAACAGAAAGGGTGATATAATGCCTGTCTATAAGGAGAAAAGTAAAAAAAGATGGACAAAAGATGGAAGAGCATATTACTTCAGAGAATATTACATAGATCAATATGGAGTAAAAAAACAATATCGTAGTGAATACTATATAGACCGCGAAAAAGCAGAAGAGGAAAGAGCAAAATGG
>HF992495.1:2908-11852 GCA_000433455.1 Mycoplasma sp. CAG:877 | reverse complement strand
AGAGCAAAATGGTTACTACAACTAAAAATCGATAATGATGCATCTTTAAACATATCTTTTAAAGAGGTTTATGAAGAATGGTATGTTTATAAATCAATGACTTTAAAATGTACAACTGCTTACAAATTAAAAAAATCGTTAGATAAAAATATATTAAATTATTTCAAAATATATAAACTAAATTATATAAAAATGAATGTAATAACATTATATTATAATTATTTACAAAAACAAAACTTATCACCTAAATATCAAAATAAAATGGTGGGTTATTTAAAAGAGTTATTAACTTATGCATCAGACAATTATAATTTTGATAGAAAAGTATTATCAAAAATAAACAAGAAAAGAATCACATCAATAGAAAATCAGCAAAATTCAGAATGGAACTTTTGGACATATGATGAATTTAACCTTTTTATAAGTTATGTGGATAATGAGTATTGGAGTCTGATTTTCAATTTTATGTATTTTACCGGCTTGCGAATCGGAGAATTTATAGCATTAACATGGAACGATTTAAACTTCAAAAACAAAACACTAAGAATTAACAAAAGTTACACAAATAAATCTGGTAACAAAGATATCCATATTGTAGATCCAAAAACAAGTAATTCAATAAGAGAAATAGATTTAGATGATAATTTAATTGATTTATTAACCAAGCATTACAAAAACGAATCACAAATATATAAGTTTCAAAAGGACATGAATATATTTGGAAATATAGATTATATTGCTCCAACAACATTTGCAAGGTATTTAGATTTGTATATAAAAAAAGCAAACGTAAAAAGAATAACACCTCATGGGTTCAGACATTCGCATGTATCATTATTATTTCATCTAGGGTGTGATGAACTTGAAGTTGCGGAAAGAGTTGGTGATACAGTAGAAGTAATTAGAAAAACATATTATCATATGTTTCCATCCAAGAAAAGTAATACTGTAAAAGCATTAAATGATTTAAAAAGTCTTAAAAATAAGACGTAAATAAGACGTAAAAATGTTAAAACACAAAAAAACCCTTGTAAAACAAGGGTGATTTTTAAAATGGTGTCCGCGAGGCGACTCGAACGCCTGACCGATCGCTTAGAAGGCGATTGCTCTATCCAGCTGAGCTACGCAGACATAATCAACTGACAAATAGAATTATACAATAAAAATCTCACTCTTGCAAGTAATTTTATTACTTTTTTCCATTTATCAGTTAAATTCAAGCCTTATTTATAGATATTTTTAAACATAAACAATATTATTCAGAAGCCTTAACTATAGCTGCATTAATCTTCTTTGTATAAGTCTTTATTGGATCATCAAAGTCTTTAGAAATTGTCCCTTTAAATACAGTTTTAAACTTTTTACCATTATAAGTTGCTGAATTAATACCAGGTATAGCAAAAAAATCATCAGGATCAATAAATTTAACAGATGCAACAGTTAAATTAGCATCTACAATTGATCTTTGACTACTACTAATAACTGCCCCAACACTACCTGTGAAGTCTGTACCATTCAAGTTAGCATCACTTATACTAGTACCTGGAATAAAACTAACTCCGGCTAACTTACAATTACTATAATCATATTTACTAATAACCGAAGGATGAATAATTACTCCTTCGCTGCCCGTAAAGTCTGCTCCTTTAATTTTATATACATTCTTACCACCAATAGGTCTCATAAATTTTACTCCAGCAAAATGACAATCTGAAAAGTCTTTTACATCAGACTCATAAATAGAGCCTACACCAAGCTTGTCAGGATAAAGTTCTATTTTGCCATTATCAATATTAGCTCCTCTAAAGTCTGTTCCCTGGATAATACAATCTATTAAGTTTCCTTTTAATGTCGCATCTTTAAAACAACAGTCAATAATTAACTTAACTTTTTCCTCTCCTAATTCAATAACAGCACCCTTACTACCAGCAAAATTACTTCCATTAAGAACACCATACGTAATTGGTGATTTGAAAGTAACATCAGTAAAGTCATTTACTCACCCATACCTAACATCATCACCAATAACAGCATTTACACTTCCTCCAAATTTACAACCTTCCAAAAAAAACGGAAGAAAATTCGCCTAAGAATTTAACTCCTGAAAAATTAACATCACAACATGCTTTTCCAGCCAGCTGACTAGGTTCAATAACAACACCAGTCAATTTACTAAAATCAACACGATGTGCTCTAAAATTTTCAAAACTAACATTAGACATATCAATTTTTTGTAATGTTTCCATCGGTAAAGCAAATGATTTATCATATGCACAATGATTAAATAAAATCTCCTCTAACTCTTCAGTCGTAAAATCATCTAATTTAATAATACCATCAAAATTAGATAATCTTCTTCGTAAATATTTTCTTACTTTTTCAATTCTTGCCTTCTTTTCTTCTTCAGTGTCACATAATCACTATTAGTTCTATCAACCATTTCATTTTTCTTATCAATCTTTTCCATAAAGTTATACCCCCATTAACCTATTTTTGATTTTTATCCTTAGGACCAAGTTTTTCAATCCTTTTAACATAAACCTTTGCTGGTTCCTCAAACTCTCTAGCAAGTGTTTCATTAAAGACATCACAAAATGCTTTCTTATCATAAGCTGCAGTCTCAACTCCATGAATATATAAAATATCATTAGGTTCATTAAATCTTATCGCCGCATCTGTTAAATCTGCTACATACATATTCTGTTGTGGACCAGAAATAACAGCTCCTTCACTACCATTAAATTTAGTTCCTTCCAACTGAGCATCTTTAATAAAAGACCCTGCAGGAAATCTTACTCCACTTAACTTTGCATAACAATAATCTTTTTCAAAAACAGAACCAGGACATATAACTGCTCCCTCACTACCTGTAAAGTCTGCCATCCTAATTGCAAAGTCACCTATAGGACCAAACGAACCAGTAAATTTCACTCCATTAAATCTACATTCACCAACATTTCTCACAATTTGTCCAGACACTCTAGACTCAGCCAGATCAAATGGATCAAGTTTAATCTTATCACCATTTTTAGCATGTGCCCCAGTAAAATCAGAGCTAACAATATTACCTTTCGTAATTGGAGATTCAAATGTAACATCTTTAAATACATTTTTCTCACCAAGTGCAACATCCTTACCAATAGATGAATTTTCAGCCTCTAGAACACCATTGCAACGATTCAAACGAGTTTTAATACGATCACCTATAACCGCATTCTTACTTCCCGTAAAATTACATCCTTCTATATAACCAGATCTAAAACCATTTAAAAATGTAACACCAGCAAAAGAAGTATAGAAACAACTTTTATTATATAGTTTATTAGGATCAATTCTAACACCAGTAAATTGACCAAAATCAATATTTTTGGCATAAAAATCATTAAAACTTACATTAGACATATCAATCTTTTGCAAAATTGAATTCGGTAATGCAAAGATCTTCTTTTTAGTATCTCCCTCTTCTACATAATTAAATAAAAGTTCATTTAATTCTTCTGTACTAAAACCTTCTAATTTAACAACCTTGTCTTGTTTTCCTAATACTTCTATCAATTCTTTTCTTACCCTCATCAATAGCAAGTCTCATAAAACTACACATCCTATATTTCACTTTATATAAATCGATTATTTATCAGAAGCAGTAACCGCATCATTAATTTTCTTAATTAAAAGCTTTGTTGGCTCATCAAACTCTTTAGAAATAGATTCCTTAAATACATCGGTAAATGCTCTATTACCATATCTTGCTGATTTAACTCCCTCCATTTGTAACATTTCTTGAGGATTATTAAATATTACAGCCGCATCTGTTAAATCTGCATTCTCAACAGATTTTTGTAATCCAGAAATAACAGCACCAACACTACCTTTAAAACTTGTCCCTTCTAAATTAGCTCCAGTAATTAAAAAATCAGTAGGAAATCTAACACCATTTAGTTTAACTCCATGATAATCATTTTTTAAAATCGCCTTAGGAAAGAAAAACGCCCCTTCACTTCCCGTAAAATCTGCTCCTGCAATTGCAAAAACATATATTGGTCCAAAATCATAAGTAAATTTTACTCCATCAAATTTACATCCACTAACATTTTTAACAAGGTCTATACCAGCATAATTATTACTCTCAAAATTATACACATACACTCCATAAAAGGAAGAAAAAGCCAAATCATTTGGATCAATTTTTATCTTACCACCAGCCTCAGTACAAGCTCCAGTAAAATCAGCTCCTGCTATATAGCAATCTAAAAAAGTTCCCTTTATTTTCGCATCTTTCAAACGACAATCTATAACTGATGTAATCTTACCAGGACCAACTTCTATAACTGCTCCTTTACTACCAGAAAAATTAGATCCAGCAATATTTCCTTTTGTAATTGTTCCTTCAAAAGTAACATCACCAAAATTATTTCTTCCGCCAAGTTTAACAGTATTTAAAATAACTGCATTCTTACTTCCTGTAAAATTACAATCATCTATATATCCTCCTGAAAACTTATCTAAAAAGGTAACCCCTGAAAAATTACATCCACGAATATTTTTTTCATATAATTTATTAGGATCAATTTTAACACCGGTCATTCCTCTAAAATCAACTTTATCAGCATAAAAGTCAGCAAAGTTTACATTAGACATATCAATCTTTCTTAATATTTCTATTGGTAAAGCAAATTGTTTTCCTTGTCTATCACATGTCAAACGATCAAACAAAACCTCATTTAGCTCATCAGCTGTAAAATTATCCAACTTAACAATATTTCTTTGCTTTTCTACTGCTTGTACTAACTCTTTTCTTACTTTTTCAATTATTATTTTTCTTTTCTTATCTTCACCAATGGCAATTTTCATTCAACCATACCTCCAAAATTATTTTTTATCTTTATTAATAGCTCTATCTATTTTAGTATAAACTTTCGTTGGTTCATTCTCCGAAAAATTAGCAACTGCATCATTAAATACATCAAGAAAACTTCTACCTTCACAAGTTGCAGTTTGAGCTCCTCGAAGTGAAAAACAAAATTCAAATGGATCAGCAAATTTTAAAGAAACGTCTGTTAAATTTGCTAGAGCTATACTTGCTTGTGGTCCTTCTAATATAGCTCCTTCACTACCTTCGAAGTTTGCTTCTGTTAAATTGGCATCTGTAATCGGATCAGTTGTAAATTTAACTCCCTTAAATACACTTGCTTCATAGTTTCTTTTAAAAACATTATATGGAGATATTACAAATCCCTTACTACCTGAAAAGTCCGTATTATAGATACTAAACCAACCATGAGATGTAGTATCTTCTATAAATTCAACTCCATCAAAACAACAGCCATCTAAAACTCTTACATATCCTTGTTCTAAATGTCCAAACGCAAGAATATTAGGATTAATTCTTACGCTTCCTCCATTACTACCATGTGCTCCTTTAAAATTAGCACCCTCTATGTAACAATTTCTAAAAGTACCTGAAAGTGTTGCATCCTTTAAATAACAATCTTTAAGTATATTAACTTTACCAAGATCAAGTTCAATAACCGCGCCTTTACTACCTGTAAAATCAGTTCCTGAAATCGAACCATTTATAACGTTATTTATTGGTTTGGTGAAGGTAACATCTGCAAATTCATTTCCTCCACCATATCGCATTCCTCCAGCAAAAATAGCTCCCTCAACATGTTTACCATCAATTATTGTTCCAGCATTTCCCTGAAAATTTGTCTTTATTACTGTACAATTTCTAAATTCATCTAAAAATGTAACATTAGAAAAATCAAAATTTTTAATCTCTAATAAATACAAGTTATTTGGATTTATTCTAACACCAACTAAATCACTAAAATCAAAGTTTACTGCTTCAAAATTATCAAAACTAACATTAGACATATCAATCTTTTTATAAATATCTCTAGGTAAAGCAAATCTTTTTGATTTACCATTGTTACAATAATCGAATAAAATCTCATTCAATTCATCTTTAGTAAATTCATCAAAACTAACAATCCCATCATATGACTTTAATTTTTTTATCAAATATTTTCTTATATTATATATTCTACTTTTATCTCTATCTTGATTAGTACGTACAATTCTCATTAAGTTTTATCTCCTTATTCTGCCTTTTTAATAGCATTATCAATCTTAGTATAAACTTTTCCTAACGTCTCGCGTTCTTCATTTTGACAAGTCTTTACAGCCGCATCAAAACCAATACCCTTATAAGTACAAGTATCAAGACCTCTAAAAGATCTCAAAATATAGTTTAAAAAATAACTCTCAGGAAAATAAGCATCTGTTAAATTACAATTTACAAGTTCTGTTCTTTTTATGTCTAACACAGGATCTTTTTCATTAAATACTGACCAAATGCAAGCGCCCTTACTACCTGTAAAATCTGCTCCAACTATTTTTTCTAAACGAATGCCTCCTATAGCTGCACAATCAAAAGTAACTCCACTCAATTTAGCATGATCTAAACTATCTTCAGTTAATAAATGTGTTCTTATATTAAATCCTTTACTTCCCGTAAAATCTGCTCCTGTCATAATTGTAAAACGTTTAGATGGCTCTGTAAACTCAACTCCATCAAAAACACAATTAGATAAATCACTTGAAGCTAATTCATTAAGATTAATCCTAATATTCTCTCCATTTTCATTTTTTGCCCCTTTAAAGTTTACTCCCCTAATAGAACAACCATCAAAAGATCCCACTATAGTAGCATCTGTCAATGTTGCTCCATAAAGAACATTTATTGGTTGTTGAACACCAGGTACATTTAAACTTATAACCGCATTCTTACTACCGGCAAAATTACAATATGTAATATCTGCAGAAGTTATTGCTCCCATAAACATAACATCAGTAAAAACGTCACTTCTAAGAATAGTATTTTTACTAGGATTTATAAATGCTCCTTTACTACCAGCAAATGAAACATCATTTAGCGAACAATTATTAAACTCTTCTGTAAATTCTACTCCTGCAAGATTAGTATCTGAAAATTTTCTTTCGTACACTCTATTAGGATTAATTTTAACTCCCTTAAATCCTGTAAAATTAAAACCACACACATTCATACCATCAAAACATACATCTGACATATCAATCTTTCTAGCAATTTTTCTATCTATTGCAAATCTTTTTCCATTAGTAGACTCATAAAATAAAACTTTTTCTAAATTATCAACATCTAACTTTATTGGTTCTCCTTCATACTTTTCTAACTTAGATGTTAAATATTCTCTTATTCTTTTAATTCTCTCTTTTTTTACTGTTTCCTCGTTCAAAAACTCCATCTTATCACTCCATTCTATTATAATCAACAACGCCTTTTACATTTTTTATGAGAATAACAAGTCTCTTATAAAAACTCTACTCCCTAGTAATTATTTATTATACATTAAAGTTTCTTCAAATCAAAGAAAATAATAAGAAATAACAAAAAAACGTGCTTATAACACGTCTTTCTATTTATTTTTAGCTTGTTCTAAAACACTCTTTACTTTAACATAAGCACTTTCTTTAGCATCCTTACTTACAAGATACTCTTTTAAACTCATTCCATTACAAACTGTATTATTAATTTTTATATCTTCTCCAACTGGTCCAAAATAAGCATCTGTTAAATCTGTATTACTTACATCTTTATCTTCGATCATATCTAAATCAATTAAAGCCCCAACACTATTTTTAAAACTAGCACTTCTTATATCCAAACCATCAAACCAAACATTTCTAAATGTAACTCCTTCAAAATTAGTTCCAAATGCTGACTTTTCCTTCCATTCTTCTGGAAAAATAACAGCTCCTTCACTACCACTAAAATCACATTTATCGATTCTACAGTTTTGAATCTTCCAAGCAAATTTAACATCTTGTAACTTAGTATAAGTCATATCAATATCTCTAGGAGCGGTCATTAAAGTAGTACTACCCGTAAAATCACATCTAGAAACATCAGTACCAACCCAATTATCCAAAAATCTAACTCCACTAAACTTACAATCACTCATTACTCTCATATAAGGATCAATAACTGCTCCCTTACTACCTGTAAAATCACATCTAGAAATTCTACATCCCTTAAATTCTCCAATAAACTCTACTCCATTAAATATACAATTTACTAAATCTTTTCCCTGAACTTTTTCTGGATTAATCTTAACTCCTGTTAATCCAGTAAAATCATAATTATCAATTGCTACTCCATCAAATGATACATTAGATAAATCAAGTTTCCTTAAAACATCATAAGAAAAAGCAATAATCTTAACATTCTTCTTATTACTATCAACATAATCTTTAAATATCAAACTCTCTAAACCATCTATTCCTGAAATCCCATTCAAATCAAGCTTTATTGGTTCTCCTTCATAATCCTTTAACTCTTCAATTAGAAGTTGTCTAATACTATTAATCGTTCCAAATTTATCATTCTTATCAAATACCTTATTCATATAGACCTCCAATAATTACTTATTATAACCTAACCATTCTAATAAAACCAACTATTACTTGTTATTTTTATCAATATGATTAACAATCTCCCCATTAACTTCAAAACTAACCATCGAAACATCATAATTATCAAAAACAGAATAAGCAACACTATATAAAACCTCTTCTAAAACTTTATCATTTCCATCAAATAAATAATCATTAAAATTCAAAGACATAATATTATCTTTCTCTTCATACTCAATCAAAGAAACATTACTATTTAAAAAACTCATCAAATTACTCTCATATATATAACTACTTGCTAACTCTTCAACTATAATATTAACTTTCTCTCTATCATCATTTACATACTTAGTAACTGGTACATAATACAAATTATCATTAATATTTTCTAAATAATATATAACTACTTTATTAATATTATTAAACGATGTAATATCATAATTCTTATTTATACCAATACTCTTATCTAATATCTTATTAATTTTCT
>HF992495.1:0-2840 GCA_000433455.1 Mycoplasma sp. CAG:877 | reverse complement strand
AAATACAAACTCCCAAGAAATTATCTAAATCCATTACACTATATACAATAGCTGTAATCATACTTTTTTCTTTCTCTTCACTAACATTAAGTAACTCTTTAGAAAAATCTATTGTTACATATTTATTCCCAACCACTACATTATTAACAACAGTACCCTTAGGTATAACTTTACTTAATCCGTCAGCAAAACTACAAGTACTTCCCTCTATTAAATTTATAAGTAATTTTTCTATTTTCTCTTCAACACTAGATCCATCTAATAATACTCTATCTTGTACTAACAAGCCTTCATCATTAAGTAAATAAATAACATTAGTCTTAAGTCCTGCTATATCTTCTATTTCTAAATTAGTTCTTAAGACATTATCATTATTATAATTAGTAATAGTAAAGACAGTAAGTAAAATAAAAACTGTCAAAGTAGTTAAAAATATCTTTCTTATAGCCTTAGTTCTAAGCACAAATATCACCTAAAAAAGTATATGAAAAAGCGTGCCTATTTAGCACGCTATAATGACAATTCTTTAAGTTTTAATAATTCAACAACAGCACCAGCTCTACCATTAACACCCAACTTTTGCATTACATTAGAAATATGATTTCTAACTGTTTTCTCACTAATACCAAGTTCCTTAGCTATTTCTTTAGTACTTTTATTAATTATTAAAAGCTCAAAGACTGACTTTTCTCTAGCCGTTAATATTGTACTAGCCATTTTTACTTCACCTAGAGTATTGTATGAAAAAACTCTTAATTGTTGTATGTATTTACCCAATTAACTCTTTTGAAATTTAACAGTCGTAAACATTTTATTTTTATAAGACTTCTGTACTAATCTCATAATATTATTAGCCAAAGTACTATCATGTTTAGAAGCAATACAAACTACATTAGCATTACTATTATCTATCTTAACAAAACAATTATTATTATATGTTTTCTTTATCTCTTTTTCTATAGCTTCTTCCTTACCTTGTAATTCATTTAAATATTTAAGTTGTTCATAAGCATTATTCTTCTCTTCTGATGTACTCTTATCATTTGTTAATAACTCTTGTAAAACATCCATCTCATTTTGTCTTTCTTCTTCTAAACTAACTCTCATCGCAACTAATGATGAAGTCTCTTCTATCTTCGTAGTCTTATTATTTTTCTCTTCTACTTTTTTATCACTATTTTTATTTGACACCAATAGATCATTAGGCATTGTAATATAATATACACTAAGTACTAGTATTAAACTAAATAATGTTAAAAACCATAGACTTTGTTTACTCATAACATGAATTCCTCCTCGTTCTAATAAATTATATGAAGAAACAAAAAGAATATGAAAAATATTAAATTCATATTCTTTTATAAATGTATTTATATAATGTATTTTACTCTTTAATTATATAAGGTTTATCGGCTGTACCATTTCCACTAGTAACCTTATTTTCAAAAGCAAGAGAAATCGAAGGACGAATTCCTATGTCATTGAGTTTATAATATGTAGTAATTGATACTTTTTTGAACGAAGCATAGATAAATGCAACATTACTCGAGAAAGCACTAGGTGTCATCAACCAATAATCACTACCAGAATATAGATAAAAATTACTATTATTTACCTGGGAAACTCCACCAGCCAACATTACTTCATCAACGGTCAATAATCCAATTGGATAAGTCAGCATGCCATTTCCACCAGTAAGCTTTGAGACACTAAAAGCATCTCTTATCATGTTAGTACACTCTAAACTAGGCTTATTATTTTTAACCCTATTATCGGAACTATAATATGAGGAGATGCCGGCTTCATCCTTACCAAGTAAAGAACCACCAGCAAGTGTTCGATCGTTACACCAAAGTGTATCCTCGATTCTCTCTGTATAAGATAATAGATTTGTCTCGTACCAAGTATCAACATCTTGTTTTATTTTTGACGAGTTAACATTAGCATACATTTTTTCCTTAGCAGAATCTAAATTGTCACCATTTGAAAATACCAAATAATAATAGCCATTTTTGCCGACAGTTCCAACTACAAAGCTTGGAATATAATAAACATTAGTACACTCTGTTGTAGTAGTTAAACATGTATAATGATATTTTTCAGACAAAGTGGTACTTTCTTCTCCCCAAGCTTTTTTAGAAATATATGTATCAAGCAAAGTGTATTTTGAGCCGTCCCAAGAAACATCATTACCATAAACTTTGCCGTACGATCGTGTATATTCAATTTCTATATCACTCCTGGTTATCCACCTTATATCATCACAAGTAATACTAGAAAAGTCCGCACACGCATAATAGTTTTTATAGTTGCTATATGTATTGTACCAATCTGTCATTTGAACTGTAATAATATCATTCAAAGTATAAGTACCATCATTATTATTGACTATACTTTTTCCTAGTGTCATAGTTTGTGTAGTGGGATCAATTGCACCATTGGATAGTGGCAATGCAAATAAATAATAATCATTTACAGCAACTACATAATATACAGTTGAGCAAGCCTTATAATAAGAATCAAAACATGTATAGTACCCTATATAATTACTAGAATTATCAGAAAAATCTTTTTTTTCTGGATTGGTTAGTATATAAGTTGCACTAGGACGAGTAACAGAATCACCATAATAATAATATTTACTATCGCTCAGTGATTTTTTTATTAAAATTTTTTTGCTACCATTTGCAGTAAAAAATTTGGGAGTATATATTGTTCCATACATATAGCTGCCACCAGATGGTGTATAGCCATTAGTATATTCGTCGTAGTCATCTTTACCTATTTGTGTTGCATCTTCAAAATTGTTACACTTTTTAACACTATTTCCACTGGCTATA
>HF992494.1:73501-92137 GCA_000433455.1 Mycoplasma sp. CAG:877 | reverse complement strand
GTACTAAAATTATACTTTTACATCTAGACGCAAATTAGCAACATTTTAGTATTGCTTATTTAGTATTATTATGGTACTATTAATTTAGCAACATAACGTTGCTATGTGAAACATAAAAAGAACGGTGGCACATGTTTGCAATTTCCACTTGTCGACAGAAAGGCCATTGTTTCACACAAATTTTTGAAAGGAGGTTTCAGAAAATGTCAGAGATTTTATTAAATGCAACATTAAAAGAAGCTATTTCTAAAAAAGGTGATAAGTACGTTGTTATTGAAATCGAATTAACTCCAAACTACAAAGTTAAATATTTCCCAGAACCTGCAGAAAAAGAGTTAATTAATATGTATTATCAAAATAGATAATGAGATATATTACAATTTGGCATAATTTAAACTACGATACTTATTACTATAAAGTCGTTAAATATTGTACCTACAAGATAGGTTTTATTAATCAATATAATCATGAACTACTTATAATAATAAGTTTGAACAATATTTGTAACATTTGTTATCATCGAAAATCTAAAAAGATTTTTTTAAACAAGGTATTAAGGAAATTGATTTCCTTTTTACAAAATATAGAAAAAAAATTATAGAAAGGAGATTCTTCTATGGGTTTATTTTTATTAGGTGAAGTTCCTGCTGGTACTACCGGTATGCCTAATATTATTGCACAATTAAAAGATGGTATTACTTCAGCTGGTCTTTTCGGTACTGTAAGCGAAATTATTCCATTTGTTATTGTTATGATTGGTTTTGCTTTCGGTTATAAAGTATTACGTAAAGCCGTTAAAGGTGCTTCTAAAGGTAAAGCTAATATCTAATAAGGAGGAGGGCGGTTTTTCCGTTCTCTTTTATTTTAGGAGGTGTTTTTTATGTTTGATGTTAGTTTGACTTTTATTTCCCAACTTATCGATTTAATGATTCCATTAATTGCATTATATATTTTATTTGATTTTATAGGTGTATTCCTATTTGGGAGGTCTTAAACATGTCTAAGGTATATTTACCCACTGAATACTTAAATAAGCCTTGTTATCAGGTAAATAATGATTATATACGTGTTTGGGAGTCAATCAATCAAAATAATAATACTTATTATGATATTTATTTTAAAAATGATTACTTAATTAGACAGGGTAATAGTAGTTATTCTAGTTATCAAGTTTGTGATAGTTTAAATACATATACTGACGTTATTTACTATAGATATGATTTTGATAAAATAATCTTTTTATTTTTAAGTTTATGCATAATTTTCTTTTATCCTGGTTTAAAAATATTTTTACGTATGTTTAGGAGGTTTAGATAATATGATTATATTTTTATTAGTTTTATCCATTTTAACGGCTATTATATCGTTATTCTACTCAAGATATTTATATGGTCGTATTTTGGCTAGATTGTCGTTTATAGAGGCTTGTCCTGGTCTTTACGATAAAGATTGGTGGTTAGATGAAAATTAAAAAAATATTATTATTTCTAATACCTCTTTTATTTTTATTTCCATTTGGTGTATTTGCTAAAAATGTAACATTTGTATATAATGGTGGCCAGTTTATTTGTGAAAATGATAATTGTTCTTCTACTAGTTTAGGCTATCATAATTATGGTGGTAACAATTTTTATCAATATTCTATACCTTATCAATCGACTTACGAAAATAATACTGTTAAATATCTAGCTCTTAATGGTGTTAATTCTATTGATACTTCTAATTCTGATTATCTGCTTATTAATGTAATTACTACCAATGGTGTTTATATTTCTTCAGCAAAATTTCGTGATTCTGGCGTTTATGGTTACTCTTTAACGTCTAATTATGTTGGTACAGATTCTTGGGGTAATTCAGAATCTCGTTTCTCTATTGTTTCTTCGTATTCAACAATTTTAAAGTTTGATGTTTCTAGCGTAGATTCTGTTAGTGGAGTTTTACAGATTTATTTTACTAGTCCTAGTGATAGTTTTTATAACAATATTCAAATAAATCTAGATACTTCTTTTTACCTAGGACAAGAAAATGATAAAGTTTATCAAGCTATAGATAAACAAACATCAGAGAATAAAAAATTTTATGATAATGTTCTTGATACTGATACTTCTGACTCTCAAACTAAAGGTTCTAATTTTTTTAAAAATTATAATTCTAATTCTCATGGTCTTTCTGGTATTATCACTGCACCACTTAAATTTTTACAATCTTTAACAGGTGCTAAATGTTCGCCTTTAAAGTTTGAGCTACCTTTTGTAAAAAAAGAGGTTCAACTTCAATGCATGAAATCAATTTATCAGACACATTTTGGAGTATTTTATACATTGTGGCAGACTTTAACAACAGGCTTAATTGCTTATACTGTTTGTTTAAATTTTTATAAAAAAATTAGAGATTTACAAAATCCTGATAATGATAAAATCGAGGTGTTAAATTTATGATTGGAAAATTATTATCTGGTTTATTTGACCTTATCATTGGTTTAGTTAATGTTTTGCTAACTCCAATTGACTTGGCTATTGCCAGTCTTTTACCTGATTTGTCTACTGCTTTAAATTCTATAGCCAGTTTTTTTGATTATCTTACTACTATTGTTGGTTATGCCATAGACGCTTCTGGATTAACAGATGTTAGTTTGGCTCTTATTGTGAGTTATTGGGTATTTGTTTTATCTGGTTCTTTATCAATTAATTTATTTAAAAGTGCTATACGTTGGTATAAGGCTTTAAAACCATAGTAGAGGAGGTTAGTTATGGTTAAATATATATTAGTATTTGGTGCAGTAATAATTGCTATTAAATGCTTAACTCAAAAAATACGTATAAAATGGAAAACATTTTTTAAAAAGGGATTTCCAATAAAAAATGGTCCTTATGGTGTCTACTGCTATGATGGTAAGCAAGGTAATTTTAAAACTTATTCAGTAGTTGAATTTTTACTTCAAAATAAAGATAAACGTATTTATTCTAATTTAAAGTCACTGCAAGGCGTCAAATATACGCCTATAGGCGATATTGACGACTTGTTAGAATTACGTAATGAAACCGATTGTATTATCTTTTTTGATGAGATTTTTACCGCTATTACTAAATCTTCAAAGATTAATGCAGATATTGAAATTATGGATTTTCTTTCTCAAATGCGTAAACGCCGTATCATATTTTTAACTACTTGTCAGGAATGGTTGGAACTTGATATCACTTTACGTCGTTACTGTCGATATCGTATTCATTGTGAATACAGACGTTTTCTATTTTTAAATTTAATTATTAAAACTTTTTCCGATGCGGAACACATGAAATGGTCCAATGAAGATAATGAGTATGTAGCTCCATTATTAGAAACCACTATATCTAAACCTAATTTATATGTTGCCAATTCTTACGATACGTTTGAGACTATTAAACCTAGTCGACGTAAGAAATAACATATAGAGACTCTGTTATCATCAGAGAAAAAATTTAATAAGGGGTTCACACGTAAACCTAAACGTAGCATTTTATCTTAAAAGATAAGGGGAAGTTTTCATGCCCCTTGTCCTACTTATTCTAATAGTTGCTCTAATCTGCCTTAAAGTGCAACTTTACTAAAATTTTTGTGGGATGATAAGGGACTTTTACTTTGACCTTGCCTACAGAGTAGGTAAATGGTGGTTATGGGTTCCGCCATTTAGTCAAAGAGAAAAGTATCCCTTATATAGCGAAGCGTAACAAAAAAGATGAAACGCTAGGGGGGTTACTACGACACCCCCCAATGGGGTCTATGTGACACGTGACAAAAATTATAAAAAATTGGAGGTTTTTTATGGCTATAAAGGGTAGGAATTGGGCTTTTGTGGTTTATCCAGAAAGTCTGCCTAAAAATTGGGAAGAAATCATTACGGAAACAGGTTTACCAATGGCTTTTAGTCCTTTGCACGATAAAGACTTAAATCCAACAGGAGAACCTAAAAAAGCACATTATCACGTAATTTGTTATTATGAAAATCCTACAACGAGTAGGGCGGTCAAGGAATATGTAACAGATAGACTTAATGGCACTATACCTATTAAATTAGAAAGTATGGTAGGCATGTATAGATATCATTTACATCTAGACAATCCAGAAAAGTATCAGTATGACGATAGGGAAAGAAAATTTTATAATGGTTTTGATGTAAATAAGGTTGATAGTTTAACTTATACGGAAATTTCAAAATTATTACAAGAAATTCAATTATTTATTAGACAAAATTCAATACTTGAATATGCTGACTTATTAGATGTTTTGCAAGATAATGAATTATATAATTTATGGGACGTTGCTAGGAATAATACCATTTTACTTAACACTTATATAACTTCTAGAAGATATAAAACAAAGCAAGAAAAAGCAGAAAAACAACTTCCTATAATTGATATTATGTTAACTTCTATAAAAAAGAAAATAAATACTCATGTATAATACTATATTACTTATTATTAATTTAAATCCATTTAATATATAAATATATTCTCTATTTAATTATATAATGCTTATAAATTTATATAGTACTTTTATAAAATTTTAATTTAATATCAATACCCCTTATACATATACTAATATAAATCTCTATCTACTAACAATATCATTATATATGTCTTAAAAACTGCTAACACTTCCCCTATCGTTTTTTTACTTAAAAATCTAAAATGCATTCTAATCAATTTAATATTAAAAAGATGGATAATTTTCAACTCGATTTAAAATAATCTAAAGTGAATTTTAACGCATCGAGCATTTCAAAGTAATATAATTAATCATCTAAATTAAAAATATTGCAAATGAATTTTAAGCAATTTAATTATTAAAAGATATATAATTATCCATCTCGTTTTAAAATATCACACGATGCATTTTAAGCGTTTTTCGTACAAAAAGACGTATGATTATCCATCTCAATTTAAAATATTAAATTAGTATAATTTTATTAATTCTTACCAAACTAAAATTAGAGAGGAGGATTAACTATATGGCAAAGAAAAAACCAAATAAAAATATCAAATGTGATGTTGATACTTGTAAACATAATAATAAAGATGATTCTTGCTGCGAGTTAGAATCAATTACAGTTAGTTGTACATGTGATAACGATAATTGTGAATGTACAGAAGAAACTATTTGTCAAAGTTTTGAAAATACATCAGGTGAAATTACCGATAACGAATATGAAGTTAATTCAGATAAAGAAGAGGAGTAGTACTACTCTTTTTAAATAATTAAAGTAGGGGAACCTCCCCTACTTTATTTTAATGCTGATTAAACTGGTGTAATGCATAACTTATCTATATCTTTCATATCAGAACTAATTGCATTTACTATTTGAGTTGGACCGCAAAATAGTTCATTAAAAGGCTTCTCCCATAACAAAATTTGCACTTCCTTCTTCATCAACTATTTCAACTCATCAAGTACACTGACACCAATCTCTGGAGCAGCAACTTCAAAATTATCAGCAATAGTTGCTCCGATATTAGCAAACGTATCAAATTGTTTTAATCTACCAGGCTTCTTAAAATTACGACTATACATAATAACTGGAACATTTTCTCTAGTATGATCATTTCCTTTAAAAGTAGGATCATTACCATGATCAGCTGTAATAATTAACAAATCATCAAGTTCCAATTTATTCAAAATAATTGGTATATCAACATCAAACTCTTCTATTGCTCGACCATATCCTAAAACATCTCTAGTATGTCCATACAAACTATCAAAATCACTTAAATTAGCAACACATAAACCCGTAAAGTTCTTATCCATAATATCTATAAGTTTATTAACGGCCTCAGCATTATTATTAGCCTTAATATTCTTATTAATTCCTTGTCCATCAAATATATCATTAATCTTACCAATCGCAATAACATTATAACTTTCTTCAAGTAAACTATCCATAACCGTCTTCTTAGGAGGTTTAACAGCATAATCACGTCTAGCACTATTAATTAACTTAAACTTACCAACAGTACCATTAAAAGGTCTAGCAATGACTCTTCCAATTCTCCAGTCCTCATGTAAAGTAAGAGCTCTAATTTTCTCACAATATTGATATAAAGTAGGTATAGGAATACAATCTTCATGTGCTGCAACCTGTAAATCAGAGTCAGCTGAAGTATAAATGATTAAAGCCCCATAATTAAGTTGTCTCTCTCCAAGTTCATTAATAATACTAACATCATCATTAGAACACTTATTACCAATAACTCTACGTCCTGTAACATTCTCAATTCCTGCTAAAATATCATAAGTAAAGCCTTCATTAAAAGTCCTAAAAGGAATATCATTCTTAATACCAAGCATCTCATAATGCCCATTTAAACTATCTTTACCAGCATTAATAGGTTTAGCAATCGTATAATAAGCATCAACTCCTGGATTATCATTCATAGTCAATGTATCTAAAAAACCAATTTTCTTTAAATTAGGTATAAATAAATCACAGGCCTCATTAACATGAGCCAGTGTATTAGCACCATTATCATTAAAATTAATAGCATCCGTTGTCTCCCCTACACCAACAGAATCAAGCACTAATAAAAAAATTCTTTTAAATCTCACGATTAAACATCTCCTTTATGACTACGAGGATGAAATTTCTTATAATCCTCAATAACTTTATCATCACTAACATGAGTATATATTTTAGTAGTCGCAATATCAGAATGTCCTAACATCTCTTGAATACTACGTAAATCAGCACCATTATTTAATAAATGAGTCGCAAAACTATGTCTCAAAGTATGAGGCGAAACATCAGGATTAAGTCCTTTCTCCAAAAGTAACTGTTTCAAGTTCTTAAAAAAGCCTTGCCTTGTCATACCTGTACCATGATTATTTAAAAATAACTTATCACAAGGTTTTCCTTCCTTCAACATTTCTCTCCGTCTATCCAAATAAAGTTTTAAATAATAAATAGAGTACTCTCCTAAAGGAACCTCTCTTTCCTTACTACCTTTACCCATAATTCTAACAACACAATTAGTTAAATCAATATCATTAGCACTTAAATTAACAATCTCACTAACTCTTAAACCTGTGCCATACATTAATTCTAACATAGCCTTGTTACGATAGTCAAATACCGTGTCCAAACTAATATTAAGTAAAGTCTCCACATCCGAAACACTTAAAGTCCTAGGCAGACTCTTTCTAAGTTTCGGTCTTTCAATAAATAATGACACATCCTTACTAACAATCTTCTCCCTTAATAAATAAGAATGAAAATTCTTAATAACCGTTAAATTATGAGCAATAGTAGTCGTCTTATCATTACTACGTAACTTTATAAACTCCTTAATATCCTCATCCCTAATCTCACTAACCTCATTAATTCCTCTACTATTAAGAAACTCTTCATATACTTCTAAATCATTAGTATAAGACTCATCAGTCTTCTTAGATAAGCCTTTCTCAAAAGTACAATAATTAATAAAATCTAAAATAGCATCACTAATCTTCATACTATCACCATATATATTATACCAAAATTATCTAAACTTTCTAGATATTTATAGCTAACTCTGTTAAAATATTAGGTAGAAAAAAGAAATACAAGGTGATAAATATGGATAAACCATTAGCGATAAAACTTGCTCCTAATTCCTTATCCGAAGTAATAGGACAAAAACATTTAATTGGTGAAGGTAAAATATTAACAAACTTAGTCAAAAATAAAAAGTTATTTTCAATGATTTTATATGGTAAACCAGGTATAGGTAAAACTAGTATTGCTAATGCCTTAGTAAAAGACTTAAATGTTAGATATCGTTTTCTAAATGCTACTATTAATACTAAAAAAGACTTAGATGTTGTCATTGAAGAAGCCAAACTATATGACGGTATTGTTCTAATTATGGATGAAATCCATCGTCTAAATAAAGATAAACAAGATGTCTTATTACCACAATTAGAATCAGGTTTAATTACTTTAATAGGTATGACTACTTCTAATCCATATCATGCAATAAATCCTGCTATTAGAAGTAGATGTCAATTATTTGAATTACAAGAATTAGATACTACTGATATAGTAGAAGGCTTAAAAAGAGCCATAAAGCGCCCAGATTTAGCCGGAATTGACATAGATGATAAAAGTATCAATCTAATTGCAAAACTCGCTGGAAACGACCTAAGATATGCTTATAACTTATTAGAAATATCTTACTACTCAACAGATGATAAAAAAATAACAGAAGAAAAGATCAGAACTATAAATAATAAACCCGCATTCTTCTCAGATAAAAACGGTGATGGTCATTATGATTTACTAAGTGCTTTTCAAAAATCTATTCGTGGAAGTGATGTAGATGCTTCTCTTCATTATTTAGGAAGATTAATAATAGAAGGAGACTTAGATTCAATATATCGAAGAATGTCAGTAATAGCCTATGAAGATATTGGTCTAGCAAACCCAGCAATTGGACCTAGAGTTGATGCCGCCATTAATGCTGCTGAAAGAGTTGGTTTGCCAGAAGCAAGAATACCCCTAGGAACAATAGTTACTGAAATGGCTCTTTCTCCTAAAAGTAATACAGCTCATATTGCTCTAGATAAAGCCATTGAAGATATAGAAAATGGTAATGTAGGAAATGTCCCAAATCATATTAAAACTTCATCTACCGAATATAAATACCCACATGACTATAAAGGAGCCTATGTAGTTCAACAATACTTACCAGATAAAATTAAAAATAAAAAATACTATACTCCAAAAGATATTGGTTATGAAAAACAAATAAAAGAAATCTATACAAAACTAGAACACCTAAAAAACAAAAAATAGTGCCATCACACTATTTTTTACTTTGTATTTTTAAAAGTTCTTCATCACTTGCTTCACGAACTTCCCCAACTCCCAAATCACTAGGTAAATATAATTCACCCATACAAATTCTTTTTAACTCTAAAACTTTAGCCTTGTAGCACCCAAACATTCTCTTAATCTGATGATATCTTCCTTCTGTAAGAGTAACTAAACATTTATTAGTATCGACTTTTTCTAGTAAAGCACTCTTACACTCTCCATCATTTAACTTAACGCCATCTCTAAAGCCATAAACCATCTCATCACTAACATCTTTATCAATAACAACTTCATATACTTTCTTTATATGCTTCTTTGGAGATAATATATTATGAGCAAATACTCCATCATCTGTAATTAACATAAGTCCTGTCGTATCTTTATCAAGTCTACCAGCTGGAAATAAAGTCCTAGTCTTATACTTATCAGGAACAAGAGCAATAACCGTCTTATCACTATCAGAAACAGTAGTAGATACATACCCTTTAGGTTTATTTAATAATAAATAAAAATGTTTACTTACTCTAATGTCTTTCCCATTAATCTTAATACTTATATTATCATCATCATATTTCTCATCTGACTTTCTAACAACACATCCATTTACTAAAACAAGTCCCTTAGAAACTAATCTTTTTATCTCTTTCCTACTATAATTAGTCTGTTCAGATAATATCCTATCAATCCTCTTCAAATAAATCACCCTTTATTACTAAAACCTCTATTAACTACTCCTAAAATATCTAAATTACTATTCTTATAAATCTTATTAGATAAATAAACTAAATACTCAATATTTCCATCTCCACCCTTTATTGGAGAATAAGTTAAATTCTTAATATAAAATCCCAATCCATTAAAATACTCCTTCAATGAATTAATTATCTCAACATGAATATTTTTATTTAAAATAACTCCTTTATATTTAGTTGCTACATCTTTACCACATTCAAATTGTGGTTTTATTAAACATACTAAATCTATTTTAATCTTTTCTTTATATACTTTCTCTATAATTTGTCTTAATGATATAAATGATACATCACATACTATAATATCTATATCTTTAAAATACTTACTATCTAACTCTTTAAAATTAGTTTTTTCATGTAAATCGATTCTTTCATTACTTCTTAAACTATCATGTAATAAATTACTACCCACATCAATTGCAATAATAGAAGAAGCTCCATGTTGTAAAGCACAATCACAAAATCCTCCCGTACTAGATCCTATGTCCATTACTTTTAACCCATTAAAAGTAATACCAAACTCTTCTATTGCTTTTTCTAGTTTTAATCCCCCTCTTGAAACATATTTCAATTTATTATTATCAAGTATCGTAATTAAACTTTCCTCAGTAACTATAAATCCACATTTGCTAACAGCTTTTCCATTAACTAAAACTAATGAAGAATCAATCAATTCTTTTGCTTTACTTCTAGAAGGCACTAATCCCCTACTAACCATTTCTTTATCTAATCTATTTTTCATGAGTACCTCCCAATACAAAGATTATACCATAAAAAGAAAAAAGAGTGAAATTCTCATCACTCTAATTAAAACTCCATCTTAACATCTTCTTTTTTAGCCTCATCTGCTTCAAAGAATTCCTTCTTAACAAATCCCTTCATACCAGCAACTATACTAGTAGGAAAACTAACTATTTCTTGATTATAAGATGAAATATTAGCATTATATAAACGTCTAGCTGCTTGTAAATGTTCTTCTACATCAGCAACACTTAATTGTAATGTTTTAAAGTTTTCACTAGACTTTAACTCTGGATAAGCTTCTGCCAAAACATTAATTTTGCCAAATGTCTCAGTCATCTTATTATTAGCATCTTGCTTCTCAGCAATACTCATACCTTTTCTAAGATTAATAACTTCTCCTAAAGTTTCCTTCTCATGTTTAGCATATCCTTTAGTAATTTCTAACATCTTTGTTAAAGCATCATATCTTTTAGTTAAAGCAACATCAATTCCTGAATCAGCTTCTTCTATTTTTACAACAGCTCTATTTAATTTATTAGAAGTACCAATATACCATCCTACAAGAATAACTACTACTATCGCAACAACAATAATTATAACCTCCATCATCTACACCCCCTTTCGAAATAAATCATTATCTAACTGCAATTCATCAACAAACATTGTAATTTGTTCAATATCAGTAGACATCTTCTTTAACTCAGCTTCTTCATTAATCTTTTTAAAACAAAAACTAGGTTCAAATGAATCCTTACCATCATAAAGTCCAACATGTAACTGATTATTAATAAAACATAATAATAACTTTCCAGTATTTCTCTCATCTAATCTTTGAATCTTCTCCATTAATGAAGGTGTTAATATATAGAAAGCATCATGTGCATTTTGTGCATATACATTAAACTTCTTATTAAACATCAAAGACTCCATCTTTATATGTTCATACTTTACTTTAGAATAAAATCTATTATTACCAAAGCCTTTCTCACAAACTTGAACATTTGCCTTAAATTGTTTATTAAAGTCAAATATCATCCATCTACCTCTAAAAATAGTAACATAATAAGTATGTGTATTACCATCAGAATCTGTAGTAGTATGTTCTTCTTCTATATGTACATCAGCTTGTACAAAATTAATATCTTTATACTTACCCTCTACATAGTCATTAGAAGAATAAACATCTCCCATATCCATCATACCAGTATTCGCAATAACACTTCTATTAAGTCCATCATCTGGTAAATATTTTAAATCTGTAAAAATCTTTTCTAAAGATTTCTTAACAAAATAATCTTTATACGCCTTCTTATATTCTTTAGCTGGTCCAACAGTAATAATAATACCTATTATAATCATCAAAATACTAATTACAACACGTAAAACTTGTAATACTGCTACCTGACTATAAACATAAGAAAGAATACTTATAATACTAGTTACTAAAAGCCAAGATAAAACTGCCGTAATAATTTTATTCCTATATTTAACCCTTACTGCCTCCAGCTCTTCAAAACTCATCATCAACATCACTCACCTTATACTTTAATTTTATCAAAAGTAAGAAAAAAAGCAACAGAAAAAGACAATATGTCTGAAAACATACTGTCCACTGATTATCTAAATATTTAATATAAATAATTGTACCAACGTATTAGCATCAACACTAGTAGTTTTAATTTTTAAATCAATATCTTCTAACTTAATCATTAAATCTAGTATTTCCCTCTTAGAATAATACCTTGTAAGTTCTCTAGTCTTAGTAATTCGATAAGGTTTTTCCTTAAGACTACTAGCAATCTCATCATTACGCATATTCTTCTCTTCCAAGTTCTTAACTTGATACATTATTCTAAATTGACTTGCTAAAAGTCCAATAATACTTAATGGTTCAATCTTATAATTTAATAACTCTTGATATAACTTCAAAGCACTCTTCTTATCCTTCTCTGCTAAAGCTCTACTAAACTGAAACGTAGTCTCAGTGGAGTCTCCTAACCTTTTAAAAGAAAGTTCCTCTACATCATCTTTAGAAATATATTTATCATTAATCTTATATGTCTTTAACTTATTACATTCATTATAAAGTCTAGTAACATCTCCTAAAGTATTATTAACAAGTAAATTAATAACTCCATTTTCAACTTTATACCCTTCAAGACAACTCTTCGTAAACACCATAGGATCCGTACTAATCTTAATAAACTCCATTTTCTTCTTTAAGTCTTTAATAATCTTTTTTCTATCATCATACTTATCACTAACCACAAATAATAAGTTAAGAGAAGAACTATTCTCTACATATTTTAATAGTTCTTCTGGCTTATTAAATAAAGGATCCATTTTATCAAAATTATTAATAATTACAATCTTCTTATCAGAAAACAACCCATACGTATTTAAGTCTTCTAAAGCGTCATCTAATAGTCCTTCACTTAAATCATACTTACTAATACTAGCATCACTAAAACCATTTTTCTTAATGATCTCACTTATCTTATTATTAACACTAATATAGTCGCTTCCCTCTATCAAATAATTATTCATGTCTTAAACTATTCTCCACGTTTTCTAATACTTCACTTACTTTACTAGCATCTTTTCCGCCACCTTGAGCAAATGTTGGACTACCTCCACCATTACCACCAGCCACCATTGATGCTTCTTTTGCGATTAATCCAGCATTAACACTACAGTTACTGCGTACAATAAAGTTAACACTGTCTTCTCCTTTAATATTAGCAAAGAAGACAAATCCAGGATTCATAATTTCAACTAACGTATCGCTAACAGCTTTTAAAATATTATTATCTTTATCTCTAACTTCCATAACAATACCTAAAGTACCATTATAATTCTTAACATGTTCCTTATAAATATCTAAATTAGATAAATCTTGTTTTTCTCTTAATTCAAAATACTTCTTCTCCAAAGCTTTTACTTCTTGTTGAACATAACCAAGTTCATTTCTATTAAAGATAATATCTTTATATGAAGTAGGTCTACTATTATCAATATCAATATCAAAATCTAACTTTATACCTTCATTTCTAGCTTTATCTAATATATTTCTAGCTTTAACAAGTAATTTAACCATCTCATCATTATAAGGTTTAATAGTTTCAAATAAAGCAACTTCACTTCTAGTTCCTGTAGCAGCTTCAATTCTATAAACATTGCTACCTTTAGACTCACATGAATATATAGCAAAGTTCTCTATCTCTTTAGTATTCGCAACATGTGTACCACCACATAACTCTATAGACTTACCAATCTTAACAACACGAACCATATCACCATACTTTTCACTAAATAAAGCCATAGCTCCTAATTGTTTAGCCTTATCAATTGGCATAATTTCAGTTGAAACAATAATATTTTTACTTATCATCTCTTTAGCAAACTCTTCAACTTCAAGTAACTTATCATCTGTCATCTTACCAGAATAAGTAAAGTCAAAACGTAATTTCTCATCATCAACATAACTACCAGCTTGTTTAATATTATTAGATACAACTTGTTGTAATGAATATTGCAAAATATGTACAGAAGAGTGATTTGCCTCAATCTTTTTACGTCTATCTTTATCTAAAATAACTTCACAATTATCAGAAATATTAATAACTCCATCTAATAATTTAACTTTATGAATATGTTGTCCATTAGGAGCCTTAAATGCATTTAAAACACGAGCTTTAAAACCTTTACCAACTATCATACCCGTATCACTAACTTGACCACCAGACTCAGCATAAAAACAAGTTCTATCAAGTGCTATATAACAATCATGGTTACAACTATCAATAATCTCATCTTTAGAAAATATTGCAATAACATTAGCCTTTAATCTATAAAGACCATATACAAATTGACTCTCATCTTTAAAATCTAGCAATACTTTTTTCTGACTAGCCATTGAAGCCTTATTCTTAACACTCTTTTTAGCAAGTTCTCTTTGAATATTCATAAACTTATCAAACTCTTCCTTAGAACAAGTATAACCAAGTTCATTTAAATATTCTAATGTAAGTTCAAATGGGAATCCATAAGTATCATATAACTTAAAAGCTTCTTCACCTGAAATATAACCATCAGCAGAATTTTCTACTAGTTCTCTTAATCTCCTTTCTCCTGCTTCAAGTGTCTTTAAGAATAACTTTTCTTCTTCTAACACTAAAGTCTCAATAACAGGACGTTTTTCCAATAAATATGGATAAGCATCTTTCATAACATCAACAACATCTGAAACAATCTTATACATAAATGGACACTCTAATCCTAAAATCTTACCATATCTAACACTACGACGTAATAATCTTCTAAGTACATAACCCCGTCCTGTATTTTCAAAACAAGCTCCATCTGCTAAAGCAAAAACAATTGCTCTAATATGATCAGCTATAACTTTATATTCTTTTTGTCCTGTATAAGTAGCTCCAGCCAACTCAATAATATGATTAATTATAGGTGTAAATAAATCAGTTTCAAAGTTAGAATCAACTCCTTGGAATATACAACACCATCTCTCAAGTCCAGCTCCAGTATCTATATTCTTATTAGGAAGTTCTTTATATTGATTTCTTGGTACTCCTGCTTTTGAATTAAATTGACTAAATACATTATTCCAAATTTCAACATAACGTTCTTGTTCTTCATCACGTCTAAATTTACTTAAAGCATCTCCCTCTGGATCATATTTTTCTCCTCTATCAAAGAATATCTCAGAATCAGGACCACAAGGTCCTTCACCAATTTCCCAGAAATTTTCTTCTAGTCTAACAATATGTGCTGGATCCATTCCAACTTCTACCCATCTATTAAAAGCATCATCATCATCTGTATAAATAGTAACATATAATAATTCTTTATCTATTCCAAAATATTTAGGACTAGTTAATAATTCAAATGAATACTCAATTGCCTCATTCTTAAAATAATCTCCTATTGAAAAGTTACCCATCATTTCAAAGAAAGTTTGATGTCTTTTTGTAACCCCAACATTTTCTATATCATTAGTTCTAATACACTTTTGTATACTTACAAGTCTCTTACAATCAGGTACAACTGATCCATCAAAATATTTCTTTAATGGTGTAACACCAGCATTTACCCATAACAGACTATCATCATTAACTGGTATTAATGAAGCACTATCTACCCTCTTATGTCCTTTTTCCTCAAAAAACTTAAACCACGTATTTCTAATATCATCATGACTCATATATTTCATAATATCTACTCCTCCTCAAGTCTAACAATCTTTTTAAATTTCTTTAATTATTTCTTCTAATCTTTCTATATAATTATCTACTGTTCCATTATTAAAAATGTAATAATCTGCATAAGCAATAGGTCCTCCCTTTGCTAAATTTTCAATCTCTGAAACATCTCTAATAACAATTTCTTCTCTATTAAATGGTCTAATATCACGTACACCAACACGACTATATCTTTTTTCTTTATCACATACAACACAAACTAATACTAAGTCTTTAAACTTATCTTTTAAATAAACATACTCATCCCATGAATAAAGTCCATCTAAAACTGTATCTTTCTCTTCATAAGCTTTTTTTATTTTATCTTCTAAAAGTACCGCGACTGCTGCCATTCCATACTTAGCTCTAATATCTTCACGACACTTCTTCTCATTTGCTGGAGTAACTTCTTTTCCTTCTTCTTTTAATTTATCCATTATTGCTCCACCAAAATATATCTTATTCCAACCCTTCTTTTCTAAATAATCAGTCGCAATACTCTTACCAGATCCTGCCATACCAACTACTGCTACTAACTTAGCCATCTTCTACATCTCCTCTCTCTTAACTATCTCATGAGCTTGTTCTCTTAAACTCTCAAAACCATCATTTTTAATTATATAATCAAAGTTATTATAATCACTAATCTCAGTCTCTGTAATATGAGATTTCTCATCTCCAACAAGTCCATTATCAAAAGATCCATCTCTAACCATCTTTATTGTAACAACATCATCAAATCTTTTCTTAAATTCACTAAACTCCATAATAAGTCTAGCATCAGTAATAATAAAAGTATCAAAGAAATTACTAAGTATTTCTATATCTTCACATGTTCTATCTATTAAAAACATATTTTTATGCATCTTTTCTTTTATAATTTCAATACCCATCTTTTGTAAAAACTCTCTTGGTTTTTCTCCTGTATTCTCATTCCAATCAAAATAATTTCTCGCATAAGAATATAAAGGCTCAGTAAGATGCATAACACAAGGTTTATATCCATAATTCTTTAATTCTTCTCTTAAATAATTACCAAATGTATTCTTACCAGTCTTAGCACAACCCCCAATAACAAATATCTTCATTTTTATCCCTCCCATATACAAATAAAAGACCAGAAATAGGAGGACAAAGTCCGGTACCATCCTATCTTGGTCTTAATTTCTAATAACGGCATCTACCGAGAAAACTCCTAAAGTAGCTTCCTTAAATTCTATCGTTAACTTTCACCATCTATTAACTCTCTATAAGTCGAATCTAAGTACTTATCTTTAATCATCATTTTCTATTGATCTAATTCTCGTTTATTGAACATATCCATAAAATGAACTTTTTCATCAATAAACATAAGTATAACTTTTAGGCAAGCAACCACTGGTGTTGCTACTACCATTCCTATAATACCAAAGAAATGTTGGAAAATCAAGAGACTAATCATAATTATTACAGGATGTAACTCCATCGTATGTCCCATAATTAATGGTTGATAGAAGTTATTCTCAAGTAATTGAACAACAACTATTGATATTATACAAAATATTCCACATGTCGGAGAAATAGTAAATCCCACAAGTACAGCAGGTATTGCTCCAATATAAGGTCCAAAATAAGGAATAATATCTGTAACAGCACAGAATAAAGCAAATAAAAGTGGTGCATTAAGTCCAGCAAGAGTCAAACCAATACTTTGTGTAATAAACACTAAAAACATAACTGAAAATACTCCCTGTACATACTTACGTAAAGATGTATTTATTCTAGTAGTTAATTCAATATAATTATCTTTCCAAGCATTAGGTAAATTATTAATAACCGTAACATTAATCTTATCAAAATCAAATAACATATAAAAACCAATCATTAATCCTAAAACAAAATTAACTCCTCCAGAAATTAAAGACTTAGTGAAATTAATAATTGTATTAGGCAAATTAGTAGTTAAACCAATTCCAAATTCTTCAACTGTTTGATAAACTTTCTCCTGTACAGATTTAACATCAACTCCAGTAGAAGAAAAACTATTAAAAAATCTATTACCAAATCCCTTTAAATCTTTTAATATATCTGGAATCGTACCAACAAACTCTCCTATCTGTCTAACAAAAGTAGGTAAAAAGGCATATAAAAGTAAAAATATAAGTCCTATCAATACTAAATAAACTAATATACAAGCAACAAATCTAGGTATTTTCTTCTTTTGTAAAAATCTAACAATTGGATCACATAACCAAGCTATTAAAATTCCAATAAAAATTGGTGAAATAACTATAAATAATTCTTTTAATAATGCTAGTATTTTTAACTCTCTAAGTACATAAATTCCAAGTAATACTACCGCAACAATTACCGCAATATAAACAATTCTAGTTAATTTACTTCCAATAACTAAAATCTCATTTAAACTAGATATATCAATTTTTTCATCTTTTTTGCGTCTAAACATCTACCTAACACCTCCAAAAACTATTACTTATTATACCACTAATTCTAGTAAAAAGCCATAAAATACATTATAATAATTACAGGTGATCTTATGAAATGTCTAATAGAAAACAAAGATACAGAAATTATTATTAAAAATTCAAGATTTATAACATCTCTTATCAAAATAGATGAAACATCAAACATCAAAGACTTAATCAGAAACATAAAAACTAAGTATCCTGATGCCACTCACTATTGTTATGCCTACATTACCAATGATAGTCAAAAGTCAAGTGATGATGGTGAACCAGGTGGTACTGCAGGTCTACCTATGTTAAATGTCTTAATTAAAAACGAACTAATAAACACTCTTGCCATCACAACAAGATACTTTGGTGGTATCAAACTAGGAGCCGGTGGCTTAGTAAGAGCCTATACTAAATCTCTAACAACGGCCCTTGAAAATAACACAATCGAAGTAGAAAAAGGCTACACTATAAAAATTATCATTAATTATGATATGCAAAAAGAACTAGATTATTTATTAAAAAATGAAGAAGTCCTAAAAAAAGACTATCAAGAACAAATAACCTATTACCTAAATGTTTCAAAATCAACATACAATAACCTA
>HF992494.1:72802-73487 GCA_000433455.1 Mycoplasma sp. CAG:877 | reverse complement strand
AATCAACATACAATAACCTATCAAAATATAACCCAACTATCATAAAAGAAACCTATATCAAAAAAATGTAGAATTTTCTCTACATTTTTTTATTTTCTAAGTTGTTCTTTTAACTTTCTATATTTACTCAACTTATCATAATAACAATATGGGCATAAAGATTCATACGTAATTTTATCTTCTCCATCTATTGCTACTTGCTCTCCATCAAAAATAAATTTACCATTTATTTTTCTTCCATTAAACATGGCTTTTCTACCACATGCACAAATAGTCTTCATCTCCTCTATCGTATGAGCAATCTCTAATAATCTAGTAGCTCCTGGAAAACCATTAGTTCTAAAATCAGTTCTAAGTCCATAACAAATAACAGGTATATTAAGCCTAACAACAACTTGCATTAATTCATCTACTTGAATAGCTTCCAAAAACTGAGCTTCATCAACTAAAATACACTTAACACCCTCATCATGGTCCTTAATATAAGTAAATATATTTTCCCCATTCTCTATCAAATGATCAACTTTTCTCTTTAAACCAATCCTAGATACTATATAATCCTCTCCCTTAGAATCTACTTTTGGTTTTATAATTAAAACTTTCATTCCCCTTTCTTCATAGTTATGAGCAGTCTGTAATAAAATAGTCGTTTTACCAGAATTCATTGCCCCATATCTAAAAAATA
>HF992494.1:70326-72791 GCA_000433455.1 Mycoplasma sp. CAG:877 | reverse complement strand
CCCATATCTAAAAAATAATTTTGCCATTACTAAACACTCCCATCTTAATTACAATTATATAAAACCTAATTATAATTAACAAGAGTTTTAAGTCTTTTAATAACCTTTTTTTCTATTCTTGAAATATAAGACTGTGAAATACCTAGTCTTTCTGCAACCTCCTTCTGTGTCAACTCATCATGTCCCATCAAACCATATCTAAGTATCATAATATCTCTATCTCTTGGTCTAAGTCTCATTACTTCATTAATCATTATATTTCTCTCAGTCTCTTCCTCTATTCCCTTGGTAACAATATCTGCATCAGTTCCTAAAACATCTTCTAAATGCAACTCATTCCCTTCCCCATCAAATGATAAAGATGCATCTATACTAACCTCTGTCTTAATTCTTTTATTCTTTCTAAGATACATTAAAATCTCATTATCAATACATCTAGAAGCATAAGTAGCTAGTTTTATATTCTTACTCTTACTAAAAGTATTAATACCCTTAATTAATCCAATAGTACCAATACTAACCAAGTCTTCTAAATCAACTCCTGTATTTTCATACTTCTTAGCCAGAAAAACTACCAGTCGTAAATTATGTTCAATTAAAATATCTTTTGCCTTCAAATCTCCATCATCTTTTAGACCCACATAATAATCCTCCATCTCCCTCGATAAGGGTTCAGGAAGCATATCTGTAGCCCCTACATAAAAAATACTTGTAACTTTATAAAATAACTTCTTAATAAAATTAATAATAAACATTATAACTCCTCCTTAAAAATATTTGGTAATATACACTCAACCCCATCTATTACGATCTTATCTTTACTAATACCCACTAAACAATTACTAAACTCCTTCTCTTCAACAATAACTTTATCTACTTTATAACACTTAATAACCCCAGTCGTATTTAAAGCCTTATAAGGTACATAAACAATATCTCCATCCATTAAAATATCATTATTAACCAAAATAACACTCCGTCCCTTATAAGGATCTCTTAACCTATTCCCAGTATCTAAAAGCCCCATTAACTTATATTTATTACTACCATTAATAATTAAAACCTCATAAATATTCCCATAAGTATTCTTATATAAAATATGTTCTTTTACATAACAAAATATAATAATTGGACTAACTATAATTAATAGAATAAAGTTAATAGATAACCCATTATTAATAAATAAAATACCCTGATTTCGATAAGTAAAACTAACATTTAGTAAATATAAACTTCCTCCTAAAACTATACTAAGTAAATAAAAATAACTTATATTCTTAATAAAGTTCTTCTTCCCAAATGTTACTAATATAATACCTATACTAATCCCTGCTTTAATTAAAAATAATGAAACTGAATTAAGTTTTATAAAAAGTAAAAATACTGATAAAGATGCTACTATACTTCCAAGCACTAATCTTTTAATTGGAACTATTTCTTTTAATACTTTACTAGTTCCATATAGTAATAAAAAATCAAAGAAAAAATTTAGTAACACTACCAAATCTAAATAGATCTTCATTTATATCACCAAAAACACTATACCAATAAAAAAACGACTTATCTGTCGTTTCTTTGTACTTTTATATTTTTTTCTTATGAATAAATATTTTAATTATATATGATAAGAATATAATCATTATCACAACAAATGCCCATTGTAATATTGTATTAACTATTCCACTAGAATATTTATTAATAATACCAATAATACTTTCAGGTATATATTTACCAATTAAAGCTGACACATCAGGTAAACCTATATTATTCTTAATAAATGTAAGTATCCTAAGTAATATATCAACAATTGCCATAAAGAATACAAATGATGAAAATCTCTTAAAAAACATTACTACTACTAAAATTAATACTATTAACACTATTAAATCAATATACATCTAACTAACCACCTCGACTATAATAATTCTAGCATATTTTAATAATAATTAAAAGTTTTTTTACTCTAAAACATCACTAGGTTCTCTATAATCTTTTCTATATATTGTTATTTTATTATCTTTATAAGTTGCTAGTAATATAGACTCATACGTATCATATCCTTTTACTTTTAATTGTTGTATAAACCAATCTCTATCTCGATCTGTATTAGAAATATTCTCCTCCATTAATTTAGAATCTATTATTATATTAGCTGTCAAATTATCTTTACTAAGTTTTATTCCCAAATCATTCTTAGTTGGATTACTATACTTATCTTTTGCAAGAAAACTAATCTTACCATTAACTTCCATCATCGCAAAAGCAATCTCTTCTAAATCAAAATATCCTGCATTTCTAGCTTGTTCTAACAAGTCATTTATATCTATCTTAACTTTTCTTAAAGACTTAAGTAATATATTACCATTCTCTATTAAAACAGTTGGTACTCCAACAACTGCTCTTCTAATACCAATACTCTTCATTGACATAATTGATACTAAGTAAGCAACCACTCCAAAAGTAAC
>HF992494.1:48784-70307 GCA_000433455.1 Mycoplasma sp. CAG:877 | reverse complement strand
AAAGTAACCATTGCTACTACTCCATTAATATATTGTCCATCAAAATTCATTGTCATCTCAGCTGTAAAATTACCAATCGATATACCAATAACATAATCAAATAAACTTAACTCTGATACTTGTTTCTTTCCAATTATCTTCGTTATAAAAAACAAAATAATTAAACTAACTAACGATCTTGGTACAATTATAAATGCTTCATTAAAATCCATAATAATCACCAATAATATTATTAACCAAAAAAGAGACTTTTAGTCCCTTATTTATCGCCTTCTTCTAACATAGTCGTAATAAAAATACCATATCCTTTACTAGTATCATTAACAATAACATAGTTTACTGCCCCAATTATTTTATTATTTTGAATAATTGGTGATCCACTCATTCCCTGTACTACACCACCTGTTTTTTCTAGTAATCTTTTATTGGTAATTTCAAACAGAATATTTTTAGTTTTACTATTAGTATCTAAATTAATAATATTAATATCAAAATCTTCTATTTTATCATTATCTATAACAGTTCTAATATATGCCTTACCTGTTGTTATATCATCAATTTTTCCTACTTCTATCACATCCATCTTTGATATATCTTTTGAATACTTACCAAATATACCTGATATTTCATTCTCTTCTACTATCCCATAAATATCATTTTTATCATATACTGCATTTTTCTCTCCTGCTTTACCATTTCTACTCTTAGTTATTGAAGATACATAAGCATCATAAATTTTTCCATCCTTTATCTCAAACTTTGAAATAGTATTACTCTCTAATATTTCATGTCCTAGTGCCCCAAAAACTCTACTCTCTGGATCTATATAAGTTAAAGTACCAATTCCATTAATCTTATCTTTAACATATAATCCAGTTTTTAAAACACCATCACTATCTCTAACTGTTCTCATACTAACATCTTTGTTTTTACCATTTCTAAGCACTCTAAATTTAACAATACCTTCATTCTCTCCTATTAAAGAAACCATTGAAGAAATAGAATCAACTTTATTATTATTTACTTCTAAAATAACATCTCCAACCACAAATCCAGCATCTTTTGCTACATAATTATCATTTACTTTATAAAATCCAACTATCATAACACCTTTCGAATTAACCTCTATTCCTATCGTATTACCTCCAGAAATAACATGTTCTGAATAAGCTAATATATTTATGGGGAAAATAAGAAGAAGAGCCAATAAAACTATTTGTAGTTTGTTTTTATTTCTCATAAAAAATCACCTCATAAAACCAATCTACATTATTAGTATTATTAAATTTTAAATTTTTATTTTATAAAAAAATTTCCAATTTTAAACTATCTTGTTATTACTATTTAAAAATGATACAATTACATCATACGAGGTGAATTATATGACAAGTCCTAGTATTACAAGAGAAGAATATCGTAAAGCTAAAAATAAAAGAAAAAAAAGACTTCGTCCTTGGGCTTTCTATACATTTCTTATTATTTTCTTATCAATCTTAACTTATTCTATCTATCAAGTATACACTTGGTCACTAGATAATAAACATACTAAAGAGTTAACCAAAGAGTTAGCAGATGATATAAAACCAATTAAAAATGATAGTGAAGGAGAATTAGTAAATCCTCCAAAAGAAGATGATAAAGAGAATGATTATTGGTACTATACATCTCTTCCTTTTTATGAGGTTGATTTTACTAAATTAAAAGAAAAAAATAGTGATACCATTGCTTTCATTCATATGTTTGAAACTAACATAAATTACCCAGTCGTTCAAACAAACAACAATGAATATTATTTATCTAGATCATATGATAAAACAAAAAATGCTGCTGGCTGGGTCTTTATGGACTACAGAAATAATATAGATAACTTATCTGATAACACTGTAATATATGGACATGGTCGTCTAGATAAAACTGTCTTTGGTTCTCTAAAAAATGCTCTAAATAAATCTTGGCAAAATAATAAAGACAATTATATTATTTGGTTATCTACTGAAAAAGAAAATATGATGTTTCAAATATTTTCTATCTACACAATTGAAAAAGAATCTTACTACATCGAAACAAATTTTAAAACAACTAAAGATAAAGAAACTTGGTTAAATACTATGCAAAGTAGAAATCAAGGTATAAAAACAACTACTGTCTCAACATCTGATAAAATTCTAACTCTTTCTACTTGTGAAAATGCTTATGGTGGAAGAATTGTTGTTCAAGCTAAACTAATAAAACGTCAAATAAAAGAATAACTATTTTGACAAACAAATAACATAAAAGTATAATTATAATATAAGATAGAAAAATTAGGAGGAATAAAAATGGCAAATCCAAATATTGAAGATTATGAACAAACAGATGATATAAGAGATAAGTCTACATCTGGACACGATTCATATAATGAAAGATTTGTAGCAAATCAAGAAACTTCATCAAGAGCTAAAAAGAAAGGTGCTTGGCAAAGAGCAAAAGCAGCATTTCTAGCCGCAATCTACATCACAACAGGTGCTATGGCTTATAAAGGAATAGAAGCTATAAAAGATTATAAAGAAGGAAATGATACTTTAAACGCTTATGTTCAAGCTTTTGAAGAAAACTATGTTGAAGATAATAGAACCCCTACATTTACTAATGATGGTGTCTACTACCAAATAGAAAATATTGCTGATGAATTAAAAAATAAAGAATTAACTCAAGCTGACTACTATGCAATGTATACTACTATGGGAGAACGTACAACAAATCAAGTACTATCTCAATTACCAAATGCCCAATATAAAACAATCGAAGAAGATTTAACTTCAAATGGCTTTTATAATGATGTAGATGCTTGGCGTAGTAATATAAGAAGAAGTTTAGTAATAGAAGATGAATTATCTACAATGTTTAAAGGCGATAAAAAAGAAAATGTCCAAACAGAAGAAAAAGGTTTAGGAGGAAAATAAATGAACGAAAGACCAGTAGAATACGTATTAATAGATAATATTAAATATGAAATAGTAATGGAAAAAACTCTAAACGATAAAACATATCTTTATTTAACAAACGTTAATGATGATAAAGATATGTTAATTAGAAAATATACTCATGATAATAAAGAAATCTTAAAACCTTTAGATAATGATAAAGAGTTTGAAGAAGCAATGAAACTTATCGATTAAAACAAAAAAGACCAAAAGGTCTTTTCTTTTTACTCTTCTACTTTAAAGTCTACTACTTCTCCATTATCTTTAACTAACTTTGTAATAGCCTCTTCAGCATTCTTTAATTTCTCATCACAAGTCTTAGCAAGCTTCATAGCCTCATTAAAATTATCTATCGCCTCATCTAAAGGTACTTCTCCAGACTCTAACTTTTTAACAATAACTTCTAATTTTTCTAAACTCTCTTCAAAACTTAATTCTTTTTTCTTCTCTGCCATACTCTCTCTCCTCTAACAAACCTTAGTCTTAATATTTCCATCACTAAGTTCTATTTCTAATAAATCGTCCCTTTTAACGTCTCTAACACTCTTAACTACCTTATCTCCACATCTAGTAATAGAGTATCCTCTCTTAATTGTAAGAAGTGGACTAAGAGTTTCTAACTTAGATACTAATTGTAAATATTTATTTGCTTTCTTATCAAGTATTTGAAAAGGACTTCTTAAAGCATAAGAATTCTTAATATTTAAAAGTTCTTTTTCTTTTACCGCAATAAGCGCCTTACTACTATATTTTAATCTCTCAAATAATCCATCAAATACTAATTCTTTATTTTGATATATTGTAATTGGATTAGTAAGAACTGATCTATCCATTAAAGATGTAAGTCTATCTCTATATCTTTTTAAGTCATTTGACATAGCTTTATTAAGACGTATATTAATTTGTCCTAGTAATCTTTTAACATCGTTGATATCTGGAACAGCCATCTCTGCTGCCCCTGTTGGAGTCGGTGCTCTTAAATCAGCAACAAAGTCTGCTATCGTAAAATCTATTTCATGTCCAACAGCACTAATAACTGGTGTTTGACATTCATATATTGCTCTAGCAACAATCTCTTCATTAAAAGCCCATAAGTCTTCAATACTTCCTCCACCTCGTCCAACAATCAAAGTATCAAGATCATAATTAGCACTATTCTTAATCTGTCTAACTATATCTTCTTTAGCATCTTCTCCTTGTACTAAAGTTGGAAATAAATAAATTTCTGCTAAAGGCCATCTTCTCTTAATAGTAGAAATAATATCTTTAATAGCTGCCCCAGTAGGAGCGGTAACTACCCCAACTCTTCTAGGGATTTTAGGAATCTTTTTCTTAATACTAGGATCAAATAATCCCTCTTCGCCTAGCCTTTTCTTTAACTGTTCAAAAGCAATATATAAGTTACCAACACCATCTTCTAACATATCATTAACATATATTTGGTATCCTCCATTAGCCTCAAACACACTAATCTTCCCAGTAACTAATACCTTCATACCATCACTAGGTATAAACTTAAGTTTCTTAGTACTAGATGCAAACATAATAGCATTAATCCTACTACCATCATCTTTCAAAGTAAAATAATAATGTCCCCTACTATGAGCCTTAAAATTAGATATTTCCCCCTTTAAAAATACCTCATTCAAATTAACATCATTATCTATCTTATACTTAATATATCTTGTTAATTGTGTAACAGTAATATATTTATCATTCATAACATCACCAAATACTCTTATTGTTCTTCTTCATGATAAACTTTATCTAAAACTCCATTAATCATCTTAGTAACAGCTTCATCTGAATACTTCTTAGAAAGTTCTATTGCTTCATTAATTGCAACTACACTAGGAGTCTCAGTATATTTAAGTTCATAAATACCAAGTAATAATATAGCCTGATCAACTTTATTTAATCTATCTAATGTCCAACTACTTAAATATTTATTAGCAAGACTACTCAAAGTACTTTTATTTTCTAAAATACCATGAACACAACTATCTACAAACTCATTTTGTACTTCTAATTGTTCTTTTATTAAATCATTAACATTATATTCTAATTTAGCCTCTTCTAAAATAATAGTCTGATAAATTACTTTAACAATAACTTCTCTTAACTCACTTCTATTCTTCATTTTTCTCATCCTCTCAAATAAAGTCTTATATATATATGTATTATATCATAAGTTTATTTATTTTTTATCCTTAACTTCTTTTTTTAATTCATATAGGAAAGATAATGCTTCCATTGGTGTCATTTCCAAAGGATTTATTTCTTTAATTTTTTCTTCTATCGGATTTTTCTTCTCTTCTACTTCACTCTCACTAAGTTCAAATAATGATGTCTGTGTAAATGTCTCTTTCTTAACATTCTTCTTTTCATATATACTAAGTATTTCATCTGCTCTTTTAATTAAACTATCAGGTAACTTAGCAAGACTTGCTACATGAATACCATAACTCTTATCAACTGATCCTGGTTTAATCTTATGTAAGAAGGTAATTTTTCCATCTTCTTCTATTGCTGAAACATGAACATTTTTTAAATGTTTTAAGTCTTTTTCTAAAACAGTCAACTCATGATAATGTGTTGAAAACATCGTTTTAGCTCTAATCTTATCATGAATATATTCAAGTATTGCTTGAGCAAGACTCATACCATCATATGTTGCTGTACCTCTACCTAACTCATCAAATAGTATTAAACTATTCTCTGTAGCCTCACTGATTGCATAATTTGCTTCTTTCATCTCTACCATAAAAGTAGATTCTCCTGATACTAAATCATCTGTTGCACCAATACGTGTAAATATCTTATCAAAAATAGGCATAGAACAACTCTTGCAAGGTACAAAGCATCCAATCTGAGCCATAATAACTGTAATAGCACATTGTCTCATATAAGTAGATTTACCAGCCATATTAGGCCCAGTTATTAATAAAATATCCGTAGTCTTATCCATAACAATATCATTAGGAACATACTTATCTTTCATAACTTGTTCAACTACTGGATGACGACATCCAATCATCTTAAGATTACGATCATTAACAAGTTCTGGTCTAACAAACTTATAGTTATCAGATACAATTGAAAAAGACTGTAACATATCAACTTCACTAATAGTTTTCGCAAGTTTTTGTAACTTAGAAACATATCTCTTAACAACTTCCCTAATATCCATAAATAACTTAAATTCCAAGTTAACAATCTTATCTTCAGCACCAAGTATAATATTTTCTTTTTCTTTTAATAATGGAGTAATAAATCTCTCACAATTAGTTAAAGTCTGTCTTCTCTCATACCCATAATCATCTTTAATTAAATGTTTTTGTCCCTTAGAAACCTCAATATAATATCCAAATACTTTATTAAATCCCACTTTTAAAGTCTTAATACCAGTTCTTTCTCTTTCTTGTTGTTCGATCTCTAATATAAAGTCTTTAGATCCAGCACTAATATTTTTTAATTCATCAAGTTCACTATTATATCCTGGTTTTATTAAATGTCCCTCATGTAAAGTAAAAGGGGCATCTTCAAGTATAGCCCTATCAAGTAATGAATATAAATCATCAAATACTTCAATAGTCTTATCATATCCTATCTCTTTTAATATATCTCTAATCTTAGGAAGTACTGCTAAAGATCCTTTTAATTGTAACAAATCTTTCGCATTCAAATTACCATAAGTAACTCTTCCAGCAATTCTTTCTAAGTCATATACTTCTTCTAATGCTTTAATTAAATCATCTCTTAAAATAAACTCAGTAGATAACTTAGATACAAAGTTATATCTTCTTTCCAACTCTTCTCTAGAAGTCAAAGGATTTTCTATATTATGTTTTAAAAATCTAGAACCCATCGCTGTCTTATTCTTATCAAGTAACCAAAATAAACTATATTGTCTTTCTCTATTTCTAATAGTCTCTATTAACTCTAAATTCTTCTTAGTATTAATATCAAACTCTAAGTATTCACTTGATTTAACTACTACAGCTTTTTGTAAATGATGTAAATCTCCCTTCTTAGTATCTACTATATAGTATAGTAAATGTTTTAAAGTCTTAACTAATCTCACATCTTCTAAATTTTTATATATATACTCATAGTTCTTGTCTTCTAACTCATCTTTTGTAATAGTAACTAATATTCCATGATTAGTTCTAAGTTCTTCTACTATTTCTCTATCTATTAAATCATTAACTATTACTTCTCTAAATCCATTTCTAACTACTTCTTTTATTACTTTATATTTTTCTCCATCTATTAATGTAACATATACTTCTCCTGTTGATACATCTGCATACCCAATTCCATAGCAATATGAAAAGTCATATATATTAGCAATATAATTATTACTTTTAGCATCTATATTAGAATCAAGTCTTGTACCTTTAGTAACTATTTGTATTACATCTCTCTTAACCATTCCCTTAGTCTCTTTAGGATCCTCTAGTTGCTCACAAATTGCTACTTTATATCCTTTATCTATAAGAGTATCTACATATGAAGCATAAGCATGGTATGGTATTCCACACATCGGAACTCTCTCTTCTAATCCTGCTTGTTTTCCTGTCAAAGTAAGTTCCAAAATACGTGAAGCAAGTATTGCATCCTCAAAAAACATCTCATAAAAATCTCCAAGTCTAAAAAAGATAATACTATCTTCGTATTTATCTTTTATTTCCATATATTGTTGCATCATAGGACTTAATTTTTCTCTATCTACTTCACTACGTTTCATTTTTACTTCACCTACATCAAGTATTATATCAAAAATACCCACTCAAATAAAGAAAAATAGCAAGTTTTTCACTCACTATTTTTAACTAAAAGCTTCTAGAACTTCCTCCTCCACCTGAAGAACCTCCACCTCCGGAAAATCCTCCACCAGAAGAGCCGCCACCTCCGTAGTATCCTCCTCTAGAACTATATGTAGAATCAAAACTACCAAATCTTGCAATAAGAAATGCAATTATTTGTAAAAATAAAAATACAAACCACATAGAGCCATATAAAAAACTCATTATAAATATGAATATTACATCTCCTAAACATAACATCACAGAAATAAAACTAATTTTCTTCTTTTTAGCTTTACTTGCATATCTAAAGTAAAGTCCTAATATAAAAGATGGTCCTACAAGTGCACTAGCTATTACAAAAACTAAAGTATCTATTGGATCATTCGTATCATTACCACCAACAGTAACAACACTATCTGTATTACTTAAAGCATCAACTTCATAATAATCACACAACTTAGTATAAAAAGCTGTATATCCATTCTTAACACCATTATTCCAATCGTTATTTTTTAAATAAGGAATGATATATTCATCTTGATATCTACCAGTAAGCCCATCAGGTAAAACACCCTCTAAACCATACCCAACTTCCACTCTAAACTTTCTATCATTTACAACTAGTAGTAATAACAATCCATTATTCTTCTTACTATCTCCAATACCAAAACTTCTAAATAACTTAGTAGCATACTCTTCTAAGTTTTCACCATTTAAAGTATCAATAGTAACAACAACAATCTGTGCTGAAGTCTTATTAGCTAAATCTACTGATCTACTCATAATATAATTTTCAACTTCATCATCTAAAACATTAGCATAATCATTAATATAAAAATTACTAGTTGGCTCAACCAAACCTAATACATTAAATGGTATAAGTATTAAAAATAATCCAATAAATATACTTGTAATTAATATTTTTCTCATCTTAGAACTCTACATTAGGAACTTCTACTTTAGCAGGATCTGCATTAAAATAATCTGCTTTACTAAAGTTAAACATAGAAGCTATTATATTATTAGGAAATTTTACAATTAAAGTATTATATTCTTTAACTGCACTATTATAGTCTCTTCTAGCTGTTGCTATTCTATTTTCTGTACCTGCAAGTTCATCTTGTAAATTAATGAAATTAGTATTAGCTTTTAAATCTGGATAATTCTCAACTACTACCATTAATGCACTAATAGCATTAGTTAATTCTTGGTTAGCATTTGCTTTATCTTCTACACTTTTAGCAGCTAATAAGTTCTCTCGTGCTGATGTAATACTATCAATAACTTTTTCTTCATGTTGTGCATATCCTTTAACTGTACTAACTAAGTTAGGTATTAAATCTGCTCTTCTTTGTAGATATACATCAACATTAGCCATCTCTGTATCTACATTCTCTCTACTAGTAACCATAGTATTATAATTACCAACTAAAGAAAATACCAATAATAATACAACTCCTAACACAACCAAACCTATAATTGTACCCTTCTTCATCTTATCTCCTCCTTATTATAAATTATAAACTAATTAATTATAAATGAAAAGAAAAAAAGATAAATCCGGACTAAATCTTCCCAAATTTACCTTTTGCTTTATATAAAGATATACCTTCTTTTTCTTTATTAATTACTTGTCTTAATAATGGATCAGTAGTACTAGCAGCAACTTGTTTTGTAAGTCTTTGTGCTAACTTAGGATTATTACACATATGTAAATTTCTAATAATAGCCATCTTCTGTTTAAATGTATATGTCTCAAAATCTTCTAGTTTTAATTCTCCTACATTCTCAAACTCTTTATCTATATCCATTCTAATACTTTTACATGTAACCACTGGTTTATCACTCTCTAATTTTTTGCCACTACTTTTTCTACTCTTCTTAAAGATATCTGTATCATCAATAAAATACTCATCTAACATACGCATTTGTTTAGCAACTTCACCAGCTTCAGCAACTCTTCCTTCTCTTTTATACATAGTTAATAAATAATGCATTGCTTTAATCGCTTTATATGATCCAACACCTAAGTAACCTAGTAATTGTTTTTCTGCACTTTCAAAGTCTTGCATTTTAAATAACGCTTTTCCTATATAATAGTCAAAATCAGCTATACCAGTCTCTTCTTTTCCTCTTCCACATAACTCTATAGCATCAGCATAATTTTCTTCTTTAATAAGACCTCTAACACTTCTAACATAACTTCTATACTTCTTAAATAGTTCTGTATCCATATTTCTAGAAAACTTTCTCTCTGCTATTCTTTTTCTAACAAAATAAGTAACTGCAGAATTAGCACCATCTACAAATAATTGTTCATTTTCTGTAAATAGCCTCTCAGCTAAATCGATATCTCCAGTAATCTCCATATATATATAATTAAGTAATCTTTGACAACTAACATCATCTAATTTTCCATCTATTTCTACTTTTCCATCATTTGATTCTATTTTTTGAAAAAATACTTCTTTTTGTTTCATAACTAAAGCATCCATATTATCTGCTAATATATAAAATGCAAATGGAATATTTGATATATCAAACGAATTAGGTAATCTTGTTATTTTAGCAATCTTATTTCTAGCTGTAATATAGTTTCCTTTATTAAACTCTTCCATAGCTTCAACATATAATCTATTTATCAAACTATTAGCTCTATAAGCACTAGTATCTATATCTACTTGATAATCACCCTCTTCTAACAATGTTGGATCTTTATCTAAATCACTTGTTACTTGACTAACTGCAATTGCCAAAGCTAAATCAAGACCAGGATCAGTCTTAACAGCATCAGCCATTGAAATATATTGATATGCTTTATCAAATTCTCCCTCTTTAACTGCAATCTTATATAACCCATAATAAACAGAAAAATCACTCTTACCAGTTTCTAACACTTCATGTAAAAGCTTCTTAGCTTCACTATATTTTCCATCTAAAAAGTAATACTTACTCATATATAAAGCATAACCATCATCATTATCACTTTTTAATCTAGAAAGTAATTTCTCAACTGTAACTCTTTGTGCATCAGAAAGAGTATTATAATTTAATAAACGTCTTAAATTATGTTTAATATCTTGTTTTGACATATTAATCCCCCCATTTAAGAATTGGTCTATATAATATCATAAAAATTAAAAATAATCAATCTTAACTAAAAAGAAAAGAAGTAATATTTTACTTCTCTATACTTCTCTTATATAGTTCTACTCTATTTCTTATATTTTCTTTTCCAAGTATCTTCATTATTGAGAATAAGTCTGGAGATTGTCTTCTACCTGTAACCATAACTCTAATTGCTTCACATATATCTCCAACATGACCTTTATATTCATCTGGATTCTTTTTATAATCTTTTGGACTAGCTGCATATCCATGACTACTGGCAAACTCCTTAGTTATATTAAACCATTCTTCATTAGTAACATCTAAATCAAGATTATCTAAATATTCACTTACTAGTGAAACATCATATGTCTTATCTCCATCATATTTAGAATAGTTCTCGCTCTCAAACATTGAATCAGTCGCATAAGAGAACTCCTCTTTAACATCACTATACTTAGCTATATCTTTTCTAGGTCTAGGTCCATCTTTTTCTATACTTAAGAACTTAATCATTCTATCTTTATTTTCTTCTAATAACTTAGCATAGCCTTGATCATATTTTTTAGCCCAAACAAGTGTCTCATCATATACTTCCTTGCCAGTCTTTCTTGAAAAATATGTTTTACAAATATTATTAAACTTAGCCTCATCAAAACTAGTTCCACCAATAGCTTGTTTGTCAAAACTAAAAGTAAAATCTTCTATAGTCTTATCTTGATTTGCTAAATACCATTCCTCAAAATTAGTATTTGTAATTGTTGCTAGATAAAGATGTAATGCTTCTATTGGAATTCCACCTTCTTCATAGTATTTAACTCCAGCCCAAGGATCTTTTCTCTTACTTATTTTACGAATTGTTCCAGTTTCTTTATCTTTAATTGTAATAGGAGCAATATGTGCATATTGAACTTTCTTAAAACCAAGAACTTCAAATAATTGAATATGTAAAGGTAAACTAGAAACCCACTCATCTCCACGAATAACATGAGTTGTATGCATTAAATGATCATCTATAGCATGTGCAAAGTGATAAGTAGGAATTCCATTTTTCTTTAAAAGTACTGTATCTGTATCATGCTCTGGAAATTTCATTTTTCCTTTAATGCAATCAACTACTTCAATTGTCTTACTAGCATCTCCTGGAGATTTTAATCTAATAACATATTCTTCTCCTCTAGCAAGTTTTTCCTTTATCTCTTCAAGTGATAAGTCTCTATCAACAGCATAAATACCATAAACACCAGTTCTTACTTTATTTATCTCTTGCTCTTCTCTTATATTATTAAGTTCTTCTTCAGTCATAAAACACGGATAAGCAAGTCCTTGTTTAATTAAATCTTTTACATAAGTTTGATAAATCTCTACACGTTCACTTTGTTGATAAGATCCATAATTACCTCCAAAGCTATAACCCTCTGTAGGTAAAATATCAAATCCATGTAAAACACTAACGATATTTTCAATTCCACCCTCAACCATACGTTTTTGATCTGTATCTTCAATTCTTAAAAAGAAAACACCTTTACTTTGTCTAGCATAAACCATATCACAAAAAGCTGAATATAAGTTACCTAAATGAACACTACCAGTTGGAGAAGGTCCATATCTTGTTACCATTGCGCCTTCATCCAAATCTCTTTCTGGATATAATTCCTCATAATATTCCCTAGTCTTTGTAATATTAGGAAATAAAATCTCTGCTAATTCACATCTTTCTTCTTTATTCATAAATACACCTCTCTGTATTAATATCCATATTGGCTGCCCTAGTTAGATTCGAACTAACGAAATGGTGCGGTCAGAGCGCACTGCCTTACCACTTGGCTATAGGGCAATAAACTTAACAATTCAATTTTACAACATTATCATAAAAAAATAAAGAAAAATAAAAGCAAAAATAAAAACTCGAAAAATCATTCCGAGTTAACATCCATAATTGGTAGCGACGGAGGGAATCGAACCCCCGACCTTCCGGGTATGAACCGGACGCTCTAGCCAGCTGAGCTACATCGCCATTTGCAAGTAACAAATTAATTATAACAAAATGATTTTTGTTTTTCAATACTTTTTTTAACTTTTTTCAAAACCAAGTGCATATACTAAAAATGAAGAAAAATTTGCTATAAAAAGAAAAATATAGTATAATAAGACCCAGGTGATGAAAAATGTCAAAATATTATAGAGGAAATATTGAAAGAATGACTGTTGAAAGAATAAAAATTTATAATGGGGTTAGAACTTTAGTTACAGGAAGTACTGTTATAAGAAAAGATGCAATATTTTATAAAAACAGATTTGGCGTATTAATAAATGCCGAAAATGGAGAAGCACCTATTCGTAAAGAAGAAGCTTACGATTACCTAACACACATTACAGAAAACGCAGGAAATGGTATCGGAGAAGCTTGTCAATTCGTTGATACAACAAAATTAACACCAGCTGAAGACGTAACTAAAGAAGACGTAAAGCAATTAAGAAAAGCTTACAAAGAAAAACATATTAACTAAAAAGACGATTTATTAATCGTCTTTTTTTCTTAATACATAAACTTTATTATCACTAACAGTCTTCTCATCTAAAACAACTTCTCTATATACACCAGACTCTGATTTAACTTTATCATAACTTGGCCAAGTAGTATTCTTAACAATACCTTTTAATCCTCTAGCACCAGTTTCCATATTGATAGCTGCTCTAGCAACAGCTTCCATATAATCTTCTGTTACCGTTAACTTAACTCCAGCTTTAGAAAATACATCTCTCTCCCTTTTTAATGGTGAAGCCTCAGAATTAACTAAAACATCTACTAAGGCTTTTGCATCTAAATCATTATAATGTATAATAATTGGAAATCTACCTATAAAATCCTTTGTCATCATACCCTTCTCTACAAAATCAGTAGCACTAGGTACATATTCTTTTTTCTCTCCATCTAAAAATCCAATCTGTTTAGGTCCACTATTCTTATAAACATCAGCAAAACTACCTCCAGCAAGTACTAACATATTCTTTGTAGATATCTTTTGAGCAGAACCAGGAATACGCCTATCAGACGTTACATCATATTCAGTCCCATCTAAAAACTTTAATAATACATTTAAAACACCTTGTCCTGAAATATCGGACTTTTTTTCTGATCCTTTTTTATCTATTTCATCAAAGAAAATAATAGCTTGTTCAGCTCTTTCAACATCCCCATTACAATCACATAAAAGTTCGTATAAATAATCCTCAACGCTTTTACCAACATAACCAGGAACTGTAAGCTGTGTCGAATCAATTATTTTAACTGGTCTATCTAAATATTTAGCAATCAAATTAATAGTCATTGTCTTACCAACGCCAGTAGATCCTGTTATTAAAATGCCATCCTTTTCTCCATCACTTTCTAAATTACGTTCAATTTCAAGTACAAGTCTACGAACAGCATCATCTTGATGAACAACAGTCTTTGTTACTAAACCAACTAACTCATCAATATTTATATCACTAAGTATTACTTTTTTACTACCATCATCAACTTTTTCTACACTAACTGTATCACTATCATCAAGTTCATTATCTCTAACTCCATTCATTTCAAAAGCCACTAAGTTTAAAAGTTCCTTAACAATACTACGATAATATAAAAGTTCATTCTTTAAAAGTTCCAAATCTTCCTTACTTCTGCCACCATCAGTAATCATATCACGAAGACTAAGTAATGCTTCATCAACATCCATATTTAATAAGCCTCTATTATCCTTATCCCTACTTATACCACTAATCAAAGCTGAAATATCTTTTATTTTTCCAGTAGCATCTTCAAAGTCATCAACATTTAAAGTAATAACCGAACTATTTACTCCATCTCTAGAAATAACTACATAAAAATGTCTCTTACAATCATCAGTATATCTCTTTAAAGCATCATTAAAAGTACCACCATCAACTACTGCTTGTTCCAAATCATCATACCTTACCAAATTATCAAAAGCTAAAGTATTGTCTTTCTTGTAACTAGCAACATTTCTAATATTTGGATAACATCCTTTAGTCTTATTATCATAAAAAAGGTTAACTCTTGGATCATAATAACCAATCCTAGTAGAAGAAACAGTAAATACTGAGCATTCATTTGTAATTTTTCTTTTCTTCATCAATGTAACAACTACTTTTTCACTCACAATACCACCCACTTAAAATTTGCATATATAATATACTATTTCTTGAAAAATAGCAAGAAAAAAATAGCTAAAGCTATCTTTTACATACATCTATCCATTCCTTATAATTAGAGCTATCTTCTAACTCCTTTATACTAAGTTTAACAGCACTATTTCCTGTACCACACGCTGGATAAACACACTCATACTCCTTTAAAGAAACATCCAAGAAAATATCTACACCCGGATTTACCCCAAAAGGGCAAACCCCACCTACTTTATGTCCAATAACTTCTTCTACTTCTTCAAATGGAATCATCTTAGCTTTCTTACCAAAAAAATGCCTATATTTAGCATTATCTATTTTTACATCTCCAGCAGCTACTATTAAAATAGGCTTCTCATCAACATAAAAAGACAATGTTTTAGCAATCTCTCCTTCACTAACACCAACAGCTAAAGCAGCTTCACTTACAGTTCTAGAAGACTCTTCAAATACTAATATATGACTTTCTAAATTATGTTTAACTAAATCTCTCTTTGCTCTATCAAACGACATACTATCACTCCTATTCATCTTGTTTTAACTTAACTAATTGCTTAGGTTTAAATAACTCCTCTTCACATTTAAATGCTTGAGCCATAATCTCTTCATTACCTTTTAATGGTCCTCCTACAAAAGCACAATCCAATAGTACCGGTCTAAAACTATATAACTTTTCTCCCTCATCAAAAACTACTTTTCTAACACCATTACTTCTATCAATATATACATATTTTCCTACACCATCAATAAAACCTAAATAAGGAAAATAATAATACTCTAACTCTGGATTAAATAAAAAGTCATCCTTACCAGTATCACAAAAAGTATCTAAAAAGCTCCTACTACTGGCATTAACAAAAACTCCATTCTCCCCAAAAATATAATTCTTAGAAATAACTCTACAAGACTTATAAAAACCATTTTCTCTAGACTGATCACAACTAACCATTGCCTCATTATTAAATCTATCATCTTCAAAAGTTCTAACACCAAGTACAGCTTCATCACCTACATAAAATGTAAAACCTTTAACACTGGAAATAAGACCATTTTTTTCACTAACTCCAGTAGCTGGTATCATCTTTATTGAAACATCTCTATCCCCATCTCTTTTTAAAGCCGTTCTAAAATCTATCTTTTTTTAAAGCCGTTCTAAAATCTCTAAATAATAAATCTAACATTGAATCAGATAATTCCATATGTCTGCCCTTAAAATAACGTCTAGTTATACATTCAGCTAACTCTGCCATATAAATAGCAATTTGTCTAGTAGAACTCATAAAAGCTGTATCTAGATAATTCAAATGTCTAACCTCAGACTGTATCATTAAAACATACTCTTCAATCATCATTTCAAGTACTTCATTACTATGAAAACCAGCTTTTCTCTTAGCTAAAATTCTTCCATTTTTTTGTACAAAATCACTATAATCAACAAATGCGCCCTTATTTACTTCACTCTTCTCCATAAACCCATCCTTCTAAACAGTATCGTTTCACTAATAATACCATGAATAAATATTGAAGTCAAACTAAAAGACCATCTCCAAGGAGATGATCTCTATAATGTTTTTCCTACTTTTTAGTAGGTACTTGTTGAGTAATACAATGAATATTTCCTCCACCTAGTAAGATTTCTCTTGCATAGATTGGTTCAATTACTCTATCAGGATATAACTCTTGTAAAGTCTTAATAGCAAGCTCATCATGTGGATCTCCAAATACTGGCAAAGCAATAAATCCATTTCCAGTATAGTAGTTTACATAAGAAGCAGCCATTCTATCTCCTTCTTGTCTAGGTAATGTACCTTCAACTGCATCTACTCCTAAAGATTCCTCTTTAGTAATTAAAATAGGTGCAGGAGTTAATAATTTATGTATTTCTAGCTTTCTACCTTTAGCATCTTTTTGCTTACTTAAGTATTCATATGCCTCAACACTTCTTTCATATTGAGGATCATTTTTATCTTCAGTCCAAGCAAGTACAACAACTCCAGGTTTAACAAAGTTACACATATTATCAACATGTCCATTAGTTTCATCATTATAAATTCCTCTAGGAATCCATAAAACTTTAGAAACATTTAAATATTCACATAACTTTTTCTCAATTTGCTTTTTAGTCATGTTAGAGTTTCTTCCTTCAGATAATAAGCACTCCTCTGTAACCATTAAAGTACCTTCACCATCTGTATGAATAGATCCACCCTCTAAAATGAAATCATCTAAACGATAACTATCAGCATCTTCTAGTTCACACATCTTTTGAGCAATTTTGTCATCTTGATCCCATGGGAAGTATAAACCATCAACTAATCCTCCCCAAGCATTGAAAGTCCAATCAACACCACGGATAACACCTTTCTTATTAATAACAAATGTTGCTCCACAATCTCTAATCCAAGCATCATCATTACTCATTTCAACTACTCTTACATAGTCTGGTAACATTCCTCTTGCATTAGAATATTGACTACGACTAACAACCATAGTACAAGGCTCATATTTACCAATAACAGAAGCAACTTTTACAAATACTTCTTGTGCTGGCTTTGCACCTAATCTCCAGTTATCTGGTCTCTCAGGCCAAATAATATAAGTACCTCTATGTTTTTCAAATTCACCAGGCATTCTGAAACCATCATGTCTAGGTGATGTAGTTAATCTCTTCACTATATCCCTTCTTTCTTCTTTTTATTATTTCTCAGCTTTTTCAACTTTTTTAACTTTTACTCTAGATGCTAAAATTTCTTGAATTATAAATGAAACAACAACACCTATAATTAATGGTAAATTACCAACGATATAATCTTTAGTAAAGTCACCAAATATAGTAAATATTACACCTAAAACTAATAATACTAAAGGTAAATAAGTTAAGAATTTGATCATACCATCAGATCCAGGCACCTTATAAACTCTCTTAGTCTTATCAGTTTTACGTAATTTCAAGAAAGCGGCAAATAATGGTATATAACTAATTAATAATGTAACTAAACTTAATGAGAAGAATGTCCAGAATAAGTTACTTGCTGTCTCACTTACATATCCTAAGATAATACCAACAATACAAATGATTGATGCTACTATACCATTCATGTAAGAAGCCCAACTTGGAACACCATCCTTATTAGTTTTAGAGAAAATCTTAGGCATTCCGCCATCATCAGCAGCATATTTAGCAACTGAGTTAACACCAAATGACCAAGATGTAATATTAGCAACCATTGTATAAATAAACATAAGTCCTGCTACAATAACAACAACTCTAACAATATCACTAGATACTCCTAAATTAGTAAGTAAAATAGCAAAACTTTCAGTTATACTAGCAACTTCTGCATCTTCCAAACTCATAGATACATTAACACCTGTAGCAGGTAAAATGTAGAACAATGCCATTAATATTCCACCAACTACTAAAGCCTTAGGAATATCTTTCTTAGGATTTTCCATATCATCAACGAAAGTTCCAACAACTTCAAATCCTAAGAAGTTAAATATAATTATTGAAACAAATGATAATCCTGCTAAATCCAAGCTAGGTAGTAAATCAGATACACTCTTAATTGGATTTGCACTTTCACCAGTCTTAATAAATGTATAGATACCTAAAGCACCTAAAGCAAGTACGAATACTACTTTAAATACTGTACCTAAATTAACTAGATACTTAGTATCAGTAACTCTTCTAGTACCTAAGAAACATACTAACCAAGTATATCCAAGTTGTAGTACTAAAAGCCAAATTAGAGATAATTCAACCCCAAATATACCAGCAACAACATCTGTTACTGCAACAGCTAAAGAAGCGATCCATAATGGGAAATTAATCCAATAATTCCAAGCAACACGAGAAGCCCATTTCTCACCAAATGCTTTCTTTACCCAATCATACATTCCACCTTCAGATGGATATGTAGTACCAAGTTCTGCTGTTATCATTCCATATGGAACACAGAACCCAGCAATAAGTAGTAACCACCAAAAATATTGTGAGTTACCAATAGCGGCTGTAGGAGCTACTGATTCAACAACTAATGTAATACATACTGTTGCTAAAACGGCATCTAACAACCTAAATTTTTTCTTTTTAGCCATTTTAAATACTCCTCTAAATATTTAGATTTTTGCGACATATTTCAATTGTTTCATCTTTTTTACCCATGAAGTAAACAAGTAATGCACGCATAGCGGTTAAACGGTTTTCAGCTTCATCAAATACTATAGAACGTTCACAATCCATAACTTCATCAGTTACTTCTTCACCTCTAGTAGCAGGTAAACAATGCATGAACTTAGCTGTACTTGAAGCTTTGTTTAATAAATCCATACTTACTTGATACTTTGGATAGAAAATACCCATACGTTCTTCTTCAGATAATTCCGATTCATATAAACCATACCAAACGTCAGTATATACGAAGTCAGCTCCAACAATATCTTCAACATTGTCAGTTACTAAGAAAGAACCACCACTAACCTTGCAATTTTCTAAAGCAATGTTTTGGAAATGTTCATTTAATTGGAATCCCTTAGGTCCAAAATGAACAAAGTGTCCACCAAGTTTTGTAACAATCATCATTAATGAAGCACAAACTTGAGTACAGTCACCAACAAAGACAACTTTACAATCTTCAAATCTTTTTCCAGCAGGAAGATGTTCTAACATAGTTATTAAATCACCCATTTCTTGTGTTGGATGGTTGTAATCACTCATGCCATTAATAACAGGAACATCCGCATATTTTCCTAGATTAACGATTGTTTCATGCTTTTGAACTCGAGCCATTAAAATATCAGTCAATCTAGACAAAGTCTTCGCAGTGTCATGATAAGATTCATGAGCACCAAGTTGAATTTGTCCAGGTGCTAAATATTGAGCATGTCCACCAAGTTGAGTCATCGCAGTTTCAAAAGAAACTCGAGTTCTAGTAGACTTTTGTTCAAAAATCATACCTAATGTCTTGTGATATAGTACATTAAGTGGATACCCAGCTTTTATGTTTTTCTTAATAAGAATACCTAAATTTGCTATTTCAAGTAACTCTTCTTTAGAAAAATCACTAGTATCAATAAAATCTCTCTTCATCTTTACACCTCCTATAATAAAATAATAGCACACCTAAAAAAAAATAAAAAGTTTTTTTTAAAAAAATTTTTACTTAATTAAAGCCCAAGTTTTATCATATAATTTTATCTTATTTCCAATGTTTTTTACAAAGAAACCATTCCTAATAATATCACTAGAAATATTAGCTGCAGGATTATCTAAATACCAAGAAGATAAGTACTTAGAAGCATCCTTATTTACATTTTTATATGGATATGCCTCTATTATTTTACTCATAACTTTACCATCTAAAATATAGTCAATAAATTGATATGCTTCGCTTGTATTTTTACTCCCTTTAAGTATTGCAAAATTATCAACACTAAGAGCCATTCCCTCATCTGGATAAATTATTTCTATATTAGGATTCGCTTTCTTCGCAAGAGCTGCCTCAGCATTCCAAATAACCGCAATAGAAGCTTCCCCTGTAATTAAAAAGTTCTTAGGACTATCACTATCAAATGCCTTTACATTTTTCTTTAATTCAAGTAAAAACTCTCTTGCCTCATCAATTTCCTTAGTATTAGTAGAATTCATATCATATCCTAAAGCAAGTAGGCCCATTCCAATTACAATTCTTTGATCATCTAAAAGTACTATCTCATTTTTAAATTTACTATCCAAAAGATCACTATATGAACAAACTTCATCACTAATAACATCTCTATTAACCGCAATAAGTACTGTTGCTAAAACAAAAGGTAAACTATATTGATTATTACTATCATAGCTTAAATTTAAATAATTACTATCAATATTTTTATAATTATCTAACTTACTCTTATCAAGTTCTCGAAGTAACCCTCTACTCTTCATAATTTCTATCATATAATCACTAGGAAAGATCAAGTCATATGTTCCTTCTTTAGAGTTGGCAATTTTCGCTAAAAGTTCCTCATTCGATGAATAAGTTCCATAATTAACTCTAATACCAGTCTCCTTTTCAAAATCTCTAACCACCTCATCTGGAATATAAGAAGACCAGTTTAAAACATTAAGTACCCTTCCCTCATCTTTCTTACTACATCCAGATAATACTAAACACAAAAAACAAAGTACAACAAAAAGTTTTCTTTTCATTAATTACTCACCTTCTTCATCTTTCTTAAATTAATAAGAACTGATACAGTTAAAAAAATAAATATAACTAACAACATCAAAGTAATTAAAGCATTAACATCCGGAGTAACACCTGTCTTTATAATTGAATATATTTGTAATGGTAATGTATTACTACCAGGCCCAGCTGTAAAATAACTAATAACAACATCATCCAAAGACAAAGTAAATGCTAATTCTGCTCCACTTAAAATACCGGGCATTAAAGAAGGAAT
>HF992494.1:0-48759 GCA_000433455.1 Mycoplasma sp. CAG:877 | reverse complement strand
AGTTACATATAAAAATGTTTTTAACTTACTAGCTCCTAAATCATTAGCCGCTAAAATTAAGTTTCCATCCATCTGTTCTAATATATTTCTAACATTTATAATTACAAAAGGTATAGAAAAAGATATATGTGCCAAAATCAAAGTAGTCATTCCAAGTTCTAATTTAAAAACTGTATATATAGCAAGCAATGATATACCTAAAACAATCTCCGGTATAACAACCGGTATATATAAAAGTCTATTAACAATTTTTTTTAATGGAAAATCATACTTATATAATCCATAAGCTGAAATAGTTCCAATAACAGTTGAAACTACTGTACTAACAATCGCTACAATTAAAGTATTTTTAAGTGCTAAAAGTAACGTTGTATTTTTAAATAACTCTCCATACCATTTCAAAGTAAATCCTTCAAATGTTATATTTAACTGTGATGTATTAAATGAAAATAGTATTAAAACAAATATTGGTAAGAACAAAAATACTAATACAACCCCAATAATTATATTATCTAATATTTTATTATTTCTCATTAAGCACCACCCAAATCATCCATTTTACCACCTAATTTTTTATAAACATAAATAATTATCGATGTAATAACTAAAAGTGCTACCGCAATAGCCGCCCCAAATGGCCAATTACGTGCCGTTAAGAACTGATTCTTTATCAAATTTCCTAAAATCATAATCTTACCACCACCAAGTACATCTACAATAAAGAAGTACCCAAGAGCTGGAGTAAAGACCATTAAAGCCCCATTAAAAAGTCCTGAAATAGTAGCTGGATATATTATCTTCGTAAATATCTTCCATTTACTAGCCCCAAGATCAGATCCCGCTTCCAACAATGATTTAGGTATTGCTGAAACACTACTATATAAAGGTAATAACATAAATGGTAACAATGTATAAACCATTCCAATAATAATACCCAAGTTGTTATACATTAAATTTAATGGTTCAGAAATTATATGCATTGAAGTTAAAACATTATTAATAACTCCATTCTTTCTAAGAAGTACAATCCAAGCATACATTCTAATCAATGAATTAGTTAAAAACGGTACCATAACTAAAGTCATTAAGACTTTCTGTTTAAATTTACTCTTATGAGAAACAGCCAAAACAAAAGGATAAGCAATCAAAATACAAATAATTGTTGTCACAATCGCAATAAGTACAGACTTTATAAAAATCTTAATATATACGGCATCAAATAACTCAATATAATTAACTAATGTAAAAGTATTAACAATACCACCATAAGAATCACTCTTAAAAAAACTAATTCCAAATATATATAATAAAGGTAAAGCAATTAAAACTAATGTATAAACAATAACTGGTAAGGTAAATAATATCTTTACTATTTTATTCTTCATCACTATCACCATTTACATATATTTGATCTTCTACATCCCAAGATAAATATACTTCATCTCCCCTTTTAAAAGGACAGTCATTACCAAATACCATTACAGTCATTACCTTTTTACCTACTTTAGTTAATATCTTAGTCATTGATCCATTATAAGACTTTTCATATACTTTCCCCAAAACGTGATTACCCTTAGGTTTATCAAATGAAACTCTTATATTCTCTGGTCTAACCATTATATAAATTTCTTCTAATGTTCCTCGAGGAGTCTTATCAATTTTAAAGACATCTCCCTCTTCTGTTAAAATAGCTTCACCATCATCTATAACTTTTCCTTTAAATATATTAGAATCTCCTAAAAAGTTAGCCACAAATAAATTCTTAGGCTTCTCATAAACCTGTGTAGGAGTACCTATCTGTTCTATTTTACCTTCATTAAGTACAACTATTCGATCACTCATCGATAAAGCTTCATCTTGACTATGTGTAACATATATAAAGGTTATACCAAACTTTCTTTGTAATTGCTTTAACTCTATCTGCATCTGTTTTCTTAATTTCATATCCAAAGCTGATAATGGCTCATCCAAAAGTAATACTTTTGGATTGTTAATAAGTCCACGAACAATAGAAACTCGCTGTTGTTCACCTCCAGATAATTCACTAGGAAATCTTTTTTCATAGCCTTCTAAATGTACTAATTCCATCATTTCCTTTACTGCTTTTTTTATCTCTTCTTTAGGAACTTTCTTCATCTTTAACCCAAACCCAATATTATCTTCAATTGTCATTAATGGAAAAAGTGCATAATTCTGAAATATTGTATTAACTTCTCTCTCTTGTGGATCTAAATTAGTAACATCTACATCATTTATATAAATCTTTCCTGATGTAACCGGATCAAGTCCTGATATTGCTCTTAAAATTGTTGTCTTTCCACACCCAGATGATCCCAGTAATGTTAAAAATTCTCCTTCATAAACTTCTAAATTAATATCTTTAATTACTTCCTTATTTTCATAACTCTTGCAAAAGTTTTCTAATCTAACAATTACCTTCTTCACTATAATCACCCTACTTTAAAATAAGTATAAAATAATTTTAAAAAAAATAAAAGAAAATAATTAAAAAATTATCTTCTACTTAAAATTATCTTTTTATTTTTACTGTTTCCTGTCTTCAGTAATATTACTAAATTAGATATAACTACAATACTTTCTGCTAAAACATTCGCAAAACTTGCACAATACAAATCGTAAACAATCCATAAAATATAAGTTACAATCCCTAAAAACACGACTTTCTTCCCATGATATGTTAAAGCAAATCCATCATTAACTGATGCTAGTATTGAAAATAAAGACCAAATCCCATCATAACTAAATATTCCAATTACTGCATACACTGGCAAAGTATAAAGAAAAGTCTTTTTATCATCCCTAAACTTAATATATAAATAATCTCTAACTATCTCAAAACATATTACAAAAAGTCCTGTATAAGCCCCTAAAAATATATAGTTAAGCAAGAAGAAAACTCCCGATACAACCTGTAAAACAAGTAAATTATCATTCTTATTCTTCCAATAACTAATTATCAAAAATAACCAAGCAAGTACCGCTGTAATCTGTGCTAAGTAAAAATTTAAATCCAAGTAAATACACCTTCTTATATTACAAATTTAACTAACCAAACCAAAATAATACCTACATATAAAACCCCTGCTACATAAAATAATAAACTATAAGTACCATAAGCAACTTCTCTTAAAATTTTATTAGTACTAATCTTACTATAAAATACTGATATTATAGTAAATACAATAGTTGCAATCAAAGAAACAATCAAACTCTTCTCTAAATCTTTATTTATATATGTATAAGTAATTTGATTATGTCCTTTATCTACTTTAACACCTAATACCCCCCCATACATCTTAACTGTATCAGTACTTTTCCCATTAACTACTACTCTATAATTATCACTATAAGATACTGGTATAACTAAGTAACCAGCTGTATTAACATCACTCTCAATAGTAATTTTATTCTTATCAAATTTAATACCTAAATCAGTTTTATTATTCAAAATAAATTCTTCATACTTACTAATATCCATACTAGCAATACTTAATTTCTCAATATCAATCGGTTTAATTAATTTAACTTTAATATTAATATCTTGATTCTCATAAACACCTAAATCATAAATACCATTACTAGTCTTAGTAGGATAATTATCACTATATAACTCATCATTAATATAAATCATCATCACATTACTAACACTACCCTTAATACTCTCCTCCATTGTTAAAGCTAAATCTAAATATAAAATACTCTTCTCTTTAATACTAACATTATATTCTATATAATTATCATTACTCTTAATAATACATTTACCACTATTATTAGTATCTATATTTTTTATATTACTAATATCATAAACACTAAATAGATCACTATTACCAGTAATACTTTCATAAATCTTATTTTGATAACTAAAAGTATCACTCTTATCTAATTTAAAATTATTACGTGCAAGATACCCATATCCAATATCATAATTTAACTCATAGAAATTATATCCATAATCACTACTTTTTAAAGTATAAAAACCACTATCAATATCTCTATCTGTAAGAAAATACTTATTAGAAACTAAACTATCACTAAATAAAGTTCCTCCACTAGAAAAGATCATTGTCCAAAAACTAGAATATCCAAGGCCCTTATAAAACTCTAATGAATTTCTACTTACTAGTGAAGTAAAATGATCAAGTGCTTGATAATTACTAACAATCCCCTCATTAACAACAAAGTCATCTATATTCTTTATATCTGTCTTTAATTTATAATAGTTACTGCTTTCTTTATTTTCAACTTTTTCAAGTATTCCAAAAGAATTTTTAATCATCCCCTGATAATCTCTAAGTCCAATATATAAAAATGCATTAAAACAAATATTACTAATTATAACTATATACATTAAAACTATATAAGTCTTTTCTTCTCTAAATATATTAAGAATAAAACACACTCCAAATATAACTATAGATAATAAACTAAGTATTATAAAAGCCTTCTTTGCATATATCATTGAAATACTATAAACTGCTACTTCTAAATCTTTATATACAAACCTAAATACAATAAAATATATTCCTATTAAAAGAATAACACTAACTACTCCAAGTATTATCTTTAACTTCTCATCTAACTTATTTTTTATATTTTTATTATTAGCACTAAATAAATATGCTCCTCCAACAACTAATAAATAAAATAATATAAAACCATATCTATTAGGAAAGAATGAATATGACATAAAATGAAATACTTTATTTAATGGTTCCACTATATAAGGTATAACTAATACTAAAAGTGCTGGTATATACCACTTTAAAAACTTCTTATTATTCTTTCTCTCAACTATTAAAAGCATTGTAAATACAACTAATAATATTGATATATTAAAGTAATTTAACTTATCAAATAAACATCCTAGTAAATTATTAAATATATTTTTAGATATATTAGTTCTAGCCGATCCAAATATCTGTCTTAAAGCAGGATATGTAATAAATAAAGACATAAGCATTGGTAGTATTGTATAAATTCCAATACTAAGCATAGCTCTTTTCTGATCTTTTTTTTCTACATTATTCTTTATATAAATAAAAGCTAATAAGAAAATAAATATAATCATTATATAAGATAAGTAAAAAGAAAAACAAATAGTTAAAAATAATGTAACCCCATACATAATAGGCTTATCTTCATCAATTAATTTTTTAAGTCCCACTACAATTAAAGGAAACATATAAACTACATCCATCCAAGATGTAATCTGATAACATACAAGTGTATATCCACTAAAAGCATATAATAGTGATAATGGTACAAACATTAAGTTATCTTTTTTAAAAATATATTTTAAAGAATATAGACAAGTAATACTAGATAAAATTATTTTAAGTGCTACTACTAAGGAAATTGCTAAATAAATATCATTTCTTTTAAATAAAAGAACAATTAAGTTAATTGGACTAACTAAATAATAGGCAAATATTCCAAAAAAACTTTCTCCCGCTCCCGAAGTATAATCAACAAGTAATGATCCACCTCCTCTTATAGTATCCCATAAATGATAAAAAAGAGCTGATACTTGCGTATATAGATCACCAGTTAGGACTGTATTATTTCCAAATGGATAAATCCCAAAATACACAAATAAAACACTCAATATAAAAGTAGAAATCCCTCCCACTATAAAATAATCTCTAAACTTCTTCATATACTACTCCTCTACATATAAAATGTATCAACAACTATCTATAAATCTAAAATTATTATAACATGACCGCCTTATTTTTCCTATGAATAAATAAAAAAATTATTCTTTAACACAAAACCTTTTCCAACATATATTGCACTAAAAAAAGAGATATGCTATAATCTATACATCGGCTATGACTAGGAAAAGTAATTTTATAATTTATTCTAGAGAGTTATCATTGGGTGAAAGATAATATAAATATCAAATGAAAAGACACCTACGAGCCACTTATCTGAACTAATAGTAGGACAAGTCGGATTAAACCGTTATCCATAATAAGTGATTATATATTAACCAAATTTTTATATAATAAGTTGGGTGGTACCGCGGATATTAACAGTTATTCGTCCCTTTGTGGATAATAAACTGTTTTTTTATTATATATTTTAAAGGAGGTTAATTATGAAAAAGATATATTTTAAAAATCTAAACGAATATTTAGAACAAGAAATAACTATCGAAGGTTTTGTTGATAATATTCGTATCTTACAATATGTAGATTTTCTAATTATTAGAGATACAACTGGTAAGGTTCAAGTAACTATTGAAAAAAATGAGTCTAATAAAAAATTAACTAAAATAGTTTCTACTATTACTCCAGAAAGTACCGTAAAAATAACTGGAATTCTACATAAAAATGACAAAGTAAAACTAAATAACATGGAACTTATTCCAACAAACATAACTGTAACTAGTAAATGTTTAGAAGAATTACCTCTAAACTACAAAGATAGCAAGTCCGCAGCTATTGATACTAGATTAAATTACAGATTTTTAGACCTAAGAAGTGAAAAAAACATTCTTATGTTTAAAGTTCAAACTTGTATGATAAATGCTATGAGAGAGTTTGTTATCAAAAATAATTTTACAGAAATCCACACACCTAAAATTATTAGTACTGCAAGCGAATCTGGATCAGAAGTTTTTGAAGTAAACTATTTTGGAAGGAAAGTCTATCTTGCTCAAAGTCCCCAGTTTTATAAACAAATGGCCATGTGTGCCGGTTTTGAAAAAGTCTTTGAAATAGCTCCGGCTTTTAGAGCTGAAAAGTCTAATTCATACAGACATACAACTGATTTCACATCATTTGATATTGAAATGAGTTATTTTAATAATCTAGACGAATTAATGGACTTTGAAGAAAATCTCTTTATAGCAGGACTAAAAGCTGTAAAAGAAAAATATGGAAAAGAAATAAAAGAACTTTTCAATGTTGAAGTAATAGTTCCAACTAAACCATTTCCAAGAATCAAACTAGAAGAATTATATAAAATTCTAGAAAAAGAATATGGTTATAAAATGAACTATGAAGATGTTGGTGATATGAATGCTGAATCCGAAAAATTAGCTTCTAAATACGTTAAAGAAAAATATGATCATGAATTTGTCTTCATTACCGATTTCAGTGCTAAAAAAAGAGCTTTCTATCATAAAAGAGAAAACGGTATTCCTCAAGGAGCCGATCTTATCTGGAAAGGTTGTGAAACAACCACTCTAGCTCTAAGAGAAAATAACTATGAAACACTATGCAAACAAGCTAAAGAAAAAGGTCTAGATCAAGATGTAAAATTCTACCTAGAATTCTTTAAATATGGTTGTCCTCCACATGGTGGCTTTGCTATTGGAGTAGATAGAATAACTATGTTATTATTAGAAACTGGTTCATTAAAAGAAACAATGTTTATATTTAGAGGCCCTAGTAGATTAGAACCATAAACTACTTGAAAAAAACTCATGTAAATGTTATTATGAATATGTCAAGGAAACTTGTACAAAATATTAAAGGGAATACTTAATGTTTGTAAGGATTAAGTACTCACCAAAAGTGGTTTTGCACCTAGTCACATACAGTGATTAAGTGCTTTTTTGTTTATCATTACTTATAAAGTAGAATAATAAGAAGTGTAATGATAATAAATAATCCAATTACTAAAAAATCTACTTTCTTCATTATCATCACCTACTCTCTTTAGAGGTAAGCACTTAAATCCATTAATGTATTCCCAATTATATTATTAGAAAAAAAATCGAGGTTCCCTAGAAAAATTTAAAAAAAATAAAAAAACTTCAGCAAAATAAGTTGAAGTTTTTTCATACAAAAAAATGGCGTCCCCGATGTGATTTGAACACACGACCTATCGCTTAGGAGGCGATCGCTCTATCCAACTGAGCTACGAGGACAAAACCACTAAAAAAATTATAACACCAAACCTTTATCTTTAAAAGACATATTTAACTGTTTTTACCAATAACACCCCTAGTCAGTAATAACCCTATTAACCGCTACATCATGCTCTTCATTGAACTCTAAATCACATAAACACTCCTTGTAACAAACCCCAATACTAAAAACACCACTTCTACTAAGAAACCTATCATAAAATCCTCCTCCATAACCAATCCTGTAGCCATACCTATTAAAGCAAACTCCCGGAGTAATACAAAGAGCTTTTGAAAAATCACTTATCTTCTCATTCCCAACAGGTTCCAATATATTTTTATACCCCTCAACTAAATCATTAAAACTATCAATCCTATAAAAATCCATCTCTTTTTCACAAACTCTCGGTACATAAACATTCTTACCATTATCCAAAAAATAATTAATAAGTCTTCTCGTATCAACTTCATCCTCAAAAGATACATATATCAATATATCTCTAGCAAGAAGAACCCTTTCATCACTAATAACCTTATTAAAAATAAGATCATCCTTACAGCTCTTATCTAAAACTCTTTTTCTAATATTTAAATACTTTCTTCTTAAATCTCTCTTCATACTAAAATAATACACCAATCCACTAAAAAATACCACAATAAAAGACTAGTAAAACTAGTCTTAATCATGTAATTTATATCTCTTGTACAACTGTAATAATCATTGGTTTAGCACCAGTTTCTTTATAAAAAAACTTACCAAGTACATCTCTAACATCATTTTTAATCTTAGAATAATCTACTCTACTAGTACCAACATCAATATTAGACTCAATTGTTTCTCTAGAAATTTTCTTAGTCTCTTCTAATAAATCCTGACTTTCTTTAACATAGATAAATCCTCTAGTAAGTATCTCAGGTCCCCCTATTATAGCTTTACTTTGTTTATCTAAAGTACAACTAATAATAACAATACCATTCTCACCAAGCATTTCACGATCTTTTAATACTAAGTCTCCAATATCACCATTACTATTACCATCTATTAATATTTCATCAACTTCAACATGCTCAGTTGAATTAGTATTTTTACCATCAACTAATTCTAAAACATCACCATTTTGTTTTAAAATAATATTTTCTTTTGGTATACCTAACTCTTCTGCTATTTCAGCATTAGCATATTGATGACGATACTCACCCTTAACCGGGAAATAGTATTTTGGATTCATCAAATTAATCATTAACATTAAGTCTTCACTAGAAGCATGATGTAATAAATGTTTCTTACTAGATAATGAAACAGCATTAGCTCCAAGCATTGCGATCTCATCCATTATAAGAGCAGTTCTCTTTTCAATTCCAGCATAACTAGGTTCAGTAATAAAAATAGTATCTGTATCTTTAATCTTAATATAACGATCAAAACCATGTATTATTCTTTCCAAATTAGCAAAAGGTTTTTCCTTCTCATCAGAAATAAATACTACAACATCCTTATTATCAAGATCACTTAAACTACCAATTCTACTTTTATCAATCTTTAAATATCCATCATCAATTGCTCCATTGATAGTCTCTTGTAAGCTCTTACCCATAATAACTATTTTTCTATGAGTCTTAGAAACCTCATTAAATATTTCTTGTACTCTATAAAAGTGTGAAGAAAATATTGTTGCGATTATTCTATTAGGATTATTAGAAAGAACTTCTCTAATAAATCCAGCCACTCTATTATTAGGACTAGTATGTCCAAATCTATCAGCATAAATTGACTCAGTCATTAAACATAAAACACCTTGTTTACCAACATAAGCAAGTTTACCAATATCTGTTTTATATATATCAGGAACAGTTGAATCAAATACAAAGTCTCCTGTATAAACAATAGCTCCATCCTCAGTATATAAAACATAACAAACAGCATCCGGTATAGAATGTGTAACACTTATTGGAAATAAAGCATTCTTACCAAAAGTAAGTTTAGAATGAGGTCTAATCTCCTTAAACTTCGTTCTCTCTATTTCTTCTTTAGTCATATCTTTCTTTACAATCTCAAGTGTAAGTTTTGTACCATATATAGGTATATCTGGTAACTTTGCCAATATATCAGGAACAGCACCCATATTAGATTCATGTCCATGTGTTAAAAATACACCCTTAATATTCTTTTTATTCTTAATTAAATAGTCAAAGTTTGGAATGATATAATCAATTCCTAAATTTAAATCATTATCGTACTTTAATCCAGCATCAAAAACAAAAACATCACCATCTACGTTAACAACATACATATTTTTTCCATTTTCATTTAATCCGCCTAAACTAAATATTTTTATTTTACTCATTAATATCTCCTTTCTTAAATACATCTCTTTTTAAAATTAATAAATGATATAAAGGCAAAGGTATAAATTACAACAGCCATTATATCATTAATTTTCCTATTTTTCAAATTATCAACTGCTTTTTTTGCTAATAACTAAGAAAATATCATCAAATAATTCTATCTAGCTAACTTATTTAATGCCACTTTTGCCGCTTCTTGTTCAGCTTCCTTCTTAGTACTACCAACTCCTGTACCATATACAATATCATCTATTCTAACTTCTACTGTAAATGTTCTATCATGTGCTGGTCCATCTTCTGATACTAAATCATATATTAAACTCTGTTGTGTCGTTTGAACATATTCTTGTAATGAACTCTTATAATCACTAAAGAATGTTACATTAGGATCTTCTATATAAGGAACTATAATATTAAGAACAGTTCTTCTAGCCGTAGCATAACCTAAATCTAAATAAATTGCTCCCATCAAAGCTTCAAATATATCAGCAACAATTGCTTTCTTATATTTTCCACCCTCTTTTTCTTCTCCATGACCAACTTTAATATATCTATTCAAGCCTAAATTAGTAGCGTATTCATATAAAGCATTCTCACATACATAACTAGCCCTAACCTTAGTCATTTCTCCTTCATCTTCATTTTCACACGAATATAAATAATCAGCAATAACTAAATCAACTACTGAGTCTCCTAAAAACTCTAATCTCTCATAATCAGCTTTAGCTCTATGTTCATTAGCATAACTACTATGTAAAAAAGCTGTATTATAAAGTCTTAAATCTTTCGGTTTAATACCAAGTCTTTCAAATAATTCATCCATAATCTTCACCGAATATAATTATACCAAAATTAATTAATTTAGTATACTTATAATTGATATTTTATTTGAATTATAGTAAAATTAAAAAAGCAAGATACAAATAAATATGAAAGGCAAATATATGAAAAAATTCTTAATATCACTAATAAAACTATATAAAAAAATGCCTTTATCATCTCATGCATCTTGTAGACATATACCAACTTGTTCAAACTATGCTATTGAAGCTATAGAAACTCATGGTTCTATAAAAGGTTCTTATTTAACTATAAAAAGAATATTACGTTGTAATCCATGGGGAACATCTGGATATGATCCCGTACCAGTAAAGGAGAAAAAGAATGAAAAAAACACCTAAATTTATATTATTATTTATACTAACTATTTTTACACCAGTTTTATTAACTGGTTGTACCGATGATAACATGGATAATATCCAAATATATGTTACTAATTATGCTAACGAATACATAACAAAAGAACTCTATGGTGAACATGCTACAGTAACTTCTATTTACCCTGATGGAATAGATATTACTAATTATAAAGTTAGTGATAAGCAGAAAAAAGATTATAGTAAATCAGATTTGTTTATCTACAATGGTTTAATCGAACGTGAAAGAAATATGGCAATCGACTTACTTACTCTAAACCCAGACTTAAAAATAATTGATAGTTCAGATGTCTTAGAAACAGACTACTCTCCAGAAGAGTTATGGTTAAACCCATCTTCACTATTAATGATGGCTCAAAACATAAGAATTGGTTTAGAAGAATACGTTTCTAGTACTTATCTAAAAAAAGATATTGATGAAGCATACGATCAATTAAAAATAAAACTATCAGAATTAGATGCTGATTACCGTTTAACAGTAGAAAATACTACAAATAAAAAAATAGTCGTTGATAATTCAGCATTAAAATACCTAGAAAAGTTCGGACTAGAAGTTTACTGTATCGATAGTGATGCTACTGATAAAACAATAAGTGATGTTAAAAACTTAATCGAAGAGAAAAAAATAAATTACATCTACACTTTTAAAAATGATAATCTAAGTGATAACACTAAAGAAATATTAGAAGAATATACAAATATTAAAAGACTAGAATTACATAAATTAGATAATATTTCAGATGAACAAAGAGCAAATAAAGATACTTATGAAAGTCTAATTACAGAAAACTTAGAATTACTAAAACAAGAATTATATCAATAAAAAAGAGTTTGTATTTTTACAAGCTCTTTTCTTTTACTATTATAAAAAGTTAATAGCGTTAATATCGTCATTAATAAGTTGAACTAAAACAGAAACATCATAATTATTAAAAGCCTTAACAATACTCTTATAATCAATTAAAAATACTTCTAACTTATAAATAAGTAGTCTATTTATTGCCTCAATCCCAATACTCTTAAAATATTCAAGTACCTTAACTGCATTAGCCTCATTACAAATAAAATTATAAACTAAACTATCATCATTATAATCTTCTATTTCTACAATAACATCCTTAGAAATACCATTATCAATTAAAAAATCCATTCATATCACCTTTATTTAATAGCGTCTTTTATTAAATCATATAACTTATTATAATTATCTTCACTAATAATAGTATTATAAGAAACACTAAACATAAAACTATCTAAATTACTCATAATACCATTCTTAATTAATACATTAAATATTCTAAGTACTTTAATCTTAGATATTCTAATACCATCAAAATTATATATTAATGGTTCCTGATCATCTGAAAAAGTATTAATCTTTTGAATATATCTATTATCAAATATATCTACATCAATTACTCTATATTTATTCTTTTCTAAAATATTTCTATACTTATCTTGATCCTTAAATTTAGGAATAAAAGTATTAGTAACACTAACTTTATTAGTATCTGTAATACCCATATAAGCTTCTCCAAATCTATTATTAATATCTCCGTGTAAGCATAAATATTCTCTATTATTACTAATAATTCTTCTAAAAGCCCTATCTTCACCCTCTAATACATTAGAATAATACATACTATAAAATATAACATCAAAAGCACTACTAATAGTCTTAATACAACTTAAATTATCTCTTAAATACTTAATACCATAAGGATGCACTTCTATAAATTGATCAACTATATCACAAAACCTAATTGAAGTAAGAGCACTAAGAGAAGAATCAATCAATCTCTTATTCTTAGTAAATGAAAAACCATACTCTAAAAACATTTCTAAATTATTATAAAGTCTTTCACTATCTACTATTAATACTTGTGGATACTTATCTAAAATACTCTTTAATGATAAACCATATCTTTCTAATAGTAACGTATTATTTCTAAACCTCTCAGCTGTCCCAACTATATAAGGTTTATCTTCACTAAATATAGAATAATCAACTATTTTAAAACGATTAGTCTTTTCTCTATTAAATTCAGTATTATCTTCACTAATAAAAACACTAGGTATTTTAAATAACTTTTCTACCAAAACATTTTTACTCAATATAAACTTCATAGTTCTAGCAATACTCTCTTTATCTCCAGTTAGCACTAAACTCATTAAAAAGTATCCATTTTCTTTCTCATCTATTTTAATATTTAATTGATAAAGTACACATAAAACTTCCTTTATCTTTCCAATAACACCAAACTCCAATATCTTATTTTGAAATCCAGTATCTAACCTATCAAAATCATATCCATACTTTTTAAAAATACCTTTAACTTCTCCAATATCAATATTTCCATATCTAGCAATTTCCATATTATTAGTAAAACCAATTTTATAATTAAAAATATTCTTATTATACTTAATAAGAGAAACTAATAAATCTCTTTTAACATTCTCTTCTAATTTATTATCATTAAATAAAGTATTTAACGTATCTAAATCCGTAATAAACTTTGTATTTTTAGGATTATTTAACTTAGTAGAAAGACTCTTATACTTCTCATTAACATTAGTCAACTCTTCTATATCAATATCATTATTAGTATTATAATCTTTTCTAACTAAAATATATTCATGTAAATAATTTAAAAATCTATCTAAAACTTCATTCTGTACATCATCTAACAAAATATTAGTACCATTAATAGAATTAAGTTTAAGTATAGTCATAATTACATTTAACTCTTCTATCATATCTTGTTTTTCTTCATCACTAATTGAAAAACCAAGTACTATATTCTTAATCTTTTCAAAAGACATTGTCGAAATATTTAAAGTAGTAATAAAAAGTAACTTTTCTAACTCCTGTTTTTCATCTAGATAATCATCTCTATATAAATGATAATCATGAATTAATTTTTTATTATTTGTAATATTTTTTCTAAGTAATTGTACCAAATAACCACAATTCATGTCTATCACCTACTCTTTATTCTTTTTATCTAACTTAGAACTATTCTTTATAGTTGTAACAACACTCTTATAATCATCTTCCATAGTAGCGTTAGTTAAATAAATATTATCACTTGCTCTTAAAATACTACTAAGTCCAGAAACCATTAAAAAGTTATTAATATCATCATCAAAATTACCTCTTTCTTTATTAAGTACTGCTTTATAATAATCAAGTTCATTAGTAAAAATAATCATTAAAACATCAGTCTTTAAAGTATCACTCATATTTAAAGATTCAATTATTTCTCTTAAATTATCAATACTTTTAACACATACTTTATTATGATCGCTTAAAAAGTACTTTTTAGCTCTCTTTAAATTATTCATTCTAAGTAATAACTTTTCTTCTTCATCCTTATCTTCTTCACTTTGAAATACTGTCTTTAAAAGAACTTCTCTAAACTTCAAAATCTCATCACTAATAGTCTTATATTGTGATGTATCATATAACTTATTTTTGCCAAGATAATATAAGTTTTTTAACTGTTGCTGAAAAATATCTTTCTCATCACTAGTAGAAAAAGTCTTACTAAGTAACCAATCAAATTTCTTCTTCTCTTCAATACTACTCTCCATATAATACGAAGCTAGTAATAAAGTATTAGAATCTACTAAACGTAATATATCTTCTTTATAAGACTCTATATTACGAGATGTATTAAAATTATTTAGTTTTATTTGTATTGTTGTTAATTCTAAAGACAACTGATCTAAAACTTGTTTTAAAGTATCATTATATTTTAGCATCACTTCACCCCAATACCCTATTCTTATAGAAAATTATACTACAAAAAAATAGAAAAAGGAATGACTTTTGATCAATTCCTTATCGCTTTTTCTACCTCTTTAAAAATAGTATTAATCATCTTATCAAAACCTTCTCCAATTAACCTAGAAATACCAAGTCCCATCTTTGATAAACTATTATTATAGTTTTTCTCTTTCGTTAAATAGTTCCCCGCAATAATCTCTTTTCCATCAGAAACATCTCTTTCAAACCTCTCAATTGCCTCTTTTGTAAGAGTAGTCTTCCTCTCATTAGAAATATTATAATAACCAGTGTACTGTCCAAAGTATAAAGCAAAAAATAGTATTACAATAATAATTCCTAAAAACCTTACTATGTATTTAGCCTTCATCAGTCTTAATCACCTCCAAAAAACATTCTGCAAATGCTAAAGTCGAGTTTAAAACTTCTGATGGAGTATTTTCATATCCTCCTATCTCTATTAAAATCGTTCTATTAGAAAAGTCTTGATTATAGACACCATTAACTCCCACCCCTCCTTTCTTATAAATACCTTTAGATAAACCAGGATACTTTTTATTCATAAGATTATTAATTTTTTCAGTAAACGCTAAATTTTCTTCATAATTATCATTTTCAAGTCCAATTAAAAAAATAGTTTTTGCAAAAACTTTGCCATCAATCATAACAGAAGTTCTACTTTTATCTAAACTATCTCTATGTACATCAATAAAGTATTTTAAACTAGGGTTATTTTTAAAAGCTTCTTCCATTAAAATTCTACTAGCCATATAACTATAAGAATAACGCCATCCATTCCTATTTAAGATTTCTTTAATACTACTCTCCTCAACTAAAGAAACATATCCCTTATCTTTAAAAAGTCCTTCCAATACATAATCAGCAAACATTACTGTAGGAGAAACACTATATTCAGCAAAACTACTAGGGGCATATTCTTCTCCTTGATGAGAATTATATATATAAATAGTTGGTAAAGTCTGACTAGTATTATCCAAATTAGGTTTCTCATTAAAAACCTTCTCTACCTTAAAATAATTATTATCTAAAAATAAAACAGGCGTACTAAACATCTTTTTAACTCTCTTAATTATTCCCTTATCTTCACTACTATCACTATATTGAAGTAATACTTCTACCAATCTCTTATCATCAATACTAATATTACTCTTATTTAAAAGATGAAAAGTAATTATTAAAGATCCAATAAAAAATGCCAAAAAGAGTACTATTTTAAGTACTCTAAATCTTTTTCTCTTTCTAGTAATAAATCTCTTTTTCATCTTATCACCAAATTAAATATACTAAAGATCTTCCACTTAATTTGTCGTATTAAAGGCATCATGCAAACTTTTATTAATACCATTACCAATAAGCATACTAAGTTTTTCTATTATAAAATCAATCTCTTTTGGTGTAACCATCATATTAAAATTAATTGGTGTAAGTACTTCATAAAATAACTTATCTAACTCCTCCTTACTTAAAGTACCAACCATTCCTAAAATTCTTTCCTTATCACTATCACTTAAATTTATCTCTTGTTCTCTATAATCTTGCTTATCTTCCATAACAAGTTTTAACTTTGGATTATTAATATTTTCTAACTTATAACTAAAATGTTTAAGCATATAATTAAAAGTATCTGATACTATTACAGTAGCTTCTACTATTGTTGGAACTCCTATCGCAATAACTGGTATATTTAAAGTCTTTGTACTAATTTCCCCTCTATTATTATAAACTCCAGATCCCGGACTAATACCAGCATCAGATATTTGAATAGTTCTATTTACTCTCTCAATACTTCTAGCAGCCAAAGCATCTATCACAATAAGTAAATCTATTTTTAAAAATGAAACTAAGTTATTTATTAATTCTGAAGTTTCAATCCCAGTAACCCCTGTAACTCCCGGTTTAAAAGAACAAACATTACTATAACCATCTTCAACTTCTCCCAAAGAAAATAAATGTCTTGTAACCAATATATTATTAATAGTACCTGGTCCTAAAGCATCAGGTGTTGACTTATAATTACCAAGTCCCACTACTAATATCTTTTTATCTTTAACATCACCAAGTATCTCTTTTAATTCAGTTATAAAAGTCTTTTCAACCATCTTATAATTATCTTTATCCGTAACATCTAAAAAACTAATTGTTACATATCTTCCAGAATCATCACACTTTTTCTCAACCGAAATGTTTTTATTAACAGTATAACTACTATCAGATTTATACCCATCACCTTCAACTACTAGATCAGTTCTACATTTATATTTTCCTAAATCAATTGTATGCATATTTAATCACCATTAATAATATTCACAATTTTTATAACTTTTATTTGCATTTTTACTATATATTTGATAAAATTAATGTGTTTACAAAAAGTGAGGTGAAAATATGCCAAATATTAAAAGTGCAAAAAAACGTATGCGTTCAAGCGTAAATAAAACTAACGTTAATACACTAGTAAATTCAAGTATGAGAACTGCTATCAAAAAATTTGAAAAAGAAGCAAAAGCTGGTAACAAAGAAGCAGCAAGTAACAACTTAAATATTGCTATTCAAAGAATTGATAAAGCTATGTCATCAGGTTTAGTACATAAAAACAAAGCAGCTCGTTTAAAATCAAGATTAACAAAAATGAAAAACGGAATGAATTAAGAGTCGTATCTACGACTTTTTATTTTGCTTTACAATAATAAGAATTTAAGATACAATTAATCTAGAATAAACGGAGGGCATATGAAAAAAGCTGTCAAAAAACTAGTTAACTTAGGTCTAACAATGATAATTATAGGAGTAATTCTAACTCAAAAAGATACAATCATTACTTTTATAAATTCTTATTTTAATTTAAATAATCAAAGTGTAACTCTAGGAGAAAAAAATAAATATTATCGTAACTACGACTTCTCTTATATTCAAAATACTGATAATTTTACTCCAGAGTGTCGTCAAGATATTTTAAATATTTATTATACAGCTATAAATGCCGGTAAAAATACTTTTACTTTCTACTGTTCTAAAGACTATACAACCTGTCTAGATGATATAAAAGAACTTGCTAATAATCAAGAAACTCTATCTTATATAAATAACTTTGTTCATCCCTACAATGGTTTCCAACATATTGAAACAGAATATGATAGTCTTGGTAAAATAACTTTAACTATTCATAAAAGTTATACGGAAAAAGAAATAACTGAAATAGAAAAAAAACTAGACTACATAGAACAAAATGTCTTAGATAAAAATAAATCTACTATTGAAAATATTAAAGCTGCTCATGACTATATAATAAATAATACCAAATATGATATAGATAAAAAAAGTAATGGTACTACAAACTATGAATCAGATATCGCTTACGGCCCATTAATACAAGGCTATGGAATATGTGGTGGTTATACCGATGCTATGGAATTAGTCTTAGAAAGAATGAATATTATAAGTTACAAAGTTGCTAGTGAAAACCATATCTGGAATGGTGTTAACCTAGATAATAAATGGTATCATCTAGATTTAACTTGGGATGATCCAGTAACCCCAGATAATAGTCAAATTCTTGATAATAGTTTCTTCTTAATAGATACAAATAAACTATTAGAAATAGAAACAACAGAACATCAATTCAATCAAGATATCTATACAGAACTAAAATAAGTCAAAAGAAAAAGAGATTTCAAATCTCTTTTTTAGTTTAGCATCAACCCTACTCATCACCTACTATATATGGATTATTAACAGTACCGTCTCCACCAATAGCTCTAGTACCCCGAGCAAGAGAAATAGCTGGTCGTACAGCATTAGAGCCAACCGAATAGTAATTATCTAATTTACCATCCTTATCAATATAGAAAACATTAGCAGGTCCATAGCTCCCATAACTATAATTGTAAACAGAAGGTGACATAGACGCAAACCATCGCCCACCAGTATATAAATAAAACTTTGAGTTAGAGGAATAATTAGCACCTGCCAACATCATTTCATCGGCCGTTAATAAACCAATTGGATAAGTTAAGACTCCATTTCCTCCTGATTCAGTTGAAACTGTAAAGCCATCCCTACTTTCATTTGAACATTCTACACTTGGACTATATAAAACACGGATTCTATTGTAAGCACTAAAATGTGGATAATCAACAAGTGAACTGCCGGCGTCAAAGTCTTTCCCAACTAAAGAACCAGACTCAAAAGTTCTATCATTACACCAGATAGTATCTTCTAATTTTTCAGTATAAGCAGTCATGTTATTTTTATACCAAGTATCTATTGATTGTTTTATAGTGGAATTTCTTGTGTTTTCAAACATTTCATCCTTAGCATTTTCTATATTATTTCCTGACGATAAAGTCAAATAATAAATACTAGAACCCATTCCAAAGTAATGTATATAATACACTTTAGTACACTCTTCACTTGTATCAAAGCATGTATAATGATAACTTTTGGCTAAGCGCTCTCTATCTGTAAGCCAAGTGTTTGTTGAAATAAAAGTATTTACTAAAGTGTATTTAGTGCCATCCCAAGTCACATCATTTCCATACAAAAAATTAAATGTTCTATCATAGGTAATTTGATAATTATTAGTTTCCAATACACGGTATTTGCCATCACATGTTGTACTTGTTAAGTCCTTACATATATAGTAATCTTTATACAGCTTATAATTTTCAGCCCAATCAGTTCTTTTTACTGTTACCACATCAGTTAGTGTATAAGTATTATCACCATTATCTCTTACACCTTTACCTAAAGATACAATTTGAGTCGTAGGATCAATATCACCAGACTCTAAAGCTAAGGAATATTTAAAAGTATTATCGGTATTAACTGTATAATAAACCCGTGAACAAGTAGTTAAAGAACCACTGCAAGTATAATAACCTTTCAATTTACTATAATTATCGGACCAAGACTTTTGAATAGCATTTTGTAATGTATATTTACCAGTAGAAGAAGAATAAGTAATTTCTGTACTATAATAATGTGGAGTATATATATCGCCCCTATCTTGTCTTAAAACACTATTTGCTAACCCCGGATTGTATCGGCCAAAGGTATATCTTGTACCATACATATATCCTACATCTGAAGGAGAAGTATAATTATCATTAAATCTTGTTTCCCCTATTTGACTAGCCGTACCTGTATTATTACAACTTTTCACCAAATCGCCAGTAGCTTTATCTATTGAAAAAGTAACAGTATCCGTTCCTGATGAACCAGAACCATCCTTTATATATTTAACCATAATAACATCATCAGGTGTTAAATCATTCAAAGATATAAAGCCAGACTTTGTTCCAGAAAATACACCAATTTCTGTACCATCTTTATAAAAATATGCTTTGTCATAATTTGCCTCTGACGATACTGAATATGATAATATATACGTACCAGATTCAGTTACTGATAAAGAAATGGTAGCTGTTGCCAAATTTGTTTTATTAGTACTTGTCCATTTATTAGTAGTTAAATCATAAGTATACGGATATGTTTCATCATTTAAAATATTAACATATTTATCCTGTGAAATCGGAGTACTTTCACTATAATCAGTAGGTACACCATTATAAATTAGCTTTACTCCTCCAGTAGAAGTAGTTCTTACCATCTTCCAACAAAAGTTTGCAAATATAATATTATTGTTTTCTATATTCCCACGATAATAATGTACTGGATACTTATCATTTTTAGTACTATTCATTGTATAAATACCAGAATCACTATCAGTAGGTGATTTGCTAAAATCAATATCTGTATCTACACCACTAGAATTATCTGCTATTAATTTATATAAAGTTTGAGCATTTGATATTTTTCCATCCATTGATTTTGCTAGTTCGACTTTTTTCCAAATGGCTTTTATCGTTACATTAGACTCTGGCATTATAAATTGATTATTTCCAACCCTCTCCACATCATCTGTTACTATTTTCCACTCTTTAAACTGATATCCACTACAGTTTGGAACACTATCGTCTAATCTTACTGTATCAAAAACAGAATAAACTTTAGAACTAGGTGCCCCCGATACTACACAACCTGCTGGAGTATTAGGTTCATATGTAACAATATAATTATCTTTTAAAATTGTAGTTTTATCAGTAGTTTCTGTAGCCGAAATAGTAGCTATTTTATAAAATACATCTGTTTTAGTATGAGTCGGATATACCCCTCCTACACCAATTAACTCATCATTTAAATTTATATCTATCGTGAGTTCTGCATCTAAACCTGTTTTAAAACCATCCAGATTCCATATGACCTGATCATCTTCAATACTAGCACTACCAAATGTTGTACTAACCTTACTAACACCTTTCAAATTAAAATCACTAGTATCAATATAATCAGTTAACATAAAGTCATCATAACCGGCCGGTGAAATAGACGCTTTATATAAAAACTCACTTAATGTTTTAGTACTTGCTATAAACTGAATATCAGTTATATTCTTTATACTTCCAGAAACTTCATTACCAAGTTCATATTGAATACCATTAATACTTAAGTAATCATACTTATCTTTTAAAAGCTTATACTCACCTACTTCACTAGGGGTTTCAGAAGTAGGTAAACCATCAGTCAAAAATAAAACCACACAATCTCTATTGGACTCTTTATTATACGTACTTAATATGTCATCTACTTTCAATAAAGCTTGATAGTAATTTGTTTCACCTGATGTAGATAAGTTATTTATACTTTCTTGCAATACTGACGTATCATCAGTAAAATCATTTACAATAGTAGCCGTATCATTAAAAGTAATTAACGCTATTTTATTTCCTTTTGGTATTGTATCATTAATAAGCTCATTAACATCCTTTTGTAACTGTTCTATTTTATCTTTAACCATACTACCAGATGTATCAAGTACTAAAATTACATCTGTATATTCTGCTCTTGGTTTTTCTATTGTTTCAAGTTTTATATTAATTCTAGCTTTTCCCTTACTTATCCATTTAGCAGACTTAGTATATTTCCAAGAACCCTCTTCTCTTTTGCTATAATCTAAAGTAGTAGATTCAACAGTTATACTAGAAACAGGTTCAAGAGTGGCAAATGAATTAAACATAAACACAATAAAAAGTCCTATAAAAACAATAGAACCAAGTATATATTTTTTTCCATCTAAAAATTGGTACAATCTAACATATCCATCCGACTTTTTAGAAGTAGATTTAGTATTTTTATACGCTGTCATATTATCACCATCTTTAGTATTTTTACTATATTAATTATACTATTTTTTAGTTTCTAACACAACTACTACAAATAAAAAAATTTAGAACAAATTCTAAATTTTCTACTTCTCTATATATTCATAAACTTCTTCTACTGTCTTTGAAAAGTCTTCAAAATTAACATCAAACCATTTAGTATCAAATTGATGATTAAAGAAAGTATATTGTCTTTTAGCGTAACGTCTAGAATCTAACTTAATCGCCTCAACTACCTCATCTAAAGAACTTTCTTTATAAAAGTAATTATAAAACTCCTTATAACCTATCCCTGTATTTAAAACTCTAGAAGTTAAATACTTATCTTTTAAACTAGTAACTTCTTCTACTAATCCTTCCTTAATCATTTTATCAACTCTCATATTTATACGTTCATATAAATAATCTCTATCAGTAGTTAAACCTATAACTTTACAAGGATATAATAATTTACTTTTCTCAGTAACAATTTCTTCTCCATTTTCTAACTTATTTAAAAGTCTAACTAAACGTTGTCTATTATTAACATGAGGAATATCTTCTACATTATAAGACTTAATCTTCTCTACTAATTCTTCATTGCTTAAATCTTTATAATCATTATTATTAGTGCCTTCTACAAACTTATAATCATATAAAGCTGCTCTTATATATAATCCTGTACCACCTACAATAATAATTCTTTTTCCTCTTTTACTAATATCATCAATTTCTCTTCTAACATCCTTCTGATATTCATAAACTGTATAATTATCATCTACATCACAAATATCAATTAAATGATGTACTATACCTTCTCTCTCTTCTAAAGTAGGTTTAGCACTACCAATATCAAGTCCTCTATAAATCGCAACTGAGTCTCCATTAATAACTTCAGCATCTATTTTTTTCGCAAGTTCAATACTAAGTTTTGTTTTTCCAACTCCAGTCGGACCAACAATAACTATAATATCTCTCATAACATCATCTCACTTCTTTGTATAAGTAACAACACTATCTCTGCTCCAAGGAAGTCCTTGAGTACCCTTAAAATCAATAACATCAAAACCATCACTACCTAAAGTCTCACGTACTCTAAAAACATCATATGAAGCCGAAGGAAACACTTGTTTTAATCTCATTCTCTTAAGTCTTTCATTAGTCTTAATCTTATCTATTGAATGATCATATAAATAAAGTAATTGTAATATTCCACCATCATTTAAATGGCTCTTCCATTCATCAAAATTACTTTCTAATATCCAGTAAGGATCATCATTAGGAAAAAAGTACTCAATATAATGAAGTATATTAGAAAAAAACATTCTATCAAACTTTTTATCTCCCATACTATCACTCATCTTAAAAATATCTCCTACAACAAAAGAAACATCATCATTCCTAAGTCTTTCTCTTAATAACTGATATGATTCTTCATCTTGTAAATATTTATTAAAACTAGTAATAGCCTCTTCAGAAAAAAAGTCAGCAGTAAGTTGAACATCTTTAACTAAAGAAACCTCATCAATTAATTGTTCTCTTGGAACAGATAAAATTAAATCTCTTTTAATTTTATAAAATTTAGAAGTATCTGGATTTATATCAAAAACAGTAATCTTACCAGCACCACATACTAAAGCATTAAATACTTGATCTCCTGAAGATCCTACTGTAAAGACATTCTTATCTTTTAAATCCATTACCGGAAAATACCCTGACAACTTCTCTGTTGTAAATGGATAAACCTTTGTAAACCCCATAATTATAATCCCCCTTAAAGTCCCGCTATTATATCATAAATAACAAAACTAATCAAGAGATCTCTTAAATAACTTCTCTAAATCATACTTTGTATAAGTAATAATTGTTGATCTACCATGTGGACAAGTAAATGGATTATCACACTTACGTAATGTATCTAAAAGGAAAATTTGATCATCATACGAAATATAATCATTTGCCTTAATAGACATTCTACAAGCCATAGTAGCAGCCATTCTCCATACAAATAAATCAAAATCAAACGCTTCCTTAGTAATTATAATATCAACTACTTTACGAATACACTCTTCCGCAATATCATCACTAATCCAACTAGGATGACTTCTAACAATAATCGTATTAATACCAAACTCTTCTGCTTTAAAACCATACTCTTCAAGTAATGAAAAATTCTCTCTCACAACCAAAAATTCATTAGCACTAAGTTCAATCTTAATAGGAATAAGTAAATCAACTACTACTTGTTTTTCTTTTAATGATTTTAATACTTTCTCATAATTAATACGTTCAGCTGCAGCATGTTGATCAATTATATACATACCATCTTCATTTTCAGCAATTATATAAGTAGAATAAACTATTCCTCTAGGTTCCATCTTCTTTATTCTATACTCTTCCTTAACAGGAACATCATCTTCTTCACTAGTATCACTTTCTGTAGTTTTCTTATAATTCTCCTCTGCCTCAGCTATTTCAAAATCTAACTTTATCTCTTCATAACTAGTCTTCTTCCCAAACACATCTTTATAATCACTATCTATATCTTCTTTTTCTTCTCTTATTTGATCTCTTACTTCTGAAACAGAAGAAACATCTCTAACAGCAGCCGTAGGTATTAAAGTCAATTGTTTTAATTTCTTACTAATAAGATCAATAACTAATTCTTTTAAAGTATCCATCTTTGAAAACTTAATATCCATTTTAGTAGGATGTATATTAATATCTATTAGTATCGGATCAACATCTATATTTAAAACTATTATTGGAAACTTGTCTTTAGGAATATAAGTATGATATGCATCAGTAATAATCTTATTTAACTCATTATTTCTAATAACTCTTCCATTTACTAAAGTTGTAATCCCATTTCTATTACTCTTAGTAACCTCAGGATAAGATATATAACCAGATACATAGTAATCATCATTTTCTCCTGATATATTAATCATCTTTTTAGTAATATCAGCACCATATATTTGATAAATCACTTTAAGTAACTCCCCAGACCCATCTGTTCTAAGTAATACTTTATCATTATTTATTAAACAGAACTTAATATCTGGATATGATAAAGCCATCTTATCTACATACTCCACTATATTAGCAAGTTCTATATATAAATTCTTTAAATATTTTAATCTAACTGGTGTATTATAAAATAAATCTGATACCGTAATTGTCGTTCCTTCTTGTAAGTCACATGAAGAAACCTGCATATTTTCTCCACCCTCTAATGTAACAAGTGTTCCCTTAGTCCCATCAGAAGTCTTTAACCTAACATTAGAAACAGATGCAATAGAAGGAAGTGCCTCACCTCTAAAACCTAAAGATTCAATATAGAATAAATCATCCAAATTCTTTAACTTAGATGTAGCATGTCTAGAAAAAGCCATCATAGCATCTTCTTTATCCATACCAACACCATTATCACTAACTTCAATCTCTTTAACACCTGAATCAATTAACTTAATTGTTATTTCACTACTTTTCGCATCTATCGAATTTTCAACTAATTCCTTAACAACATTCATAGTCTTTTCAACTACTTCTCCAGCCGCTATCTTATTAGCTAAAACTTCATCCATTACTTTAATCTTTGACATATACTTCCACCTCAAAATATAAAAAATAGAATTTATCAAATGCTCACTAAACACCAACAAATTCTACTCTTATTATTCTCTATTTAAATTATCTTATCTATCTACTAAATTATTAGGTTTTTTCATTGGTCTAAATCCAGCTTTTTCTAACTCTGCCATACTAACAACACCACTATTAAGAGCAACTTTTAAATTATATTCAACTCCATCTATTATAACAAATATACTAGGACTTAAAATACAATTAAAGTAATATTTATATTTACTATCTGAATAATAATATTCAATAGCTTGAGCACAATTTCCACTAGAACGATCAACAATCTTAATCATACGACCATTAACCATAGTGCCAGATGTAATTGGTTGTTCAACAACATTAGTAGAAGAATCAATTGTACCTATAATATTTGATCCATCAATTACATTACCTGTTCCAGAACTGCTATTGTTATTGTTATTATTGCTATTACTATTATTACTAGAACCTGTATTACTACTATTATCAGTACTAGGTGTAGCTACATTACTATTTTGATTATTATCTGTATCACTATTATTAGAACTATTATCAGGAACATCAGTAGTATTATCATCATTAGTATTAGTATTAAAATTATTATTATCACTAGAACTATTATCAGTATAAACTTTAGACTCTAATACTTTACCATCTTCATTATATTTAACACCATTATTTTTATATTGACCACAATTTAGTAAAACTATATATTCATACTCTGAACCACTAGTCTTAGTAACATTAACACTACCAGTACAAACATTATTTTTATCTTCTGGATCTCTCATACTACCTAAATACTTTGTATCAAGTAATTTAGAAGCATCAATATCTAAACTAACTGTTGCTTCATTATCAAAAGGCTGTACCTCACTAACATATTTTTTAGCAGCCATATACATTTCTCTTTCCATAGTAGTATAAGTCTTACTCTTTTTAGCATTCATATAAACAACAAAAGAATAAACAAAAACTACAACTAGTATCAAAGCAATAATAACTCCAATAACTGTTTTACTTTTTCTAGCTAAAGAACTATTAACATTAGCCATATCAGCACCACCAATCTCTAACTATATAATACTATATTTTTTGTAAATAATCAAACAATATTACCGCAACATCATGCGATACAACTTCACTAAGTTCCTCTACTGTTGCCTCCTTCATTTTCTTTAAAGAACCAAATTTTTTTAATAGTTCTTTTTTTCTAACTTCCCCAATTCCAGGAACCATATCAAGTACTGAAGATAATGCCCCTTTAGCCTTAATATTTCTATGATATGTAATCGCAAATCTATGTACTTCTTCTTGTATCTTACTAAAAAATAAGAATAAATTACTATCACTTTTTACATTTAAAACTCTACCCTCTTCATCAATAATTGAACTAGTCTTATGTTTATCATTTTTAACAAGTCCAATAACTCTAATATTAAGTCCTAAACTTCTAATAATATCTACTGCTATCTTAACTTGATTAAATCCTCCATCCATAACAATTACATCAGGCGGAGTAAGATCCTCCATTAATACTTTATAATATCTTCTATAAATAACTTCCTTCATAGCACCTAAATCATCTTTAACATCACTAGAAATCTTATACTTACGATACTCATCCTTTAAAGGTAAAAAGTCTTCATATACAACCATACCTCCTACATAAAAAGTACCAAATAAATGACTATTATCAAAAGCTTCCATCCTAGAAACTTTATCAGTCCCTAAAAGTTCTTTTAACTCATCTATTGCCTCAAGTCTTAAATCATCATTCTTCTTTAACATCTCTTCTTCAGCTTCAAGAACCTCTTTAGCATTATCCCTAGCTAGATCAAGAAGCTTCTTTAATTTACCCTTCTTAGGAGAAGTAACCTTTACTTTTAAATATTCTTCTAATAAACTTCCATCAATCTCTTCTGGTACTAATAACTCATGTGGTAATACAGTATGTTTTTCATAAAACTTAATAATATATTCAACTACTTGCTCATAAATATCTAAATCACTACTAATTATGTCTTTATTTCTACCAACTAATAATCCATTTCTAATAAAGAATACCTGAATAGATAAATAATTCTTATCTACATAATAATTAACTAAATCAAAGTTATAATTATTATTTAAATCAATTTTCTGTCTTCTCAAAGTAATATCAATATCTTCTAACATAGTCTTTAATTCTAAAGCCTTCTCATAATTCATAGCCTCACTAGCAGCCATCATCTCTTTATTAATCTTCTCTCTAATAAAACTACTGTCTCCCTTTAAAAACGAAACAATTTCCTTAGACATTTCATTAATAACTTTAGGATCAACTTCCTTAACACAATATCCTAAACATTCATGTATATGATAATAAAGACATAATTCTTTTTTTAGATGTTCACACTTTCTAAGTGGATAAAGTCTATTTAACATATTAACAGTCTTTCTAGCTGCACTAACATTAGGATAAGGTCCATATAAGTAATTTAAATTTCTTCTTCTCTTAACATTTCTAACTACTCTAAGTCTTGGATACTTTTCTTTAGTAAGTTCTATATATGGATAAGTCTTATCATCAGTAAGCATAATATTATACTTAGGATCATATTTCTTTATCAATGTAATTTCAAGTATCAACGACTCTAACTCGGATGATGTCACAATATATTCAAAATCATCTATATCTTCAACTAACATCTTAGTCTTACCAGTAACTGTACCAGTAAAATAACTTTTAAGTCTATTTTTTAAATTTTTTGCTTTTCCTACATAAATAATTATCCCATCTTTATTCTTCATCTGATAACTACCTGGTTTAGTAGGTACTAAAGCTAATTTCTCTCTAAAGTCTTTCATAATAAACACCAACTAAATTATAAAATAAATCTAAAAAAAAGAAAAGTATTATCTATACTTCTCCATAGCTTTCATCATTTGATTAATCTGTTTTTGATTAGGTTTTCTACCCATCTGCATCATTAAAGTCTTAATCATATCCTCATTAATTGGAGGATTTTTCTTTAAATATTTTTCCATTACTTTACGTGCTACAAAAAAACCAATTACAGCACCAATAATTAGTCCTACAAGAACCATTAATATATCATGTAACATTTATCTCATCTCCTTAATACATAATTATTGTACCATTATAATTAAATGATATCAAGAAGAAGTTAATACATCAATCTATAACTAACTAACTTTTCTATAACACTTTTGTTTTTCTTCTGAAATGATTTTATAATACTTATCAGTTCTATTCCAAAAGTCTTGAATATCTTCAGATGAACTTCTACATCTATCTATAGCATAACACATAACTTCTTCATGAAATGAAACTAGTAATACTTTCTTCTCACTTTCTTCAAGTTCAACAAGATTTCTATCTGCCATTTTAAGAAACTCACAAGGATTAGTAATAAATCCATTTCTATAAATATTTAAAAATACCCAAGTAAACCTCTCTGTTTTGTCTCTCACCAGCAATCTTGATGAGCTATTTTTTTGATAATACTTCTGAGCATCTTCATATCCTAGCATTATAACCATCCCCCAATTAGCAGCAAGATTATACCAAAAAGTACAAAAAATGTCAACTTTACACTATCTTGGTAATAACCGTTTAATTAAATAAAAACGGCAATAAATCTTTCAAAGAAAAAAGTCCGTTAAAAAACGAACCTCCAGTTTAAAAATTAACTTTAGACTATTTTAGTTGAAGAAATAAACCAATTAAAACAATTATCGTGGTATACATAAAGCCTCTTGTCTTTGTTCTAATCCAAGCTTTGAAGTTTCTATAATCGAAGTAATAGTAGAACCTTGATAAATAGATAGAATTGTATCTTTTTTAATTTTCTCGGATACTTCAAAAGTAAATTCATAATACTTACCCTGTTCTATTTGAGGTGATAATGATTTCAAAACTTTTATAGTCTGTACATCTTCATCTTGAAAAGCTCTAATTGTAAGATATAAATATTCTTCATTATTACTAGGCAAAATATATTCAATTTTATATGTCCTTACAAAAGAACAATTATGATTTTGAACGTTCTTTCCAGACGTATTATTAACTAATACGTAAAAAAAGCAAAATATAATCATTGTGACAATAATAATACCAATTATAAAAATACATAATATTATATTCTTATTTTTTCCTTTCATAATTATCCTCCATCGATAACTCAATTATAAACCGAATCAAAAAAAAAAACAAGAACTTATAGCTCCACACACATACATTTCAATATAATAAATATTTATTCCTTAATCACTAAATCTATCCAACTCCAACACCTAGTTTACTACTACTTAAGAAAAAATAATTATAATTCTTAAAATCACATACAAAATAATTACTAGAATATTTTTTTAGTACTTCAAAAAATGATGAATTTAACTGTTCTGTTTCTAATCTAATATAACTCTTCTTTATGGTAAGTCTACTAACTTCATCTTTATATAAATTATTAATATAATGAACATTACCCCTCTTAGAATAAGGTATATCTCTATGAAGCTTTAAAAATATATCTCTATCTATTGTATTCTTATCTATTGTATTAACAAGTTGTCTAAATAATGTATATGCATAGTTAACTTCTTCCCTATCTAAATAATATATCTGTCTTAAAATATTATAAAGAACTCTATAATTATTTTGATACAAACTTATAAATTGTTCTTTTACATCAAAAATAAAATAGACTTTCATATTATCACCAACTACATCTTAGCAAATATAAAAGTCTATTAATGTCGAATTTTATTTTAATAAGTTTTCTATTTTCTCTTCCAAGCTTTCTACATCAAAGCCATACTTTTTATATACGTCATTTTTTTTACCAGAAGCACCAAATTGATCAAGTGTAATTAAATACTTATCATTAAATATTAATCTATTCCAAGCAAATGATGATCCTGCTTCTACTACTATTTTTCTAACTTCTACTGGCAATACTTCATCTATATATTCTGAAGTTTCTTTCAAAAATCTATTTAAGTTAGGCATTGAAACTACTCTAATATTTATTCCTTTTACTTTTAATCTTTTAGCGGCCTCAATAACTTGATGTACTTCTTCACCAGTTGCGATAACTATACCATCTGGTTTCCTTTCACTATCAAATACTACATATCCACCTCTACTAACAGAAGCAGCATTAGTAGTTTCTAAAATTGGTAATTTATTTCGTGATAAAGTAATCACTGCCGGGCAATCATTTTTCTCTGCTATTGCCTTATATGAACCAATTACTTCATTAGCATCAGCTGGTCTAAATACTTCCAAATTAGGAATACTACGTAAACCAAGTAATTGTTCAACTGGTTGATGAGTTGGGCCATCTTCTCCAACACTAATTGAATCATGTGAGAATATATATATAACTGGTAACTTCATCATACAAGCCATTCTAATAGCAGGTCTCATATAATCACTAAATGCTAAGAAAGTAGAACCATATACTCTAAATCCACATAAAGCAAGACCATTAAGTATAGCACCCATTGCTCCTTCTCTAACTCCAAAGAATATATTCTTACCTAAATAATTATTAGAAGAGAAATCTCCTCCATCTTTAATATAAGTTTTATTAGCTCCAAATAAATCAGCACTACCACCTAGTATAAATGGTGATTTTAAAACTACTGAATTAAGTAACTTAAAAGATGTATCACGAGGAGACTCTAATAAATCCTCAGGTGCATCATAAATAAATTCTTTTATAGGTATAGCCTTATTATTACCCATAAAATAATCAAGTTCACTTCGTTCTTCTTCTCCCAAACTATCCAAAGTCTTATTAAACTTTTCTACTAAATCAGAACATCTCTTATCAATAAAATATCTAAAATCATCACATAAACCTTGTGATACAGTAAATGGTATATCTCTAACTCCTAGTTTTTCTTTTATCTTAGTAATTTCTTCCCTACTTAAAGGACTACCATGTACTAAATTAGTTCCCTCTAAACTAGAATATTTTCCAATTACTGTTTTTATCTCAATAAGCGTAGGCTTATCAGTACTAGTCTTAGCCTCTTCTATTGCTTTAGATACAGCTTCATAACTTTCTCCATCATTAACTGTAATAACATTCCAACCAAGTGATACAAATCTCATTGAAACATTATCATTAAAAGTTAAAGAAGTCTTACCATCTAAACAAATATCATTAGAATCATATAAAACTATTAACTTATTAAGTTTCAAAGTACCAGCTAAAGAAGCAGCTTCATAACTAATACCTTCCATTAAGTCTCCATCACTTGCTAAAACATAAGTATAATAATCAATAAGTTCTCTCTTACCAGTATTATATCTCGTTCTTAAGTTTGCCTCAGCCATAGCCATACCAACAGCATTCGCAAATCCCTGTCCTAAAGGTCCCGTAGAAACATCTACTCCTGGTGTAACTCCATATTCAGGATGTCCAGGTGTAATAGAATCAATTTGTCTAAAAGCTTTCAAATCATCAAGACTAATAGGATATCCTGCTAAATAAAGTGTTGCATATAATAAAGCAGAACCATGTCCACAAGACATTACAAAACGATCTCTATTAAAATAATTAGGATTCTTAGGATCAATTCTTAAATGATGTGCATATAAAGCATAAAGTATTGGAGCAGCCCCTAATACAATACCTGGATGCCCAGAATTAGCTTCACTAATCATATCAATTCCTAAACATCTAATTTGATCAACAATTTTCCCCTGATTAATTTCATTCTCATCTTTTCTAGGTGTTGTCAAAAAACATCACTCCCATTCAAAAATAATTATAACATGACTATTTAAATATGTAAAACTTCTATGAACAATATCTACTCTTATCAAACATCTGCCAAGGCAAAAAATGTCTTCCTTCAGTATGCCCACTCATTGCAAATTCAACTAATCCAATTGAATTTAATTCTTCTTCCATATACTCAAGTCTCTTAAGTAAATTCTTAATTATATCAATCCATATAAAATCAGGTATCTCTCTATAAACCTCTGGAACATTTTCTAAAGCCACTTCTCTATCTATTCCAACACTAGTTAAAAAGTCAATTCGCCTTTCTCTACTCAAAGTATAATCATCATCACTAATTAAATAAGTCCTATAATTTTTAAAATTACTAATATTACACTTTCTAATATCAAACCAAGGAATATAATATCTCTCATGACAATCTAATCCTTTAGATACTTCTCTTCCATCATACCCTTTGCCTACCGCATCAATATATACTCCTCTTCCTACACTAACACCAACACTTATACCAGCATATCTTTCATATCTCTCACTAGCTTCATGTGACAAATTAAATAAAACAAATACTCCATCACTATCAAGTTTCTTAACTCTTTTAAAAATATCTAAAAGATCTCTATCAAGTTCACTTGCCTCAACACTAACCATTGAAGGCTTAGTAATTAAAGTATCATTTCTCTCACACATAAAACTACTACAATACTCATAATTACTTTTAAAGTCTTCAATACTACTAACTATAGTTAAGTCCTTAACCGGACTCAAATCCGGAAAATACTTAAGTAAATTAATCATATCTCTAGTCCTATGATACTGCACCATTTTTAAAACATCATCTTTATTATTATAACTTAGCATACTTACTCCTTATAATCATAATCCCATAAACTTAATTTACCAGATACATAAATAGGTTCTATCTTCTTAACATTTTCTAATTTAAAACCATAACCCTCATTACTTGTATCATTTATAGTATTATGATAAACAAGTTCATTCTTATCACGTAACATCATACGTACTTCATCATCAATCTTCACACAATCGACCATATCACATATCGCTATAATACAACCACTAGGATATTCTAAGTTGTAACATTTAAACTTCTCCATTGCCTTCTTATTAATACCCTTACCTGCATGTATTAACAATTTCCCCCTATATTTACTCTTCCAAGTCCTAAACTCATACTCCTTAATACCAGCTGCTATTAAAGAAGCAAAAGGTTGTTTAATGGTAATTACTTTCATAACTCCTCCTAAAAGTATCATAACATAAAATTATTAAAAAATAAAAAGAGTCAATTAAAAAGTCAACTCTTTATTCACTAAAATGGTGCCGAGTAAAGGACTTGAACCTTCGACCTTTGCATTACGAATGCACTGCTCTACCAACTGAGCTAATTCGGCACATACTAACAAACTAATTATATCACAAAAGAAAAACCAATTCAATTGAATTGATTCTATAAATACTCTTTCAATATCTCAAGACTATCTTCTTGCATTCTAACAAATTCATCAACTAACTTTTCTACCTCTTTACCTATATTTTTATTATTTAAAATTCTTCTTCCTTCAATAATTCCCATATTAGTACCTTTAACTAATAACTCTGCAATCTTAGAATTACTCTTATCATTAAAAGTTTTCATCTCTATTCCCCACCAAGTCATAGTCTTTGTAATTGGACTAACTTCATGTGGTGTATCAGTATCATTATACTTTCTATATATTTTATCTATTTTTTCTGAAATAACCTTATACTTATCATATTCTCCTTTAAGTACTTTAATAAAATTTGCATCTTCTGCCTTATCCATCGTAAAACTAATTGCTTCCATTCCTATGCTAGCACCCTTATTTACTTCATCTAAAGCATTAATATTCTCTTCCATAAAATTCCTCCTATAGTTAATATAAGTAGAATTTAAAATTTTATACAAAGTAAACTAATAATCTGTTCTAAGTTCAAATATCGCAACATACTCATTATATTTACCAATCTTCTCCAAATAAACTGCAAACTCAACAACTACATCAAATAATTCTTTTTTAAATATATAGTCTATTATTTTATCAATATTAGGAATATTTTCTATTTTCTTATCATAATAACAAGTATTAATATTCCATTTCGGATTTCTTAAAACCATTCTCGTATTATAATCAGGATTATCAGAAGCAATTAACCAAAACTCATCCAAATCCCTACTAATATAAATATCTCCAATTAATACATACTTCCCATACGCCCTACTACTAACCGCCACTGAAAACTTATTAGTATATTGTCCAACTAATTCTAAAACTTCCTCTCTAGAAACATTAAAATAAGTCTTTCCCGAACATCTAGTCGGATCTCTTAAAACATATAAATTCTGATTATTCTCCTCTAAGAATTCTCTAACCCTATTCATCACAAACATATCTTTCGGATCAAAAACCTCTTCTGTAAAATGATTAAGTCTAAGCTTTTCTAAATAATATAAACTCTCACTTTTATTATGTATCCTCATAATATTTCCACCTATTTATACTATATCATAACTTAATATAAAATAAAAATTAGTAATTACTACTCAAACTAATCATTTGACTTTCTATATATTTAATATATAATAAATAATACAAAGGAGGTTCACATGGAACTTAAAGATTTTAAATATCGTGATCAATTCAATATAACAGGAAAGCTTTCTCAAACACTATCTACAATAATATCTGAAAAAGAAAGTACTAACTATATATGTGGAATCTTAAAATTCAATAGTAAAGCTCATAAAGAATGGATAACCAAAGTATCAGAAGATTCTTCACATGTTCCAACATTAAGTTCATACAAATATTTAGATGAAACATTTATTGAAACAAAAGATTTCGTAAAAAAAGAAAAACCATATAGTTATTTTGTTGTAATAGAACAAGAAACATATCGTTTTTTCTCTCAAATAACAAGTGCTTTTAGTAAAAAAGAAAATGTCGATAGAGTTTTATCAATTCTTTGTCCAATATCGCAAGAATATAATGGTGTACTTGATGCAACTGAACTAAAAGAAAAATATCCATACTTAGAAACATTTTTTGATCATCTAGATACTTGGCGAATGAGTAACAATAGAGCAACTCTAGAAGATAGTGTAATAGATGAAGCTGCTGCTAAAACACTAGTGCCAAAAGAATATAAAAAACAATAAAAACTACTGTAAAGTAGTTTTTTTATTTAGTCTATTCTCCTTCAAAGTAAGAAACATCATCACCAACTCTATAAAAAGTACTAGAAATATTATGTTCAATAATACCAATCTTATTAGAATCAACATAATGAATAATATCTGGAGAATTAGTAGTATCAAAATCAATATATAATAATTTTTCTGTCTTAGAAGTATTAACTAATTTATGCGTACCATTCTCTCCACACGGGAATACTATAATATCACCTGTTTTAACTTTAATGGATTCCCCCTTAGTAAGAACAACTCCTTCTCCACTAATAATATAAAAACACTCTGTATTATAAGAATGATAATGTTTAGGAAAAGCCGCCTTTTCAGGCATTATTTCATAAAAACAAATATAAGCCTGACTAAAATCACTTCTTTTAGTAACTTCATATTTATTATACTCATACCCATCATGCTCATTTTTATACTTAGCTTCCATATCATTTAAATTCTTAACTACTATCTTATCGTTCATAAATTACCTCCATTACTAAAATAAGTATACCAAAATGAAAATAAAAAAAGCAACATACTGTTGCCTAAGATATTACATCGTCTTATGTCCTTCTGTTTTATTTGTATCACTACTACTTTTTTCTAAATGTTCCCTTATGTAACCTTTTGACATAGGAGTTAATGGTAATTTCTCTCCAAAAGCCTTCTTTTGACTATCTACATAAGCTTTAGCATCATCAAAATCCTTAATTACAACATCATTACCAACACCAGTTAACTCTGGATATACTGATAAAACATAATCACGCATAACGCCTTGATCTAATAAAGAACCCATCTTATCTTTAGCCTTACGAGCCAAGAAAGTACACACTTCTTCAACATCACCCATATTCGTAAAAAGACGTCCCGTTGTTATATTTAAAATAGCTCCTAAATCAAACTCTTTAGGAATATCTATTCCCTCATAACTTCTCTCTAATGCTTTTAAATACTCTTCTCTTGCTCTCATAAAATCATCTTTAGATCTACCAGTTACTTCTAAAAAAGCAGAATCCATAGTAACAGTATCGGAATCTAATGTATGTCCATTAAACTTACAATATACAGACTCTCCATTTTCTCTAGCAGTAATCAATTCCGAAACAACATCTTCAAGTCCCTTACCAGGCATTACTTCAATCTCTCTTTTCATAAAACCTCCTATGCTAATATTGTACCACGAATAAAAAGAAAACTCCAAAATAAAAGTAAAACTTAATTTTTTTCATGTCAACAAGAAAAAATCTAAGTAACAATAATTAAAGTTAATTATACAAAATAAGAAGTAATATGCTAAAATAAACAAAAAAACTACTTTCACATCAAATGAATGTAGTTTTTTACATTGTTAAATTACAACTCTACTCCATAAAAATACTTAAGTATATTCTTCTTATCAGGAAAGTCATGACTTAATACTTTATCAATAAACTTATCTCTATCATACTTAACTTTTCTCTTTTCATATTTTATACTTTTAGAAATCTCCAAAATCATATAAGAAGTATATTCATCTTTTCTACAACCACAACTATCAACAACAACTATATTTGTAAGTGTTCCATCATCTTCTATATAGTCACCTGATATACCATCAACTTCATTAACATCAAACGAATTATGAAGATGACCTATAAAATAAGTTATATTATCATCATTATACTTTTTCCATAAATTAATATTTCTTTTTAAATTATCTTTCTCAAAAGGATATATATCATCTTTATTATTAATTAAGTAATGACACAAAATAATTTTCTTATTAAACTTCTCATCATCATAACTAATATTTACATCATAATAAAGAGGACACTTTTTTATATAATCAACTTCCCTCTCAGTTAATGAAGCCCAAACACTCTTATAATGTTCTTTTTCTTCACCCATAATAGATGAATCAAAATCTACTCCTCTAAGTAAATATATTTCATGATTACCCAAAACTGATTTTATATTATTATTGATCAATAAATCAACACATTCTTTTGAATTAGGACCAAGACTAATAGAATCTCCCAAACATATTACTTCATCTATATCTTGTTTTTTTATATCGTTAAGTACTGCTTCCATTGCTTCTAAATTTCCATGTATATCAGAAATGATTGCTATTCTTTTTTTCATAATCTATCACCCCATCAAATATTGAAGTGAAAATAAAATCAATGTAATAACCACTATCGCAATTAGTTCATATTTAATATATTTTTTCTTATCACGATATAAATGTTTTATTTTCTTCCTAGTACTCAAATTGTGAACATTCTTCCCGATAATTACTTCACTACTATTTATATAACTATTCTTATCAGATTTATATCTTGACTCAAATGTATTTGGATCATATCCATCATATATCTTCTCCATATCAATACTCTTATACAAATCATTAATAGAACCTGAAAACAATACAAATCCTAAAGAATATCCTAGTATTAAACAACAAATTGGAAATAGCATCCAATACCCACCACTTATAAATACAGAAAATACTGGAGGAATACAAACTAAAATAGTAGATAATATAATTGCAACAAAACAACCAGATGCAAAAGTATATGAAAAACAAATTTTATTCTTATTTTTCATTACAAAATCATACTTTGCTGGAGCTTTAGAAATAGATTCTTTTATATAATCAAATAATTCAACCACTTCCTCATTTGTAGTATCTATCGCAACATTTATATCAAAACTATTCTCATAAATCATAAAACCAATCGAATTAGAATGATACTTATTCTCCTCATCAAAATAACTAATACTAAAGTTACTAACAATACTTTTAATCTCTGATAATCTTGAATTAAATATTCCTATAAACTTTTCAAAACTATCTATTTTTATAATTGTTGAATCATAAAAATCAACACTAAAAGAAAAGTCTGACACAAAAGTATTGTACCTTCTTTTCATATTAAGTTGTTCTTCAAAAGGTAAACTATTATATGTTTGTTCTTCTTTTTTAGCTCTTGTTGTATATAACTTCATTACTTCATTCATTCTACTAAATATATTTGCTATTAAATTAGTAGAAATAATTTTATTATTTGTATTAATTGCTTCATTATACATAAACTCTACTCCTATATCTATAATAACTACAAACTACATTTCTAAAATAATTATATCATTCTTTTATACCTTTTGTTTAATAAAATATTAAACTTACTATTCTTTAGAAAAAGTAATTAAAAGTGCCATTAAATAAAAAAATAGTACTCGTTCAACAAAATTAAGTATTCCCTTTTTTACTTTATGAAAGTTTCCTTGACATATTCATAATAATATAAACCGACTTAAACTAGCAAATTCAAAAGTGATATTTATTTTCTCAGAAGCTCCACCACTATATTTACATGTTTAACTAATTAATCTTCTTCTCTAATATAACTTTACCATAAAATTATCTTTCTAAATCATCTTGTTTACTATTATAACTACTAAATCAATTTTGTATAACTTCTAAATAATCAGCAATTATTTTCTCCTTACTAATTCATCATCAAATTCTAATTCTTTCTTTACAATATTGATCATTTAAACCTGTCCTTTCTTTAATTAATAACAAAAAAATACCAACTTCTTTTAAAAATTGATATTTTCTATATTAAATCCAAGACTATAAAAGTCTGGACAGATTTCCCTATGGTGCCGATAGCAAGAATTGAACTTGCCGCTGATCCTTACCAAGGACCTGTATTGCCACTATACTATATCGGCATAAGACTATATTATCATAAAGTAATACACTTTACAAGATGGTGTTCAAGGTGAGAATCGAACTCACATCATTTCCGTCGGAGGGAAATATTTTATCCATTAAACTACTCGAACAAGAAAAAGGAACTAGTCCTCACAAGTTACTCCAAACTTCTTTGCAAAACTAAGCCAAGTCGATAATTTTACTTTTCCATCTTCAATAACATTATCTTCTTCTCCTTCAATTTCCAAAAGTTTGTTGATATCTATCTTAGCGTAATTAATAGTAGTATCACTAATTATAGAGTTATCAGTTCTAGTAACAGTATTATCATAGTATTTTAATCCATCATATGCCTTAAAAATATTCTTATATGCTTCTTCATAAGTATCAAGAACACTACTATCATCACTAGTAACCTCTTCTGTCGAGTGAAGTATTGTAACATAATCATCCTCATAATAAACTTCATAACTCATCTTAGAAGTACCATTAGTAACTGTTCCAGTTCTACTACAAATCTTCTTACCATCAGCACTAGCCACATTACCAGTAGTACAACCAGTTAAAAGAAAAACTATTGCGGCAACAATAGCACTATTTATCAACAACTTCTTCATCATTATCATCCTCTAACAACTTAATAATTCTCTTTTGATTCTTTAATACTTCATTAATATGATCATGTAAAGACTCTAAAATAAGTTCACTCTTTAAATCCGTCCTATAATCATTTTGGTTTCTTAAACTATCTTTTGCCGCTTGCCTATTTTGACTCATCATAATAATTGGAGCCTGAATTGCTGCAATACAAGATAAAACCAAATTAAGAAGTACATAAGGAAACGGATCTGGTGCTCCTTCATCCATCAAAATGAAAGTATTAACAATAATCCAAACAATTAAAAATAACAAAAATCCTAATACAAAAGCCCAACTACCAGCAACCTCACTTACTTTATCAGCAGCCCTATCGCCAAACGACATTTTTTGAGCTTCCTGCTTATCTACATCAATTGCAATAGGTTGTTCAACTAATAAATCCAATAACTCTTCCTCATCTTGTGCTTCAAGTTCAGAATTCTTTAATAACATTTTAACAATATCTTTTTTAGTCTTTCTTTTTTCCATAACATCATCACCATAAAAATTATAACATAAAATTCAAAAAACATAAAAGAAAAAGTAGTTTTTCACTACTAATCTACTTCAAAAACTCAACCACTTTACTTGATACTTCATTAACTAAAAACTCATCCATTTCATTTAAAAATCCATGTCCACAAAACTCTAGTTCTAAAAACTCTAGTCTTCCATCATAATTAATTCTATTATAATACTCCAAAATATCTTTCTTCAAAGGATCAGCATTACCTACGATAAATAACATATCATTTTCATACTTATAATCTTTATTACAGTCAGGAAAAATAATTTCATTACTTAGTAATTTCCTATTCTTAACATGTTCCTTATAAAACTTCTTTATCTTTTTTATAACTAAAGAATCAATTCCTTTAGAGCTTTTATCTAAACAAGCATCAGAAACAACAGGATAAAATAAAACTAATCTACTATCTTTAGTTCCACTCTTTCTAACTATTCCTAAAATAGTGCTAGCTCCAATAGAATCCCCCATCAAAGTAATATTATTATCTAAAATACCAAGTTTTTCTAACTCTGTTCTTAAATATAAAAAGCTTCTATAACACCAATCAAATACATCTAAAAAAGAAGAACTATCTATATCATCCAAATCTAAAGCTATAACTAACTCTTCTGTTTCATGAGAAATATTTCTGCAAATTTCTGCATAGTCGCCTAAACAACCAGTAACCTCTGTAACACCAGGAACATATATAATAACCCTCGAAATATTAGAAACTTTCTTTGGATAAAAGACTCTAACTGGTAAAACATCATCATTAAAAACTATTCTATAACTAGAAATATTTTTCTTTGATATAGTTGGATGAATAATTTCATAAACAGTTCTATATAACTTATATTTAAGTGTCTGATCAAAACTATTAACATTTGTTGTCTTCATATTACCACCAATTATATAATAACATAAAAAGAAAAGTTCTCTCTCTCAAACTTTTCTCACTTTACACTATTTACCAGTATTTTCACTAATTAGTTTTTCTATCTCACTAGCAAGTCTTTTGTTAGACTCTTCAAAATCATCATCGGCTAAAAAACCTTTTCCAAATCTAATAGTTAATCCATTATTAAATAGTCTATACTTACCAGTTATTGCAAAAGGTACAATCAAAGCCTTAGTCTTATAAGACATTGAAACTGTTCCATACTTAAATGGTAATAATTCCTTACAAGTTTTATTTCTAGTACCTTCTGGAAATATTCCAAGTATTTCACCATCATTAAGTACTCTAACCGCAACCTCCTTACTATTCGTATTATCATGACCTCTATCAACTGGTATACAGCCAACTACTCTAAAAAACCATCCAACAGAACTATCAAACAACTCTTTCTTTGCCATATAATGAACTGGCCTTTTCGTAGATAATATTGGCATACAAGGATCAAATATATGCCTATGATTTCCAGCAAGTATTACCCCACCATCATCTGGTATATTTTCTCTACCTATTATCTTAGGTCTAAAAAGGATTAAGAAGAATATTCCAAGTAATCCTTTAAAAAACCTAAATCCAAACATACTACTCTTCTTCTTCATCATCATCCTCTTGTAACTTCTTAAAATCAATCTTACCCATCAAAGTTTGAGGGAGACTTTTTCTATATACAAACTCATGCGGAATAGAATAAACTGCTAAATTCTTTTTACAATGTTCCTTTATACTACTCTTTACACTAATTGGACTATAGCCATCTTTTAAAACTATATATGCCTTAGGAACCTCTACTTTATAAGGATGCGGTACTCCAATAACACTACAATTTAAAACTGCTGGATGCTCTTCTATTACTTTTTCAATATAACTAGGGTAAACATTATATCCAGAACTAATAATCATTCTCTTTAATCTCTGTTTATAATAAATAATTCCATTCTCATTCATCATACCAATATCCCCAGTATGTAGCCAAATCATACCATCATTATGTTTCTGTAACATTTCATTAGTCTCTTTTTCATTATCTAAATAACCAAGCATAACAGTGGGACCGGATACACAAATTTCTCCATCTTCTTCGTAAGGAACCTCATCTTGTGTACCAGGTTTAACAATCTTTATATAATTACCTGGAAAAGGTATTCCAATACTACCATCTCTATAAGCATCTCCAAAAGATAAAGCCACTGCCGCTAAAGCCTCTGTCATTCCATAACCTTGACTAACTTTAACTTTACTACCATGACTAAGTAAAAAGTCATTGATTCGCTCAGACAAATTACTAGATAAACTATCTCCTCCAGAAATAACATACTTTAACATACTAAGATCTAACTTTTTATTCTTCGTATTAGTCAAAGCTTCATACAAAGTAGGAACACCACATATAACATTTGGACGATACTTTTCAAGTAATTCATCAAACTTTTTAGCATTAAACTGTGGTACCAAAATAACTTCACAGCCTAAACCAAATGGAATGTGAAAAGAAACACCAAGTCCAAAGCCATGAAATATAGGCATTATTCCTAACACTTTATCACGAGGTTTTAAATCCTTAAAAATAACTCTTGCTTGTAACGCTAAAGCATTAAAATTACCATTTGATAACACAATACCCTTAGGTTTACCAGTAGTTCCTCCAGAATGAAGTATAACAGCTGGATCCTCAGCTTTACAAGAGATAGGTTTTTCAGTTTCAAAATAACTACTAATAATAAAATCATTCCAATAAGTATATAACTTACTTCTCCTAGGTTTCTTCATTCTCCAAGTCTTAAACTTATATCCTGCTTGCATATGAGGAAACATAGAATTACTAACAGGAGCCACTATAACTTTACATACATCAGTCTCACTAATAACATTTCTAACCTTCTCATAACAAAAATCAACCATTACTAAATATTTACTCTTAGTACTATTTAAATAATTCTTAATCTCCTCTTCTCCAGATAAAGGATGAATCATATTACTAATTGCACCTATCTTACTAACCGCATAAAAACTAATTAACCCTTCAGGCGTATTAGGCATACATATCGTAACAATATCTCCCTTTTTTACCCCAATACGCGAAAAAGATAAAGCCGCTCTATCAATCCTTTTTAAAAATTCTTTATAACTATACACTCTCCCATAATAATTAACTGCTGGATAATTTAAATTATTAAGAGCACTTCTTTTAAACATCTCATAAATAGAAATATCTTCTACCTTAAACTTTAACTCTTCTTTAGTATAATACTTTTTCCACGGAATCTTCACTCTACTTTGTCGGAGTAAATCAACAACATTCATTTAAAGCCACCTCCACACCAAAAGAAAACTAATCTAAATTAGCTCTCATCAACTTCTCTACTTCTTTTTCTAATTTTTTATTTGCTTTTTCTAAATCATTGCCTACTTTAAATGGCTTACCAAAACGTATTGTTAAATTCTTACTTCTAAATTTATAATCTCCTGTAAGACCAAATGGCACTAATAAAGCATCCGTTTTATGAGCCATCGAAACAGCCCCAAATTTAAAAGGTAATAAGAACTTATCAGTTTTATTTCTAGTTCCTTCTGGAAACAATCCTAAAGCTTCCTTCTTGTTTAATACATCAAGAGCAACACTAACAGCCTCAGTATCCTTCTTACTCCTATCAACAGGAATACATCCTACCATTCTAAAAAACCAAGCATGTCTTCCTTCAAAATACTCCTTCTTAGCCATATAATGTATAGTTCTCTTAGTAGCCATTATAGCTAAACATTGATCATATACATGTTTATGATTACCAACTATTAATATAGCTCCATCTTCCGGAATATTTTCTTTTCCAATAATAGTCGGTCTATACCAAAATTTAAATATAGGTACTAAAATAGCCTTAAAAAATCTATAAGATCTCATTTTATCAGGTTCACTATTTTTCTTCATTTTTTACTTCTTCCTCCCTTAATTTTTTAAAGTCTACTTTACCTATCAAAGTCTTAGGTAAACTCTTCCTAAATTCAAACTCTTTAGGAATAGCATAACTTGCTAAATTCTTCTTACAATATTCTTTAATACTAGCTTTAACTGTTAAAGGATTATAATCATTCTTTAAAACGATAAAAGCTTTAGGAACTTCTACTTTATAAGGATGAGGTATTCCAATAACACTGCATTTTAATACTGAAGGATGTCCTTCAATAACTTCTTCGATATGACTAGGATAAATATTATATCCAGAGCTAATAATAAGCCTTTTAAGACGTTGTTTATAATATAGGATACCATCACTATTCATCATACCAATATCCCCTGTATGAAGCCATATCATACCATCTTTATGTATTTGTAACATCTCATTAGTTTCTTTTTCATTATCTAAATAACCAAGCATAACAGTAGGACCAGATATACATATTTCCCCATCTTCTCCATAAGGAACTTCTTCTTGTGTTTCAGGAGTAACTATTTTTATATAGTTACCAGGAAAAGGTATTCCAATACTATCTTCCCTATAAGCTTCACCATAAGATAAAGCCACTGCTGCTAAAGACTCAGTCATTCCATATCCTTGACTAATCTTAATCTTAGCATTATGACTGCTTAAATAATCATTAACTCTCTTAATTAAATTTCTAGATAAACTATCTCCTCCAGAAATAGCATATTTTAAACCACTTAAATCAAGATAATCATTCTTAGTACCAGCCAAAGCCTCATACAATGTTGGTACCCCAAATATTACATTAGGCTTATATTTTTCAAGTAATTTATCAAACTTTTTAGCATTAAACTGTGGTACCATTATAAGTTCACACCCTAATATAAAAGGTCCAATAGTAGATACACCTAATCCAAACCCATGAAATATAGGCATTATCCCAAGTACTCTATCCCCAACCTCTACATCATTAAAAACTATTTTAGCTTGTTCTGTTAAAGCATTAAAATTCCCATTAGATAAAATAATACCCTTAGGTTTACCAGTAGTTCCCCCAGAATGAAGTATAACAGCTGGATCATCTTTAGAAATCTTTATATCAACCAAATGATTATATCCACTTGCCTTCTTTAAAAAATCATTCCAATATAAATAAGCTTCACTCTTAGCTGGACCTTTTATTTTAAAGCCTTGACTAATTTGATATCCAAGCCCCGTAAAAAAAGGCATACTATCTCTAGCAGAAACTACTATAGTCTTATAAACACTAGTATCTTTAATAATATTTTTTACTTTATCATAACAAACATCTATCATAACTAACATAACACTATTAGTACTAGTTAAATATTCCTTTATTTCAATTTCTCCAGACAAAGGATGAATCATATTACTAATAGCTCCGATCTTATTAACTGCATAAAACGCTATCATTGCCTCAGGTGTATTAGGCATACATATAGTAACAATATCCCCTCTTCTTACTCCTTGACTTCTAAAAGCTAAAGCAGCTTTATCTATTAAATTTAAAAATTCTCTATAACTAAGTTTTTTTCCAAAATAATTAATAGCTGTTCTACTTTCATATTTTAATACAACTTCTTTTAAAGCCTCATACATTGAAATATCTGGTACTTTTAATTTTAAATCTTCTTTTTTATAATACTTAGCCCAAGGTGTTTTAATTAATTTTTGTTTTATTAAATTTATAACGTTCAATTAAATTCCTCCAATTTTTTAGAAATATCATCCATTAATTTTTTATTTTCACTATCTAAATCATCAGTAATCTTTCTACTTTTTAAAAACTCTATACTAACACTTTTACCAATAATATTATATTTACCTTTAATAACAAATGGTACTAATAAACTATCTGTATCATTAGTCATTTTCACCGCCCCTATTTTAAAAGGCATAACAACATCATCTGTTCTATTAATAGTCCCTTCTGAAAAAATACCTATTACTTCTCCTTTTCTAAGTTCATCTTTAGCACTCTTTAAAGAATCTTTATCATGTATCTTTCTATTTACTGGAATACAACCCATACTACGTACAACAACTCCTTCTATTCCCTTAAATAACTCAATCTTAGCCATAAAATGAATCTTTCTAGGAACTGTTGCTATAAGCAGTAAAGGATCTAACCATTTAGTATGATTTCCTGCTAAAACTATAGAACCACTCTCTAATATATTTTCTTTTCCCTTTACTTTAGGATGAAAAAATAAATAAACATTTATCTTTAAAAACACCCTAATTATATTATAAAACCAATTCTTCATTTTTTTCTCCTACAATATCAATTATAGTACAAAGAAAGAAAATAGCAAATATTTTTTTATTTGCTACTTCAAACCAAATTCTAATTTTAGTCGTTTTTCTTATTATTTTGCCTAATTACAATTAAACTTCCAACAGCAATCAATAGTACAATACCAAGCACCATATAAGCTGCAGATACTGTATCAGGATTAGTTATTCTTTTATATATTGCACTAACTGTTATTTTTCCTTCTGGCATTATAAAAGTACCATCACTATTAACTTTTATCTCCTCACCAGACTCATCTTTTACAATAATTCTATCAAGACTATATCCCTCTTTTACAACTACACTTACTCTTACCAAAGTACCAGGAATAGCATCTTTATCAACATTAATAGTACCAAAATCACTAAAATCAGTTTTTATCTCAAAACTAGGATATATATATTTAGATATAAATATTTTATTATTTGCATCTTTTCCAAGAACTACATAACCATTAAACTTGTTGTTTTCATTAAAACTTTCCATAGCATAATAATATGAAGTTATACTATCATTTGAAATCTTTTCAATAAGGTTACCATCTAAATCATATCTAAACAATCCAGCCTTAGAGTTCTGAATAGTACCACTAACTAAATAACCATCAATGATACCTTTTTCATTCTTAAAATTAACAACATTATAATAATCATTACCACAACTATCAGCTTTAGTTTCAAATACATTATTTCCATCCAAATCATACTTAACAATCTTACCCTGTTCACACCCCATACTATAAATATAGACACCTGTCATAATTAATCCATCAGCATTACCTAACTTATTATAACTAGTTCTATAAAACACATTATATGGTACTTTAGGAACAGACCATAAATCTACAAATCCCTCAACTCTTTTTCTAGATATATTATCCCCATTTTTTATAAACAAAGATTCAATATTGCCCATATTATCATACACAAAAATATCATTGTATATGTCATTATGTTGCCACAATAAATTTCCATCTAAATCATATTTAATTACTAAATATCCAGCCTTAACCCCATTTAAATCATTAGAAGTCGTTGCAAGACGTATAACATATCCATCTAAATCACCATCATTATTAAATGTTGGAAAAGAAAAAAACTCATTCTCCTCGCCATTACCACCAAATAATTTTTCAAAAATAATTTTATCATTAGCGTCCTTTAATACAATCAATAAATCAGTACTTCCTTTAACATTTGTATTAACTGTCTTATCAACCTCTGTAACTTCCATACTATAAGATAAATCATTAATATCATCATTACTTTTTAGATAAATTCTATTAAGTGCTAAATCGTATTTAGTAACACCTTGTGTAGACATTAAATAATACCCATCATTATTTAATGCACTATCATAACTATACGTAATAAAAACATCATCTATAGAACTATCCCCATCAACAACACTATCCTTAAAATGTTCTAATTGTAATGCCTTAACATCAACTAAAAAAAGCAAAAAAAACATCATACCTAACACAAACAAACGTTTTTTCATAATCACACTTCCTCTATCTTATACAAACATTATACCAAAACAAAAAGAATTATCAAATACAAACATTTAATAATTCTTTAAAAAAATCTATATATCCCTATTCTTATTTTTTATCACAATTAAACTTCCAACAGCAATCAATAGTAC
>HF992493.1:111340-166037 GCA_000433455.1 Mycoplasma sp. CAG:877 | reverse complement strand
TGGAGCAACTGGCTCAACCACTGGAGCAACAGGCTCAACTACTGGAGTAACAGGTTCAATTACAGGTGTAGCTTCAACTACTGGAGTTGGAGCACTAACTGGTACAGGTTCTGCATTAACTACTGGAGCAGTTGTTTCAACCACTGGTTGTGGTGCAGCAACAGGAGTAGTATTCTCAACTACTGGTGCTACATTACTAACCTCACCCGTAGCAGGTGATGCTGGAGTAGCAGCAGGTGCCGGTGCAGCAGCAACATTCTCTTCTTTTAAAGGATTCTTTTCTTTTTTTCCTTTTGCTGAAGAAACAATAAATACTATTAAAGCAACAATTAAAAGTAAAACTCCACAGGAAATTAACATTCCAGGAACTGAAGTAAACCAATTTAAATCAAAATTATTCATAAGTATCTAACTCCCTTTATTCTAATCTATAAATATAATAACAAAAAAAATTTGCAAATGCAAACTTTTTATTATCTATACACTATCTTTACATTGTAAATTCTGTCCAGTAAGAATTTCTAGGCAAATCAAGTGTAAACGTCATTTTCTCTTTACTAATTGGATGTGTAAAGGTAAGTTCATAAGCAAATAACGCTAACTGTGTTTTGTCAAGCTTACCATATCTCTGATCACCACATAAAGCATGACCCCTACTAGCAAACTGTACTCTAATCTGATGATGTCTTCCAGTAACTAACTGAATTTTAACTAAACTATGATTAGTACTCTTATTTTCACTAACAATTTCATAGTCTAAAATTGCCTCTTTACCATCTCTTGACACAACAGTATTACCATCACTTAACTTCTTAAGTTTATCAATAAATCTTCCCTTTTTCTTATCAAAACATCCATTAACAACAGCCATATATTTCTTACTAAAGCCATGTTCTAACTGTTCCTTATTAAGTCTACTAGCAGCTTTAGAACTTCTCGCAAAAACCATAACTCCACCAACAGGTCTATCAAGTCTATGAACAAGTCCTATATAAACATTACCAGGCTTATTATATTTAACCTTTACATATTCTTTAACCATTGTAAGTAAGTCTTTATCCCCAGTCGCATCACCTTGACTAAGTACATTAACAGGTTTCTCAACTACTATAACATGATTATCTTCATATAAAACATTAAGCTTACTCATTACTTTCCCATCTTCCATAAATACCACAAGGTAAAACTAACTCACTATTTTTAATAGGTAGTCCAACTTCTCCACAACTAACCCTACCAGTAAATTTATTATTAACATTTAAATTCAAAATATTAGACAAAACCATAGAAGAAAGACCAGTAGTATAAGAATTAATTAAAAAGAATAATGGTTCATCACTAAGGACTTCACTACATATCTTAACTAAATAATTTAAATTCTTCTCAATATCCCAAACTTCTCCATTTGCACCACGTCCATAACTAGGAGGATCCATTATAATAGCGTCATAATGATTTCCTCTTCTAATTTCTCTTTGCACAAACTTTACAACATCATCTACTATATATCTAATCTCAGCATTTTCAAGTCCTGAAGATTTTACATTTTCTTTACACCAATCAACCATTCCTCTAGAAGAGTCAACATGCGTAACACTAGCACCAGCAGAAAGACAAGCAACAGTTGCTCCACCTGTATAAGCAAACAAATTAAGTACCTTTATTTTTCTACCAGACTTTTTAATCTTCTCCCTCATAAAATCCCAATTAACTGCTTGTTCAGGAAATAAACCAGTATGCTTAAATCCCATCTGTTTTATATTAAAAGTCAAATCATCATACTTAATCTTCCAACTACTTGGAGTATTTTTTAAATTATCCCAATGACCTCCACCTTTATTACTTCTATAATAAACAGCATAAATATCACTATGATACTTTTCAAGTAAATCACCATTATCCCAAACAATCTGTGGATCTGGTCTAAGTAAATAAACATTACCCCATCTTTCTAACTTTTCTCCACGAGAAGCATCTATTAATTCATAATCTTTCCATCTATCTGCTAATAACATAAACATCACCCTCTATATAACATTAAATACCTTACCATAAGAACTAATTAGCAATTGTCCATTAAAGCCAAATACATAATCCATATACTTAATTAACTCAACATCTTCTTCCATTACATATTCGCACTTAACATCAGCATACTTACCACACGCATCACTATTAGCCTTCTTCATTCTATATATTGAATCCTCAGTCCAAATATAAGTACCAGTATTTGCTCCAACATAATTAAAATCAATTATCTTACCATATCTACCCTTACTATAAACTATCTCACTACTTGCTAAAATATAAGACATTTCTGAACTAGCTCTAGTAACTATAATTTTATAAATATTACCATCATTTTTTAATACATAATATATACCAGAATTACCATCTACAGTAACTATCTTAACTACATTCTCATCACTAAATAAAACACTATAAACACCATAAGCATTATCATTAACCGTAACTTGTGAATAAGCATCAGTATTACCATTAGCATTTAAATAATAAAAGTTACCATCATCAGCTTTAATAATACTATCATCCATTATCGCAACTACCTTCTTAGTAAACTTATCTGTTGCCATACAATTCTGTTCATTAGAAAACTTCTGTCCCAATGAAATCTCATATACTTTTCCATCAGCAGTAATAGCCTTAGTAGAACTAACATATTTTAACTTAGTATAAGCTTTCTCATTCTTCTTACCTGATAATAATAAATTACACGTAAATTCACTCTCAGACAAATTAAAACCCGCATGTCTTATACCTCTAGTAACATTCCCCATACATCCAGTACAAAAAAAAGAAACTATAAGAAAACTTACAACCAACACAATTTTATTCTTCATAATATCCCTACCTTATAGTAAGAATATACCATAATTTATAGTTTTTGAAAAGAATTATAAAACACTAAATTTTTCAAGTTCCTCATATATATAAATTAATTTTTCACTACTCTTCTTATCATAACTAACAAATACATCTTTATAATTTTTATTTTTAACTTTACTTCCCTTACTCTTTTCACATAACTTATCTATTTTTTTACAAACTATCTCTATACTTTCACTATCTGTAATAAACTTCTTAGATAAAATTTGCATAATCCCAAGTTTTCTAGGTAATCCATTAATCTTAAACATAGTATTATCAATCTTTCTTAATACACTAGGTCTTTCATAATTATTAAGAATCATAATTGAATAAACAATAAGTTTATTTTTATCATCTTTTAATTTTACATCTTCTCCATACATAATCTTACATCTAGCAAAACTAATCGCAATCTTTTCTTTAGAAATCTTTCTCTCCTCAGTAACGACAGCTCTCTTATTAACAGTACAATTCTTATAAAAGTTATAAATATAGAAAATCATAAACATCCAAACTATTATCTTTAAATCTTCTCCTGCCAAGAAAATATCATTAACTTTGATAATAAGTTCCTGATCTAAATAAAACATTAAAAATATTTCTATAATTGCCCACTTAACATTATTATCTTCTTTATTAAAATAATCTCCTTCTAAAAAATATATATTATAGAAAAGTTCTATTATAAACTTAAATACTAATACTAAAAATATATTTTCATTAAATTTACTAAAACCAAGTCTACCTGAAATACCCGCAAGTACTAATACAAAAAAGATTGAAAATACTAAACTCTGTATCCTTGTAAACTTATATTTTTTATTAAGATAATCACTAAGTAAAAATACCAAAAATCCAAATACTAAATAAAATAACCAAATAAATATATTCAAACCCAATCACCTCTAAATACAGTATATTATAATGTTAATAAAAGAAATTGTAAAACCCTAATTACAATTTCTCTCTTCTTTTTCTCTTAATTCAATTTCTTTCAAATGTTTCTTTACTAACAATACTACTTCCATTGAAGACTTAATCTTATGAAGCACAATTAATGCATCCTGTAACTTAGTCTTTAAACTAGCTTCTTCTACATACTTTAAAGCTTCATTCTTATAATCAAAGTCTTTAATTGGATTTATCTCAATAAAGGTTTTTATATACTCCTCTATATCTTTTAATACATATACTTTTAAATCATACTCATCAAGTGAAACCACTCCATAATATCCAAGTATTAATAATTTATATTGATCTTTTAAACTCATAACATCACCACTAATATAATATCACAATTTTCCTATTTAACAATCCATCTCTTTATGATAAAATTAAGTTAATAAAGTAAAAAGTATAATACAACAAAACAATATGAAAGTTGGTAATAGTATGAAAAATGAAAATAATACAAAAAAAGATTTACGTTTTATCATTATATTTGTAGTTATAATTTGCCTATCGTTTACTTATTTATTTCAAACTTCTCTAGCTAAGTACCGAAAACAAGTAAGTGGAAATGTTAATCTAGAAATAGCTAAATGGAATATTAAGATTAATGATGAAGCTGTTGAAAATAAAAGTGTCCTAACTAATGACATAGTACCAATCTTTGAAGGTAATGAATACACTAAAGACTCTGTCTTAGCTCCAGGTTCTAAAGGTCATTGTGATATTATAATTGATTCTACTGATGTAGATGTTGACTTTACTTATGAAATAAGTTTAGTAGTCGATGAAAATAACGCTGTAAGTGATTTAAAAACAACTGGTTATATTATAAACCCATCTGATACTAATCAAACTATTATTGATTATACAAATCAAACTTCTATAACTGGTACAATAATTCACAATACTCCAAGTACTATCATAAGATTATATTTTGAATGGTATGATGAAGCAGACAATGAAATGAATAATCAAAAAGACACAGAAGTAGCAATAGATGAAAATAGTAAAATAATAATATCAGCTAGTGCTAGATTCTCACAAAAGAAAGCCTAAAAAAATTCATGAAATATAAATCATGAATTTTTTTATACCCAATTAACAAATATTCATACTAATTACATATGTTTATTAGGAGTAGATATCTCAGTAACAGCATTATTTTTAAGCATATTATCTAAATCACGAGAATTAGAATCATTAACTAAGCCATTAGCTTTAGCAGCCACTCTAAAAGTTTCAAACCTACCTTTAATTCTATCCAATGAAGAATTATACTCTTTAAAACTATCAGAATTCATCTCATCGGCAACAAGTCTATCAGTTCTCTCTGGAGCTTCTTGACCTTTTAAACTAGCAACTCTGCATACTCTAGCATACGCTCTATCCTCTGGTGACATAAACATCTCATCAAATAAACCATTTACAGTCATAGTCAACTCTTCTCTAGATTTCTCATCCCAAGTATCAGGTGCTGAAATACCAATCATATGACCAGCAGATCTAATTTCACTTTCACCTAATGCACCAAGTTGAAAAGGTAAGTCAAAAGTTGTTTTTCCATTAGCAACAGGTACAGTGCTAGGAGCACCCTTACCATAATATTCGTCTAAAGCTCTTTGTCCATTTCTACTACCTAAGTCTATTTTTTCGTTTTCATTCATAACTATTCACTCTCCTTATACTTAAGGTAAACATAAAACTTAATAAAGTCAAGTAAACATAAATTACTTTACATGAGTTTTACTCTCCTATCTGTGTAACTGTTAATAAAATATGAAATTTAAAACATACTTCTTCATTATCTGCTTTATAAGCTTTACAAGTACTACCCCAAAAACTATCAGCATCATCTTTTTCTAAATATAAATTAGTCTTATCAGTATTAAACTCATTCTCACTAATAGACTCCTCTACATAGTTACCATTAATTAATGCATAATAACTAACTGATGGATCGTACTTATATTGTTTAGTAAGTTTATAATAATCCTTAGCTAAAGCCTCTCCCTTTTCAAATGGCCATTCGATATTAATTGTAAAGTTTAAATGATCATCTTTTTCTAGAACAGTTTTATCATAATCAAATGTAACAATAAAAGGATAAGTATCTTTCAAATAGTTAACTGCCTCATCCGTAGTATCAGTACCATTCATAGTCTCTTCTCCAAGGACAGTAATGCTATCTACTTTGAAAGAGAAACTAGCTCTAACATCACTTCTATTATAAACTTTAATAGTCTTTTGATATTTAGGCATACCAGGATATAAATCTTCAGTAATTATTTCCATATCTTTAACCGGTGAATTTTCATCTAAAAAGTTTACATCCCATGAAACAACATTAGCCTTTACATTAACACTTGCACTTGATAAGAATACAAACCAAGCATAAGCATTAACTCCAAGTACAAAGAGTGCTAAAAAAATACTACGTCTCTTTATCTTTCTTCTTTGTTTTTGTAAAGCTACATATACATCTTCGGCATTCTTCCTAGATAACTTCCTCTTCTTCGGCATCTCCATCACCTACATTTTTTTCTATATTTATATCTTCCAAAGATTCCAAATCTTCTACTAACTCTTCATCATTATTAGTATTACTATAACCACTAACAACATCAACCTCTGAATATAAAACATGATCATCATCAATAACCTCTACATCAGAATCTAACACACTAGTATCAGTATCAACATCTTCATCTAATTCTTCATTATTACTAATATTTTCTTTTTTATTTTTCTTCTTACTTTTCTTATCTTCTTTTTCAATCAAACGTATTTCATTCTTCTCTAATTTCATATCAATTATAGTATCCGCAATCTCTAAGAAAATAACTAAAACTAAAGGACAAAATACTAAGAAGAAAAATCCATATATATTTTTAACAACATGATTAATAAAATTAACTACAGGTAACTTTCCTACTACTTTACCAAGAATTTGATCTTCAGTAATACTAGGATCTTCATATTTATTATTAACACCCTTCAAAGTATAATGAACTTTTCCATCACTAAAAGTCTCAATTCTAATAATTCTATGGGTAACAATCAAACCTTTAACAGCATCTCTATTACCTAAATAAGCAATATCATCACCCTTTTTTAAAGTACTAGGAGCAGTATCTTTAACTAATATAACATCATTAATATTATACACAGGCTCCATTGACCCAGTCGCAATAGTAAATACTCTATATCCTAATATACTAGAATTATTAGTAAATCTTTGAACAATAACAAATAACAAATATATAGATAACATCGCTACTACAAATATTTTAATAATCGTATATATAATTTGAAATGTCTTATTCTCTAATAACTTCTTCATTTTATATCCTTTCTAATAAAGAAAAGTCATCCATCAACTTATCATTATCTTTAGACATTCTATCTTTAAATATTCTTAAAATTACTTTTCTCTTATTATTATTATTTAATTTTACTTTTCTAATTTCTTTAATAAAAATCTCTTTTAAATTATCCTCAGTCAAAGTATCATCAGAATCAAGCAAATTAGAAATAAGTCTATCTATAACATTACTAAGCATTGCTGTTTCACTTAACTCACCATTACTAGAAATTCCTTTATTCGCAATATAAGTCATCAAAATTGCCTGATCATACTCATTCTTTAAAGTACCATCATCAAAGTAATCCTTTTTATCTACTTCATTCTTATCTTTATTTACATAAGTCTGAATATAGTTCCATAACTCTTCAGCTTTTCTAAAGTTCGGATTCTTTAAAATTACGTTAGTCTTTCTAATTGGTGAACGTACCTTTTCAACATGTAGTTTAGCAAGAGTAGTCATTAATTCACTACCCATAAATCCATCTAACTGTTGTTTAATCTTCTTAAGTCTATCAGCATAAGATAAATCACTAACTCCAGATTCAGGTAGTTTAATATTCTTATCCAGTGCATCTATTGTTAAAGTAAACTTAATCTCATCAGTACCTACTTTAGAATTACCTTCATATTTTAAATTTCTACTATCTTTATAAAATGAATTCTCTCCAGTACTTTCAATTCTCTGATCAAGAAAAACCCTCAAGTTATTAATCAAAGTAAAAATAAATCTATTTTCATAAGTATCTAAACTCTCTTCTTTATTAATATTTAATACTTTAGAAGGTTTAACATCTCCAGTTTTAGCATTATAATCTTGTATTAAATTAGTATGCTGTGTCAAATGAATAACACTTTCAACGGTAATCTTCTTAGATAATTCTACTTTAACAATCTCTTCTTCATTAACAATGAATCTTTTTGGATTACGTAAAATATTATCTAAGTACGGCAAAACATCTTCTATTATTTCTAACCACTCATAATCATACTCATGTAATTCATAATCTCTTTTTACTTGTAAGGTAGAATTAAGATGATTCATAAACGAATCATTTTTTAAATCTTCAACATCTACTTCTATATTAGTATTAGTATCAGCCATATTCTACCTCCTATACCATCTTCTTAAGTCTTAATAAATATTCTTTACACTCATTAAAATTCTCTTTACCAAAGTTCTTATCCAAAAACTCTATAAATCCATCAATTTCATCTCTAATATATGCTAAGTTTAACTGTTCAAACTTTCTTAAAATCTTTCTTGCTATATAATAGTCAACTGCATCTACTTCTCTACCACCACACTCAACAAATGTTGCAACAAAGTCTTTCATCTGTTTAACAATACGGTTACCAAAAGCTATACGGAAATGTTTAATAACATAATCGTCCATATCATTAATCTTTTGACTCATCTCTTCAGTTAAAGGATGTCTTTCTTTTGCCTGTTTAAATAATCCTTCCAAATAAGAACTATTAATATTCATTGAATCAGTATCAATTGGTTCAAATACTTGACCTTTATCATTAATATCAATTGGCATAGCACGGTCATATACCTTATCAGTAACAGCGAAAGTTGAATCATCGTTATTGATTGTACCAATGTACCACATATTACCTGGAATTTGTAATTTACCACCCTTTAATCTAACTGGGTCACTATCCCAAACACTAGGAACAAGTTCAATTATCCACTCTTCACGAGTAGGCATTTCAAGAATAGATAACATTTCAGCAAAGTAGTACTCAACACGTGCAATATTCATTTCATCTAGTACTGTTACATAAACATCATCTGTATAACCTGCTTCATACATCTTCTTTAAAACTTCTGTTTCATTAAACTTCTTAGTAAACTCATTGAAGTATCCAAATAACTCAGTTCTATCTCTCCAAGACGGTTGAACAGAAGCAATAATAGCATCTCTTCTAATAAATTTACCCCAAGCATACGCAAGTGAAGTCTTACCAGTACCAGAAATACCTTGTAATATAACAAGTTTTGTTGCTGATAAAGCCGATATAAATAATCTGATCATATTAGTTGTATAATACAAACGTAGTTTAGAAGCAGCAAAGTTTCTAAATAACTCAACCAACTCTTCCAAAGTAAAATTATTATTATATACTTGTACTTTATAATCTTTATAAGCTATATCGATAGCATGTAACTTTGAAAAACGGATATTACTATCATCAAGTTTAGTAGGATCTTCTTCCTTAACTTCTTCTTCATCAAGTACTTCAGCTTCTTCTCCTGGTTTAAGTCCAAGTTGTGATACTTTCATCGCAAGTATCTTTTCCTTCTCTTGTACAAGTTGAGCAACCTCTTTATTTAAATTACCAATCTCTTCTAACATAGACTCTTGTTCAACTAAAGTCTTTCTAAACTTCAAATATTTCTTAATAAGGAAATAGAAAAGTAAAATAATTAATCCTAGTAAAATAACAAGTACCACAATCGCAATTATTACTAAAACCCATTCTCCTACATTTAAATCATTCTTATAAACTTGGATAATATAAGCATACTCTTTAACATTAAAAATCTGTATAATACCATTAAAAAGCCCTTTAAATATCATGCCTACTCCACCAAAGAATACCGACATAAATTCAAATAAAAAACGTGTAAAAGTATTCATACCTATACCTCCTTATTAAATAAAATATCCCTCATATTAACAGGTGTATACTTCATAAAAGTATTATAATCTTTATCTTTAAAAGCCTTAACAATAACAAAGTCAAATACTAAAGAATTATCTAAATTAGTAAGTTTAGTATCAACATCATTAATATGAGAAAAATCTTGTATACAAGCAATACTAAAACCATACTTCTTAATAAAAGCCTGATTACTATTAAAACTATCACTTGATATTGCTAAAGTTAAATATCTCTTAATTAATGGATTATCTAACATTACAAAGTACTTCTCTATATCTTTTCTATCTTCAAATAAGGAATCATCTATTTCTATAAAATACTTATCATATAAATCCATTCCATTATATAAATCAAATAATAATTGTTTTATAAACTTCTTAATCTTTAAATCCAACTTATCTTCTTGTATCTTCTTATCTCTATAAACTCTCTCTACTAAAGACTTCTTATAATTATCTTGTAATAATTTAACATCATTATTTATATTAACCCATACATAATTATCTCTATCTTTAAATAATGGATAATCAAGTGAAAAATACGTATCTTTTCTCAAGAAAAAATCATCCATCTTCTCTTTAGTTTCAATAACTTGACTAACTAATTTAACTGTCTTTTCTAAAAGTAACTCTCTAACAAAACTATCTCTTTCTAACAAGTCTTTTATCTTAATAACAGCTTCATCTTTATCTTCAAATCTAAGTAAATCTAACTTTATTAAAAATGGTATTATCTTACTACTAGTATTTATAAATTTAATCTTCTCTTCATAAACTTCATTAGTATCAATTAATTCATAGTTAGACAAGTCATCTAACATTTCTAATCTTTTACCTTCAATCTCTTCTAACAAGACTTTATCATCATAATTATTAGTACTTACTGTATCAAAAATTCTATAATATGAACTATTTATATATGTTCTTAAGTAATTACTTAAACACTCACTAAGAAATGAATCATCTGAGTGCATAATTGTTAAGCCATACTTTAACATACGATTTATTCTATAATTCATATATATTTCTACTAAATTATCACTCACTACTCCTCATCCCTTCTAGCCTAGTAAAATTATAACATAATATATTTTTTATTTAAAGGTTTAATCTGCCAAAACAGCACTAACTGTAACTATTGGTGTTGTATTAATTATTGGATATGTATAATCTTTAGCAATATCATTTTTATAAAATAGTATTTTCTCTGTTGCTGTTGCTCCTAATTTAAATGTATAACTTTTAACATACTGATAATTATCGCTAAGAGTAGTATCAACTCTTGTATTAGGAATCATATGTAAATATGAAGTTGAAGTCATATCAAGAGCTAACACATCAGCTGGAAATGTCAAAGTAACTTTAGCTGAAAAACATTTACTCTTATTAGTATCACTAAGATTAACATAATCATCTAATGCAATCTTATCACCAACACTATAAGTACCAAAAGCTTCCTCTACTTCATAATAACTAACTGCATTAGTAACATTAACAACCAAATACTTAGAATTAACACTATCTACAATATTATAAGTAAAATTACTCTTCTCAACACCAATTCTATAAGTAGCAGATAAAGACTTAGTATAAGGAGAATTAGAAGTAGCAACAATTTTCACATCAACAGTCTCTCCCTCACTAAAAGCACTATTAGGAGTAACTATAACCTGAAAACTATCTGTCTTTTTATCTTGATAAATAATACCACTAGTCTTACTTAAATCACATCTAACAGTATTAGGACATTCACAAGTAATATCATAATCAACATCAGCAGTAGTGTACCTATCAGCATTTTTCTTACTATTAACATCTATTAATAAAGTATAACTATTAACACCATCCCAGTTATTAATACTATGGTTTTTACCATTAATATTCATAACACTACTATTAAAATAAAACCCTTTAGTCTCTAATATATAATTATCCATCATATTATAAATATACTTAGCATAAGTGAAGCCAAATAATAAAAGAAGTGACAAACAAACTAATACAATTATACTAACTTTTTTATTTTGTCTAATAAATTGCATCAATATCACCTCTAATCTACTCTTTGAGAAGAATCTATATTTATTTCTATATTTTCTATACAATCAGCATAAGTAGTACTACTACTATAAGTCTTAGGAAAATTAATAATTAATGTATAAATATCTGTAACTTTATCTGTATAATCCATATTATATACTCCTGGTGGATCATAAATATTATACCAAGCCCCATCATCATCTTGTACTATTCTAGCTCCACTCAACAAAGCAGTCGCAGTCGCATCATCATAATTTTGATTACGATATAGTTGTACCGTAATTGGTAAATTAGTCGTCGTAATTATCTTAACTCCATAAGTAAGATTAATCTCACTCCTATTAAATTCATTAAAATTAGATACACTAAACTTATAAATATATGGTTCATTAGAAGGTATAATCTGTTCAGGATCAATATTAAACGACATCTTAGAAGAATCTATCAAATAAATTGCTTTATCTATATTAGCAACCAACTTAGCAGAAGACTGATAAGATGCATATGCTCTTTTAAATAAGAAAAAAGCCAAAAATAAAGCCACCAATAACATAAGTGCAAAAAGAAGAAAACGCATCTTTTCTTCAAAAAACTTAATATGACTAACTTTCTCCTTTAACTTATTTAACACTTATAACACCTACCCAGAATAAGGAACTATAGCCTCTCCCTTGTATTGCTCAACAGAAAAGTTTATTACTAAAAAATTTATACTAGAATTAACCTCTTCAGAAGTAGGATCAATATCCTCCCCTAATGGCCATTCTACATCAAACGTCAATTCCTTTTTTGCTTGTTTTTTTATATCATCCAAAGAAAATATTCCCGTATAAACATTTTCACCTACACGAATTAAATTATTACCATTATCATTAATATTAGTAACCTTTAAAAACTTCGTATCATCAACATTTTTATCAACTATTTCAAAAGTATACTTAATTGCTACATCAGTATCCATCGGATCTATAGTAATTTTAACAGTACCAGTAGACCCAGGTAACGCTTTACCATTAACAGCATTACTACTATTCCAAGTAATATTAGAAAGTCCAATAGTTTGAACATCACTAGAAGTAACCTTAAATCCATCCACACTAATATTCCATTTTGCCATATTAGGAGTTATCTTTCCATTAGTAAGAGTCTCATAAGCAGTATAAGTCCCCTTAGAATATAAGTAATATAATGAACCCAATACTAAAACCATTACTACTACAATTTGAATTATACTCTTCTTTCTATTTTTCATAACTATTCTCCTAGTATGAATTATACCAAAATTAATAAATTAAGTAAACAAAAAACGGAGTCATAACTCCGTCTATAACAATTCTATATCATCATCTGATTTACTAGTTTTCTTATTCTCTTGTTTTTCTGCTTTAACAGGTACTTCCTTTTCGACAACAACATCTACTTTTACTTCATGTTTTTCTTCTCTAGGAAGTTCTTCCTTAGTAGTCTCTTCCTTCTTTTCTACAGGTTTAACTACTTCTCTATTCTTAACATCCTTCTTAACTATTTTCTTAGTACGAGGTTTTTCTTCCTCTTCTTCATCATCATCTTCAACAACTTCGTATTTAGCAACAATAACTAATTGATAAATTTGATAAATGAATACTATTAATATAGGTAATAAAACTAAGAATAAGAAACCAACTCTACTCTCAAGTACATCAAGTATTGCTCCCTTACCTGGATAAGTCTTAACATACTTACCAATTACTCTGTTACTAGCAATACTACTACCTTCATCATCTCTTAAAACATATAAAGCAGCATAATCATCTTGAGACTTAGAATCAATTACCCCAGTTCTAACAATATATTTCTCATCAACAGTAACATAATAATATATTAAATCATTAACATCTAAATTCATCTGTTGATTCTTAATAATTAATAAATCTCCAGCCTTATTATTCATAAAGAACTTCTCATTACTTTCACTAACAGTAACAAAAGTCATATCCCCAAACTGAGTATAACCAAATTTATTACGACATAAAATACAAGAAGTAATAAAAATTACATAAATTATAATTAGAATTTCTAAAAATTCCCATAGCCACTTTAGTATCTTCTTTAACATACAACCACCTTCTTAAATTTTATCACATACAAAGCCTAATTTCAAGTTAACTTACTGAACTTTTTTCTTAACAATTACATATTTATATTCTTCATCTACTAATTGATTGTTATCATATAGTTTAAATACCAACTTATATGTACCACTAATTAAATTATCCGCTAAGTCAAAATGCATTGTATTATTAATACCTGGAGATACTTTTAACATCTTTTCATAGACAGATTGATTTAAGTAAAGCGAATCATTAGGTGAAGCAAGCTCATTTGTAAATAAACTATTAAAATCAACTTCCGTATAAACTGTTGTATCTTTATTATCAGTATTTCTTTTATAAACACTTAATCTAACATTTGGATTAGTTAAAACTGTATTATAAGAAACTACATAAGTATTATAGTTAAGTGAAGCTGCATTAAGTCCAGTTTCCCCAAATACTAATTTTGTCTTATCATCAGTATTTACTTTTATACTATTATCACTACCTACTAAGGTAATTACTTTTTCATATTCAGCAGACTCTAACGCATGAGAATTATGTCTACCATCAGCTGATGCAAACAAACTAAATTTCAATGTATAAGTACCTGCAGGTAACAATGAATCACTATATATTGTAATAGTCTTTTTCAAGTTAGAAACTTTATCTGCTAACTTTATTCTATACACACCATCACTATCTGCAAAGTAAGCCACCTGATCAATAACTATATTTGTACCCGACAACAAACTTGAACTAACTTGTGTACCAGAACTATCTATTATAGTAACATTAAGTCCCATACTACTAGACTCATAATTAGTATTAATAATCGCTTCACGATTAGCAGTCTGATCATAAGCAACAGATGTAGAATAAGAAACTTCATATGGAATATCATAGTACATATAATCACTCTTTGGCTCAACGGTTTGATTAAGTACAACGTTAGAACTATCATACAAACTATATTCCATAAGTCCTTGACGAATACCAAGTACAGAAATTAAAGTTCTATCTTCATTATTTTTAAGTTCAAATAAAATTGAATTATCAATATGTGTACCAGTCGTAGTAGTTTCTTTAAAATCAAATATAAAGATAAATTCTTCAACTATTCGACCATATTCATCCGTATAATATTTATGATTATTAACTGAGTCATTATATTTATTATCATTACTTACACTACCCATTTTTATAAAATTAGAAAGTTTATAAGTAATTTCTTTATCTTGAGCTAGTTGTCTAACTGCCCTATCATACTCAGCTTGTGTAACAGTGTAATAGTAATATTCAGGCTGTTCTTGTGAAACACCATAATCAAGCATTGTAATTTGTGTACCAACTGGTAAAGCATAATTTGTAACTAAAGCATGATAATAATTATCATTAATACCATAAAATTTATCATAACTATCTGCATATGCAAATAATGAATAATACGTTGTAAACTGACTCTGATTAGTTATATTAACAGAAGTAGCCGAAGGCATCTCATACTTTTTATCATAAGTAATACTAGCATCATATGCATCTTCATCTTGATAATTACTTGCTGTAATATTAACAGTAACAGTAACTAACTGAACTTTATACTCAATAGCATTTATTGGAATTAAAACTTGTAAACTTACAATTGCTGTTCCTAAATCCTCATTCAACGTAATATTTTTAGCATGATACAAGTAAAACATCAAAGATGGTACAATTGCTTGACTATCAGTCTTATATGAAGTAGTACCAGTATACTTACCACCAGATTCACTTAAAAGAACAGTTTTACCATGACCAGTCCACTCACGAGTTTCAGCTTTTACCGCCAAACCTAACTTTCTATTAGCTTCTTCTGCAGTTGTTGAAAGCTTAGGAACTAAGTTTGGATCAATTAATTCAACACCACTAGATAAACCTTCACTATTAAATCCAACTACATTAAATATTGTATCGCCTGAAGCAAAATCCATTAAAGATAAGTTTGCCGTACCTAAAGAAGAGTACTTAGATGCGTTCAAATTAATTGTATAGTTAATAGCATCCAAACCAATAATCCAACGGTAACCTGTCTCACCAACTTCAGTAGGATCAATATATTTAGTACTAACTAAAGTATAATCATCATTTAAGTAATTAGAATAGAATCCATCTTTTGTAATATCGTGATTTAAACTATGAAGACCAAGTACATAACTACCACCAACTATAACGTCCCCTGCATCAGCACTATCTCCATTTTTAACAGACGGATCATAAACTCCATAAGAAATAGAACCTGCAGCATATGAGTTATACATACCAAAGAAAGTCATACCAGTAACTTTACCATAAGCCGTAGCTGTTTGATTAGTAGTAATATTTAAATTATTATTAGGAGCCATATAAAGACGATTATCAACATTCTTAGTAGTATTACCATTATCATCAATAGTAACCTCAGCCGGTACCAAAGCTCCATCAATATCCACTCCAGAATAGAAAGACTCAAGCATATTAGCATTCTTTTTTAATAATAAAGTTGTACCATTTTTAATAACTAAAGCTTTAATCTGGTTAAATGAATAAGGAATATCAGAATACTCATTAGTTCTATCTTTAATACCAGATAACTCAATACAACTACTATCAATAGTTAATTTATCAGTTCTCTGAATAGAAATATTTTTACTAGGTGCTGTAATAGTACCAAGATTTTTTATTGTAATTTGTGAAACTCCAGATGAAGATGAAGCATTTCCAGAACCAAATATTGAGCCATTCATTAAAAATTTATGATTATTGGTTGTATAACCTGTACCATCAATACTTATATTAATCGCTGAAGTAACAGAGATAAAGTTCCAGTCATAAACTTCAGAGCCAGCAGCATTAGCTTCTCCTCCACCAAAGACAGTTCCCCTAATAATAATATCTCCTTCAACTAAACCATCATTGTTAACAGCAGCCGTACCAATATTAGTTTTAGTACTACCATAAACAACTGAAGTATTAGCTCCACCATATACATTACCATATATAGTTGCTCCTACAATATTAACAGTTGCAACTGAGTCTCCAGCATTTTCATATCCAGTAGCAGCAGCATTACCACCACCAAAGACAGAACCAGCTGCCGGAGCAACAGTACTCTCATTTCCAACAACAGTAGCTCCATCAACTGTAATATTAGTATTTTTTCTAACTATAGCCGTAGAACCATTACCACCAGCATACATACTACCTAAAACTCTACTATCAGTTACAAATACATAAGTACTTCCATCGACAACACCTTCATTACCTCCACCATAAATATTATGAGTAATATCAACATTATCAATATCAACATGAGTATCATTAGTAACACCAGCAGCATTACCACCACCATACAAAACACCAATATTAGCAGTTTTACAAGTAACATTGGCTTCACCAACTACAGCTTGATTACCACCACCATATAAAGAATTAATGGTACCAGAGTTAACCAAAACATTAGTAACAGAAGTAATTCCACCTTCATTATTACCACCATATAAAGAACCAATCTCAACATTAGAAACAGCAGGAATAGCATTTGGCTTAACTACCTTACTAGACATACTGTAATTAGTCGCAACAGTATTAGTTAAAATAGCATAAGTAAATGAATAAGTACCACCATTAGCACTCAAAGTATTAGGATTATTAGAATCATATCTATTAACCGAAGTAACCTTTGCAACACCATTAGTAATGGTCAAATCAGAACTAGACCAGTTTGAATAGAGAACAGAATCTTTCGGCATATTAAGATCAATCTCCCAATCAGAAATATCTGTATTAGTCAAATTCTTAAGAGTAACTGTAATATCAACATACGTATCATAATCAGAAGATTGCCAAGTAGCATTAACTGGTGAAGAACTAATACTAACATCAACCAAATCAAGAGCTTTACTACTACCAACATTAACATTAGACTCATCCAAATTACCAGATTTATTAGATCCCCCAAAGACATTAGTAATAATACCATTACTAATATTAATATTAGAATCAGTAAGACCAGCTTCATTACCACCACCAAATACATTAGTAATAACTCCACCATCTATATTAACATTAGAAGTAGTTGATAAAGCATTATCTCCTCCACCAAAGACATTATTAATAGTACCATCTTTAATAGTTACTTCTGTTATCTTAGTAGTACCACCTTGATTATTACCACCATATATTCCATCAATAACACCAGAATTGATTAAAACATTACTATTATCTACATCTCCAGAAAAGTTTGATCCTCCAAACACTTTATTTAAAGTAGCCGAAGTAGCAACAACACTAGTAGTAGTAACACTAGCTTTTTCACCACCACCATATACATCATTTGCCTTAACACCTGTAACTGTAACTATTGAAGTAATAGAGTTAGCTAAACTTCCTCCACCATATATATCACCAGTAATATTTCCACCAGTAACCGTAACATTATTAGTATCAGTGTCACCACCAATATTATTACCACCATATATATTACCAACAGTACCAGAAGTTACATAAACATTAGTAGTACCAACAGTACCAGAACTATTAGAACCACCAAACAAATTATTAACAACAGAACCCTGTAAATAAATATTAGTAGTTGCCTGACCAGTATTATTACCACCACCAAAAGCATTACCAATAATACCATCATTCAAATAAACTACATCATTTCCATTAGGGCTACCTTTAGCGTCATTTCCACCAAAGACATTACCAATGTTACCACCATTAATATTAACAGTAACATCACCAAGTACATATGGTGTAAATTGATTATTACCTTTACCACCACCAAAGACAGATCGAACAACAGTACCTTTATTTACAGTAACATTAGTATCATAATTAGAAGCATTAGTACTATTACTACTTCCATTAACAGTACCATAAGCACTACCACCATATACATTACCATTAATAGTAGGAACTACTTCACTAGAATTATCACCTATCACAACATTAACATTTTGTGTAACGAATGTACCAGGAGAATTAGAACTAGTATAACCACCTTCTCCACCACCATATACATCATTAACTATAACTCCAGCAATAATTTTTACATTAGTATTACCATATACAGTTCCTTTATTACGAGAACCACCATATACATTACCAATCTCACCACCAAGAACAGTAATATCTATTGTTGAAGTAACAGAAGTACTACCAGAACCATTATTATTACCACCACCATATAAAGCACCAACTATATTACCTCCTAGTACTTTAATAGTAGTTTTAGTAGTAGAATTTCCGTTAATGCCAACAGCACCATAATTACCACCACCGTAAACATTACGTTTAATAGTAGCATTACCATTAATCAAAATATTAGAGTTATTAGCAGTACCAATCTGAGATGAATCACTATTACCATTACCAATTCCAAATACACTACCAGATTCAACTCCAAATCTATTAGAATTAGCTGCTATTAAATAATCATCACCAACAACAGCATTACCACCAACATATACAAATGTACTACCCTCTAAAGTTCCACGATAATTACCAGTATCACTACCAGTATATCCATTAGAACCTCCAAAAACAGCATAATTAATAGTACCACCAGTTAAATTAATAATTCTATTACCATAAGTAGCCGAAGCACCAGCTCCACCAATAACTAAATCAATGCTTCCACCTTTTATATTAACATAAGTATCATTCCGATTTTCTCTATTACTAGCAGTTAATGGTCCACCTATCAAGTTATAAATCCAGCCACCTTCAATAGTAGCTTCTCTTGCTGCATAGTGTGTTCCACCACCTCTACCGCCAATATAAACACCAGTAGAATAATCATACTTACTAGTACCAAACTCTCCAGATTTTATATTTGTATGTATCGCAATACTAGTAGTCTCATTTAAGCCATAAACAGCACCACCCCAACTGCCAGAAGCACAATAATAAACAGTTAATTCACCGTTATCATTATTAACTCTATCATAATCACTGCCATAAATAGCTAAACCATCAACATATATGCGTGAACCATATTCACCCCACCAGCCACCAGAACTATAGTCACCAACATTACCATTAGTAACAATTAAAGTATTATAATAACCTGATTCAACTATCAAACGATAATCAACAGTAGAACCAGAACTACCAGTAGAACCATTAGATCCACCTAAAACACTATAAGCAGATATATAGTTGCCCCTCTTTCTTAATCCTCTACCAATCTTTAAATTATTCCAATTACCATAAATATAACCATATTGATTACTATTACTAGTTGGATCAGAATTACTAGCAGCACTTCCAACAGTAAGAGTAATAAACTCAATTCTTAAATCACTTTTAGCACTAATATAACTATTTCTAATATTAAAATTATAATTATTTCTATAATCAATCCCATTATTAACACTAGTTAAAGTAAATGGTTTATTATTATTAATACTAGCTGAAATATTATATCTTAAAACAACAATATTGGTATCTCTAGTAACTAAGTAATAATAAGTACTATCAGCATCAACAATACTCTCATTACCATTATTATCATAGTACTGTATATACTCATAATAATTACAACCACCATAAGTATTACAAGTACCAGATACAATATTACCAGTATTATCATAATATCCATTAATAGACTGTCTATACCCTACATTAACTAATCTAAATAAAGAAGCAACACTTGCACCCTCTGGTAGAACATCAGTATTTTCATAACCAATTATCCTTTTTTGATAAACACTCATTCTACCATTGACTAATTCATAGTATGTTTGATTTTCATCATAAACACTACTAGTAGGATGATAATAATAAGTACATCCACCATAAGTATTACAATAATTACCAGATATATCATTACCATAACTATTATAAGCTCCATTAGGATAATAACGACGTCTACTAACAGTACCAGTAATATAATAATCTCTCATATCAGGGTTATCTTCATAAATAGGTCTTTTTGTTTCAAGTTCTAACATACCAGCACTATTTATTTGATTAAAAGCATTATTCCAACTATCAGTAGTAACTTCTGCTGTAGTAGCATTAATCCAGCTAGCTCTAAACTCAATAGATATAGTTTGATTGACATCAGTAACAGGAATCTTAACATATCTAACATAAGTATCCCTATCTAAATAAACAAAAGCCCCTCTATAATCAGTAACCCATCCATTAAAAGCCATATCATTAGGTCTATTACCAAATGGATTATCTATAAGTTCAAAAGTAACATATCCATCAACAACAGGATAATACTTATAATAAACTAACTTGCTTTGTCTTTCATCATTATCAATCCCAATATACCCAACATAGTCTTCATTAGCAACACCAACACCATCATACATAGTATAAACTTTAACTAGATTATTATCAGAGTAAAGTTCCAAACTCTCTCCAGTAGGTAAAGTACCAGTATTAGAAAAATCAGTATAATTAAGTCCCATATAATTATTATAATCACTAGTTAAGTCATTAACATAAACTGTATCTCCTACTATTCCAGAATCATGTAAAACAATAGGTTCATTAATTGAAAAAGAAAAAGCACTAACACCAATATTATCAGGTACAACCTCATCTCTCTTAATTATTAAAGTATTGCCAAAACTCTCCCAACCAAACTCATAGTCATATCCTTTATTAAGTATTCCTAACAAATCCTTAGTACTAATCATCGCCTTAGTAGAACTATCTACATAATTAGAATCACTATATATAAATTGATTAGTATTTTTACCAGTAGAATTAATATAATTAGATTCGTTATCTATAAATAATGAATTAGTACTAATATTAGTAATTATATTATTACTATCACAAGCTATCGTATGAGCAACTTTACCTACTGTTAAAATATTAGTAGTATCAAAGGTAATATTAACATAAACATTATAAAACTTACTATCTCCACCTATATTACCAACAACACCACCTATAACAGTAATATTATCAGATAATACATTAGTTAAATCAAACTTAGTATTTATAACACTAATATTACTAATATTACTATTACCATTGACATCTCCTGCTAAAGTACCAACTTTATAAGAAACACTTTCTTTAACTGGACTAACAACAATATTATCAATATTCAAATTAACTATACTAGCACTCTCTAAACTATTAAATAATCCATAATAACTAAATCCATTATATATAACTCCACTAGTAATTTTAGCATTCTTAATACTATATCCATTACCATCAAAGTATCCCTTAAATATTCTATCCTGAAATCCAATACCAATAAATTCATGATTATCTAAATTTATATTATTACCAAGCTTATAGTATTTATCATTATATAAAGTATAATTATCTCCTTCAATTAACTGTTTAAAGTATGCAAATTCTGCTCCATTATTTATAGTATAAGGATTATCTTTAGTTCCATTACCATGAGAAAAAGACGAAGCAACACTAACTCCATCCCATTTCTCTTCTAACTCATTACTATAACTATCTTTAGCAGTAAATAAATTAATTACACCAAAACAAGCTATTAAAATAATTAAAGCTAAAAAGATATTTAAAATTAACTTGTTTTTATTAATTCTACTCTCTGCCAAAGTAAATCCCTCCATCAATTATTTACATAGCTTTTTAATTTTACGTATTTCTCAATCCTTTCAAGTTCAAATACATTTTTATTATCAAATTTAATAGATATTTTTTGCATAAAAGAAATTAAAGATTTAAGTTGTTTTCTACTATAAGTATCATTCTTTTTAACTTCTCTAAAATATCCATTTTTATCTATCTGTATCTTATATTTCATAATCTTATAAATACCATCAAAAAACTCTTCATCATTATATAAAATAGCAAAAGTAAGTATCCTTAAAAATACATATATAGGCATCTCATAAATCTTATTACGAAGATTTTCATATAACCCAGCCCTATCTAAATCATAGTCATATATTTCTTTAAATGTTGGATGATTAATTGCCTCTTCTAACTCAACCATATCTCCTACCATTAATATAAGGGCAAGTTTATATACGTATTGATATTTAACTAGCCATTTCTTATTTATTCTAGTAGTGGTCAAACTATTATTCTTAATTCTAAGTAAATTAGATACCTGCTCTAATAATTCTCTTTCTTTCTCTCTTGCTGTATTTCTCTCTTTTGTAACTATATTATTATTATCTATATCTATAACATCTTCCACTTCTAATATTTCAATTTCTTCTTCACTATCAGCTTCTTTTTCTTGAGCCAATTGTATATTAGCAATCTCATCTAAAGGAATAGTAACAGTAAGACCAGATTTTTCTTCTTTTTTATGTTCACTAGTTGCAAAAATCTCTTCTGGTACACTACCCTTAGTATTAGGAACAACTCTTTTATCTTTCATAATATATTTTTGAAAAATACTATCAAAATTAATTAGTGCCAAAAAGATAAAAAGTATTAAGAAAGTAGCCACCGTCTTTAAAACAAAACTAGGTGAAATAACTAAAGCTACTGTTCCAATTAATTGATCCTTTGTAATAGGATTATCTTCGACATTATTAACATCACCTTGAGCAATCAATTTGCTACCTGACTTTCTAACAAGTCTATGAGTAATAATTTCCCCATTATCATTAACATAAGTAATAATATCATTAATTTTAGTATCTTTAGTAATTTTAACTATAATTACATCGTCTACTTCAAGTGTTCCAGACATACTACCAGTCTTAACTACAAAATAAGTATATCCAAATACATTAACGTAATCCTTCTTCATAATATCAGTAACTATAAATGTATATAAACATAAACTTACTAACAATGCTAGAAAACAACAAGCAATAGACTTAAATATCTTCTTTAAGTAAGTCATTGTACCACCACTCTATCTATTCTTTCATTATTAATTATAGCATACACTCACTAAAAAAAAAACATAAAATAAAAAGAAAAAAGCTACCTAAGTAGCTCTTATAAATTATCGTTTAATATTTCATTTTTAAAGTCTACAATTGAAGTATCAGTAGGTTCCTCTTCATTCTCCTCTTCTCTATCAAAAAAGTCATCATCATCATAACTAACCATATCATCATCGTCGTCATCTTCGTTTTTCTTCTTATCCATATAGATTTTACCACCTATAGCACCTGCTGACAAAGCACCAACTCCCGCAAGTGTAGCCGCAATAGCCGAAGCCCCAGTAGATGACTTTACAACTTTACCCTTAGCAATTCCAACATCTGGTGTAATAAAATCACTAATTGCATCACTAACACTACCAGCCATATCACTACCATCTATCTCATCTGTATTAGTATCTAACATTTCTAAAGGAGCATCTCCATTTAATCCTAAAATACCCGCTCCAACGCCTACAGCTCCTGCAAGACTACCATTTCTAGTACTGCTACCAATAATAGAAGCAACACCAGGAATAGCAACCGAAGACGAGTCTTTAATTAACTCATCAGAAGAAACATTCGTAATATCATCAGTAGCACTATCTTTTACCTCAATATTATCAGCACCATCATCCTTATCAAAATCAATAACTACACTATCCATAATATTAGAACTAGGCTTATTTCCAATTCCAGTACTAGAAATAGGAGGAGCAGTTACAGGATTAACATTAGAACTAACAGTACCAGTACCTCCACTAGAACCAAAAGAACTATAATTTTTAGCTGGAAGATTACAACTAGGTCCAATCCAAGCCCTTAAAATACTAAGAGCATTATCTGTATCAACCCCATTAGAATAATTAAGAATAGCTTGCTTAATTTCTTCTAAAGAAGATATTAATCCATTAAATGAAGGCTGTTTAAAGAAATTACTAACACCCTCATCACCATGATAAATACTAAGTAATTTATTAGCTGGGTATTCTGTAGTTTTTGTATCAGCTAAAGTAATAAACTTATGATTATAAAAAAGATCCGGAGCAAAGTTAGAAGAAGCAGACCACCATCCAGAAGCTTCTCCCTTTTTTCGTAGAGAATCTTCAACTAACAATAAATCAGAAAAAACCTCATAAAACTTACGACTAAGTTCATTAATAATTTCAATAGACTCATCAACTGCTCTCTCATCCATATATAAACTATCTCCATATGAATTAGAGGAAACACTAGAAAGAGTCGTTTTAGCAGGATTGGTAGAAGTATTACTATTACTATTATTATTTGCCCCAACGGTTGTAGTACTATTGCTTGTTCCACTACTAGTGGGATCAAGGTAATTAAAAGTGTTACCATTTTTCCAAGATTCTTCAACCAGACTACTGAGAGGCTGTAAATTAGTTATATCAGACGATGTAGAATATAAAGTGTCTTCTGCAGTATTTCCACCATCAGTCATTAAAGTATTAACTTTCATTTATTTCACCTCCATAATAGGAGTATTTACAGTATGAGTAGGACCATTAGCTCGACGCTTAAGTCTTGCAATATACTCCCTGCATCTTTGTAATTCAGCCTCTTCCCTAGCCTTTAATTCTGTAAAATCTGTAACTCTATCATCAGTAAAATTATCAAGCATTTTAACTAAACCATTAAGATTGTCTATTAATCTATTGAACATTGGTCTAGTACCAACATTACCATATTGAATAACATTACTATCAGCTAATCTCTCAAGTTCTGGAATAATAACATTACTAATAGTATCAACACAACTTCTAAATTCACCATTTTCACCATATATAGTGTTAACATCGACCATATTAACAACCTGACTATCTTTTGTAATTTTAAAATCATTACCATTACCAGCACTCATAAAAGCACCTCCATACTCTTAACTATATTATATAATTAAAAATCAAATTCACCAAGTCCTAAAAAACTTTACATCAAATAATTTCATCATCATCTGGTAATTCTATAGGCTCAAACTCCCTAAATTTAACAATAACATTAATATCATCAAATGATAAATCTCCCTTTAAAATATCATCAATAAACTTAACATAATTTACAGAATCCATAAAACTATCTAAGTTGTCAACACTAATATTATCATTTGTAACATTAATACCTAATAATCTATATTTATCAGTAATAACACTAGAAACATCCACCATAGAAAAACCATTAATCTTCTTTAAAAAATCATTATAAGGACTATATATAAAATCAAAATACCTATTAAGTTCTTCTTCAAAAGAATAATCATCACTATCTTTAAAATGTTCATTAAACATCTTTTCTAAATAATAGTAAGACTCATAACTCAAACTAAATAAATCAAATAAACTATCAGTACTATTAACCTTTTTATTAATCAACTCAACTATTTCCAAATCATGTAATTCATTATATAAAGTATCCAGTTTTAATATTTCTTCATTAATTGCTAACTTATTACTTTTAATTTTCTCTTCATTAACTTTGTGAAATAAATTTTTACCACAAGCTTTTAAATAGTCATTATATATCTTCTTACGCTTGCCTTCTTCAGTCTTAACCTCTTTTAATTTATTAGAAAAAACACTCTTATTAGCATCCTTCTTACTATATTTATCTTGTATATCTTTAATAATAAATTCATATCGATAATATAGTTTTAAAACACTTAAAGTATGAGCTAGCTCAACCATATTATCATAAAACTTAGAACTATCCTCTATATCTTTAAACTCGCCATCTATAACAAACTGATCAAGATTCTTAACTCTAGTAGCAGAACCATCTAAGTAATCAAGAACATTCTTTTTCTTACTTAAAAAACTCTCTAAATTATAAAATTCATCTCTAGAAACTTCCAAATTATACTTATTAACATTACTTAAGTACTTATCAATTAAAATACTTTTATCATACCCTGTCTTTTGTAATAACTGATAACTAACAGTATCTGTATAAATCTTTAACTTTTCTTCATACTTCTCTAATAAACCCCAAAAATTAAGTTTTAAATGTTTAATAATATCAGGACATTCCCAGTATATACTATCAAAACATTTCTTCATAACTTCTTCAAATCTATTATTTTTCTCTATATTATCAAGAAAAACATGCATATACTTTTCAGTAAACATAGAATAAGTAAAATCACTAATAGTAAGTTTAATAGATGCATCCTCAAATATTTTTATAATATTTAAAAAAGTATTATTAATAGTATTTAGTGAAACATCATCATTAATATCAATACTACTAATTAACTTAAATATTCCAAGTTTAAAGTCAATACTATAATCACTATTATTAAATACTATTATTTGTTTTTCTTTTTCAATATTTTTCTTTAAAGAATCATAATGATTACTCTTATCACTAGGCAATAAACTATTTACTCGTAATTTTAACAATCTATATACTTCTACTTGATATTTATCAAACTTCTTTATTTGTTCTTCTACATATTCATTTCTCTCTTTAACAGCACTTTTATGAAATTTCTCTTTCATTTTTTTAGTACCAGATTCAAGTTCTAATTTAAATGTATTTATATGGTCATTATTAATGGAAATTTCTTTATCAATTTTTGTACTACTCATTCTTATCATCACTTTCATTTATAATACTATCATTTAGAAATTTAATATGTTGAAGTATATCCTGATATAGTTTAACTAATTCATCATTAGTAAGTTCTTCTATTTTTACTAGCTTTTCATCCATCTTCTTCACCCTCTTATAGAACAAAAGACCTTCATAAGAAGGTCTTAACATTTATATTTAATTATGCCTTATCTAAAGTACTGAATTGTAAGTTATAAGCAATAGCTCCACCAGAAGCATTATCTTCACAATCAACGTCTTGTCCTTCAACCCACATATAAACTCTTACTTTTGTAATACCAGCTTGTAAAGCAAATGCTTGTGCATATTTATCAGCAGGTATACCAGCATTAACACTATATATATCTGGGGTAATAGATTTAAAGTAAGTAGCATCAGTTGAATTTAATGCTATATTAGCACCCTCAGCAATATCAGCTTGTACACCAAGATATGGAATTTTAGAACCACCAGCTTGAGAAGTAACTACACTGTAAACGTCTGATGCATGTTTAACAGCAGCAGCTGTATGAACATCATAATTTGGTTCCCAAATAATAGGCTTTACTGTACCATCATTCTTTAATGCCCTAACTGTAGTAGCATCAGTACCAGCAGCAGCATTACCTTGAATTACAAAACCAACACGAGCAGCATTTTGAATACCAGTAGCATTTCCAGAAGCTTGAACATTTGAGTTAGCTGTTAAATAAATAGTTGAAGCAACGTTAGTTTGGAAATATAAATCAAATACTACGAAGTCACCAGAAGTAGTTGAATTAGTTTCTGTACTTTGTGTAGTTGTTAAAATATAAGCACCAGTACCATTGGTTGTTACACTACCAACAAACATTTTCATAAATCCAGTAGTAGCATCAATATCACCTACTGTAGATGTTGGTTTAATACTAGCCGTTTGACTAGGTAATTGATTAGTAACACCTGGATAATTAGCACCAGTAATATCATCATTTGAAATTATAGTTTTCCAATTAACAGCATCTGTTGAAATTTGCAAACCTTCAGAAGTAGTAACGTTAACATCAATTTGACTAACTGTAACTGTCTTATTAGCAGTAAACCATGCATAAGTACTAGCAGTTAAAATAACACCAGTAAATAAAATCATTAATATTGCTATAAATATTTTTTTACTTTTTCTTTTTCTTTTAGAATTTTTCTTTTCCATTCCTCTTCACTCCTTAATCATTTGTCAACATGTTCTTCAGTGAAATCCATATGTAACTTAATTTCTCCACCGAGTAAATCATTCTTACATTCAGGGTCATCACCTTCAATCCACACAACTACAGTATAACGATCTTTACTATTAGGTTTAAAATTCTTACGTTGTTCCAAAACAGCAATTTTTGAAGAAACAAACTTTTTCGTATTTGGTTCAGCTTTTGCAGTTTCTTTACTTTTTTTAGCATAAACCGTTGCTTCTCCATTACGATAAATCATTATTCTAATGGCCTCATCAACATTCTTAATAGTATCATCTATGTCAATCTCATACCAATAGTTTACTTTTTCCTTCCCAGAATTAATTACATAGAAAGTATAGGCAATGTAATTATCTCCATTATGAGCACCAGTTTTCTCTTTATCGATATTATCTGGTAACCATTTAATGGAAATATTATCCATATATTCGATAGTATCTGCCGAGAGCTCCCTAGCCTTATTCTTTAGATTACCATTTTCTGATAAAAACACATTTTTTCTATTAGACATATTCTTATCAAGAGAAACAGTAAATCTACCACCAGCATAGACTATATACAAAAATAAATAAATAATTGATATTAGAATAAGTAGTAATAGAAATGCTATTTTAACTACTTTTACAAATAACTTTCGCTTATATACTTTTTGAGCTTCTACTTCAACACCATTATTCATCATCATTCACCTATATATCTTGTATTCTCACTCCGGCCACCTTTCCTACTATTTCTATTTAATTATAATAAATATTTTTCTCTTTAGCAACCCTAAAAACAAACTTTTTTTTAAACTTTACTACTTATATTTTTTACTATGTAAAGAAAAATTATACATAATCCTTACTACATATAGAAAAAACACATACTGTCAAAGCATGTGTCTATTCAACTACTAATCACATCATCAATAAATATCATACATGTATTTACAAAAAAAAATCAAAATATCATTCTACAGCAGTAATAATAAAAACTCTAAAAAATATAATATTTTCCCAGAACCCCACTTGAAAAAGTCCATATCATTATTGGTATAGCTAAAAACTGTTTTCACAAATTATTTTACCGCCCTCATAAAACTATAAACTACAATATCATGAAAAAAGAAATAATCAATTTAACAAATTAAAATGACGTTCACTAAACGTCATTTACTCTTTATTTATAAACATAACAATAGTCTTTTCCTTACCATATTTGGAATAATCACTTAAAGCCTTTTTATTAACATAATCCTCAAACTTTAATACATCAAAATTGACTATCTGTTCAACAAAATCCCTTTTCATGTAAAAACTTTGTAAAACCATCACTATACACTAATACAATATCATTTTTTTCTAAATTAAAACTTCCATATCTTATAAATTCTCTAACCGTATCATCTCCCGTAATAGCTCCATATGAAACACATTTACCATCTTTTATATTATTAATATTATTTCGATAATCTCTTCTAACTATAACTCTAGCTTCCGCTAAATTCCACGGAATTCCTATCTTATTTATATATGGATCACTATAAAGTTCTTTATCATCAGCTGTTTGAAACTTAATATTTCCTTTCTTATCATAAACAATAACTCCACAGTCACATATATAAGCATAATTCAAAATATTATTTTCTATTCTAATGCAAGACGCAACCGCTCCATAATAATCACTTTCTAAATAATCACATTTCAAAATATATTTATTATTTAGTAACTTAACACTCTCATTACATTTTATTAATCTTTCATATAAACTTCCTGTAATTATAGAAAATGTATTACATATTTCTTTAGCGGCCAAATAAGCACCTGATGGATTTGGATATTTTTTAACAAACTCTTCTTGTGATATAAAAGCTAAATCACTACAACCAATCGGATCTCTTGTAATACCATCCGCAACAATAGTCTCATCACTAGAAGCAAAATATTGATCTTCAATCGGAAAATTACCATCTACATTCTTTATATTATCAAACGTACTTTTATATACTAGCATAAAAACCTCACTTACTAATTATATAATGAAGAAATATTCCATTCATATACTTTACCATCTTTTATAATCTCTAAAGTATTCTCCATCAATCTAACATCATACTCTGTATTTCTATTAACAAAAATAGAAAATTTTAAAACATTATTCCCTGAAATTTTAAAATACTTTGCTAAATACATTGTCAAGTCTAACACACAATTAACTGTTCCATTCAAACAATTTGCTTTTTTAAAGCTTTACTTTTTAATACCAATAAAATATTTGCAACCAGAAACACACCCATAATAAGTAATTGTATCAATGCTTCATTTAAACCTCTAACACCACCAAACAAAACATAAAAATAAATTAATCCTATTAATATAAATTGTACTGTGACAAATCCCTTAAATATATTAAAGTATTTTCCTTCTCTAGTTTTTCTAAACTTTGACAGCAAATTTATTTGCACAATTATCTCAACCACACAAATTAAATAATAAATATCCATAAAAAACGCGCCTCTAATATTGATAATAGTATATAGCATGCAATAATAAAATTACAAACAGACAAATTTAACAAGAAGCGCTACACTTAAAAAGATAAGAAGGAGTAAGAAACTAATAAAGATAGTAAAAAAGATAGTCAAAGCCCAACAAACCAGAAACTAAAAAAACTATACAACAAAGTATTACCCAATAGCAGAAAACTATTCTTACATCCAAGAAGTCTCAAGTAGTAAAAATACAACTTACACAAAAGAAAAAACTTCCTGCCCAGAAGTTTTTTAATACATAATTTTAATTACTTAAAGTTGTTTTGTATCTCTACTTTCTACCTTACCTGTAGCTTTATCATCAAGCATTTGTCCAAGTTCATTAGCATAGTCTGGATCTTGTCTCTTTCTAACATCTTTTGCTCTTTTGTTTTTTTCCGCTTGTGAAAGTAATACCACATCAATATTGGCACCAGAATCTCTCAATGATTTTAAACCATTTGCGAGATCAAGTGACGTTTCAAATGAAGGATAACAATCAGTCCCATAACCATAATGACCAAACTCTTTCAAAATACCATAAAGTTGGTTAATAAAATCTGGACTACTATCAACAATTGAAACTGAATGTGTCATTAAAAGTAATCTATCATCCGAAAAATCAGCTACATATTTAGGCTGGTCTTTAACAGGAAGTTCTTCAGTTTCAGACTCATGCTTAATAGCTTCTTTTTTCTCTATCTTCTCTGACTCAGAAATTTCTCCCCTATGTCTAGCTATTAACTCTTGTTCAGTAGAACTACTTTGAGTTCTTCCCAATATTTTATCTAAATAGTCCAAATCAGACGATCTAATACTTTGTGCATCAGGACCATTCGCAATAGCATTCATCTTTTTAATACTATCACTAATCATCGCATCAGTTTCCATAGCTCTTCTTTTTACATCTTCTATTTCGCGTTCTTGTTCTCTTTTAATTTCTTCTACTCTTTTACTAAGATCTTCCTGACTATAATCATCACGTGCAGTATCTTTTTTTTCTTTTTTTTTCATACCAAATAAAAATCCCATATAATACCTCCTAGTATAAGAAAATAGTATCATTAACTTTTCTATATTTCAACAATATTGACATTACATAAAGTAAAGTCATCATCAAATACTAATTTAAAAGTTTGACAGTATTTCCACTTCCCATCAAAAAAAGTCTTATCCTTAAACTTATAATCACCATCATAACTAACACTACACCATTTACCAAGTAAATACATAATAGAAGTAGAATGACTTACTATTAAAATTTTCTTATTTTTATACTCATCCATTACCCTCATAAGAGAGCCATACATTCTCTCTAAAGTTTCTCTTCTACTCTCGCCATCACCAATCTTATAGTCATAATCATTAAATTGATGAATTTCAAAATCACTTGGCAATTCACTTAAATTCTTAATACCATGACGTCTTTCATTAAATCCATCTGTAATATTTATAAGCAAATTATTTCTATAAGCAAAATACTTTGCCGTACTAATAGCTCTAGAAAAACTACTACTCCATACTACATCTAAATTACTAAACTCATCCATTAAACTAACTCTCTCAGCTAATCTTTCTCCATCAACACTTAAAACAGTCTTCTTATTAGAAGTATAAAAATCTTCATTACTATCAATCATCCCTAATTGTTTCCTTATTACTTCTGAGTGTCTTACTAAATATACAGTTGTCATATTACCTCCAAAACATTATTAGTACAAGTATATTATCTCACAAGTATTAATTATTTTCATTTATTTTTTATATATTCTGCACTATTTAAAACATTAAGTTAATATTTTACCATTTCACACAATATATCAATCTTTTAAGCTCTTTAAATATAAACCACAAGTTGATTAATCCAAGAACTCCACGACACAATGGAAAAGTTGAACGAAATCATAGAAATGATTAACAAAGATTTTATTCCTATCTCAAATTTTACTCGTATGATGACTTATTATTACAGATGAAGTCTTATCTAAAACGTTCAAACAATATTCCAATGCAAACATTAAACTGGCTTTTCCCTTCAGAAATGAGACAAAAAATTATAGAAAAAAACAATATTCAATAATTACAAAGTAACTATATCATATTGCCTTTAATTTTTTATAAATTTTGTCTCACATCATTTACAATTATACAAAAACCAAACTTTTTGAAACTTACTACTTATATTTTTTACTATATAAAAATAATTTATACATATTCCTTATTAAATATAGAAAAAGTATCTGTCAAGTAACTGTCAAAAAAAAGACACTATTAAAAATGTCTTCCTTTATCATCACTTTTTGGACTATCACCAGTAGACCCACCCAGCATTCTACCAAGTTCACTAGAATCACTAGTACCAAGACTAGAACTACTAGAACTGCTAGTAGTTGTGCNNNAGAACTGCTAGTAGTTGTGCTCTTAATAGTATCAGAAGCATAAGTTCTAGACTTTCTAGTTTTTGAAATTGAACCGTAATAATTTTTTGGTACAGGATTGTTTTCATGATGCCATTTAAGCGGCTCATCCATACTAGTAACCTGAGCAAGTGACTTTCTAGGCATTTCTTCTATCTTTTTTATAGTTCTTAATATATAGAAAAAATTTTCTTCTGCTAATTTATTTCTTCTACCACTAAGCACCTCATTTAAATCACAACCATTTTCTTTATACAATCGCACACAATCAGCAAGAATACAAATTCCTGGATATTGAGGATAATAATTACCACCATATTCTTTTATTAAATTAAATAATTCCTGAGAAACTTCCGAGTTTCCATCAGTAACAGTATCAATAATTGCAAATAAAGTTTTATCAGCCTCAGGATCATCTCCATTATCAATTCTAGACGAAGTATCATCAGATACAAACTTTTCACCAGCTATTGCGGCATTTACTCTTCTTAAAGCATTTTCTTGAAGTTTTTTTTCTATATTTGCAATTTCTTCAACATATTCCGCACTTAATAACATATTAGATGAAAGTCCATACAAAAAGTTCATCATATCTAGTTCTAGAGCTTTCTTAACACCTTCTTGATTTATACGACTCCATTCACTCTCTGGAATAATTTCCTTCAAAAAATCATTAACAACTTGATTAGCATTTAGCCAACGATCAATTTCAATACGTTCAACATCTACCGAAGATTTCTGTTCTTCATCGACCTGTTTACTTTCAGTTCCTGCTTCATTATTTAGTTTTCCATGCTCTACCACACCATTTTTTCTATCTTGTTGAAAAGGTTTAGTTTCTTGTCTAATTCGCTTAGTAGATGTTCCATTTCCAAAAAGCATACCAAATATACTACTTTTTTCCCTCTCCTTCTATAGCGAATTCAACTCTATCTTCACCTTTGCCATTATACCAATTCCTCCATAAACTATTATTACCTATATTTTATCATTATAAATATTTCAAAAAAATACAAACTGATAAACTTATACAAAATATTTACACAAATTATAGCATTGTAGCAAAAAAAACAATATCAAACAATAATTTAATATTGTTTGATATTATTTTTAATATCTATTCATTTCCTTTTAAACTACTAACCATATCTATAGACTTAACTTTTCTAGATAAATACAAAGATACTAAATATGAAACAACAAATGTCAATACTGCTGCGAAAATATATGTACCAATATTAATATGTACTGAGAAATCAAAACTATCATCCAAGCATTTTTTAAATAACCAGTCTACTAAGAAATATCCACTAGGTAAACCAATAATAATAGATAAAATAGTAATCCAAGTATTTTGTTCTATAAAAATACTTTTAATTTTCTTATCACTAAATCCTAGTACTTTTAGTGTAGCAAATTGATATTGCTTTTCATTATAAGATAAAATACCCATATTATATATTATAACAATTCCTAATAATACAGCAAAAAGTATAATAAGTATTATCATCTTTCTAGTCATAGAAAGCATAGATTCCATTCCACTACGTAACGTACTTATATCTTGAATAGATTCTACATTTTTAATTTCATTAATATTCTTCATATTAGAATTAGTATATAAAGAATCAGCTTTATATTTTAGTCCTAAACTCTCCATATAACTCTTAGTCATAGTTAAATTCTGACTCTGTGGATCCTTATAAAAGCCAACTATCTTAGTCTCATAATAAGTCTTATCACCATAAATATGCCACTTAATAGTATTTCCTATTTTATAACCCTCATTAGAAGCCATTTTATAAGTAATATAAACTCCCTCATCACTATCTAACTTTATAAATTTATCTTTATTATCTAAAAATCTAACTAAGTTCGAAGAATCATCTACAAATATAGTATGAGCAATTCTCTTACCTTCACTATCCTTTACTTCAACACCTAAAGTCTCACTTGTACTATTACCATATTTACTCTTTAACTCATCAATCTCTTCTAAACTAATATTCTCACTAAAACCAAGCTTATATGAGAAATTATATAAGTCTTCAAACTGCAACTTAACAAAGTGATTCATACTATTAAGCATTCCAAAAGCACAAACTATCAATGTACAGCAACCAACTATACCAATTACTCCTGTAATAGTTCTAAACTTATTTCTAATAATATCTCTTAAATTCCACTTTGTAGAAAATCCTAAATGTTTAAATATACCCTTCGTAGTAATATTTAAACTACCAACTTTAACACTAGGTATTTCATTTCTTAAAGCCTCAGCTGGTCTTTTCTTTAACTCTCTTCGACAAGTTAAATATGCAATAAATGAAACTCCTAATACAACACAAAGTGCCATCAAGTAACTTCCAATTTTAACTATTGGTACTCCATTAGGAACCTCAAAGAAAGACATCTCTAAACCAATAAATACACTACCGATAAAGTATCTTCCTAAAACAATACCAACAATCGCTCCAAGTAGTGAAACAAAGAAAGCATAACTAATATAATGTAAAGTAATTTTACTATCTTTAAAACCTAATGCTTTTAAAGTACCAATCTGTAACTTTTGTTTCTTAATTACACGATTCATTGTCGTAATAACAGATAATAAAGCAATAAATAAGAAAAGTCCTGAGAAGATACCAACATAAGCACCACCCTCATCAATTTCACCTTGATACATAGAGTAAGACGTTGTATCTTCAATATTAACAATTGATAAAGCACTACTAATATTATTCTCAATATCATCCTTAACACTATCAATATTTTTCTTATTATTAACATCAACCATAACATAGTTATATGGAATATGTTCTAAATAATTAAAATTATCTAAAGTATAATCTAAATGATATGCTTCCATCTGTTTAACATATAAACCCTTAATATAATCTTCTGGTATTTCTTTATAAGATAAATAAGCAATACCAAAAACATTTCTATCAGGAACCAAATCAGATTCATTCTTTATATCATATACATGATCTGGTATATTAACAAGTCCAAGTATTTTCTCTTTTAAAGTAAAAGTATCATATTTAATCCTAATAGTATCTCCTACATTAAGATTATTCTTCTCAGCATAAAACTTATCTATCCAAACACCATTTTTATTAGAATCAAATTTCTCTCCTTCAAAGACATAAAATTTAGATATTTCATTAGTCTCTATAAAACTAACTAAATATGACTTATCTTTGTCATCTGCATCAGTCGCATTAATAACTAATTTTCTTTCAGCATTATTTATGTTTTTTAAGTTCTTAATATCTTCCAAGTCTTTTTCACTAAAACTATTACCAATTACGTTTAAATCTTGTAAATTATACTCCGTATAAAACTTATCTCCCGCACTAATCATTCCATCCATATATGCTTCTATTCCAACATATACCATTACTCCAATTAGTACCATTAAAAATATTGTTAAAAACTGTGACTTATTTTGTAATATATCACGAAGCATCTTCTTTCTTAACATATTACCACACTACCTCATCTATATTCTTAGGCTTTTTATTAATAACATTACTTTCTACTTTACCATTCTTTAAACGTATTACTCTATCAGCAACATCTGCTATCAAAGAATTATGAGTAACAACAATTACTGTATTTTCTCCATTATTAGCATCACACTGTTTCTTTAATAATTTTAATACTTGAGCTCCAGTCTTAGAATCAAGTGCTCCAGTAGGCTCATCACAAAGTAATAATACTGGATCCTTAGCAATCGCTCTTGCTATTGAAACTCTTTGTTGTTCTCCACCTGATAATTGATTAGGAAACTTATTATAATGATTTTCAAGTTCTACTTCCCTAAGTATCTTCTTCGCATTCTTTGGTTTCTTAACAATATCATTAACTATTTGTACATTTTCAAGTACTGTAAGTGTTGGAAGTATATTGTAAAATTGAAATATAAATCCTACATCCTCAGCTCTATAATTAGTAAGTTCTTTATCACTATATTTAGAAATAACTTTATCTCCTACTTGAATAGTACCAGATGTAACTTTATCCATTCCACCTAATAAGTTTAAAAGTGTACTCTTACCTGCTCCAGATGGTCCTAGTATAACAACAAACTCACCTTTATTAATTGAAAAAGAAACTTTATCTAGGGCATTAAACTTTTTTTCCCCTACACTATATGTTTTAACAACATTCTTTAATTTAATTAACTCTTTCATAACATACCCTTTCTAAATATGATATTTTTATCACATTTCATTATAATTATAATTAACATTAAACTTAAAATCAACAAAAATATGATATTTTTATCATATTTACTAAAAACTATAGTATAATCTATTTGAAGGACGTGATATTATGAGTGAAACTAGAATACCTACTCAAAAAAGATCTATTGAAAAACGCAATAAAATTATTTCTTATGGCTTTGAACTTATGTGTAATAAAGGCTACCACAATATTAATACTAATGATATAGCTAAATATGCCAATGTATCAACAGGAATAATTTATCAATACTTTCATGATAAGAAAGAAATATTTATTGAAGGTATCAAAAACTATTCTGACAATATTATGTTTCCTATTTTAAATGTTTTAAAAAATAATGATATAAAAATAACTAATCTAGAAAAACTTTTAAATGAAATGTTAGATATCTTTATAAAACAACACACTCTATCTAAAAATGCTCACGAAGAAATGATTGCCCTTTCTCACCTAGATCCAGATATTGCTGAAATATTTCATCAAAAAGAACTTGATACTACAACAGTAATAGTTAAAACTCTAAAAGAAAATAATATTTCCTCAGAAAACTTACTTGAAAAAGTCCATATCATTATTGGTATAGTTGAAAACTATTGTCACGAGGTAGTTTACCACCATCATAAAACTATGAACTACGATATTATGAAAAAAGAAGTTATCAAAATAATTACAAGTATTCTAACAAATTAAAATGACGTTCACCAAACGTCATTTATTTTTTTATTTATAACTACCAGTTTCTACACTTTTTAATCCCTCAAACAAACAATTTAAAAACCGGACTTATTGAAGAAGCAAATTCAAATGCTATATCTTTATGAGTATAGGTTCCACCATATTTTCCACGTTTGGAATATATCCCTATTGCATTCGCTCTTTCACACCACTCAGTAACACTCAATGTAAACGTATGAAGCCCTGCTGTCCTTCTAAACCCGTCGAATTCGACGGAATTAAAATTAGGATTATAAATTGATTCCCACATTCCTAAAAACTCTAAAGTTATTCTATTTCTAAGCCAATTTCTTATAACATCATCAGCCTTTGACTTACCATCTTTAAACTTTCCAAAATCAGATATATAAAATATAATCATTATCATCAATATTAGTTATATTTATTTTAATATTTTGTACCTCTATTATTTTATTTGACATATTCCACCTCCATTGATTTGTATTACCATACTATAATACAAACAAACGTTTGCCAATATGAAATTGTATATTATTTAATGTGAATTTTCCCTTAGAAAAATCCTTGCAAAATAAAAACGACTTTTTACAAGTCATTTTAAATTTCTACTCGAAGAAATCGAGTTTTCTATCATATTTGGTGCTCGTATCCGGACTTGAACCGGAACTCTATCGCTAGAAGTAGATTTTGAGTCTACCGCGTCTACCAATTCCGCCATACGAGCAACTACATATCAAGTATATCATACTTTTTTCATTTTCAAAATATTTTTTAAAAAAAGAAGAAGCTATTCACTAACTTCTTCCTTATACTTAGAAGTATACAAGTCTGATTCCTCATTCTCTTCCTTTTCACTTTCCTCAATAAAACTATTCATATCTGGTAAATCTTTAATTGTAGATAAACCAAAATAATCCAAAAACTCACTAGTAGTTTCATATAAAATGGGTCTACCAGGTAAATCACTTCTACCAACTTCTTTAATGAATCCTTTTGCAACCAGTTTTCTAATGATTTGCGTAGAACAAACACCCCTCATCGCATCTATTTGTACTCTAGTAATTGGTTCATTATAAGCAATAATAGCCAAAGTCTCTAAAGCTGCTTGACTCAAAGTATTGGTTTCAGGATTTTCTAAAAGTTTTTGATAATACTCTCTATGCTCATACTTAGTCGTAAGTTTAAATCTATTACCTAAAAAGTCAATTCTTAAACCTCTATTCTCATCTTCATAATCATGTTTTAATTCATATAGAAGATTCTTAGACTCCTCTTCATCTATTTCAAGTACATCTTCTATTTGGTCAAAAGTAAGACCTTCCTCACCAACAACAAATAAAAGTCCTTCTAAAACTGCCTTTTTCATACCTACACCGCCTCACAAATAATATCATCAAATGTTCCATTCTGAGTAATAGTAAGTTCATGACTCTTAGCCATCTCTAAAACTGCTAAAAAAGTCGCTATAACATACTCTTTAGAAACAACAGGGAAAAGTTCAAAAAACGATACTCTCTTCTTAGTTCTTAATAAATTCTTAATATCATGTCTTCTTGAAGATACAGTAACTTCATTTACTGTAATCTTAGTCTGTAAAGGTTTAGTTTCCTTCTTCCTCTCCAAATACTTTTTAAAAGCCTCTACCAAATCATCTAAAGTAATATCAGTCGTAATACTAACATCTTCTTCAACATAATTTCTAATATTCTCAGGAGCCTTAGTATAAATCTCTTTTCTTAAATTTTCTTTGTCTTGAAGTACTTTAGTAATCTCTTTATATGCTTGATACTCTAACAATCTATTAACAAGTTCTTCTCTAGGATCTTCCTCTTCTCCTTCTTCATTCTTAGGATTAGGAAGTAACAATTTAGATTTTAATTCAATAAGTTCTGAAGCCATAACCAAATACTCAGATGCAATTTCTAAATTCATCTTTTCTTGTAAATCCAAATAATTCATATATTGATCAGTAATCTTTTCTATTTCTATATCCATTATATTCATTTTACTTTCTTTAATAAGATGTAACAATAAATCTAATGGTCCTTCAAACTCATTAATCTTAAAATCCATATCAAGAACCTACTTTCTAATTATATCTACACTTACAAGTATAACAAATTTTTCCCATTAATAAAAATATATTTTACTTTTTAATCAAAACAATTATAATATACATAGGTGATTTTATGAAACAATTCACAATGCGTGATGAACATTTTATCTGTGAAAAATGTCACAAAGAAGTATCTCCCCTAGGCTACACAGCAAGAGATCATTGTCCATATTGTCTTTATTCTAAACATGTTGACATAAATCCAGGTGATCGAGAAAATACTTGTAAAGGTCTTCTAAAACCAATTGGTATTGAAAAATTCAAAGATACTTATAAAATTCTTTATCAATGTGAAAAGTGTCACGAGTTTCATAAAAATATAGTTGCTAAAGACGATGACATGAACATGATAATAAAAATATCAAGTAATAATTAAACCAGTCCAAACTCTTGAACTGGTTTTTATTTTAAACATTTACTCTTACCATATTAGTAGTATATCTATTACCTTGACTATCATAAATATGGAAAAGTGCATAATACTCTTTATTAGAATCTAAATCTCTAAACTCTAATTCAAATCCATCAGCAATCTTAAATTCAACTCCAGACATTGTTCCTGAACTTTCCCACTCTGTTGTATAATTTCCATTATCATCAAATATCTTATATGACATATTCCAAAATTGAACCATTTTCCAATCTTTAAGTTCAAAGCTCAATTTAGGAGCAACCAAATCTTCATCTTTCTCATCAACAATTGGTATAGCCCCAATAATCACACCCTTAGGATTATCACTATCAATAACAAACTCTACATATACAGCTTCATTAGTAAAATTCTCAGACATCTTACTACCCCAATTCTGAAGAATTGCTGGTATTAAATATTTAACATAATCTTTTCCTTTTTCTGATTCAAAAGCAGTTAAATAAACAGTTTCATCTGAATCATAGGCAACAATACCCTTTTTCTCAATCGTAGTACTAAATACATTATTAGAAACAGAAATATCTGTACCTTTAAATCTAGGCATATAATACTTATCACTTATCTTTTCAAAAATAACATAACTAGCCGAACTATAATTCTTTACAACTTCATCTGGTACTGTAACACTAATTGTATCATCACTAATAGCTGGAACATTACCACTTAACTTCCAATTATTCATTCTATTACCTGTAAGTGTAAAAGAAAAATTAGTAATAAAATCTGTATATTCTGAAGCAAAATCAAATTGTCTATATAAACTTAACAAACTAGCAATATTATTTTTATTTTCAAAAGGAAAATATATAGAAACTCCATAAGTATCTGCTAAATCTGTTTTTTGATATACAATAAATGTATTTAAAACATCTTTTACTTTTGTTGCTTTCTCACTATAATTACTAGGTAATTTATTAATTAAATCATATAAATCAACTAAATCATAAAGTGAATTAGCACTAACTCTTCCAAAAGACTTAGCCTGATTCCTTGTTCTAGAAACATTAGAATAATCAATTGTCAAATTACTATCTACATCTTTAAACAAATCATCTATTGCATCTTCAACAGCACTAACTTTTGACAAGTCCAACAATGATAATGTAACACCTTTAGTCTTATAAGATTTAGAATAAAAGTTTTCAAAATGATTTACAATTGACATACCAAAATCAACTGTACTTGTACTATTTTTTAAATCTCCTAAAAATCCATAATCCCATCCATAACCAGGTTCAACTTCCTGTGAAGCAACCATATAATTTGCATAATTAGATAATAAAGAAGCTATCTCCACACTAGACATTAAACATGCATCAAAACCAATCATCTCTAATTTTTTATTTTTGAAAGGACTATTTTCAAATGCTTGTTTCAACTTTGGAATAGTAAGACTACCTATAAAATTCTGATCAATCCCATAACCATATATTGGTCCTCCACCATGATCCCATAAAATTAAACTATATTTTGAAGCTTTATAATTCTTATAGCCATACTCTAAAAAACTCGCTAAAGTACTTGACTCAGTCATACTAACCTTTTCAAATATCTCTAATCTTTTTAGACTACCGTCTTTATTTACTTTAAAAATTGCATTCTTATCATCTGGTACATTTTCATTTTGCCATTTCTGACTACCACCAGTATAAATCAAAATATTAACTTTATCAAAATCTGCTCCCGAATTACCAATCTCATGAATATCAAGAGAAGCAGCTGCATACTTAGATTCCAAATCAGATCCTATCATATAAATCATAATAGTTCTCTTACCAGATAAAAAAGCAAACCCATTAGTTGCAAAGTACATTATAGCAACCAAACAAATAATCATAGCAGGTACTAATATTTTAAAATTAATAGTTCCCTTACCCTTCTTATTAGAATTATTATAATTAATATTCATCCCACTATTATAATTAGAATTCATATTACCAAAACTATTATTATAATTTTGATTTCCATTAACATTAGAAAAATTATACCCTTGATTCATATTACTATTAAAATCATTATTATAACCTTGTCCCATGTTTCCATCAGAACTATTATTATAACCTCGATTCATATTATCAAAAGTATTATTATTTTGATTCATCTCATAATTAAAATTAACATTTTTAAAAGAGTTATTGTTATTGTTATTGTTATTATTGCTATTATTATTATAATTTACAGAATTAGTTGGTGTAGAAAAAACATCTGTAAAGCCTCCATTATCATGCTTTTTCACATTATTAGTACTAGTAAAATTATTATTACCACCATTACTACTAACCTGACTACTATTTCCATTATTGAAATTAGCATTACTATCAAAATTACTATTACCAACACCAGTATTATTAGCGTTTAAATTAGTATTCTGACTAACACTACTAGCATCTTCTCTATAATTAGGATTAAATGCACTATTAGCTGGAGGTGTAAAAACATTAGTAAATCCATCATTACTACGTTTCACTTCATCACTCTTATTTGCAGAACTACCATCAATTCTGCCACCACATAAATTACAAAACTTAGCATCATCAGCTAAATTAGCTCCACATCTGTTACATCTCATCTTATCACCTACGTTATTCTAATAATAGAATAACATATTTAGAAAGAAAAAAACAGATACAATTCTGTTAATTTCTAGGCTTAAATATAAGAGCAAATATAAATGAAAATATAATTGCAGCCGTAATACCTGTAGCTGTTAAATCAAACATTCCCATAAGTATTCCAACAACTCCTAAACTATTAGCTTTAGCTAAAGCTCCATGTATAAGTGAATGTCCAAAACTAGTTATTGGTACCATTGCTCCTCCACCTACTACTTTAATAATATAGTCATACCAACTAAAACTATCTAATAAAGCTCCTACTACAACTAAAATACTAGTAATATGCCCTGGAGTCAACTTAGTATTATCTAAAATTATTTGTGAAATCATACATACAAATCCACAAAACAAAAATGAATTAATAAGAAGCACTATACCACCTCCAAACTAATAGCATGAGCAATAGAATTAATATTTTGTTTTTGATATAAAAGTGTTGGCGAAAATAAAGCCCCCGTCGCAATTAATAAAACTCTTCTTAACTTCTTAGTCTTAAGTTGATTATAAACATACCCATAGTTTACTAATGCACTACACACCGGACCAGATCCCCCTGCTAAAACTTCAGGCTGCTTTTCTAAATCATAAAGCATTACTCCACAGTCATTATAATTCTTACTTAAATCCATCTTATAATTAACTTCCATATAATCTTTAACAATCTCTTTTCCATATCTTCCTAAATCCCCAGTCAAAATTAAATCATAATACTCAGGGCTTCTTCCAGTCTCATCAAAATGGCTCTTCATAACATCAATTGCCGCTGGAGCCATAACTCTACCCATATCATTAGGATCATTCTCATCCATATCAATAATCTTACCTAAAGTAGCACAATCAACTTTAACATCAGTCTTTTCATTAACTAAAACGATTGATGCCGCCCCAGTTGCTGTAAATGTTGCACTTCTAGGTCTAGGAGCTCCATACTCTGTAGGATTTCTAAACTGTTTTTCACTACTCATATTATGAGAAGAAACTACACATAAAGCATTCTTTACTTGTTTATTATTTATAAAGTTAGCAGCAATTATCATCTCTAAAACACTACTACTACAAGCCCCATACACACCTATAAAACCATTTCCATACCCTAAAGTTCCATAAGTAGAAGCAGTAATCTGATTAAGTAAATCTCCTCCCAGTACAATATCAAATTCATTCTTTAAAATACCCGTCTTCTTAACCGCATAACTAAGCGAATCTTTAACTAATTTTATCTCAGCCTTCTCCCAAGAATCTTCTCCAAAATATAAATCATTATATGTCTTATCAAAATACTTCTTCAAAGGTCCATTCTTCTCATAAACACCTGCAACTAAAGCCGTATCTTTTACATAAACATTATTATACTTAAATGTCATTTTCCACCTCCTATTAAGAATCTAATCATTCCAAAAAACCAAGCAGCAATAACTCCATATAAAATAACCGAACCTGCTAACTTAAAAATATTAGACCCAATTCCATATATCGGTCCTTCTCTTTTATAATCAAGTGCTGCACTAGTCATAGAATGTGCAAATCCTGTAATAGGTATCAATAAACCACACTTAAACTTTGTCACTAACTTATCAAAAAATCCTAAAGCAGTAGATAAACTCGCAATAAATATCATAATAATAATCATAAATGTAGAAGCTTCAGTCCTAGAAATATGATAAAGACAACATAATAATTCAATTATTCCTTCACCTAACATTCCAACTATTCCACCAACTATAAAAGCAACTAAAGCATTTTTTCCTCTAGACTCCTCAGCTTTATGCATATCCGCAATTTTTTTATAACTCTTTTTATCCATAATCATCACCAGTAATAGCATTTACCAAATAAATAAAATAATACAAAAAACTTAAGAATATTTCATCTTAAGTTATAAAGCCACTCTTAATTTTTCTAAAATCTTACCTTCTTTTCTAGAAACTTGTACTTGACTAATACCAAGTTCTCTACTTGTTTCACTCTGAGTCATATCTTCATAATATCTAGCAACAATTAAATTCTTCTCTTCCACAGATAATCTACTAATCTCTCGTTTTAAATCTAAAACTTCTGGACTAGTTTCCTTATCATATGAAGCAACAGAATTATAAAACTCAGGAAGTTCTTCATCTACACTATAATCTAAACTTCTAACATCTAAAGCCGCAACTCTTGCTTCTTCTATTTTATCCTCATCTATTTCCAAAAATAAAGAAAGCTCCGTAGTAGTTGGTTCTCTTCCTAATCTTTGACTCATCTGTTCACTAGCTTTTTCAATACTTTGATTTAATCTAACTAAATCACTAGATACTTTAACAAGACCAGCTTCTCTAACGTATTTACGTACTTCTCCTAATACATAGTAATAAGCATACGTTGAAAACTTTGTATTTAAACTACTATCAAAATTATGATATGCATTAATTAATCCAACCATTCCTACTTGATACAAATCATCTTTCTCAAAATACTTTGTATATCTTTGAATAATACCATATACTAATCCCTCATAATTTAATAGTTCTTCCATACTCTCCTTTCTAAATACTAAAACACTTTAATGCCTCAAACTCATCCTTTACATAAAATAATCTTGATGAATCCCTTATTCCCTTAAATACATCACTAATTCCACATAAAACTACTTTTCCACAACTTAAAAATATTTCAACTAATTTTCTTTGAAAATCCTTAAAAATATTTTCATCAGTCTTTTGTACATGATTAAAATCAAATATAAAAAAATGCATTCCTTGCTTATAAAGTAAATAATCTATTTCTTCATCTAGTTTCTTAAATGTCTTATTAGTTAAATCACCCTCTAACTTAATTACTGTAAATCCTTTAACTACTCCAACATCCATTTCTAACATGAATCCACCTCTCTATATTAATATAATGTTAATCAATTTAATTATCTACTAATTCGACAAAATCTGTCAAAATATTCGTTCGACAAATTCTGACAAAAAAAGAAGAAGTTAATATCTCTTCTCCCACTTAATTAATTTAGCATGTACTACAAACTTCTCTCTTGTATCGTAACAAGTTGCTAAAGTAAGTATTTTATCACTTGGTAAAATCTCTAAATCATCATACTTAACTAAACTTCTCTTCTTAATTAAATCTATAAAATTTAAAAACTCTTCATTACTATCATACCCAGTATATAAATAATCATTAGTATTCATAATTCTATAAATACTAAATATCTGAAAAATATAATTATTATAAGGAGTAGAAATATAAACTAATTTCTCACTACCATCTTTATTAATTAAATCTCTCAAACTTCCAAACATAGTACCATCTACTCTACCATGTCCATAAATAATATTATTACTAACTAAATCATCTATATCATTTCTATAATCTGTATATATCCATCCTGCATAATTAAAAGACTTATCATATGAATGAGTTAAATAGTAAGAATTATTCTTATGTTTAACAACTGGATAATTAACAGCAGTCTCAGGTACTTTTATCCAAGCTACTACTTCATCATTCATCTTAGCAAGTTCTGTAAAATCAACTGATAAAAATGTACTAACCAGACTAATCTCTACTTTAGTAACTTCTTGTACCTTATCTATACTCTCTTTAGTCTTCTTATTATCTTCCACCCAATTTACAATATAAAAAAAAGAAAAGAGCATAGCAAGTAAAGAACAAGCTAATACACTAATCGTAATTAACTTATCTTTCATACACATGCCCCTTTCTATAATATATCTATATCATCATTTTGGTTTATATCACTATTAATATTATTAGTATCATTAGTTTTAGCCTCAACGAAAGTATTACCATAATTATTATTAATAATATTTTGTTCATTAGATAAAGTATTATTTGTAAAAGTAGAAGTATTATTAACTATATCAGTACTAACACTTTGATTAGTTGGACTAGAAATAACACTATTATTTACTAAGTTATTAGTAACAACTTCACCATTATGATTATTATCATTAATAGTTACTGGTTCATTACTAAAGTTATTAACTATATTATTAGTATTTATATTTCTTTCTCTTCTCTTTTTAGCAAACTTCTTCTTATCTCTAAGAACAATAAATAATACAAATAATAATATTATTAGAACAAGGAATAAACTTAAATACAAAATCTTTTCATCTTTTCCTAATTCTTTCTTTACCGGCATACTTTCTAAAACTTCAGGACTATATTCAACTCTAGTCCCACGTACTAATAATCTATGTGTGTTTATCGCATATGGCGTACAAGTAACTAGCGTTACATAGTCTTCTCCTTTCTGAAGTTCTAAAGCTTCAACATTTGAAGGTTCTACAACAAGTATTTGATCTACTTTATAAGCAAATACTTGATCTAGAATATAAATATAAAACATATCCCCATTTTGGAGTTGATTCAAATCGGTAAATAGTCTTGCTGAAGGTAAACCAGAATGAGCTGACAATACAGCGTGTGTAGTATCTCCTCCTACTGGAAATGAACTACCTTCAACATGACCAACACCTTTTTGTAACACTTCATCACTTGTACCATGATAGATAGGAATCTTAACATCTATCTTTGGTATTTGTAAATATCCCATCATTCCATTATCTCTAACATTCAAAATATTAAGATACTCTTCAGATACTGATTTTTCAGTATTACTAAATGCATCAACAATAGCTGTACCAGATATTCTACTATTATAAAGTCTAGCCGCCTCAATCATCTCAGCATTTTTATTATCAGTATTATTAGAAGTATCACTAGAATAAGCAGTAATTACTTCAACTGCTTGATTAGAATTAATGTAATTAATAACAACAGGATATAACATAATAGATAAACCTATTAAAATAAATAATAAAAATATTATAATAGGTAATTTTTTCTTCAAATTATTCAGTTACTTCTTCCTTTTTATTACGATAAACAATTATAGCAACAGCAGAAGCACCAATTACAAGTAAACCAATTAAACTAAATAAAGAAGTACCAGATCCACCAGTAAATGGTAATGTACCAGCTTCATATGCAGCTATATCAGCTCTATAGTATCCAGTAACAGTACCAGCAGTAGAACCAGTAACCTTAACTTTTACAGCTACAGCATCTTTAGGTAATGTATAACCAGCAGCAGTAGAAACTTGTTTTAAGTAATATGTACCAGATTTAACTCCAGCAAGACTTCCTCTACCATTACTATCAGTTGTAAATTCTCCAACTTTAGTAGTTAAAGAAGAATCACTATAAACTTCAAATTTAACTCCTGATAGTTTTACTAAATTATCTTTATCTGAATAAATAAATGCTTCAATACCATAAGTAAATGCTGAAACGTTAACTGCAGCAGTTGTAGTAGTTCCAGTACCATATGGATCATTAGCATAAGTTAATGTTGCACTATTTAAGTTTCCTCCATCACCTAAATTAGCGCCAGTATTTAACTTAGCTTTATATTGAACAGTAACAGTTGTACTATCAATATAATTAACATTAAATACTATAGTAAGCTTTTGTCCAGTAATTGTTGCAGTAGCAACAGTTTGACCAGAAGAATTTTTAAATACACCATTAGTATTAGTTAATGTTGTACTACCATACTTAATAGAAATTGTACTTAAAGCTGATAATGTAATACCAGTTCCAACAGTATCATTAATAGTATAAGTAGTATTAGTAGCATTAGTTGGGAATTGTGGAACAGTTCCTACTAAAATATAACTAAATTCTGATCCTACAGAATAATCCCCATCTTTTGATCCTTCAGAACCAATATACTTAGTTAGTGAAGCTGAGCTAACTTTAGCTTTAATTGTAGCATTACTAATTACCCAAGTACTACCACTTGGAGTAGGAACAACGTTTGCAACCATTACTGCAAAAACATTATTAGTAATACTAGGAATAACTAAATAAGCACCAACAGCAACTGTACCAGTAGCATTACTTCCAGTAGTAGTTAAAGCAGTATTAGTAGAACTATTCTTCTTAACATAAGCAGCATAAGCACTAACTAACTTATCTAATGTAGATTGCGTTCTAGTAGAACCTGATGTAATATCTCCAGAAGTTAATGCATAATATTGCTCAACTGTAAGGTTTTTATAACTTGTACTAGAAGCTAAAAATGCTTTAAAACTAGTAGTAAACTCATAAGTAAATACATTAGATGTAGAGTTATAATAAACATCTAAAACTTTGTAAGCAACCAATTTATCAGTAGAGCTAACATTAGAAACAGTAATAGTTCCAGTATTAGTTGCCAATAAACTACTAGTATCAGTTGTACCATTTTTACTACTATCTGTTGTAATAGTAACTGCATCTACATTTAAAAACATTCCAAAAGTAAATACAGCAATCAATAAACCAATAATTTTCTTTTTCATTTAATACACCCTTTCTTAAATATATATAACAAACCACTATAAAACACCAACCTATATAGATTTGAAGCTATCTATAAAAGTAAGTACTTATAATAATTAGTTACCCATAATAATTAACCTACCCTATAATATATTTTAAACTTAAATAAAATTTTTTTCAATACAATCATTCAATTTATACCATAAAAAAGTAAGTAATAAATTACTTACTTAACTATTAGCTAAAAATACTCCAAGATCTTGTGTACTAACTTCAATAAGTGGTCTTATACCAGATGTATCATTAGCCCTTGAATATGAACCTTGAGAATCAATATAATATACATATCCATTCATATTAGCTTCTTCTTTAAACCAAAATGTTGTATATGTAAACCAAGTATAATAAGCAGATGATGATGAAAGTCCAGAATTTAAATCCATTCCTAAATAATTAACTGCTAAATCTCTAGATAATAAATCTATATTTTTAACAGCAATATTAAAAGTAGACTCCAAATAGCTTTTATAACTACTTAAATATCCATTCAAAGTAGTTGTCCCACTAGTAGCATCACCTTGCGTATCATAATAACTTGAATATCCATAATTTGTGGAACCCATTACCCATCCTCTTACACTAGATCCCTGTATTCCAGTAGTAACACTAGAATTTTTACCATTACCAACATTAAGGTTATAGGCTGCAAATAAAAGTGTTGTATCTTTATCAGAATGAACAACATAAAAGTCCTGATCATTTCCTAATTGTACTTTATCACCAGTTTTAAACTCAGTTCCTGGATTATCACTACTATCTTTATAAACGAACGGATTTGCTCTAGTACCATTACCACTCATTTCTAAATTACCATTAATTGTAATAACTGGTCTTAAATAATAACTATTGTTAAGTAAATTTGAGGTCCAGTCAGTAAGTAATCCATTACTACTAACAGTAAATACATTAGCATTATTTTGATTATTATCATAATAAGCAGGAGATAATGTCCAATAGTACGAACTGATAGCAGAATTATATAAAAAGTAACTAGTATTACTTACATTATAAACTCCACCTGCTAATACTACCTCTTCAGCACTAATCAATCCAATATTATCATCCACTATATAATTACTAGGACATACTAAATTAGGTGTATAAAGAGCAGCATCACTACCAATATTTTCATATGATTGAAAATAATAAACAGTAGCACTAGTACCGGAACTAGTTCTAGAATAATTATCAAAATTAACACAAAATTTAGACTTAATGATTTTATTGGCATTACTACTCAAATCACTAGTATAAAAACTATCTAAAGCAGTTTTAGCATTACTACTAGAATATGCAAGAAGTGTTTTTGCCGCATCCAAACTAGTAGCAGAAGATGAAGCCTTATAATTAGATGTAGTACCAATAGCATCATTAAGAATTAATCTTAAATTACCTTCTTCATCAACTTGTAATATTCTCCATAAATGGCCACTAAATCTAACATAGTTATTTGTAATTGCTCCTCTATATACTAAAGCATCACTATTACCAGTAATTCCCTTAACTCTATAAAGTCCACTCTCACTAGTCACTTTACTAAATTTTTCAGTCTTCTCAGTCTGCGTCATATTATCAAAATCATACTTAGTAAGATCACTAACATTTCCAGAGGAAGTATTAGCATCAACTATTATTTTCTTCATAACAGTAAAATCACTAAATGTAATATCCAAATCTCCATTAACATTAGGAACAGTTAAAATATTATTTTGATATGTATAAAATAAAGTTTGTACACCATCCATTTTTACTATTAAATTATTACTATCAGCACTACCAATATTAGCAATTAAAGTTCCCCCATCTATTACTTCAGTGGGTAAACTTGTCCCAGAAATATTATTATATGTAACTTTATGAAACTCTCTAAAATCAAAATCTAATTTAAAACTAAAAGACGTATTACCATCAAAACCATCACTGGTATAACTAATCTTGATTTTGAACTTTTTTCTAATGCCTAAATTACATTTACCAGCATCATCACAAATCTTATCTTCCAAATTATAATTAACTAATTCATATTTTAAATTACTAGGTAAATTACTAATATTTAATATTCCAACCTCTGCATTAGCAATATTTAAAACTTCTACTTCAAAAGTAACATAAGAAGTACTAGTAGGAAGAGTCAAATCTGTAGATATAGAACTAACATTATAGTCATAAGTAGCACTAGTATCATTACTTGTTTCTGTCCCAACTAAATTAATACCAGTAATTCTAACATCCTTCTCTACCCTAATAGCAGCTCCTATATCGGACATAGTAAGCTTTTTATTAAAAGCAGAATACCCAATACTTAAGAATAAAACAAATAAAATAATAACACCATAATAAATATAATTATTCCTCTTCATTTGCCTTCTCCATATCAACAGCTTTAATAATAGTCAAATATACTTTATCTTCATGATTAATATAAAAATTACACTTTTGACCTTTAACTATATTATAGTAAAGAATAGGCTCCTTTGTCTTATTACAAACATCCAATAATTCTTCAAAAGAATCAATATAAATAGTTTTATCATTTTCCCTTATATATGGTGCAGTCTTTGTAACTACAATCAATCTATCATATTCTTTTAGAATTTTATCAATATATTCTTCATACTTACTTTTTTTCCTCTTTATTAACTTCAATAACAATAAAGTTTTAACTAAAAATAATACAGCAAAACCAAATAAAATAATTGCTAAAGTTAAGAAGAAAACATCATTAAGAAGAACTTTAGAACTATTAATTAGTGAACTCTTATGATTAATATTTTTATAATCTAATTTAATTTGAACAGATCTTTCAGAAAGTGGAACACTAACTAAAAGTGTAGTAGTATCACCAGCAGCAAAAAAGTCTTTATTAGTATCACCAGTACCCTTATGAATCTTAAAATATATATCTAACTTACTTGTGGTATTAAGTCCAAAATTATTTTTAAATGAATTAGCAACATTATTATAAGCATTATAATCTATAGTAACCTTTTCATTAATACTCTTTGACATTTCATTATGCATAGTAACTTCTTTTTTATTTAAAAGAGTATAATCCTTTTCATAATATATCTTAGAACCACTATCATCTAGTATTTTAAGTTTAGCAACTATACTATAATCAAAATTAATATCCATAGGCTCATCAATAGAAAAAGTATAACCAAAATCAAATCTTAACTTATCTATTAAACTAGCAACATAAAGCATATCTTTATTTAAACACTTTTCTTCAAAAAAAGTATTATCTTTCAAACATACTTTATAATCTAAATTACTAACTTCCTTATACTCAACCTCCCTACTTTCTCTAAAGTCTAATGATTTAAATAGAAAAAATACAGAAGTTATTATAAAAAACAAAGTAATACCAACACATATAAATAATCTAGTAGAAAAATCAATATACTTTGTTTTCTCATTAAAAAAATTATTCAAACTAAATTTAGGACTTTTTACACTAGTCTCCTCAACTTTTTCTAAAGAAAAATTATTTTTCTCAGTATTATTACTATTAGTATTCATACTAGTTAAATTTTTATTATTTTCTGTTTTCTTCCACATAATAATCACCTTACAATTCACTTAACCATACAGTTGGAAATCCAACAAAAGGTATTTTTACTTTTACTATACCAATAATATCTTTTTCATAAACTATATAACCATCAATATCGTTATTAGCATCACCTTGTGAGTAATAATAATATGTATTTTTATGAATTTCTTTTTTTACCAATCTATGTACAACAATCACACCATTATAGTTATAAGCAATTACACTACCTATCTCAATATCTTTTTTATTATTTATCTTTTCAACAATAACAACATCACCCTTAGAAATGTTAGGCTCCATACTACCACTTGCTACAGCTATTGCATAGTACTTAAAATATCCACAAGTAAAATAAACCATAACAATAATAAGAAAAGAACTAATTATCAATGGTACAAAATAATTCTTTTGTTTATATACTTCAACGTCTTGATTATCCCTATCAAATTTTTCTTTAAGAATAAATAAAATGATAAAAGGAAATATCATTTGAATAACTGCCAATATATATTCACCAGTATTTGGAATTATTGGTAAAACATATACATATAATTTTGCTACTAAAAGCCATAGTATATTCGGTTTATAACCTGTCATATATGCAATATATGTAGCAACAACATTATTGCTTATAATTGGAAATAATGAAATTGCCACCAAGTCAAAAATACCACTCTTAGTATGATAATCTGCATATGGTAATACACTAATTAAATCTAAAAAAACAAATGCTATAACAGATAGAACTAATAGTAACTTCGACTTTTCACTCTTTTTAACAACATTATATCTTAAAAACTCCCTCAGAATAGTTATCACAATAATTGGAAATATAAAGTTCTTAATACCACTCACGGTAAAATAGTTATCATTTCTATAAAAACCAATAAATATTCCAAATATATAAAATATTATAAAAGATATTAAATACACTATAGTTATATCTAAGATTGTACTCTTAGTATAAATATTCTTATCCTTTTCCAAACCAAATACTTTGTAAAAAA
>HF992493.1:54518-111300 GCA_000433455.1 Mycoplasma sp. CAG:877 | reverse complement strand
AATAAGAATATTATTGTTGTATAATTTTTTAATATATTTCCTATAAAACTATTTAAAAGCACAAATACAATTAGTAAAATATCAAAAATAAGTATTCTTATATTTCCCCTTTTCATATTATCTATTCCTCCAAATAGTCTTATTAAAATATATTAAATAGACACAGTAGACACCACTTCTACTGTGTCTAAATTAATACTAATTTTCTAATGTTGAGAAATTTAATGTAATATCACCAAAAGCAACATTAAAGTCACCATCAGGTAAAACATTAGAACCATTATATTCAACCTCAACAACTACAGTCTTTTTATCGCCTGCTGCTAAAGTAATAGCATTAAAACCAGTTGTACCTGTTGCTAAAACCTTTGTATTATCAATTGTTAAAGTTAAACTTATATCTTTACAAGCATTAGTAACTAAAGTTGCATCAGTACCATCAACTGCAGTACAAGTTTTCTCAGGAGATGCAAATGAAGCTGATTTTAAATAAGCTGTATAATCACTATCATTATTTAAATAAAATGTATAAGTAGCTTTTTGTCCCTTTTTAGTAAAAGGAGCAGTAATACCACTAATATTAGTAAAACCTGTATCAGTAGCACCATTAATAGTTGCAGTTCCAGCATTAGTATCAACAACACCAGTGCCAGACAAAACACCAGTTACATTACCACCAACTGTTTCAGTATTAGAAGTAGAAAAATTTACTTTTAAATCCTTATCAGTTGCTTTATATGTTGCTATTGAATTAGTAATAGTTAAGCTACGAGAAAATGCAGCAAAACCAACTGATAAAGCTACAACTCCAATAACTAAAGCAGCAATAACCATAACTTTATAACTATTATTCTTATCCACGTACTCACCTCCTTACAAATATAATTAATGGGAGTAAATCACATAATAGCTACTCCCATAACTATCATGGTATACATAAGATAAAGCCTTATCTTACATAAAGTATTATAACATATAAAAAAAATAATAAAACAATTAATTACAAAAAATGTAAACTTAATAATTATTTTTCTTTTTATATATGAAAATCATAGCAATAGAGCAAATAACTATACCCATACCAATAATTGTATAAATAATTGTACCTATACCACCTGTAAATGGTAAAGTAGCAGTCTTTGTAGCAGGCATTTCTACTTTATAGTAACCTGTTGTACTACCAGCAACTGAACCAGTTATTTTTACCTTCATACTAGTTGTATTAGTAATTTCATATCCAGTAGATGCTTTCGTATTTTTAATATAATAAGTACCTTCAGCAACTCCTCGTAAAGTACCAATACCATCACTACCAGTAGTTATTGTACCTACTTTTTTAGTTAAACCAGAATCAGAATAAACATCATAATAAGCTCCAGAAAGCTTAGTAGAAGTACTACTCTTATCATACGCTAATAACTCAATACCATATGTATAGACAGTAGTCTTAACAGCTGTAGTACTAACAGTACCAGTACCATATGGATCATTTGAATATTTAAGAACTGCACTATTTAAATTACCAAGACTGCCTAAAACTGCACTAGAATTAATCTTAGCATCGTACATAATAGTAACATTATTCGTAGTAACATAATTAACATCAAAAGTAACCGTTATATTTTGTCCTGAAACTGATATAGTAGCAACCTTATTACCTGAAGCATTTACTACTGTACCATTACTATTAGTAGTTAAAGTAGTTGCTCCATCTTTAATAACAAAATTATTAACACCAACCATACTAATACCAGAACCAAGTGTATCAGTAATAGTATAAACTCTATTAGTAGAATTAGTTGGATAAGAAGGAACAGTACCAACTATATAATATTTAAAAGTATCACTAAAACCATAACTAGCACTTATTGTTCCTATTGCCGAAACAGACTTACTAACACTAACACTAGTAACTTTAGCATTCCCAGAATAGCCATCATATAAAGCCCAAGTTCCATTAGCCCCAACAAAAGGAACAATATTTGCTGTCATAACCGCATAAATATCCATTGTATTTATAGGCAAAATTAAATATACACCAGCTTCTAAAAATAACATCCAGTCATTAGAAAACTCTGGAGATATACTATGTGTTTTAACATAAGTAGTATAAAAACTCAATAGTTTATCTAATGTAGAATTAGTAATTGTTGATGCCGTATTATTAGAAGTCAATTGCATATAATCATCAATAGTTAAATTCTTATAAGTAGAATTACTAGCTAAATATGCTTTAAAATTACTAGTGAACTCATAAGTAATAACATTGCTAGTCGAATTATAAAAAACATTAATTATCTTATAGGCCGATATATCATTTGTATTATCTAACTCATACGAAGAAGTATCAATTACTAATTTACTATTAGGATCAACTGTTCCAGAAATATTAGAATTAACTTTAAGAGCCTTAACATCAAAAAACATACAAAATATAAAAATAGTTATTAATAAAATTATTTTTTTTCTTTTCATAGACACCACCTATCTTAATACATAATACTAAAAAATCATCAAAAAAACAAGTACACACAAAAAAATAGTCAATACTTAAGCATTGACTATCTAAACAACACTTATATAAAACTAAGCTTGTTCTTGTTCTTTTTTTCTATTATATAATACGAATAGTAAAATTGCACTAACTACAGTAATTAAACCAATCATAGTATATAAAACTGTACCAACACTACCAGTAAAAGGTAATGTACCAGCTTCAAATGCAGATACTTCAGCTACATAGTAACCTTCATCAGTTCCTTCTACAGAACCTTCAATTTTTACTTTAACTTGAACTGCATCTCTAGGTAAATTATAACCAGGAGCAGTAGAAACTTGTTTTAAATAATAAGTACCTTCAGCAACACCTGGTAAAAGAGCTTTACCATTAGAATCAGTAGTTACTTCACCAATTTTATTAGTTAAATCTGCATCTGAATAGATTTCAAATTTAACTCCTGATAATACAATACTATGATCTTTATCAGCATAGATTAATACTTCGATACCATAAGTAAAAGCTGAAGCATTTACTGCTGAAGTTGTATTAGTTCCAGTACCATATGGATCATTTGAATAAGTTAAAGTTGCACTATTCAAGTTACCTGCAGAACCAACTACTGCACTACTATTTAATTTAGCCTTGTATTCAACAGTTACTGTTGTACTTTGAACATAATTAGCATCAAAAACTATAGTAATTTTTTGTCCTGAAATTGTAATTGTTGCAACTGTATTACCAGAAGCATTCTTAAATACACCATTTGAATTAGTCAATGTAGTATTACCATCTTTTATAACAATACTACTAACACCAGATAATGTAATACCAGCACCAACTGTATCAGTTATTGTATAAGTCTTATTAGTAGCATTAGTTGGATATTGTGGAACAGTTCCTACTAGGAAGTAAGAAAATTCTTCTCCAACAGAATAGTTACCATCAACATGTCCAATACTTCCAATTGACTTAGTAACTGATGCTGAACTAATTTTAGCCTTAATTGTTGCATCATTGATAACCCATTCGCTACCATTAGCAGTTGGAATAACATTACCAACCATTACTGCATAAACATGAATTGTAGATTTAGGAATTACTAAATATGCTCCAGCTGGAACAACAGCTCCTGTAGCCCCCTCACCTGCTTGATAAGTTAATGTTGCTCCTGATGTAACAGAATGAGTCTTTACATAAGCAGCATATAAACTAACTAACTTATCTAGTGTAGATTGAGTTCTAGTAGAACCAGATGTAGTATCACCAGAAGTTAAAGCATAGTATTGTTCTACAGTTAAGTTTTTATAATCTGTTGTAGTAGCTAAGAAAGCTTTAAAGTCACTAGTGAACTCATAAGTAAATACATTAGTTGAAGCATTATAAAATGTATCTAAAATTTTATAAGCAACTAATACATCACCAGTAGGAGCATTAGTAATATTAATAGCAGCTTGATTAGTTACTAAAGCACTATTAGTATCAACAGTACCTTTTTTGCTCGAATCAGTTGTAATTGCTTCTGCATTAACATTTAATACAAGCCCAAATGTAAATATAGCAGCTAACAACCCTATAATACTTTTCTTCATAAAATAATCGTCCTTTCTTTACTTTTATATATAACAAACCCAATCCAAATATCATTAAAATATTTACGAGCTGCAGTTACTCATATTCATCTAAACAACATCTGAATAAAGATCTTGCTATCTTAAATTAATTATATCTTATCTAAATACTTTTTTAAATAGTATCTTCTGAAACATTAGAATTATCATCCCGAACATTAGTATTTAAATTATTATTACTTACTACATTATTATTAACTATGTTATTGTCTATCTCACTAGTATTACTAATCGTATTGATAGTAGTCTCACTATTAACATCATTTTTCTTTTTTCTCTTAAGAATAAGTATAATAGTAACAATAAATATAACTAAGGCTATTCCAAATATAGCAACATATACATATATTGAATCAGCTGTATATGGAGGATTTACTCCACCACCAGGATTAACATTTAATGACTTAGCCTCAGTCTTAACAAATACATTTAAATCATACATATGTATATCTTGAATTTCATTATAATTAGGTAAACTAACTAAAAGTGGTCCAGAAGAATACTCATAATCCTTTGTCTTCATACTATCAACTCTAATTAAATATAAACCTACTTTCAAATCTTTAAATACAAATTGTCCATTACCATCAGTCTTAGTACTAGCAATATAATTAATATTATTATCAGTTATATACTTATTAATTTTAATAGTATAATCATTCCATTCAAAACTTTGTAATTTATTAATATCAGTAGTAAAACCCGTAAAACCATCAATATAAGTAAACTCAGCCATCCCATTCATATCAGCAATCTTATATAAGTAAACATTAGTATCTGTAATATTAAAATCACTATAACTATACTTACCAATAATACTACTTACTCTATTAACTTCAATCTCTGCATAAACATTAGTAATGGTAAAAAAGAAAGCTACAACAAATGCCATTAACAATTTAATTTTTTTCATTTATATAATCTCCTCTTTCTTTCTCATATATAATACATATCCACAAGATGAAACAACAATAATGATAAGTCCTGTCACAATATACGGTATATTACCAACACCACCTGTATTAGGTAACATATTAATTGTTTCATTTACAAGATCAAGTGTAACAACACCGGTAGTATTATCATACTTTTGTCCACTAACAGTTACATTACCTGAACTATCTACAACAACCATATATGTATCACTTAATAATACATATCCAGTATGTGCTCTTGTTTGTTTTAAATAATATGTTTGTCCAGGAACTAATCCTGTAAACTCTAATCCTTCAGAAATTTTATTACTTAGTGAGGAATCACTATATAAAGTAAATTTACCACCTGTTAACGCTGTATTATTCTTATTTGTTAAATTTATCTTTAAATCAACATTAGCAACTTTAAAGTATGCTGACACTTTATAATCTTTAGAAGTATCTAAGTAATAATAATTATCAGCAATAGCACCAGTAAGTTCTACTGTATTAACATAATCTTTAACTACATCACTACCAGCTGTAAACTTAGCAGTAAGTGTAACACTACCACCAGCAGCTATTGTACTTATCTTAGCAATACTATCACTAAGCACAGTATAATTGCTACCAGTATTAAATGTAACACCCTCTAAATAATCCTGTATCATAACATCATTTATTGCGATACTTGCATTATTTTTAACTGTTATCTGGAAGTTGACAACTTCTCCATTTTGATAAATTGATTTTTGATTTGGAATTGTTATTGTTATTGTTGGTACAAAGTATCCTGAAAAACGCATCCATTCACCATAAATAACAACATCCTCTTCTGGCATTTCAAAAGTTGCTGACTTATACCAACCTAAGAACTTATATCCAGAAGCAACTGGCTCAGATGCAACTGTAACAATCTCACCTGGAGCATAAGTAGCTGATGCTGGTAATAAACTATCAGCATTACTTGGAATAACTGCACCTTGGAATTGATAAGAAACCGTATATTTTATTTGTTCAAACCTACCAACTATCGTTACATTAGAACTTGGCATTTGGAATATTCCATCACTAAGATCAACTGTTGAAGACCAACCTAAGAATCTATATCCGTTAATAACATCTCCAACTTTTAAAGTATCAAGAACAACATCATCACCAGCACCATAAGACTTAGTTGTTGGAGCAACGAATCCCTCTGGAAGCGTACCAGAAATACTATAACTAACATTATATTTAGTCTTAGCAGTAAAGCTACCAGTAAATGTTACATTCTTTCTTGGCATTGTAAATGAATTATTAGAAACAGTAACATCCCTCGTACTCCAACCAGAGAATGTATATCCTGCAATTGTTGGATTAGCTTCAACTCCTACCGTTGTACCTTCACTATAAGAACCAACTTCTGGAACTGGAGCACCATCAGGTACTGTACCAGTATATTTATAAGTAACAGTATATAACGTAGCTTCTTCATCACCCATAAATACATGTACTGTATTTGACTTAAACGTAAAATTATTTTCTCTAGCAAACGCTGTATTATAAAAATCAAGTCTTTTACCACTTGGTAAAGAAGGAGTCGTAGTAACAATACCAACAGTTAATTTACAACCTGCTTGTAAATTTTTAACTTTAAAAGAAACAGTTCTTGTAGTATCATCATAGACTAAACCAGCACTATCACCGACTACATAACCAGGGCAACTACTACCATCACTACGCTTAACAGCACCAATTGTACCATCACTAGTAGTAACAAAGTTTTTAAAAGTCAATCCATCGGGTAATTTATCTTCAACATAAATATAATCACTATTGACATTAGCTGTAACAGTATCACTAGAAGAAACAGCGGTAGCATCTTTACCATCATAAATAACATCAATATAATAAGTTAAATCACTATTAGGAGCAACTCTAGCACCATCATCTAAAGGAACTGCAAAAGATCTGTTTATAAGAACAATTAAAAGAGCAACAAATAAAGATATAGATAAACCAAAGATTACAATCTTCTTCTTGTCTTTCATATTGCATCTCCTCTCTCCTATCATACTAGTTTTATTATAGCAAAACCAAAATATAAATTCAATACATCAAAAAAAGATATTAACAAAAATTAATATCTTCATACAAATAAATATTCTGGCTTTTTATAATTTAAAGAATAATTTTTATCATCTATATATTTATCAACTAAAACTACTCTTTCCTCTTCTAAACTCTTTGGAACATCTATTATTCTTTGATTTCTAGAACCTCTAAAATAAATATCTAAGCTTTTTTCTTCTAAAACAAATTTACCATCTACCAAAACATCAATATATTCTAATAGTTTTCTTTGTTTTGGATTATTAATAATAGTCTCATATGTAAAACCTGTATAACACCAAACATTAAGTCCCATCTCTTTAGCAGCCTTACATATTTCTATACAAGCATCACTTTGACATAATGGGTCTCCTCCAGATAAAGTTATTCCATCTTGTCCTTCAATACTTCTTAACTCTTTAATAACTTCATCTACATCAACTAAATATCCACCATTAAAATCATGTGTACCTGGGTTATGGCAGCCTTTACAGTTATGTGGACACCCTTGAGTCCACACAACTGTTCTAATTCCTTCACCATCAACTATTGAATCTGGTTGTAAATGAGCTGCTAATCTAATTTCCATTATTTAGTCTCTTTTAATAATTCTTTAACACCAGAATGTTTTACACGATCTCTTTCTTCTGCTCTTTTACCATTATTAAATCTTGAAACATCTCCTGCTAAATAACCAGTAACTCTTCTAATTCTTTCGAATTTTTCTCCTTCTCCAACTACTTTTTCCATAAAAATTCCTCCTACTTCTTATTTTTTATCTTCCACAACACTCAGGTGCTGTAATTTGTTCTATTGGAACCCCCTCAAATTCATGTCTTCCACAACCTGGACAAACATCATTAATTACACCAACATATCCACATACTGGATCTCTATCTACTGGATGGTTAATAGCTCCATAACCAATACCAGCTTCTTTCATTATACGAATAACCTTTTCAAAAGCATCAACGTTACTAGCAACATCTCCATCTAACTCAATATAAGAAATATGTCCACCATTAGTTAATTCATGATAAGGTGCTTCAGTCTTAATCTTATCAGTAATACTAATATTGTAATAAACTGGTACATGGAATGAATTAGTATAATATTCTCTATCAGTTACACCTTTAATCTTTCCATAAATTGCTTTATCAATAGATGTAAATCTTCCAGATAATCCTTCAGCTGGAGTAGCTAAACAAGTAAAGTTTAAATTATATTTAGCTGAATTCTCATCACATCTGTTTCTCATAAACTTAATAATTTCAAGTCCTAATTTTTGACTAGCTTTACTTTCTCCATGATGTTCACCAGTTAAAGCTTTTAAACATTCAGCAAGACCAATAAATCCTGTTGATAATGAACCATGTTTCCATACTTTTCTAAGTCTATCAGTTGGCTTTAACTTCTCACCATTAGTCCAAACTCCTTGTCCTAATAAGAAAGGAAAGTTATATGAATGTTTACCACATTGAACTTCAAATCTTTCAAGTAATTGATCACGAACCTTATCCATAATTTCCCCAAGTTCATTATAGAATCCTTTCATATCAGCTTTATCTCTTTCTTTTAAAGCTATACCATATTTAATTCCAAGTCTTGGTAAATTAATTGTTGTAAATGATAAGTTTCCTCTTCCAGTAACAACTTGATTATCAGGAGAAGTAACATCTGAAAATACTCTTGTACGACATCCCATATAAGCTATTTCTGTATTAATATCACCAGGTTTATAGAATTGTAAATTGAATGGAGCATCCACAAATGCAAAGTTAGGGAAAAGTCTCTTAGCTGAAACTTTACAAGCTAATCTAAATAAATCATAGTTAGGATCTTCTTTATTATAGTTAACTCCCTCTTTTACTTTAAATATTGAAACTGGGAATATTGGAGTTTCTCCATTACCTAAACCTCTATCAGTTGCTAAAAGTAAATTCTTAATAACCATTCTTCCTTCTGGAGAAGTATCAGTACCAAAGTTTACTGAAGAAAATGGTACTTGAGCTCCAGCTCTAGAATGCATTGTATTTAAATTATGAACAAATGCTTCCATTGCTTGTTGAGTAGCTCTATCAGTCTTTTGTAAAGCTTTCTCACTAGCTAATTTAAATATTTCTTTTATTCTATCTGATCCCTTTTGATAATCACTAAACTCTTCTAAATTAACTTCAATTGACTCTATCTTATCAATCTCACGAATAATTCTATCTATATTAATAACACCTATAAAACCATCTAAATCTAAAAAGTCATATACAGTTTGTTTAAATTGTTTTTTGAATGTTTTTAAAACACCAGGTGCTAAGTAATAATCAAGCGCTGGTATAGATTGTCCACCATGTTGATCATTTTGATTAGCTTGAATAACTATAGCAGCTAAAGAACTATAAGTTGAAATATCTTGTGGAGGTCTAACATACCCATGTCCAGTATCAAAACCATTTTTAAATAATCTTGATAAATCTATTTGACAGCAAGTAGTAGTTCCCATTGCTAAGAAATCCATATCGTGAATGTGAATTTCACCTTCATCATGCATTTTAGCAAATTCTGGTTTCATTAAATATGCCTTAGCAAATTCTCTTGAAACAGTAGAACCATATTGAAGCATAGTTCCCATTGGACTATTACCATCAATATTAGCATTTTCTCTTTTAGCATCTTCTTCATTAGCAGACTTAAGTCCTAAGTTTTCTAATGATTTTAAAAACTTATGAGTCTTCTTATCATCAAAGAAAGATTGACGAGACTGAGCTCTTCTTTCACGATATTCAGAAAAAGATTTATAAACATCTTCGTATCCTTTAGAAGATAATTCATCTTCAATAAAATCTTGAATTTGTTCAATTTGGAACTTATCAGTTTCTTTAGCAGCTTTTTCTATTTTCTTTAAAACTGCTTGATAAACTTTCTGAATATCTTTACTATCATACTTACGAAGCTTTTCATCTTCGTCATTATCAAGTTCAACACTATCAAAACCTTTTTTGATTGCTAAAGCTATTTTAGTCTCATCAAATGGTACCTTCTTACCATTTCTTTTAATAACCATTAATTGGTCTAATTTGTCGCTTACTTCTACCATAATTTAACCTCCACATAAGTAACCTTCTTTCCTTCATTTTAGAAATTAATTATAAAAAAATCAATACAAAAAATAACACTTTTTTTATCCAATTTTTTTATATGTTGATATACAAAGAAAACATCAAAAAACTTTTTTTGTTCGATTTACGACAATTGACATTTTTATACATTTAGAAAAATCACTAAGCACATTTTTTAAATTTTTACAAGTTTTTTTTAATAAATTTCCTTATTTTTCAACAAATTAGTATTTTTACAAAAGAAAAAAATTAAAAAATCGTAAAAATCGTTTTTTACAATTTCTTAATTTTTGTATCAGTTGATCCAAAACCTCCACTTCTAGAACCAATTGCATTATCGTTATCAACAACTAAATATTTAGTAAAAACAACTTGTCCTATTACATCACCTTTTTTAACTTCAATATCATGGTCACTACAGTTAAAATATGCAAAGTAAAAATGTCCATCATTATCCGGATTACCATAATAATCTGCATCTATTAATCCTACACTATTTGCCATCAAAAACCCCTTCTTAGGCCCAGAACTACGATTTAGTAATAAATAGCACTCATCATCCATACAGTAAGCCTTTAAGCCTGTTGGAATAAGTGTAGGCTTAATTCCAGGTTTATACATAGGAATAACTATATCCTCTGCCGCCTCAACATCATATCCAGCTGAATGAGCTGTCTTTCTAACAGGTAAATTTATCCCCTTATCTTCATATCCTTTTACTACTTCAAATCCACGTTTTTTCATTATACTTCTCCCTCTAACAATTTATTATTATCTATATATAAATTAATGTTTCCAGTATCTAAACTACTTCTAACATCAATAATTCTCTGATTACTACTACCAACATAATGTAATTTTTCTAAAGCTAAACTTAAAACAAATCTACCATCTAATAAAACATCTACATTATCTAAAATAGTCTTAAGATTATTATCATCTTTTACTTGTTTCATTAACTCTTCCCAAGTATACCCAGTATAACACCAAATATTCTTATCAGGGAACTTTAGTTTAATTTCTTTAACTAGTAAACTAACTTCTTCTCTATTTCCAATATATAATGGGTCTCCCCCTGATAAAGTTAATCCACTACACCAACTCTTCTCTAATTCAGCAAATACTTCCCTCTTAGCCTCTTCATCAAAGATAAGTCCATCATTAGCATCCCATGTAATTGGATTCTGACAAGCCTGACAATGATGAGAACAACCAGCTAGCCACAAAACCACTCTAAGTCCATCCCCATTTAACATATCAGCTTTTGTAATATTATGATACCTCATAACTTATCAACATCCCCATGACTATAATATAAAACTGGTTTATTTAATAATTCAGCCCACTCTATCTGATTCTTAGTACTCTTACCAATATAACCATCTTTATCAATAACAATAACTATATCACTACGACATACTTTCATTTTAGCAGCTGTGTCTAATATTTTCTTTGTATCTACCCCACACTCTGGTACTTCACCAGATTGATTATAAACAGAAGGAGTAAACACTAAATATCCCCTCAAAGCCAATTTCTCTTCAACCTCTAAAAATACTTCTTTAAATTTAGTACTACCTATCAATAAAACAACACTATACATCTACATCGACTTCCTTTCTGATATCTCAACCATTTTAGCATTACTTAGCATTGTATCACCATGTACTCTAGAATAAGATAAATATCCATTCATTCTATCAATCTTAGTTAAGTCACTACTACCACACTTAGGACATACATCCATATCTAACTCTTCGTGACCACATTTATTACAATAAGCAAGACTTAAATTAACTCCCTCATAAAAACCTAATTCCATAGCTCTTTCTATATAAGTAAGCATAGCCTCACTATTATAACTTAAATTATAACGCACATATTGAATTCGTCCACCCTTAAATAGTTCCCAAAAACGACTTTCTAAATCTTGTTTTTCAATACCTGTAATATCTTCCCATACTCCACAATGAAAACTATTAGAAACATATTCTCTAGAACTTACTCCTTCAATAACTCCATATTTCTTTCTAAATTGTTTAATCTGTAAACCACATAAATTCTCAGCTGGAGTACCATATATAGCATACAATATATGATCCTCATCCTTAAACTCTAATATCTTCTCATTAATATATTTTAAAACCTCTAATGCAAACTCTCCATCTTCTACAATACTCTTTCCATTATATAAAACTTGTAACTCATTTAAAGCCGTTATTCCAAAAGAAGCAGTAGAAGACTTAAGCACAGGTCCAATTGACTCATCAGGTTTTAAATTGCCTCCATAAAAGCCTCCCTGACAATAAGCAACAGGATTAGTAGAAGCTTTTCTCTTAGCTAAATATCTATAAGTTCTAATATGTATCTTTCTAATCATTTCCAAGTAATAATCTAAAACTTCATAAAAATCCTTTTGTTCTTCTCTAGCTTTTGCTAAAATCATTGGTAAATGTAATGATACAGCCCCTATATTAAATCTTCCTATAAAAACAGGTTTATCATTCTTATCTATAGGATTCATTCCTCCCCTTTCATACCAAGGAGATAAAAAAGCTCTACATCCCATCGGACTAACAACTCTTTTATATTTCTTATACATCTCACATACATAACCTTCTCCAGTTAAAGATAAATAATCTGGATACATTGTCTTTTGACTACATTTTATCGCAGCTAAAAAATTATCTCTTAAAGGGCAACCCTTACCATGTAAATTCTTATCATATAAAAATACTAATTTAGGAAATAAAGTTGGTCTCTTAAACCCTTTCTTACCTTGTCCTTCTCTATGTACATCTAATATAACTCTACTAATAAGTTTTGCATAAGGATCCGTATCAATTCCAAAAGTAAAAGTAACAAAAGGATAATCTCCTCTACTAGAACTAACAGTATTAAGTTTATATTCTATTCCTTGATATCCTTGTTCACATTCTCTTTTTACTTTTTCCCAAGCATACTTATCTGCCTCATCTTTAAAAGTATCTCCCTTAATATCCAAATACTCATTATAATATTTTTTATAAGTCATCTTTGCATATTTCTTAAGTACTGTATCAACCTCAGGTACTGTAAAGCCTCCATACTGCATAGCCGTAGTATTAATAATAACATCACCCATAACATTAAAAGCTGTCTGTAATGTCTTAGGCTCTGTATACCAAATATTACTCATCTCAAACCCATCTTTTAATACATTAGCCATATCAAATAAACAACAATTCATAGTATCACGTCTAGCACTCATATCATGAACATAAATATATCCATCTTTACAAGCCTCTATCTCATTAGCAGTTAAAAAGAATTTCTTATAAAGTTCTTTATTCAAACTATTATATATTAAACATCTCTGAGTAGTAACCAAAGCACTATCCATATTAGCACATTCTTTATCCCCAATATAAGTAATTACTTGTGCCTTCTTATATACTTTATCTAATATATGAACAATATCTTTTTTATAATCTCTATACTCTCTATAACTTCTAGCAACTAAAGGATTAACTTGTTCTAAAGCAGCCTCTACAAAACTATGTACTTGTTCAACATTAAGATTACTAGTCTGAGTACCTATCATATCTTTAACTATTAAAACTATTTTTTCAACAGCCTCATCTGTTAAATTAACCATTACTCTCTCAGCACTAGTCTTAACAGCTTTTTCTATTCTACCAGCATCAAACTTTTCTAAATTTCCGTTTTTCTTTATTATCATTATTTCTTGCATAATACTTCTCCTACTCTATGTATAAAATTCTACTCTAATAAAATAAATATAACTGTTGCATTTGCAACTAATAGAGAAATTTGCTAAAATAAAAAAAACAAGGACTGATTAAAATGATTGAAACTATTGAAAAAGATAAAATTATCTACTTTAGAAAAAATTTGTCAAACTGTGTCAATGTCTCTAAAAAAGTATACACAAATAAACAATTAATAATAAGTAACTTTTCTACTAAAAAACAAATTGGTTTTATAACTTACGGAAAAGCCTCTATTATAAAAACTGATATTAATGGTAACACTACTATTATGAGAGAATTAAAAGAAGATGATATTTTTTCTAATTTATTTTTTCAACACTCCGAAGATGAAATATATATTATTAGTAATAATGAAACTGAAGTAATTTTTATTGACTATTACAATATCCTAAAAAATTGTAACAAAGGATGTCCTTTTCACAATAACCTAGTAGTTACTTTATTCGATTTACTTATAAAAGATAATCGTAAACAGAATGAAAAAATAGAGCTCTTATCTCAAAAAACTGTCCGTGATAAAATCATCTATTTCTTAAAACAAAGAATGAATAAAGACAAAGTATTTAAAGTAACTACTTCTTACAAAGCTATTGCTGAATATATAGTTGTTGATAGAAGTAACTTAATGCGTGAATTAAATAAGTTAGAAAAAGAAGGTACCATTGAAAGAAATAAAAACACTATTATAATTAAAAAGTAGAAGAACACTCTTCTACTTTTACTATTTAATTGTAACATATGTCTCAATCGCTCCAACATTACCAACTGCATCATAGGCTCTAATTATTACTCTCTTATTAGTTGCTTTTATCGTAAATGGTGAAGTATACATCCAATGATATTCATTATTACATGTACTACTCTTACTACCAGAATCATTTTGACACCATGTATTTGCTAAATAAGTTATCGCACCAAATCTATATTCCTTTTCAACATTACTATCATCAGGATAATGATAAGTCCACTTTACAGTACCAGATTCGTTTTCTTCAAAATCAACTTTTACATGTTGATATTTAATAAGTCCATGTTTCAACATAACTTGCTCAGCTGACTTTAACTTAGGTGGATTATTATCAAATAACATTTGATTAGATACTACATTATCAGTATAAGATGCTCCCTTTATATCAACAACACGTAATGGTTTTAATATAAAATATAGTCTTCCAGAAACACCTTGAACATTTATAGTCTTTTCTAACTCTTTAACTCCAGCTACATTTCCAAATGAAACAGCGCTTGATGTACCGGCTACTTGTGAACTACCAGCCGCATCAGTTGAAAGATAATAAGTCATCATAGTACCAGCTGCAAATCCTTCAGTAGATGTAAGCTTAATTTTAACTTCCCTTTCTCTTAACCATGAACTCTCTGGTGTACCTGTAACAGTAGCCGTAAAACTACCAGTAGGATCGCTAGACCCTCCCCCAGTACAAGTAATTGGATTTTCAGACTGATATCTAACTCTACCATTTCCACTACATTTCAAAAAAACTTTATAAGAGTCAACACCATTCTTTCTCTCTACATGAACATAAGTCTGTGGATCAGCACAAGAAATATTATCAGTCATATAATCTTTTGCCAATACCTTAACCTTCAATTCCTCATAAGAAATATCTGCACAACCTGACGTAGAATATCCAAATAAGTCAACACTATTAGAATCCACATATAATTTAGCAGAAGCAATTAACGAATCCCCATAAGTAAGAAATTTCTTATTCCTATTTTTACTTTGTAATTGTTGCACTTCTGGTAATGCCAACATAGTTATAATTCCCATAATAGTTATAGTTACTAAAAGTTCAACCAAAGTAAAACCCCTATTATTTACTTTTCTCATAAAACCAACCTCTATCTTAAACTAATTATATCATAAAAAAATATGTATACAAATACATATTTTTATCTAGGTAATAAACTTAAACTAACTTTACCTTTTTCTAATGAAATATCATCCACATAACAATCAACTATATCTCCAACACTAACTACTTCACTAGGATGTTTAATATACTTAGTTGTAAGTTTAGAAATATGAGCAAGTCCATCATTATGAAGTCCAATATCTATAAACGCTCCAAAGTCAACTACATTTCTAACAGTACCTTGTAACTTCATACCAATAGATAAATCTTTAATATCTAAAACATCACTCTTAAGTAATGGTTGTGGCATTTCATCTCTAGGATCTAGATTAGGTTTCTTTAAAGACGCAATAACATCTTCTAAAGTATAAATATCAGTACCTATCTTATCTTTATATTCTTCTAAATTAATACTATCAATTTTCTTAATTAACTCATTCTTACCAATCATATCCATACTACAACCTAAATCACTTAGTATCTTTAATGCAACATCATAACTTTCTGGATGAATTGCTGTTGAATCTAAAATATTATCTCCATCAACTACTCTTAAAAAACCAATTGCTTGTTCATAAGCCTTGTCGGATAATAATTTTTTCTTTCTTATCTCATCTCTAGAAGTAATTTTACCAATTTTTTCACGATACTCAATTATCTTTTCAATTGCCTTCTTCGTAATACCAGATACATATTTCAATAATGAAGGAGATGCCGTGTTAATATTAACTCCAACACTATTTACACATTTCTCAACTATAAAGTCTAATGAACTAGATAATTTTTTCTGTGAAACATCATGTTGATACAACCCAACTCCAATACCATCTGGTGGAATCTTTACAAGTTCGGCCAAAGGATCTTGAAGTCTTCTACCTATACTAACTGCACTTCTCTTCTCAACTGCTAAATCAGGAAACTCCTCTATCGCAATAGGTGAAGCACTATAAATAGAAGCACCAGCTTCAGATACAATTACATACTTACAATCTAAATTATATTCCTTAATCATATCAGCACAAAACTTTTCAGACTCACGTGAAGCCGTACCATTACCAATCGCAATAATTGATACATTATATCTCTTTATAAGTTGTACTACAACCTCTTTAGATAAACGAACTCTCTCTTCTGTATTACCATTTAAAAATGGTTTAATAACAGTCGAATCCAAATACTTTCCATTCTTATCAACAACAGCTAGTTTACATCCATTAACAAAACCCGGATCAAATGCTAAAACAACTCTTTCCTTCATAGGCGGAGTTAAAAGTAAAGCCTCTAAATTCTTTCCAAAATTATCAATAGCAGCCTCTTCTCCTACCTCAGTTAAATCACTTCTAATCTCTCTTTCAATAGAAGGTTCAATTAATCTCTTATAAGAATCAAGTATAGCCTCTTTTACAGTATCAACTACAAAAGACTTATCATTTTTAATAAGTTTCTTCTCTAAATAAGATAAAACTCCTTCTTTATCTATATCAATACTAACACTAAGTACCTTTTCATTTTCTCCTCTATTTAAAGCAAGTATTCTATGGGGCTTAATATATTTAACTGGTTCTTGATAAGAATAATACATCTCATATGTTTTAGCACTATCTATATCTTCACCCTTCTTCTTAGTAGAACTAATAATACCATTCTTATAAAAATAACTACGTATCCATTTACGATAACTAGCATTATCACTAATCCATTCTGCAATAATATATTTAGAGCCTTCAATACACTTCTCTGCTGATAAATCATCTTTTACAAACTTACTAGCTAAGTCTTCCAAAGTACCATTTATAGGAAAACTCATAATCATCTTTGCCAAAGGTTCAAGTCCTAAAGCAATAGCCTCAGTTGCCTTAGTCTTTTTCTTTTCTTTATATGGTCTATATAAATCCTCAACTTCTACTAACTTACTACATTTCAAAATAGAATCTCTTAACTCATCAGTAAGAAGTCCCTTCTCATCTATTAAACGTATAACATCTTCTTTACGTTTTAATAAATTAACTTGATACTCATAAACCTCATTAATTTTTCTGATTTCCTCTTCATCTAAAGCCCCAGTAGCCTCTTTTCTATACCTTGCTATAAAAGGTATAGTATTACCCTCACTAAGTAATTCTAACACCACTATAACTTGTTTAGTACTAACTCCCAAGTCATTAGCAATCTCATTAATAATCATTTCATTCATTATGTCTAACCTCTTTCAAATAGTATATTTTAATTATAACTCAAACTAACAAAAGAAAAAAGAGAGTTTACACTCCCTTCATAATTTTAATTGCAACATTATAAGCATCTTCCAAATCACTAAAATGTTTATCTATATATTCCTTATCCCCATCTTTACTTTTTAATTCATGTAAAAAACTAATATTAGCTAACTTAGTAAAACCTAAGTACTTACAATCACTTTTCAATGAATGTACTTCTATTGAATAATTAGCCAAGTCGCCTTCTTCTTTATATTTCTTTATATTTTCCCATTTCTTATCAATTGAATTTAAGAAGTCTTTCAATGTAACTTCATACATATTCATATCTCCAAGTAACTCTAAAGCTTTATCTACATTTACACCATTTCTTCGTAAATATTCTTCTTTAGTTTCAGCTTTTTCATCTAACTCTTTATTATCAACAACAGTAACAGTAGATACTACTTCTTCTTTCTCTTTTAATACTGAACCAAGTACTCTAGCTAATTCACTTTTTTCTATTGGCTTAGCCAAGTAATCACTAAAACCAACTTTCAAATATTCTTCCTTAGATCCAGAAATAGCATTTGCTGTTAAAGCTACTACTGGAGTAATAAATCCCGAAATTGCCTTTAATTTAAGGAAAGTTTCTTTTCCAGACATCTTAGGCATCATATCATCCATAAATATAAGATCATATTTTTCACCCATACTAATCTTATCTAAACAAGCAAATCCAGAATTAACACAAGTAATATTACTAGCACCTTGTTTTTCAAGTAACTTAGAGGCTACTTTTAAATTTAAGTTATTATCATCTACTATTAATATTTTAGCAGCAGCTAAATCTATATCTTTTTGTATAACTTTAGGCTTTTCTATTTCAGATTCTATTTTTATAACTTCTGTACTAATTTTTTGTGGTATCATAACTGTAAATTTAGACCCAGACCCATATACAGTATGAACAGCTATTTGTCCACCCATCAAATCTATTAATTGCTTAGTAATTGCAAGACCTAATCCAGTACCTTCTATAGTAGTATTTCTATCCTCATCAAGTCTTTGAAACTTAGAAAACAAATTCTTAACAGCATCTTGTTTAATACCTCTACCAGAATCTTCTACTGATATAACTAAACGAGATGTATCTCCATCATTAACACAACTAACTTCATATCTAATAAATCCCTTATCAGTATACTTAACAGCGTTAGATAATAAATTAGAAATAATCTTCTTTACATTATTAACATCACCATATAAAACAGCAGGTACATCAGGAGCTATATAAGAAGAAAACTTAAGCCCCTTCTCCTCCATTTTAGGAATAAGTAAATTAGCAACTTCTCTAAAAGCAGCCCTAGAGTCATAAGAAATACAAACAAGTTCCATCTTACCAGACTCAATCTTAGAAATATCCAAAATACCATTAACAATTTCTAATAATGTTTTAGAAGCATTAACTATATCCTTAGCATTCTCTTTAGCATCAGTTAAACTATTAGAATTAACAATACAATCACTAAAACCAACAATAGCATTTAAAGGAGTCCTAATCTCATGAGACATACTAGATAAGAAATCAGTCTTAGCCCTATTAGCTCTATCAGCTTCATTCTTTGCCTTTTCCAACTGTTCAACCATCTGCATATCTGGATTTTCAATTGTGAAATACATCAAATAAATAATGATTGTATGTACAAATGTTATCAATAATAATTGTGGTTTGATAATTTGTATTACCATAGCAATTGAACCAAATAAAACAAACCCCAACAATGGAAAATACTTTTTTAATAAATTTCTTTTAAAATTAGTAAGCATTGTTATAACAGCAATCATTATATAAATGCTTGACATTCCATAAACAAAAATTAAAGATAGACCAGATGGAATCAATAAATTCTTAATTAATACAAAATCTAACTTTAACACAAAAACAACTAAAGATAGCAGAAAACAAAAAATTATATAATATTTATTATATTTTTCTTTTGAGGAAATAATATTTACATAAATCAACAGCAAAGTACCCCACCAAACATAATAAATCAAAATTAGCTTATTAATAATAATATAAATTAAATCGCCAGAACCATAATCATTAATTCTAAAAAAATAACAAATTATTTCTATAATTACTCCAAGCAAAGTACAAATTAATATTTTTGAAAATATTTTTGTTTCTTTATTATCTATTCTTTTTTTTGAAAAATAAACAACTAATAAAATTAAAGAAAAAACTAAGCTACAAACTGAAAAAGAGATATTAACCATTATCACACCCTCTATTCTAGAGTAATTGTAACATATTTTAAAAATTGTGTAAATTATTACTTTCTCTTCTAAAAAAAGATATACATAAAAATGTATATCTTTAACATCGCATTAAACATTTTGATTCGTTGTATTTTTAACTTTAGTATAAGGAGGCATGTTATCAGAAATATGATTATGTTCATTATCAAAAATCCTTTTTAACTCCCCAACCTTAACTTTCATCATCAAATTTCGTGGAATTACATCAAGTTCATCTATATATTTTGGAACATGTTTTTCATCAAGCGCCGACATAACACTAGATTGAATAACAGTTTTTACCTTTTCTTTTTGTTCAACACCACAATCCTCTCTAAAAGAGACAAAACATGCCGGAACTTCTTTATCACGGTCATCTGGTACACCAATTACCGCGCAATCATCAACTCCATCAATGTCTTTTACAACTTTTTCTATTTTTTTTGCCCAAATTTTATGACCATCTCTAACTATCAAACCAGATTTTCTACCAGTACAAAACATATGACCAGTTGGTTCCATATAACCCAAATCCCCAGTATGATACCACCAAGTACCATCTGTATGCATAATTTTAACCGCATCCGTAGCTGCTTGATTATTGTAATATTCAGAAAATAAAGTAGGATTATCACAACTAAAGCATATTTCACCAATTTCATAATATAAAAGTCCATCATTATATTTTTCTTCCAAAATGTCCCTTTCAGAGCCATCCTCATCATACTTGAAAATCGAAACTACATTACCAGGAAGGACAAGCCCAACTGAACCTTCTCTATAAGAAGTTTTATCTCTCATAACACCATTAGGAATCATTGCTGGTCCTGAAAGTTCAGAAGTACCAAGAGCATTTTCTACAACGGCAGTTGAACCTTTTGATTTCAAAATAGAATTTCCTTTTCTTTCAGTATCTAGTAGTAAAAGATCACCACCAGAAATCAAATGTCTAATCTTTGATAAATCAACCTTAAGATTTTTTACATTTTTATCTATTACATAATCACATAATTTATCGATTAAAATTGGGCCAGACAAAACAATGGAACAATTTGACTTTATAATTTGTTCAGAACTAAGTTCAGCATCAAATACTGGACTTAAAGTAGTTGTTACTCCATATAACATTGCTAACAAAATATCGTTCCAGAAATATGAACTATGAGTTGGCATCGGATTAAACAACGTATCAGAAGAATCTATATCAAATTGAGCGGCATTCTGTTTATATACTGATGAAAGTAAATTTTCATTAGTAATAACAACACCTCTTGGTTCTCCAGTAGAACCAGATGTAGAAAAAATTGCTGCCCAAGCATTAGAATCAAATGGAACTTGTAAATCATTAATAGAAGTTTCAAAATCTGAGTATGGAGCCATTAATCTTTCCCATAAAATACATTTATCACTACCAGATAACTTAATAAAAGAATCTGATAAAGTCTCAGCAAACTTTAATTTTATCTTATCTTTTTTCTTCAAGAAAAATACATTTTCACTTATTGGTAAACAAACCATTTTCTTTAATGGCGTAACACCAAACAATTGTTTTAATTCACAATACTTTGGACTGATTGTTATAATCATTTTAGAATCAGATTCATTTATAATTTTCTTTACAGTTTCAACACTACTAATAGGATCAATGGGTCTAACAACCGCTCCTAATAAATTTATTGCAAAAAAAGTAGTTATAGTTTCTGGAGTAGCAAGACAATCCATTACAACAATATCTCCAGAATTAACACCTTGATCACGTAAAGCTGATGCACACTTCATTATATTATCGGCCATTTCATTAAAAGTCACTTTCTTCCCACATTCATAAGCAACCTTATCACCATTTTTAAGACATTGTTTAATTGCAAAAGAGCCAAGACGCTCATATTCAAAATTATCTACAAGAGCATCAGGAGAATAAAATTGTTCATATGGTCTATCTATCTTTCCATATCCAGTTAATTCCTTATTCAATCTTTGTTCAGTTCTATCTACCATTTGAGAAATTTCATCATTATCAAGTTGTATTCCCGAACTTTCTGCAGCTTTTCTTACGATAGATTCTAATATATCTCTATTCATACTATATCCAACTCCCTCTAATTGCCGCTTATTATACCACAAAAAGTAGAAATTATCAAGTAAAAAGAAGAAAACTATTCTCTACAACAATTGTATACTATACCTAGTTTTAAATCAATAGGAATTTTTTCGACATCATTCGACATCAAAAACCAATCCTTAATATCTCAAACTTAGTATTATAACTAACACCATCTATATTAGCTAAATACTCAGAAGGATAAAGTAAATCAAACAAAGCAGTCTTATTAAAACCAATTGCTCCACCTCTATCTAAAACAATACCTAAGAAAACTTCACTACCATAACTTACTCTAACTATCGTACCAAATGGATAAGACTTATCCCCAGCAAGTATTCTAACATTACCATAATAACTATCATAATAATAAATAGTTCCATCACCTACATAGTTACCACTTGCTAAATAGCCAGAACATCCGTAACAGTCAGGCCCATACCTAGATAATTTACCATAGTAAACATCTACTATCTCTTCACTATTACTATTATCCTCTAAAACTACTTTCTCATCTATCTCATTATTTGTTTCTTCAACACTATCAGTACTTGTATTATCTAAAACTACCTCAGTTTTATTCTCTTCTTCATCTGCATAATTATCATTATCATTTACATCTACTTGAGTCTCATCTAATATTTCTTTAGATGCATATACATACTTAGTATTAATAATATTATTTTCACTTCTTATAAAAACAGAACCAACTGTCAATATACATAAAACGTAAAATAATATAAATTTATAATTTTTCATAAAAAAACTCCCTGTAGGCATTACAATACCACATTTACAGGAAGTTTACAATACTTTACATAATTTGCCAATTATCCAGCAGTTCTCTCACAAGTATACCCAGACGCATGCATATTTCTCTCTATTTGATCAATATCTTGATCTTTCTTAAATTCTGGATAGATACCCCCAGCTTCTACATAAGCCGCAGTAACAGCCTCAGCATCCAAAGTATTATAATCTAATACTTGTTTCTCTGTAATAGTACCACCAGACTGATCACAAGTGACATGAACTCCACCTAGTCCAGAAACCTGATCTTGTAACTTATCACACTTAGTAATTACTAAGTCTAAAGATTCAGCATCAATAACAGAATCTCCCATAGTACTAGTAATATAAGTCAACTTATTTAATTTACTATCTTCAAAACTAAATTGTCCAGTATACTCAATATTAAATATATCAGTCGTTCTACTTAACTTACAAGTTAATAAACCAGTTGTGATAGTTGGTGTATTCTTCTGATCATTTTCTGCTTTCTTTAAAGATACAAAAGAACTAATATCAGGTAAAAAATATACTAAAGCAAACATAAATATAAAAAATACAATCATTGTAACATACTTTGCCTTACTAACAGGAACAGGTACATATTGTTCTCTCTCAGCTCTCTCCTGTCTTTTCTTAGCCTCTAATTCTTCAGACATCTTTTTAGACATAATAACAGGGGTATTTTTTTCTTCTTTATTACCAAAAAGAATTTTATCATTTATTGTCTCAGTACTACTTACATTTTCATTATTGTTAGAACCATCTACATTAGGAGTAACATTAGACGTATTATTATCTTGTTCTAAATTATTATTAGGATTTAAATTACTATCCATATACTTCCCTCCTATTCTTCTATAATTATATCATATAAGCCTATCTTAAACTAGTAACTTTTTCTTGAAAATCATCACTACATACAATATAACTACCAGATGTAACAATATCAACACCATTACATAGTTCACGAGTCTTATCATTAACTCCACCATCTATATTAATAACAGCTTTAGAGTTATACGCATCAAGTAACGCTCTAACTTCTTCTACTTTCTTACTTGACTCTTGTATAAATGATTGTCCTCCCTTACCAGGTTCAACACTCATAATTAAAACTAAATCTATATATGGTAAATAAGGAACTAATTCACTCACTTTTGTATTAGGCTTTATTGCTAAACCAGCCTTAATAGAATAACTATGTATTAACTTTAAACTCTCTTCTATATCTTGATCTACTTCGACATGAAAAGTTATATATTCTGTATTAAGCTCTGCATATAAAGGAATATACTTACTTGGATCTTCTACCATTAAATGAACATCTAATCTTTTAGAAGTATATTTATAAATATTCTTCATCTCACTAAATGGCATAGTCTTATTCTTAACAAACTTACCATCCATTATATCTACATGTATATAATCTACATCTGTCTCATTTAATTTTACCAAATCTTTTACTAAATCTTTACAACTTAAAAATGAAGCACTTACTTTCATTTACTTATCCTCCCCAATAAAATTTAAATAGTTAGCATATCTACTATCTAATATATTATTCGCTAAAACATTCTCCTTTACTATACATTCTTTTTCTTTTGTATGCATACAGTCTTTAAATGGACAAGGAAAATCTCTAAATTCTCTAAAAGCATCTCTAATTTCTTCTTTACTATATTTATTAAAATCTAAAGCAGAAAATCCCGGAGTATCCATAACTTTACCATCATATATTTCAAATAACTCTACTACTCTAGTCGTATGTCTACCTCTACCTAAAGCAACAGACACTTCTCCTGTTTCTAAATTCCAATCAGGATTAATTTTATTTAATAAAGTACTTTTTCCAGCACCGGTCTGTCCAGTAAACACACTAGTCTTATCTTTAATTAATTCCTTTATCTTAGAAACATCCTTATTAGATATAACTTTATATCCAATCTTTTTATAATACTCTAATACTTCATATATATCTTTTAATTTATCTTCACTTACTAAATCTTCTTTAGTTATACAAATAATTGCTTCTACATTATGTAATTCCATAAGTACTAATAACTTATCTAATAAATTTAATGAAAAGTCTGGATTTACTAAACTTGTAATTATAAAGGCTTGATCAATATTACTAACTTTTGGTCTTTCAAACTCATTCTTTCTAGGTAATATCTTCTCTATTAAGTTTTTATCTCTACTGAAAAGAACATAATCACCAACTACAGGTGTAATATGTTCTTTTCTAAATATTCCTCTACATTTACAAGGATAAACTTTATCTTCACAACTAACATAATGTAAATCACTAACTATTTTTATTATTTGTCCTTGCATATATCCCCCATATTAATTTGTTTTATTATCTGTTTTACTATCAGTTTTTGTATCGTCTTTACTATCACTCTTATCAATATCTCCTACTGGTTCCTTCGCAAAAATAACAGTTATTTTTGTTTGTTTATATATTGGACTACCAGCCGCCCTAGATTGTTGAATTACCTTATCTGGAGCATAAGCAGTTGTCTCCTCATATTTCTTTTCTAGTATTAAATCATACTTTGTACAGAACGCTTCTACATCATCAACTGACCATCCTTCAGCATTCATATCTGGGAACTTATCAATAATATCTGGAATATATAATGTTATTGAATCTCCCTTTTTAACCTCTGATCCTGCCGCTAAAGATTGACCTATAATTTCTTGTTCATCATACTCTTTATCATTATCAGTTGGTTCTTTTTTCTCAACTGTAACTTTTAATCCATATTTAGTCTCTAGTATTGTCTGAATCTCGATATAATTCTTACCAGTATAATCTTCTATCTCATATACTTCTTCTCCTAATGACTTATATATTGTCACAACAGTACCTGGTTTAACACTTCTACCTTCTTCAGGATCTGTTCTAGTAACTCTATTTTTATCTATTGTTGAAGAAGCCTCTGTCTTAATCTTAGTATCTACCTCAAGTCCCAATGCTTGTAATTTCTTCTCACAAACACTAATCTTTTCTCCCTCACATGTAGGAACAGTAACAGGTTTCTCATGAGAAAAAGCAGGTACAATAAAGAATATAACTACTAAAACAAGTAAAAGTAATCCAAATACTACTGATAATATAATAATGATTATATTACTTTTCTTTTCTACAAAGTCTTCACTATCTTCTACTTTAGTAGCAACTCTTTCTGTATCTTCTTCTCCATCATTATTATCCTCTTCATCTTTTTTTGAAACCTCTTGTTTTTTTATTCTCTTAGTATTCTCAGTTTCATGTTCTGGATATTTATATTGATAAACCGGTTCATCCATTCTATCATCATCCAAAGCTGTAAGTAAATCTTCATGCATACTTCTAGCATCATCATATCTATTCTTTGGATTCTTAGCTGTTGCTTTACGTATTATATTCTCAATACTTTGTGGTATTGCTGGGTTTTCTTCTCTTAAACTTGGTAATGGATCTCTCATATGTTTAAGAGCTATCTCTACGGCATTATCGCCCCTAAACGGTAAACTACCACTTAACAATTCATAAAAGATAATACCCATCGAATATATATCACTTTTAATTGTACAACCCTTACCAGATGCTTGTTCAGGTGGCAAATAATGAACACTACCCATAACCGAATTAGTTTGTGTAAGCTGTGTTGAATTAAGTGCCATTGCTATACCAAAATCTGTAATCTTAATTTGTCCATCATCTTTAATCATAATATTTTGAGGTTTTAAATCTCTATGAATAATGTATGAATCATGAGCATGAGCCATACCATCAGTAAGTTGTAACATAATATCAATTGCCTCAGATAAAGTAAGTGTTCCTCTCTTCTTCAACAATTGTTTTAAAGTCTTACCCTCAATATATTCCATTACTATATAATAAAGTCCATTATCTTCTCCAACATCATACATCTCTACTATATTAGGATGTGCCAAAGAAGAGGCAGACAATGCTTCTCTTTGAAATCTTCTAACAAACTTCTCATCGTTAGATAAATCTCCCCTTAAAACTTTAATCGCAACATTTCTATCTAGTATCGTATCATAGCCTAAATAAACATTGGCCATTCCACCTTCACCAATTGATCTTATTATTTCATAACGATCATTTATCTTTTGCCCTTTCGTAATCACTATTTGTCACCTTCTTTTTCTAAAGTCAAATAAGCAACCGAAATATTATCTGTTCCCCCACGATTATTCGCTTTTCTAATCAATCTCTCTACCTTTTCCTCTACACTACCTTCACCTAGTAGCACTTTTTCTATTTGTTCTCTATCTAACATATTAGTAAGTCCATCACTACATAATAGAACTTCTCTAATATTCATATCCATATCACATTCAAATATATCAACATCTACATTAAGCGCAGCTCCTAGTGCTTTCATTAATACATTTTTCTTTGGATGAATACTAGCTTCCTCTTTAGTAAGTTCACCAGCACTAACTAATAAATTAACTAATGTATGATCATAAGTAACTTTTCTCAACTCATTATCTTTTAGTACAAATCCAGAAGAATCTCCTACATTACCAAATAATAAATAATCTTTGGTATATACAGCAAGTACTAATGTAGTACCCATACCCTTACTCTCTGGATGAGTCTTTTCATGTTGAAAGATTAAAGTATTAATTGTATCTACTGAATCTCTTATCCAGTTTATTGCACTAATTTTATTTAAATGGAAAAATGTTTCTTTAAAATGTTTTCCTAAATAACCTATCGCTATAGAACTAGCAACTTCTCCTGCAGAGTGTCCTCCCATTCCATCCGCAATAGCCATCAAGTATTCATTATCACTATTTTTAACTATAATTACACTATCTTCATTATGATCTCTAACTTTACCAGCATCAGTTAAATAAAATGATCTCATACTTCCTCCTTCTTACTTCTAAGTTGTCCACAAGCAGCACTAATATTACCACCAAATTCTTTTCGTATTGTTACACTTATATTATTTTTCTTAAGTATATCATAGAATTTCATAATTTGAATAGTACTACTTCTCTTAAAATCTAAATTATTAGTCTCATTATAAGGAATTAAATTAATGTAACAATTCATCCCCTTAACTAAGTTACTTAACTCTATCGCACACTCTACACTATCGTTAATTCCTTCTAACAATACATATTCAAATGTTATTCTCCTATTAGTCTTATTATAATACTTCTTTAAAGCTGGTATCAATACATCTAAAGGATAAGCTTTATTAATTGGCATTATCTTATCTCTAATCTCATTATTAGGAGCATGTAAACTAATTGCTAAATTAAATTGTAAATCTAATTTACTAAACGCTTCTATTTTAGGTACTATTCCACAAGTAGATACTGTTATATGTCTAGCACCAATTGCTATTCCTTTAGGGTGATTAATTATCTTTAGGAATTTAACCAAGTTATCATAGTTATCAAATGGTTCTCCAATCCCCATCACAACAACATGACTAATTCTCTCTCCAAGCTCTTCTTCTATCATAAGTATTTGTAATACCATTTCATATGCTTCTAGATTACGAACCTTTTTTCTTCTACCAGACTCACAAAACTTACATCCCATGTTGCAACCAACTTCTGATGAAACACATACACTATTACCATAATCATGTCTCATTAAAACAGCTTCTATATGCTCTCCATCAAAAAGTTCAAATAAGTACTTACAAACATCCTTATCTTTTTCAACACTAACTATCTTTAACCTATCTATACTATAATCACTAGAAACTCTCTCTAATAATTCTTTTTTAATATTAGTAACTTCATCATAACTTTTAATTCTCTTCTCATATAACCAAGAAAACAACTGATCAGCATGAAACTTCTTAGAACCTATCTCTATAAAGTAATTCTCTAAATCCTCAAGTGTTAATCCATATATATTATTCATTCTAAATCACCCATCAATCTAAAAACTATTATATCACACTATATAAAAAAATTGCTAATCTATTGGATTAACAATCTCACTAACTTTACCAAAGTCACTATAATTTAATGTAATAGTAAATGTATTATTACATACCTTCTTATATTTACCATAACTATTTAATACTATTTGTATTTTATTAACATCTCCACTACTATTAGTACTAAATATAATCTCATTAGGTACTTCTTCTATATCTATATTGATACCCTCTAACTTATTAACTATACTAGCACTAAGTATTTTATATGAATAAGTAACTTCACCCGTCTCATACTCAGTTTTTGATACAAATGTAGCATCCCCAAATATATCATTAATTCTATCTATCTTTAAAAAATCTTCAAATACATAAGGATTCTCAGTCTTTAACCAAATACCACTAGCATTAGTATAATAATTATCTCCATTTTTATAATAGTTTACACTATTTACTGTAAACAACTCATCAGAATTATTCTTATTACCTATATAATTATAAATAACTCCATCTACATTAACACTATAATTAAAATTATAATTAGCTTGTTCTATCAAACTAAAAGATAAATTATTATTAAATTTATTATTATTTACATCAACAGGATTACTATATCTAGGATTAATTCTTGCTACTATTGCTATAAATAAAAAGAAAAAGAAGTAAAAACCAAAGAAAAGTATTGCTTTACCCTTCTCAGTCTTTCTTAGTTCTTTAATTGTACTAATAAACTTTTTTATACCTTCTTTTATCTTTTTCATCTAACCTAACACCTTACCAACTAAACTCTTATCATGTAAACCATTTATATAACTACTAGCACTCATTCTCTTNATAACTACTAGCACTCATTCTCTTCTTACCAAATGGTTTTATATCTGTAAGTATTATTTCTCCATCTGAAGTCATAACACCTATACCTTCTTTATAAAGCCCTGTTACTTCTCCAATTTCTTTATTAGTAAACTTTCTCTCACTAATTTCTGATCCATATATTTTAAACTCTTCTCCATCTACTAATAAATTAGCCCCCGGTACTGGAGATAATCCTCTTATTTGATTAAATACTTCTCTTCTAGTTTTATTTAAGTTTATATGCTCTTCTTCTCTTTTTATATTATAAGCATAAGTAACTTCATCTTCATTTTGCTTAATTCTCTTATTTGTCCCATTTATAATACTAGGCATAGTTTCAAGTAATAAATCTCTTCCCATAATACTAAGTCTATCATGTAAACTCTCTAAATTATCACTATCTAATATCTCAGTCTCACTAGTAGAAATAATATCTCCATTATCCATCTTTTTATCCATATACATAATAGTAATACCAGTCTTACTATATCCATCTATAATAGCTTTATGTATTGGAGCTCCTCCTCTTAATTTAGGAAGTAATGATGCATGTACATTTATACAACCAAGTTTAGGATAATCTAGTATTGCACTAGGTATAATCTGTCCATAAGCACAAGTTACTATAATATCTGGATTAAGTTTTAATATATCTTCATAATCTTCTCTAATCTTTTCAGGTTGTAATACTAAAATATTATGTTTAAGAGCAACTTCTTTTATAGGAGTATTAACTAATACTTGTTTTCTTCCAACTCTTTTATCTGGTTGACTAACAACTCCTACTACCTCATAATTTTCAATTAACCCTTCAAGTACCGGAACAGCAAAATCAGGTGTTCCCATAAATACAACTCTAGTTTTATTCATTAATATCATCCTCTATTAATCATTATAATCGTAATAATTACACCTAAAGTAATAAGAATAGATCCTATTAACATCAAAATAGATGCACTACCATAGGCATTAACTATCTTATCACTATTATAATTACTTTGTCTATTTTTAATTTCTTCCAGTTGTTTTTTCTTATTATTCATAATAGTCTTATAATTACTAATATTAATAACTCTAATATCACTAGCATTAATCTTACTTCTAATCTTAATATCATTATTAATAGTATTAAATATTCTTCCTAAAGATCTACCCAAGTCACATGAAGAACTATTATTAATTATATCTTCATACTCATCTAAAGAGTTAATCCCAAAAACACTTCTCTTAACTGCCATGATACTAACAACATTAACATCAGTCTTTAAAGTTCTCCATTCTTCATAACAAGTTCTAATAATATTCTTCTTATACCCTTCACCTATCTTTAAACTCTTCATAAGTGCATTAAGATTACTAAAACATCCAAAATAATCATTCTTAAAATAAGCTAGTTCAGAATAATTCTTATAATCAATTTTACTATCTCCTAATAATCTATAAAAATACATAGGAGCAGCATAAGCATAAAAACATCCCATCACAAAACTATCAGTAAAAGAAACACTAGCGTCATTAAAATTCTTATTAATTACACTATCTCTTCCCCTAGAAAGTATTTTATCAACCTCTATAAACTTATCATAAGTATTATGATATTGTTCAGGTATCATTCCATTCTTTATAATTTGTTCCCTATAAATACTAGGAAATCCATGAAATACATATCCATTAACTATATACTTATCATAAACATATTTAATAATATACTCTTTAGCTAAACTATCTTCTCTATTTATAAGTCCCAGTTTTAAAGCACAAGTCTTTCCAATAATCTTATTTATTCCATCATTAATATCAGATACACTATCTAATTTTCTTAATAGTTTCCTAACTTGCATAATATAATCATTTAAATAAAAATCATCTTCTATTATTACTTGATACTTATATAAAGCATCAAAAAATATAAATAAACTACTAGTACTACCATAAAATGTTTCATAAGTATCATAAAATGAATTCTTTTTATTATCATAACTATTACTAGAAATAACTTCTTCTACAAACTCTAAAACATCTCTTCTTTTAAAGATACGCTCTAACACACGCTTCACCAACCTACATTGTGTCTATATTAATTATTTGTAAACCACAAAATTGCATAATATAAACAGCCAAGAACTATAAAAGCAAATAAACAAAAAAGTACTAATCTAACAAATATATTATTCCTATCTAAATAAGAATCATATTTCTTAGAAGCATTATCCATAACTCTATCAAATTCTTCTGAATTTTTTTTATTTGTTTCTAAATCCTTAAAATTATCATTATTACCAAAAGAATTATTTGTATTCCCCATATCATCCTGATTATTAATATTATTAAAAAACTTATTACCCATACAAACAACTCCTATTCTAATAATAGAATATCACAAATTATTAAAAATGACTAGGATTAAAATTAACATCTATCTTTATATTTCTATTATCTTTATAATGTTCTATTACTTTATTAAGTACTTCTCTCAAATCTTCATCTTTTTTATATTTAAGTATAATTCCATATCTATATATATTATTAAGTTTAAATATCGTACAAGGTGAAGGACCAAGTATTATCATATTAATTAATTTATTATGAAATAATTTTGTAATCTTAAGTGATTCTTCATATATATATTTATTATCTTTACCAGATATTTTTACATAACAAATATAGTAATATGGTGGATATTTCAACTCTCTTCTAATACTCATCTCTCTATTATAAAAGCCTAAGTAATCATGCTTTTTAGTATATTGTATTGCATAATGTTCTGGATTAAAGGTCTGTATTATTACTTCTCCTTCTTTATCACTTCTACCAGCTCTTCCCGCTACTTGAGCAAGTAATGAAAATGTCGTCTCACTACTTCTAAAATCTGGTATATTCAAACTAGTATCAGCATTTATTACCCCGACTAATGTCACATTATCGAAGTCAAGTCCCTTACTAACTATCTGTGTTCCAAGTAATATATCATACTCATGATTTTTAAAGGCTTTAATCATCTTCTCATGCATACCCTTACGACTAGTAGTATCAAAATCCATTCTTAAAATTTTACTCTCTGGAAATAATTTATTTAACTCTTCTTCTACCTTTTCAGTTCCAACTCCTAAATCATTAATAGACTTCTCATGACATTCAGGACATGTATCATAAACTTTAGTACCATATCCACAATAATGACATCTAAGTGTTCTACTACTTTTATGATAAGTAAGAGTAATATCACAATTAGGACATTTAAATGTATATCCACAATTCTTACAAGTAACAAAAGATGAATATCCTCTCCTATTAAGTAGTAATATAATCTGTTCATTCTTTAAAAGTCGAGCACTAATAGCTTCCAAAAGTACTGGAGAAAAATGACCCTTAGTCTTAGAAATCATTTCGTTCATATCAATTATATTTATATGAGGCAAACTCTTACCATTAATACGATTAGGTAATTCAAGTAATTTAAAAACACCCTTCTTAGCTCTAGCAAACACTTCTAAAGATGGCGTAGCACTTCCCATTATAACTGGGCAATTATGATACTTACCACGAAGTAAAGCAATATCTTTCGCATTATACCTAGGATTAGAATCATCTTGTTTATAAGAATCACTATGCTCCTCATCTATAATAATCATTCCAATATTATTTAAAGGCGCAAATATAGCACTCCTAGCCCCAATAACTATCTTAGCCTCTCCCTTAACAATTCTTCTCCACTCATCATACTTTTCTCCATCAGATAAAGCTGAGTGAATGGCAGCTATATTATCTCCAAATCTCTTCTGAAACCTTAAAACCATCTGTGGAGTTAAACTAATCTCAGGAACCAAAACAATACTAGTCTTACCTTTATTTAAAGCATCCTCAATAAGTTCCATATAAACCTCAGTCTTACCAGATCCCGTAACTCCAAAAAGTAAATATGGAAAATACCCAGTATTTGCTAAAACCTCATCAACAACACTTCTCTGATCATTAGTAAGTTCCTTCTTAGGTTCAATTTTTTCATTATAACTAAGTCTATAATGTTCTAACTTTTTCTCTAACAAAATATTCTTCTTTATCAAAGTATTAAGAGAACTAAGAGATATATCAACTAACTCTTTTCTTAAAACATATTCCTTCTCCATACATAAATTAATAATCTTCTCTTGTGAAGTAGAAAGTTTCCCATAACAAACAATATCTTTATTTAAATAATAATACGTATCAAACTTCTTATTAATAACTTGTCCATTCTTAGCTTTTAAAGCCTTAGGTAACATTATTTGGTAACAACTAATTAAAGTAGATAAAGTATCTTCCTGCATCTTTTTACCAAGCTCTAATAACTCACTATTTAAAATAGCCTCATCATCAATAACATCTAATATATCTTTAACTTCTATATCACTAGAATCTTTTACTTCAACAACAAACCCTTCTAACTCCATCTTTCCAAAAGGTACTTTTACTCTAATTCCAAGTTTTATTTTATCCAAAAAACAATCAGGTACAGAATAATCAAATACCCTATCTATATTTTTATTAGATAATTCTACTAACACCCCAATAATCAAAGTATCACCTCCTATATAATTATTATACAAAATAAATAAATTAATCTATAAGTATTATACCAAATATTATCAAAAAGAAAAAACCTATAAAGGTTTTAATATACAGCCACTAGCTTAGCATGAACTACTTTTCTACCGGAACTACCATCATTACAAGTAGATAAAGTAATTATTTTATCATTAACACTAACTGAATTATCTATTGCTAAAATATTTCTAGATCTAATAGTATTTAAAAATGTTTGATAACTATCTTCTCCATAAAATACATTTTGTAAGTAATATGTTTCTGGTGATGTATAATAAGCTGAAAAGACTGTAAAGTAATATGTTTTTCCTTCAGTTATAACTACAATTGACTTATTAGAATTCTCTACCCAATTCTTTGTAAATACATTCTCAAGTGATCCAAAAGCTGTTTTATTAAGTAAATTATGTCCATATATTATTGTATTATTATCTTCAAAGTTATAACTATTTCTATAATCCATAAATACCCAACCATTATAAGTTTTATATTTATAAAATGAATGATTTAAGTAATAATCATTATTACTCGTTTGTACTACTGGATAATTTATATTAGTTCCATCTACACTTATCCAAGCAACTACATCTGAATTCTGTGTTTTTAAACTTGCTATATTAACATTTTCTAATGATGTACTAGCAAACTTTCTAAATGGATTATTATCCACAAATACTTGTGAACTATTATTTGTATCAGAACTAGTACTACTACCTACTCCACTTGGAATAGAATTAGTCTTATCTTGTAAAGATGCTATATCAAAGTTATGTACTACATCAGCTGGTTTAACATATAAAATCCTAAAAAGTGTACAACCAGCTACAAAGTATAAAATAAATAATAAACAAAATTCTGGTTGTAACTGTCTCTTCTCAAAATGTTTAATAATCTTATCAAGTCTACTACTATTCTTAAATATTTTCTTTAAAAACATAAAGAACTTCTTCGGATAAAAGAAAAATCCCTTAGCTAAAATAGAACATAAAAAGTAAAACCCCTTTATAAATATTCTAAATATATTTTTAATACTCCCCAAAATCTTTTTCATTTAAATAACTCCATTATCAACATTACCATTTATAACAAGAGGAACCTCTTCTTGACCAACTGGTAAAGGTTGTATAACAGGTGTAACTACTTCACTACTTTGTACAATAACAGGTTGTACTGAATTATCAACAGGAACTACACTATTAGAAGTAGTAACTGGTATAGTTGAAACTACAGGTGTAGAATTATCAACAACAGTCTCTGTAACTTGATTAACATTTATAGGAGTATTATTAATAGTATTAACAACAGGATTATTATCTTGTACAGAAGTAGTAACAATATTGCTACTAGGAACAGGTCCTAAATTCTCAACTACTGCACTAACACTTTGTACAGGATTCAAATTATCTACAACCTCAGCACTATCTACCAAAACAGGACTACTACTCTGTACCGAAACAGAACTAGCTACAGCACCAACACTACTTACTGAAACAGGATTATTTACAACAGGTACTGTACTATTATCAGTAACAGGAATTGTACTTGTAGGAACAATAGTCTCATTCTGTACAACACTATTACTTAAAGTAGTACTAACTTCATTATTAGAAGTATTAGTACTAGCATTATTACTATTCTTATTTTCTTTTTTAGTTAAAATAATACCCGTAATAAAAGAAGCAATAACTACAATACCAAAACCAATATAAATTAGTGTCATAATAGTCCCTCTATTCTTTAATTAAAATAATCTTATAATATCATTTATTGTAACAACTACCATCAATAGCATTAAAAGTATCAATCCAACAGTATGTATCTTTGCCTCTAACTCTGGATTAACTGGAGATCCTTTAATTTTCTCTATAATTATAAATAAAATATGTCCTCCATCAAAAGCAGGTAATGGTAATAAGTTAATAAAACCAACATTTATACTTAAAAATGCAATTAAATATAAAACACTAGCAAGTCCAGCTTTACTTTGTTCACCTACTACAGAATAAATTCCAACTGGTCCAGATAATTGACTAAGTTTAATTTCTCCTGTAAATAAATAACCAACAGTAACAGCCATTTGTTTAAATATTGAAGCAGTCTTCTTACCAGTATACTTTATAGCATTAACAAAACCATGTAACTTTTCTTGTTTCATACCAATACCATATCGGTAAGTTTCTTGATCTCCTTCTTTTACTTTCTTAGGTTTAAAACTATAAGTCTTAGTAGTACCATCTTCTTTTAATACTTTTATACTAGCTTTTTTAGAAGTATCACTAACAGCTAAATATAAAGTAATATCATCTACTGTACTAACTTTATGTCCATTTATACTCTTAACTACATCTCCTGCAGTTATACCAGCTTCATATGCAGGATAACCTTTCTCTACTGTAGAAATAACTGGCCTCATTGAAGTACTACCCCAACATAATCCAATTATAAATATAATAAGTATTGCTGAAATAAAATTATTTCCAGCTCCAAAGAACATAATTAAAAATCTTTGCCAAGCACTCTTAGATTGTAATCTTCTATTTTTAGGAACTTTCTTTAAATCGTCATCATCTAAATCTTCTCCAGCTAATTGACAAAATCCCCCAATAGGAACAGCTCTAATAGAATATTCAGTTTCTTTTCCTTTTTTACTAAATAACTTAGGTCCCATCCCTATTGCAAACTCATAAACATAAACGCCATTCATTTTAGCAAATATAAAATGCCCAAACTCATGAACAAGTACTATAAATCCTAAAATGACTATAAATAATAATAAATTTAATATAATACTCATTTCTTCCTCCTAAATAATACTATGTACTAAAATAAAAGCTAAAACCACAAAGATTAAACTATCAAAGCGGTCAAGAATACCTCCATGTCCAGGAATTAAATTAGAAAAGTCTTTCTTACCATATTCTCTTTTAACAAATGAAAATACTAAATCTCCTAATTGTCCAACACAAGAAAGTAATAATGTAACAAATATAATTAATACTAAAGGCATACTTTGATTAATAACAGTTACATAAAAAGCTGTCGCTATAAAAGTACCCATCAAAACTCCTCCTATAAATCCTTCTATTGTCTTCTTTGGAGAAATACTAGGAGCAAGTTTATTTTTACCAATAAACATACCCGTAAATAATGCAAATGTATCAGTCATAGTAGTTATTAATAATAAATAAATTATATACTTCATATCAAAATTACGAGTAATAATCATTAAATTAAAACTAAGTCCCATAAAAAATACTGAACCTATTAAAAATAATGCATCCATTAAATTATATTTATCTCTATCTTTAATAAATACCATAGATGCTAAAAATGCAAATATAACAAAAGACATTACTCTATAATCTACATTATATACAAACTCTATTGAATCAAAATTATTCATAGCTAAAAATATAACTAATAAATACGCAAACACTTTCATTAGAAATGGAAACTTTCTTTCTGTTTCTCTAATATGTATTAACTCATATAAACCTGCTATTGCAAGTATTGTCATAAATACTGCAAATATTTCTCCTCCCATTATTAATAATGGTACAGCTATTACTATCATTGCTATCGCACTTAAAATTCTTATTTTCATTATTGACCACCAAATCTTCTATTTCTTTTATTAAACTCTAATATTGCTTTATCAAATTCTTCTTCATTAAAATCTGGAAACAATGTCTCCGGAAAATAATATTCTGCATAACTAGACTGATATAACATAAAATTACTAATTCTTAATTCTCCTGATGTTCTAATAACTAAATCTACATCTGGTAATTCATGATATAAATTTTTATTAACTAAGTCATAATCTATATCTTCTAATGTAATTTCATTATCTTTATATAGTTCACATAATTTCTTAGTCATATCAACTATTTCTGCTCTACCACCATAATTAATACAAATATTTAGTATTAACCCAGTATTATTCTCTGAATAAGTAACAACCTCATCCATAGCTTTTAATACTTTCTCTGGTAATGGTTCTCTTCTTCCAGAAAAAATAACTTTTACATTATTATCTGAAAGTTCCTTAAGTTTAGAATTAAACAACTCTATAAATAGATTCATTAAGTAATTAACTTCTCCTGCTTCTCTTTTAAAATTCTCTGTTGAGAAAGCATAAAGTGATAAGTACTTAACCCCTACTTTAGATATATGTTTACATAAACTTAATAGATTATCTGCACCAGCTTTATGTCCTAAACTTCTAGCAAGTCCACGTTTCTGTGCCCATCTACCATTACCATCCATTATTATCCCTACATGATTAGGAATAATTAAATCATCTTTCATAACATTACCTCACTATCATTATATAACATCATAAAGAAAAAAGGAAGTCAAAAGACTTCCTAAAATTTATCTATATCTATTTTAACATACTTATTTTCTTTTAAGCTACTACTAGCTTGGACTAATGTTCTAATAGCATTAGCGCATCTTCCGCCTTTACCAATAACTCTTCCCATATCATCCTCAGCTACCATAACTTGAATAAGTATAACATTATCTTCTTCAGTAGGAAACTCCTTTACACTAACTGCCTCAGGATCCTGAACTAAAGATTTAACTATTTCTTCTGTTAATGTAACTAAATCCATATTACTTATCCTTCTTTACTTTAGAATCAGCATATTTCTTCATGATTCCAGCTTTACTAAATAAGTTTTTAACTGTATCAGTAGGAATAGCTCCATTATTTAACCATTTCATAGCTAATTCTTCATTGATTCTAACTTCACACTCTCCAACTGGTTGATAAATACCAATTAGTTCAAGATATTGTCCATCTCTTGGACTTCTAGAGTCAGTAGCAACAATTCTATAAGTAGGTTTCTTCTTTGCACCCATTCTTGTTAATCTAAGTTTAACTGCCATTTTTTTCCCTCCATTTCTAAATAAACTGCATTTATTATATAATAATGAAAATAACTTGTCAACCATTATTTGATAACAGTTGAATTTTTAGACTGCTTACTCATCACCTATTACGTAAGGATTATCAGCAGTTCCATCTCCGTCAGTGTATCTAGTACCTTTAGCGAGAGAAACTGAAGGACGTATAGCATAACCATTTGAAACAGAATTAGAAGTAAGCTCACCACCAGAACTGACGTGAAAAAAACCAGTGGCAGAATTACTAATATAAGAAGGAGACAAAGTCCAAAAATTTTGCCCAGTATAGAGATAATGACTTTTTCCATATCCACCAGCTAACCGTATCTCATCAGCAGTTAATAACCCCACCGGATAAATTAAAGTACCATTTCCACCAGAAACAGTAGATACCGTAAAACCATCTCTTTTCTCATTTGAACAAATTACACTTGGATAATTATGAGAAGTCCAATTTCTATCATAAGCACTAAATTCAGAAGAATCATCAGCATTAATGTCTTTTCCTGATAAAGAACCTTCATAAAAATTTCTATCATTACACCAAATTGTATCTTCTAATTTTTCTGTATATGAGGTCATATTAGTTGAATACCAGTCATCAATTATTTGTTTTATTTCAGACGAATTGGTATTAGTAAACATCTCATCTTTAGACATCTCTATATCTTTTCCGGAAGATAAAGTTAGATAATAAATATAAGAATCACCACCAAAGTAGTGAATATAATAAACTTTGTCACACTCCCCTGTTGTGTTAAGACAAGTATAATGATACTTTTTGGCAAGTGTAGTCCTATCTGTTGACCAAGAGTTATTTGAAGTAAACGTATCTGTTAAAATATATTTTAATCCATCCCATGAGACATCATTACCATAGACATAGTTAAAGGTTCTATCATATAATAATTGATAATTACTAGTTGATGTCACAGGATATATTTCACCACATGTTGTACTCGTTAAGTCTTTACATATATAGTAGTTTTTATATGTAGTATAATTGGTATACCAGTCAGTTTTCTTTAAAGTTACAATACCCGTTAAACTATATGTTCCATCACTATTATCTGTAATTCCTTTGCCAAGCACTATAATTAGAGAACTCGGATCAGTTACACCTCCAGATAAAGACAAAAGATATTGATAATAACTTTCAGAACCAACTATGTAATAAACTGTTGAACAAGTGGTTGAAGTTTTTCTACAGGTATAATATCCTATCAGACTTGTATAATTATCAGACCAAGATTTCTGAGTCGCATTTAGTAAGGTATAGGTTCCATTTGAATAAGAAATCGAATTGCCATAATAGTAATTAGCACTAGAACCAGTATAGTACATATTTAGAACCTTAATTGTGGGAGCGGTATTGTAGTTAGCATATGTGTATCTTTCACCATACATGTAACCAACATCTGCTGGAGAGGTATAATTTGAATTAAAAGCACTTGTACCTATTTGAGATGCTATACCAGTATTATTACACTTATTAACCTCATCATATACCCCATTATAAATTAGTTTTACTCCTCCTGTACTTGTAGTCCGTACCATCTTCCAACAAAATCCTGCAAATAAAACATTGTTATTACTAATATTTCCACGATAATAATGTACCGGATATTTATCATTCTTTGTACTAACTATTGTATATATTCCAGAATGAGCATCGATTTTCGAACTGAAATTAACATCTGTATCTAAGCCACGGGAACCATCAGCTATAAGCTTATATAGAGTTTGAACTTTTGATATTTTACCATCCATCGACTTTACAAGCCCAACTTTTTTCCAAGTTGCTTTTATTGTTACATTAGACGTCGGCATAATAAAACTATCATTACTTAATTTTTCAACATTAGTTGTTACTTTCCATTCTTTAAACTGATATCCTGTACAAGTTGGAACTGTATCTTCTATTTTCACATTATCAAACACGGAATAAGTTTTAGAACTAGGTACTCCTGACACAACACACCCAGTAGGCGTATTAGCATCATATGTAACTACATAGTTATCCTTTAATATTGTAGTCTCAGTACTAGATTCAGTAGTATTAATAGAACCAATCTTATAAGATACATCTGTTTTAGTATGAGTTGGATATACCCCTCCTACTCCTATTAAATTATTATTTAAATTTATATCTATAGTTAATTCTACTAAAGAACTCGATTTTAATCCTGATAAGTTCCAAATAACTCTATTATCTATAATTGTTGCTTTTCCAATTGTAGTATTAACATTAGTTACATTATTTAGATTAAAATAATTTGTATCAACATAATCAGTTAAAATTAAATTATCATAATTTGCTGACGTAATAGAAGCCTGATATAAAAACTCATTTAAAGACTCCATATTTGCTATATACTGAGTATCAGTAATATTTTTTATTCCATCTAAAACTTCATCGCCAAGTTCATATTGAATACCATTGATATCTAAATAATTATATTTACTTTTTAAATATTTATATTGTCCTATTTCATTAGGAGTATCTACTGTAGGTAGTCCATCCGTTAAAAATAAAACTACACAATCTCGATTAGATTTCTTAGCATAAGTACTTAATACATCATCAACTTTTACTAAAGCTTGATAGTAATTGGTCTCTCCACTTGCAACCAAACTATTTATACTTTCTTGTAATAAAGCTGTATCACTTGTAAAGTCTGTTATAACTGAAGCATCATCACTAAAAGTCACAATAGAAATCTTATTACCCTTAGGTATTGTATCATTTATAAGTTCATTAACATCACTTTGTACTTGAGTTAACTTATCACCTAACATACTACCAGATGTATCAAGTACTAAAATTACATCTGTATAATCTGCTCTAGGTTTTTCTATTGTTTCTAATTTTATATTTATCCTAGCCTTACCTTTACTTATCCATTTAGCAGTCTTAGTATATTTCCAAGAGCCTTCTTCTTTTTGACTATAATCCAAAGTAGTTGACTTAACAACTACACTAGAAACTGGCTCAATAGCAGCAAAAGAATTAAACATAAACACAATAAAAAGTCCTATCAAAACAATAGAACATAAAATACATTTTTTCTTGTCTAAAAACTGGTTTAATCTAAGAGACTTTATTCCTTTCTGTGTCAACATCTTATCACCATCTTTAGTATTTTATATATACCTATAGTATAGCAGTAATTAACAACTTTTTCTACAAAAAACATAAAAAAACACCCTTCTCGAGTGTTTCCTATAAATTATCTTCCTCTTTTATAAAGTCTTCCTTTACTTCTTCATCTATTTTCTTCTCTTCATCTTCTATATTACTTTCCTCAACTATTTCATCCCAAGGATCTTCTTCATTATTAGTCTCTATCTTTACTTTTATATCTCCTACTAATTCAATTCCTAATTCTTTTTCTATTGTATAATTAATATTATTACCATCTATATCTACTTTAACACAACTAGGTTGTTTTAAACTTCTAACTATAATCTCTTCTCCAGTAGCTTCTTCTTCTCTTTCTCTTAAATGAACAACCTCATTATAAGTATTAGTCTCTTTAATAACCTCAGTCTTAGTATCATTATCATATGAATACCAAATATTTACATCATAACTACCACTTATTCTAATATTATCTCCACTCTTTACACCATTAAAATTATGATTAATTACCCAACACCCTAAAATAGTTGAAGGACTCTTATCTACTTTAACCGTATTATTCGTTGTAAAAAGTTTCTTTCCTTTAGCGATCACTGCCTTAGTAACAATTTCTCTATAATTAGCCATACGTAAACCTCCTAATTTAATTTATGCAAAACATATAAAATATTACCAAAAATATGTTAAAATTTTATAGGAGGCAATAAATATGGCATCATCAGTAATCCATCTAGCAGTCGCTAAAGAATTGGAAAAGTATTTTAACATTAAAAATAAGTATGATTATTATCTAGGCTCTATAGCACCAGACTTATCTAAACAAATTGGTAGAACTAAAAAAGAATCACACTTCTTATTCGATACAAGAGAAGGTGTTCCAAATATGAAAAAGTTCACTGAAAAATATAAATATTTCTATAAAAATGATTTTGATTTAGGTTACTATATTCACTTATATACAGATAAAATATGGTTTTCTGAATTTATTAATAGTCTTAGCTATCGTAGTTCTGTAAAACTACTAGATGGAACTATAATAAATGCAACTGAAGAAGAAATAACTGAAATGATTTATCAAGATTATACTAATATAAATATCCAAATAATTGATCTATACAATCTAGACTTATCTCTATTCTATGAGGACTTTATAAAACCTCACTCTTGTCTAGATGAAATACCACTAGATAAACTAAATATCTTAATAGATAAAATGGGTATAATTATTGAAAACTCTAAAGAAAACAAAAACTATATTTTTGACTTAACTGGTGTAAATGAATTCATTGAAAAATCAGTTCAAGTAATTCTAACAGAACTAAAAAATTACATTCAAAACTAGAATGTAATTTTTTTTAATTATTCAAAACTTTGTAAAAATAATCATTAAGCTCATCTTTTACATAATTAATCATTTCATTTACTTTTTCTAAATGTTGCATATAAATAACATATATTGGTATTTCATTAAGTCTTTCCTCAAGTAGCTTTAACTCTTCAAGTACTTCTTCACCATTTTCTCTAACATACTTCTTCTGAAGTACTTTTATTTTATCTACCAATTCACATATTTCTTTATTAGTACTCATCTTTTCTTTTAACTGAATACAACTTTTATAATCATCACTATTAATAATAGTATTGATTACTTCTTCTAATTCCTTATTCAACTAATTCACCATCTAAACTCCAAGTCTTAGCTTGTGTAACTTTTACACTAACAATTTCTCCAACCTCAACTTCTCTTTTAGCTGTAAAATTAATTAATTTATTTGTATCAGTATATCCATAATACATATCTTTCTTCTCAGAGTTTCCTTCAACAAGCACTGGTACTACTCTTTCTAATAATTTCTTATTATTCTCCAAGAAATACTTGTTAACTACTTTATTTAATCTCTGTAGTCTCTCTTCCTTTTCTTCTTCACTTACTTCATCTTTTAATAAACAAGCAGGAGTTCCTTCTCTTTTAGAAAAGATAAATGTAAAGGCATTATCATACTTACACTCCTCTGCTAAAGACAAAGTCTCTAAAAAGTCTTCTTCAGTCTCCCCAGGAAAACCTACGATTATATCTGTAGATATCGCAACACCTGGTACTGTATCTTTAATCTTTTTAAATAACTCTAAATAACTCTCTCTCGTATAACGTCTACCCATTAACTTTAAAATCTTACTAGAACCAGATTGTACAGGTAAATGTACACTAGGCATAATATTATCATACTTACCAATAACTTCTACCATACTATCTGTAAAATCCCAAGGATGTGAAGTCATAAATCTAACTCTAGGTATATCTTTCTTTGCTATATCTTCAAGTAAATTACCTAAAGTATAATCATCATATAAATCTTTTCCATAAGCATTAACATTTTGTCCAAGTAAAGTAATCTCTTTATACCCATCTTTAATAAGTTCATCTACTTCTTTTAGTATATCTTCCCTAGCTCTACTTCTCTCTCTTCCTCTAGTATAAGGAACTATACAATAAGTACAAAACTTGTTACACCCATAAATAATATTAACATATGCTTTATAATTATTAGTTCTAATTACTGGCAATCCTTCTACTAGATCCCCTTCTTTAGAAAATACTTCTATTTGTTGCTTATTCTCATTTATTGCTCTATCTATAATATTAGGTAACTGATACATATTATGAGTACCAAATACAAAATTAACCCATTTATACTTATTAATAATCTCTTCAACTACACTAGCCTCTTGTGCCATACATCCACAAAGTCCAACTATTAAATCTTTTTTCTGAGCCTTTAAATGTTTTAATCTTCCTAACATACCAAATGCCTTATTATGAGCATTCTCTCTAATAGAACATGTATTTAAAAGTACTAAATCAGCCTTCTCATAATCATCAACTTTACTAAATCCAAGTCTAGTAAGTAAAGCCTCAATATTTTCACTATCATGTTCATTCATTTGACATCCATAAGTCTTTAAATAAAATGTCTTTCCCTTATATTTATCTTTAATCTTATTATCAAAGTTAAACTCAACTCTCTTATAACTTTTATCTTCTCTTCGTCTAGCATCTTTATAATTTGGTAAATGCATAAGTATCACTTCCATTCCTAAAATATAATAACTTAATAACTAAAAAAAATCAACAAATCAAAAAAATAAACTTTTTAGTTTACTTCTTTGTATACTGTATAACTTTCTCTCCTGTATAATTAACTTTCTTAAGAGCCATATTTATCTTATCATCTATTATTTTTCCTTTACCTCTCGCAACCCATAAATAATCTATTGCTCTCTTATAATCATCTTCACTCTTATCTCTTCTTAAATATGCCATACCAAGTTTATAATAAACATCAAGTGATGGATTCATAAGTTTAGTACAAACCATATTATAACACTCAATAGTTGTATCATAATCTTTATTTATAAAAGCTTCTCTTCCTTGTAATTTCAATGAATAAAACTCTGGACAACTACTAAATATATCATGATATCTTAATACTAATCTTCCATCAACTTCATCTATCATAATTGTTGGAAACTTAGAAACTATATCTATTACCTCATATTTATCTTCTTCACTCAACTCTTCCAAAACTCTTAATCCATGACTCTCATTAATATCACTAACTACATCACTAAGTAATGCATATTTATCATCAGTCTTTTCTTCAGAAAAAACTTTCATCGCTCTAGATAATTCTCTCTTCATAGGAAAAACATCTACATATCTATTACTTAAAATTCTAGATTGTGAAACTATATCTAAGTATACTTTAGCCTTCATAATATTACCTTCACTTATAGCCTCATAAAATAAATCATAATAACAACTAACATCAAATAAAGTATTTTCTCTATTCTCATTAATTAAAGAAAGCCTAGTAACTACTAAAGAATAACTATTATCATTATCACATATCCCAATAGTAATTAAATCATTAATAAATCTTACATATTTTTGACACCCTATATTATTTAAATAACATAATACTTTATGTCTAATATCACTAACTTCATCTTCACATATAGAATCAACAATACTATTAAGATCTATGCCTCTATCTTCTATTTTATTAGCCATAGTTTTTAATAATACGTAAACTAAATTCTTATCTCCTTTTTTTGTAGTAGTATTAAAAGCTGTTACATAATCTTTTAAAAGTACTGAGTCATCACTATCTCTAACTGGTCCTAACATAACTTCTGGTAATTTATTCTTCTCAACCAAATCTTTTAAATCTTTAGTTATACATAAAACTACTTTTTCAAAATGACTTAATGGTCTATGTTTAGAAATATTACTATATAAAGACATTAAATCTCCATATCTTGCTTTTCTAATATAATTTAAGGACACAGTATTTAACTTAACTAATTCAAATGCTGCTTTTCTTACTAATTCACTAGCAACCATCAACTCTAAATCTGAATCGTCTAATATTGCATAAACTGTATTTGCCTGTGAAAATTTATGCTTAAATACTAAATATCTAGCTCTCTCTTCTAAATCATTTAAATCATAACTACTCATATCTTCAAATCTTAAGCCATATAATCTTTCTTTATATTCATCTAAATATATAATCTGTCCCAAAAGATACAAGTAATAGTTATTATCTATACTATATTCACTATCTAAATCTAATTCCCTAAAGTACTTTACCGCTTCTACATAATTTTCTTTTTCTACTTCTTCTAAAAATCTCTTTAACTTTTCTTCTCTTTCCGTCACACACATCACCCGATTGGTAACTTATTATAAAAAAAAATACCAAAAAATGCAACTAATCCCCAAAACAAAAAGTATATACAACTAATATATATACTTTTACTTCTTAATATATTGTAATGCTTCACTTTTATAATCAGTATGCTCTACTACTTTATCAAGCATCTTATCAACACATTCTCCCTTTACTTTAGCAACCCATAAATATCTATAAGCATTTTTATAATCTTCTTCTGTAGTTGCTCCTCTTAAATATGCTAAACCTATCTTCTTATATGTACTAGGCCAAACTTCTAAAATATTTTCTGTAATAACACTAAACAACCTAATAGCTTCATTAAAATTCTCAGTACTAAACGCTACATTAGCATCTCTCATAACTACTGAATAATTTATAAACTCTTTTCTCCTATTAAAATATCTAAGTACTAAAGTACCTTCTAAATTTTCAAGAACAATCTGACTTCTCTTTTTCTCTAAAATCTTTTTAAGTCTATTTCTCTCTTCGCTACTAACATCTGCTAATAGTCTTATACCTTTATTAGTAGAAATATCCTCGATAATAGAATCAAAGTCTATTTTTTCTTCTTCTAAATCAATATTTTTCATTTTACTTAACTTCTTAAAGTTTCTAAATTCTCTACTATAAGTAACATTCATCTTAGTAACATCAATCTTTGGTCCATTAAATGTACTAGAATGTGAAACTATATCTAAACATATTTTAGCTCTTTTAAAATCTTTATTATATAAAGCAACATAAAAGTCTTGTGTAAATCTTGTTGCATCAAACTTAAAGTTTCCCTTACATATTAATGATAATTCAAGCATTGCTTCACTATATAATTCATCTCCATCTAACTCCCCTAAAAGTACTAAGTCATTAACATATTTTACATAGTTACTACAACCAATCTTTGTTAAATATAATCTAACTTTCTCTAATATATCATCAACTTCTCCATTAGTAACTGCCTCAATTATATCTTCAAACTTAGCATTTTCTATCTTTACTCTATCAGCAGCAACTAACACTAATGGATACATTCTATTACTAGCTCTTTTATTTTCTTTTCTAAAATCATTTAAAGCCTGAGCATATCTTCTTAAATATATTAAATCAACTATATTTCTAGAAGGACCTTGTCTTTCTCTAAGTTCTTCATCACTAACTAAATCACCTGTTAATAAATAAACTCCCCTTTCTGAAAAAGATAAAGGTCTCTGACTTGCTAACTTCTCATACATTTCATATAACTCATCATACTTCTTATTTCTAATTAAAGTCATTGTCTTATCATAATTTTCTTTTTCTACTTCTGAAATTTCATCTAACAAAAGAAAAGTAATCTTATCTTCAATACTATCTCCAAGTACATCATTAACTTGAACTCCAGCTAAATAAAATTGTCCTTTATATATTCTATCTCTAAACTCTTTATAAGAGTCTCCCCTATCTCCAAACTCATACTTACTATAATTAACATCAAATATTCTACTTCTATACTCATCTGGTAATCTATCAATACTTCCTAACATATATAACCATAACTTATAGTCTACCTTATCACTATACTTGTTTTCTAATACATCTAAACACTTTAATACTCCAGAAATATTATTAGCCTCTAATCTCTTTAAAAATAGCTCTAAACAAGTATCTAAGTCACCTGCATAAGAATATACTCCAACTTTTTCTCTAACAATAGTTCCATTCTTAACAAGTACTTCTAAATCATATTTAGAAAAACCATATCTTAATAAATCTTTTGTACTAATTTCATTATTAAGTACAAAAGTATCAAATAATCTTTCATATTTTTTTAAATCTAACATAACCCACCACCTAGCTTTATTATATAAAAGCACAAAGTAAAAAGCAACTAAACAGTTGCTTCTAACGTTGAATTAATAATTTTATCTAATGTTGAAAAACGATTTTTCTTAACTAATTCACTCTTTATATCATCCAAGCATTCTACTATTCTATCTACTACTTTTTCCATACTTGGAACTAATTCTTTTTTCTCTAAGTTCTCAACTATAATCTCTAAGTTATTAAGTCTAGAATACTTACCATAAGAAACATTATTTACACAAACATTACATAGTTTTTTGAAAGATGAAATATCTATATTATTAAACCTTTTATCCTCTAATATCTTAAATGCTGTAAGTGTAAAATTATTATTAACTGCTTTATCTAAAACAGTCTCACCTTTTTTATTTTTTATATTTGGAAGATAATTTTTATTTTTCATAAGTTGTTCCATAACTCTAACAGCTGCGACTGAGCTATCACAAGCTAAAATATGTCCAAATGTATCTCCATCATAATTTTGATGGTTTACATCCCAACTTCTCTTTTTCATTAAGCGAAGTACTAAATCATATTGTTTTGCTTTTAACAATCTAATAACAATATCATTATCTGCACCATCACAAATATTTGCGTCTACTTTATTTTTATCTATCAAAGTTTCTATTACATCAAAGTAACCAAGTTTAATAAGATTAAAAATCAGCGACGGCTCCTCTGAACAAGCATTAATAGCTTGTTGCTTGTCATAAAACATTTCAAACACCTCTTTGTTCACGTGACAGTTACCTATTTTACCAGATTTACAGTGATTTGTCAAATTTACCAGTCCTCTCTCTTACTTTAGTTATGAGAAAAAAGACTATATTTTATACATTTTTTCGAAAAAAAAACGGCTAAAGCCGTTATCTTTAATTTAATTTATTTCCACAATTTGTACAGAAATTACCACCATTTACTGGACTTCCACAATTTGGACAGAACTTACCAGTTGTAACATTTCCTTGATTCATTGTTGTTCCTTGATTATTGAAAGCATTAGTAGCAGCTCCACCAATCATTCCACCTGATGCCATATTCATCATACCAACACCTACAAATCCATTAGCAGCTCCAGCTTCGTTATTAGCAGCATCTTTAACTGCTTGAGCATAAGCTCCTGTAAGTGTACCTTGTTGCATAAAACTATTAGATGATAATTCATAATTATCAATTTTCTTATTAGATTCTTCATCCAATGTAACTGATTCAACAACAAATCCTACGATATTCATACCACGATCACGAATTGGTTGATCGAATACTTTCTCATCCATTGTTTTCTTAATTATATCAGTACTACTTGGTAATTCTAAAACTGGTACTTTATGTTCAGAGTTACCTAATTCATTTAAGACTTTTTGGAAAGCTCCAATAACTTCTGATCTCATTTGTTCAACTATTTCATCTTTTCTATATTCTTCAGCTGTACCAGCAATTCTAGACATAAATAATGCTGGATCAGAAATCTTAAATGTATATTTACCAAAACACTTAACTTCAACCCTTAAAGGTGTAAGTGTATTAGTCATTTGATTTGGAATTGGATGAGACCAATCTTGAAATGGAATTGGTGCTGGTGTTCCAAATTTATTATCCATTATCTCTTTAGCATTAATATAAAATATTGCTTGTTCTTTGCTTGTTCCACCATTGTAAACAAAACGTGCCCACCATTCTTTAAACACAGGTCCAAATTGTCCTGCAAAGAAAGATGGTGAAGATGATTGATCAAATGTAAAGATACCAGGCTCAGCTGTCGCATCTAAAATTTGTCCACTTTGAAAAATAACTGCTATTTGTCCAGGAGATACCTGAATAGCACTATCCTTTGAAATAATACCATTAGGAGTAGAAACTCTCTTCATCAATATTTCTTGTCCTAAATCATCGCACTTAATATAATCTTTCCATTGATCATGTAAAGTACTAGTAGCTGCAGTAACTGCTGCTTTAATTAAACCCATATAAACACTCCTCTTTTTTTAAATTTTAAAAACTTCTTCCGCCACCACCGTGACTAACACCAGAACTTCCTGTACTAGTAGAACTACCACCAGAGTGACCTCCTCCAGAGTTAGAATTATTAACTCTTTTAGTTTTAGTCACAGAAGTTCCTAAAAATGTTTCCTTAATTAAATTTATTTTTACACTATCTTCTCTTAAAAATTGTCTAGAAGAGGTTGCCTTTCTAACCAGCTTATTAGAAAGAACCCAAACAATCATAATTATGATAGTTGTAACTATAGAAAATATCAAAATACCAGACCATGGTAATATACTAAACTTATCAAAACCAGTTGGCTTAGGTTCAGATCCATCTTCATTTGGAAAACCAATATCAGCATAAGAACTTGCACTACTAACAAACTCACAAGCTGCTTGATAATAATCTCCATCCATATATTTAAATACATTATCTAAAATAATATCAATACGTACATCAGTATACATTCTAATAGCTGAACCAGTAGTTACAATTTGAACATTCCTAGTAGCAAAATCAAATAGTATTAAAATACCATCATTAGTATCTCCAATACCAAAAGTATTATAATCATAAAAATCTTGTGCATAAGATAAAGCACTATTCTTAGGATTTTCATCAATAGTAACTATTAGCATATCCATAGAATATTTATCAGTAAATGTTAAGATTTTATCATATAAATAATTCTCTTCACTATCATTAAACTTATCTGCAAAGTCATACACTTTCTCAGATGAGTCAACAAGTGGTGTACTTAAAATTGAATCTTTATTCTCATCAGTAACTTGAATATAACTAGGAACTCCTAAATTATCCTCAGTTCTAACCTGATAATTAGTACTAGCAAAAACATTAAAACTAAAACAACAAATTACAAAAGTAATTATTAAAACCATTATTCTCTTCATACTTATTCTCCTATGAAACAAAATATACAATTAATGTTGCTATTAAAAATAGACCAACAAATACTAAAACACTAGCAATAATTGTCTCTTTTATACCAACAGGTAAATTACCAATAATCTTACCTGTCTGTCCATTCATAGCAAAAGTATACATTTTATCTCTATATTTTACATTAAGCATCCATACTGGAAGCATAAGATAATAAGAATTATTTTTTGTAATTTTAATGTCATTATGTTGTACTGTTTTAGACTGATGTGGAATTGAATTAGATACAAGACTAACACATGTATTCATACTTCTATCTTCTGCTCTTTCTAAACAAGCATCTTCCAAAGCATCATACTTCTCAGCAAAAAATCCTGATAAATATGCATGATTATATTCAACTAAATCATTATAATTAAATGGTTCAAGTGAATCCATTAAATCATCAGCAAATCTTGAAGAAGCATCAGCAAGAACTTTATCATATTCAAAATGTCCACTTTTTTCAACTAAGTACCTTGATATCTCAGTATAATCATATTGTGAATCACTCCAATACCTAGTATCACTAGCATTAAACGAAATATTACCATCACCAGTCAAATCATATGCCCAAAATGGTATATAAACACCAGTAATTTTCTCAATATTTTTTTGACTTTTAAAACTCTTTGGTACTAATAGTTTATTCTTATATAGCTTTTTAAAAGCTGTAATAGCATCATCCTTAACATTCTTAAAAGGTATTATCAAATTAGGTATTACCCCATCATCTATCTTATCTTTTAAAATAGCTGTACTACCACAATATACACAAAAAGTAGCTGTAACCGTCTCATCAGCAACAATCTCTGCTCCACAGTTTTCACAACGATAAACATCTAAAGAAACACCATCAGTTGTATCCTTTTTGACTTTATTATCACCTGTTTTAGCATTGACTTTCTCATTACTAGCATTTTCATGTTTTTGCATTTCTTCTAATGTAAACTTACTACCACAATATTCGCAATCCCACATTTGATTCTTTGGATTAAAAGTAATTTTTGCACCACAGGCCGGACATTTATTGTCCAAAACACCCAAACTTATCACATCCCATCATAATACTACAATTTAATTATAACATATAAACTAAATTTACTAATACAAATTAGTAAAATTTAACACTATTACACACCCAAACTCTCTTAACAATATCAAGAATAGGAGTTTTACAATAACTACATATCTTTTCTCCAACAAAATTAAGTGGTGAACCACAGTTAGGACAATTAAGGCCTAAATTTTTCTTAGAAATAGGGACCTTACTTTCATCTATAATATAGACAAAGTCAATCATAGCCCTATCTTGAACCTTCTTTCTAATCTTATTACTCTCACTATAATAATATTCAAAACTACAACCAAAATGTATTGTAGCAACACCATTATTATTCTCATATCTTGATATAACAACTTTATGAATATTTAAATTATCATGTTTAATACTTTTACCCTTATTATCAGAAATCTTATTCTTAACTAACTCTTTAACACTATCATTAACAATACTACTATCCTCTTCATCTATTGCTCTAAAAATATTAAAAATAGTCTCTCTACACATACTTTTTAATTCATTAATATTTATTCCTGGAAAATCTCTATTTATCTGATCTAAATAAATACTATCCATACTTGATAAAGATTTAGGTAACTCTTGATCCTCAATCTCAGCTCTTTCTATAACACTCTTAATATCAGTAGTATGAAAATACTTTAAACAAAAAGCTCTAATTCTTTGTCTAAGACCTACAATACATCCTGCTACAAAAACTATAAAAATAATTATTCCTATTAAAAAAGCCATCTAATCACATCCTAAAAATATTTTATCACAAAAAAATAATAGAGCCAAACTCTATTATTTAATAACTTCTTTTCCACCCATATATGGTTGTAAAACTTTAGGTATTTTAATACTTCCATCTTCTTGATAATTATTCTCTATAAAAGCAATTAATCCTCTAGGAGTCGCAACTACTGTATTATTTAATGTATGTAAATAGTAAGTTCCTTTTTCACTCTTCTTTCGTATTCCAAGTCTTCTAGCTTGAGCATCTCCAAGTGTTGAACAACTTCCTACTTCAAAATACTTTTGTTGTCTTGGACTCCAAGCCTCTATATCACAAGATTTAACTTTTAAATCTGCTAAATCTCCAGAACAACACTCTAATTGTCTAACTGGTACATCTAAGCTTCTAAAATAGTCAACTGTAAGCTTCCACATCTTATTATACCAATCCATACTCTCTTCTGGTTCACAAATAACTATCATTTCTTGCTTTTCAAATTGATGAACTCTATATAATCCACGTTCCTCTAAACCATGAGCTCCTCCTTCTTTTCTAAAACAAGGTGAATAACTTGTAAGACAAATTGGTAATTCTTCATTTTTAATAATTTGATCTTTAAACTTACCAATCATACTATGTTCACTAGTACCAATTAAGTATAAGTCTTCTCCTTCAATCTTATACATCATAGCTTCCATCTCTGGAAAAGACATAACACCAGTAACAACATCACTTCTAATCATAAATGGTGGTATAGCATAAGTAAATCCATGATCAATCATAAAATCCCTTGCATATGCAAGTAATGCCTCATGTAGTCTAGCAATATCTCCTAATAAATAATAAAATCCCTGTCCAGAAGTTCTACCAGCTGCATCTTTATCCATTCCTCTTAATCTCTCAATTATATCAGCATGATATGGAATTTCATACTCAGGTACAAAAGCCTCTCCAAATCTTTGTACTTCTACATTAAAACTATCATCTTTTCCAATAGGAACACTCTCATCCATAATTTGTGGAATTACTAACATCTTTTCTCTTATTTCAGCACTAAGTTTAACTTGTTCTTCCTCTAATTCCTTAATTTTTTCAGAGTTTTCAGCAATTTTCTTCTTTAACTCATTAGCTTCATCTATATTCTTATTAGCCATTAACTTACCAATTTCACTAGACATCTTATTCTTATCTGCCTTTAATCCATCGGCTTCAGTTTGAACAGCACGAACTCTCTTATCCAATTCATAAACTTCATCTACTAAAACTAACTTTTCATCTTGAAACTTCTTCTTAATATTTTCTTTTACTAAATCCTTATTTTCTCTAATTAATTTTATATCTATCATATTTATTCCTCTTTTCTACTTTTATTTTTTATATAATATTCAATACATTTCTTAGATGGAGAATATATATTATCTGGAAGTTCGTCTATACTAAACCACTCCCATTCATCTATTTTACTAGGTTCCATAATCTTTAACTCTCCACTAAAACAATTACTAATATAATCAATTGTTACATAATGTCTATCTTCCGATATATCATCCGAGACAAAATACAACTCCAAATTACAAACATCTAAATTAGTTTCTTCTTTTACTTCTCTAATACCAGCCTCAATTGTAGTCTCCTCATACTCTTGCTTTCCACCAGGAAGAGTCCAAGAACCAGGTTCATAAATACCACCAGTGTCTAAAGCATCACTTACTCTGTGTCCTAGTAATATTTTATTATCACTCTCAATTAAAACACCAATACCAGTCTTTATATATGGCATCAAATTCACCTCCAAAAAACAAAAAAGGATGATACCAAGGAGTGCTAAAAAGCACGGTACCATCCTTTTATTAACTTAATTAGATAACGGTCTAAACCGGAAGTAACCTTCATCTATAGAGTAGATAAATAAGTATTTAACATCATTCTCACCAACCATGACTTCTCTTTGCTTAAATAATCTTATTATTAGTTCTAATCACTGATTTGTTAATATTATATGACAAAAATTAATCTTTATCAACTATTTTTTATAACAAGTTACTGTTCCTTCTGGAATCTCCGTAATAAAATTCTCTTCAACAACAGTCTTACCACTCTTAATATTCTTTAGCTTAGCTTCCTTCATTCCTACTTTATCATTATATAAAGATATAGAATAAGACTCCTTACCAAGAACTTTTTCTACTTTAACATATCCCTTATACTCTCCATAAGTATCATTAAATTCACTACCAAAATCATAACCCACTAGACCAAAAGGAATATAATAAACTCCATCATCACTATAAATATTAACTCCATAAGAACATACATAACCATTCATTTGAAGATCACTTTTAGCAAAGTCTATAATCCTAGGTGCCGCTAAAACTATTTTTTGTTTTTCATATAAAATAGATAAATATTTAAAATTAAAGAAAATTAAAGCCCCAAAACTAATAAAAATTAATGAAAGCATTGTTACTAATATTGCCTTATTTCTTTGATGATCCTCAGCAAGAACATTTTCATTCATCTTCCTACGTTCTCCAATATAATATATATTATTATATGGAGCTGCAGTATTAAACGCCATAATTGGTATCATTACAAATGGTAAAAATATCATTAACCATCCAGAATATCCAAAACTTTTTCCCAAATTATATAAAGATTTAAATAAGACGTATATACCATATATAGGAATAAGAAGAAGTAAGAAATATATTCCTTTTTTCATTACTATATCAAAGTATACATATAAGTTATAAAAAGGAACTA
>HF992493.1:42623-54486 GCA_000433455.1 Mycoplasma sp. CAG:877 | reverse complement strand
TGACCACCAAGGTTTATTAGCTTTCATATACATAAACTGCATCGCAATAGATTCTAGTTGAAAGAAAATTACAAAAGCCATCGCTATACAAAACTGATTTGAAGAAATAGTAACAGTCAAATTACCATATCTATTATAGAAGAATAAAAACACTACACCTAACAAAACCACTAATAAAACTATATTAAAAATAATACACAAAACTTTACTACCTGCTTTATCAGCCAAAGAATATCTAAAAGAAGATTCAAAAGACAAAGGATTAACTCTAGTATCTCCTGCTCTACCTATATTAAACTTTGTAACACCAATTTCTTCTTTAGGTTCATATTTCAACATAGAGGCATTATCCGGATGGCTATAATTAAGTTTGCCACATTTCATACAATAACGCATACTTTTTTTATAAACAGCACCACATCGATCACAAGTAATCATTTCTTCTGCCATATATCATTACCTCCATTATCAATACTAGTTTACCACATAATACCAATAATATAAAGAAAATTACAAAAGAAAAGAGGCTATTTAGCCTCTATAATTAATTTAATTGCAGTTCTTTCTTCTCCATCAATTGCAATATCCTGAAAAGCCGGAATACAAACTAAATTCTTACCTGATGGAGCAACAAATCCTCTAGCAATTGCTACTGCTTTAATAGCTTGATTTAAAGCACCAGCACCAACTGCTTGAATCTCAACACTACCTTTCTCTCTAAACACATTTGCTAGAGCACCTGCTACGCTATTTGGATTAGACTTACTACTTACTTTAAGTGTTTCCATAAATATTATTCATTCCTTTCTACACTTAAATATATGCACATAAAAAAAGAAAATGACTAATCATTCTCTTTAATATATTTAATAAGAACCTCAGTAATTTTATCATATCCATCATCAGACATATGTAAACCTTCCTCAGTATATTCTAACTTCAAATTACCATCACTATCAACAAGTTCATTAAACATATCAATATACGTAATATTCTCATCCTTAGCAAGACTCTCCAACTTCTTATTAATATCAACTATATCATCATTACTTATAGAAAAGTCTCTAACATAACCATTAATCTTATCATCAACAGTTTTATTAATTGGATAAATAGACTCTAAATATATTTTAGCATAAGGTCTATTTTCTTTAATTAACTTAACAATTTCCCCAATATTTTTAACAACCTCTTCTCCACTTACATCACCACAAAGATCATTTATACCAATAAGTAAAACTACTTTAGAAGGATTATAATCATATACTCTAGCTTTCATATCACTTAAAATATCACTAGTCTTATTACCATCAATACCAGAATTAACTACATTAAACTTCTCATAATACTTACTCAAATCATATCTATGAGTAAGTGAATCTCCTAAAAATAGTATATTTTCATCAACTACTTCTTCTACCACTTTTTGTTCTTTATATATAATTTCTTTTCTTGGTTTATTATCATTAATATTAGTAAAATAATATATATCAAATCCAATCAAACCTACACACAAACAAACTAATAAAACTATTATTAAATGTAAAGAACTATTAGACTTTTCTTTTCTCTCTTCTCTTTGTAAATTTTCAAACTCTTTTCTATTATTTTCTAAAGCCTTTTCCACAACTTTCTTTCTATTCTTACCTCTTGCTTCTATAAAACTCGTATCTAAATTAACAGTAGCATCTAAGTCATCATTATACTTATCTTCATTCTTTTGATATCTACTATATTTATTACTATTATTTCTATAATTATTAGTTGTATTACTATTTCTATTTTGATTTTTCTTTTTATTATTAGCCATATAAACTCCTCCAAATAATCTCTTTAATTATAACACATAAAATAAAAAGAAGAAACTTATATTTCTCCTGAACAAATTCCTCTAAACGAATTATAAAAAAGTTCCCATATACTAAGTTTCTTAGCATCTTTATTTATTATTAAGTCTCCAGTCACAATAGTCTTATTCTTAGAAACAACTTCTATTTTACCAACCACATCCCCACTAGATATAGGTAACTTAATATCATCTATTTTTATATTATAATCATATTTATGCTTACTATCATCAACTAATTCCACTACTCCTAAATCATCTTTTAAAATAATATCGACCTTTTCTCTATTAGATTTATCTAATTTTACTTTTTTAATAATTGTTCCCTTTTCTTTTAATAAATTAAACTTAGTATGTAAAAATCCATAATCTAATAAAGCCATAGCCTCACTATTTCTAGTCTTACTATTATCTTCTCCTAATACAATAGCAATAAGTCTCATATTATTTTTCTTTGCTGTAGCTGCTAAACAATATCCTGCATTATCTGTATGACCTGTTTTTAAACCATCCGCCCCCTCATAAAAACGTACTAACTTATTTGTATTAACAAGCCAAAATTTATTATCAGTATTCTCTCTCAAATAGTCTTCATACATTGAAGAAAACCTTAATATCTCTGGATGATTAATAACCAATTCTCTAGCAATCATAGCCATATCATAAGCACTAGAATAATGTCCTTCTTCATCAAGTCCTGTACAATTCTTAAAAACAGTATTTTTAAGTCCCAACTCTTTTACTTTTTTATTCATCAATTTAACAAACTTCTCTTCACTACCAGCAATTACTTCTGCCATCGCTACAGTCGCATCATTGCCTGAAGCCATTGATATACCCTTCATTAAATCCTCAACAGTAATCTTTTCACCTTCACTAATATATATTTGTGATCCACCCATATCAGCAGCATTTTTACTAACTGTAACTACATCACTCCATTTAATCTTTCCACTCTCTACCTGTTCTAATATAATTATTTGAGCAACCATCTTCGTCATAGAAGCAACAGCTAACTTTTCATTTTTATTTTTTTCATAAATAATCTTTCCTGTATTAGCTTCAATTAATAAACCAGCTTTAGCATTTACAATAGGCTCAACTTCTTCTGCATCTACAAACAATGGACATATAATCATCGTAATGACTAGTATTTTACACAAAACTTTACATATAAATCTCATGTCTACCTCCTATCAATTATTATGTAAAGGACTGTCAAATTATTCGTAAAAAAACTTCTCCCAAACCCTTAGAAGAAGTAAAGGTAATTACTACTAATTCAATACTACAAACGAATAAGTAGATGGTTTACTTTCAATAGCATTAAATATATCAGCATCAGCTTGTATTCTAGCATAACCTGCTATTACACCAATAGTATAACCTAACATAGAACCTGTATTAGTAACCTTACACATATCAAAACTACTTAAGTCAAGACTTACCAAACTATTATCATTATTAAACAAATTACTCATGTTAGTAACTTTACTTGTATCTAAATAATTAATATTCTCTATAGCAGTAACTTTCTTAAAACCAGAAAATAAATATTATGAATTAACTGGTGCACTCATTACAATATAATACAATGTATAAGTTGAATCTCAATTTGAAACAAAATGTGACATTACAGAACCATCTTGCCCTTCTGAAACATCAAAACTTGTCGAACCATCTACACTTAGTTATAGAATCTCTATATGCCCAAAACTCACCAGTATAAGCATTTGATCCAATAGACTTTAAATTTCCCGCTTTAACAAACCTAAAATTTAAATAAGAATTCAAAGTATTATTAGTTATACTTGTAATATTAGAATACTTAAATATAATAGAAAAACTCTTACTGGTATTAGGATCAACTATATCTCCCTTTTCTATACCATCAAGACTAAATATAATATCCGCATTATCATAAAACTCATCAGCATAATACTTAGCATCTTCTATAAAAATACCATCTTGTGGCTTAGCCGCAAGACTTCCTGTTATATCTAAATCTGTAGAACTAACATTAGCATAACCTACACCAATAAATAAAGTTAGTACAACAAAATAAATTGTTTAATAATATTAATTTTTTACCCTTATTCATGATACAACCAATCCTATTTTATTATACTATATTTCGTTCAATATCAAGGTTTGAAAAAAGATCTTAAAAAATATACATAAAGAGCAAAAATAATGCTATTATATAGTAAGGTGATACATGTGAAGAAAAAAAGAAAAATAAAAACTAAAAACTTTCTAATATTTATAATCTGTATACTTTTAATAATTATAAGTATAACTTATGGAATAAAAAAATTAGAAACTACTAATAAAAAGAATGATAAAAATAGTACTGAAGAAAAAAATACAAAAACTAACAATAATAAAGATAACTCAAAAGAAGAAAAAGAACTAACTGAACTAGAAAAAGCAAAAAAAGACTTAGACTACTATATCGATGAAAACACTGAAAAGTATCAAGAATATCGTAATAAAAATAAAGACTTATCAATTGAAAAAGTAATAACAAATGTAAATATTGGCCTAAATGATGCATACTATACCAACACTAAAGAAAGCAAATATCAAAATACTTATAAAATATTAGTAAATAAATATAACTATATAACTGAAAAATACATTCCAGAAAACTTAGAAGCAGTAAGTTCTGAATACTCCTCAAAATCTTTAAAATTAGTTAGTTATGCTAAAGAAGCTTTCCAAGAAATGGCTAAAGCTGCTAAATCAGAAAATTATACAATAAGAGCCATGTCAAGTTATAGAGATTATGCCTATCAAAACACTTTATATAACAATTATGCAAAAAGAGATGGTTACGAAGCTGCTGATACCTATTCTGCAAGACCTGGATACTCAGAACATCAAACTGGTCTTGCTGTTGATATTGATAATGGTAAAGAATACTTTACAAACTTTGAAAAAACTAAAGAATTTACTTGGATGCAAGAAAACGCTTACAAGTTTGGTTTTATACTTCGTTTCCCAGAAAACAAAGTAACAGAAACCGGTTATCAATACGAATCATGGCACTATCGTTATGTTGGTAAAGAAATAGCAAAATACATCCATGATAATGACTTATGTTTTGAAGAATACTATGCAAGATTTCTTATAAAATAAAAAGATTGAACTACACGTCCAATCTTTTTTTAATCATAGTTTTTACTAAAGAAACAGTACAACTTATAAAAGAATATAACTACTAACCATATTACAAATACTAAATTAGAAAGTTGTACTATTGATAATACTAAATCATTAGTATATAAACTAACCTTATCAGTCAAATCTAATTTATTATTATATACAACTATTATAAAATTAAAAAACAAAAAGTATATAATAACGAAAAAAATAGAATCTAAAACCTTCTTTAAAGCCGGCATAGTCTTACTAAAATTAGACATAAATATAAATATAGCAGATAATACTATTATCAAAAAATAAACAAATGTCGATGGAAAATAAATATAATTCATAACAGCTTTTATTAAATAATCAATAGTAAATACTGTATATGATCTATTCATATATACAACTCCACCTAAGAAGCCAATTACTATCAAGAAAAATAAAACTTTAACAACACTACTTTTTCTAGAAATATTTAATACTAAAAATAAAAATAGTAGAAATGATATAGCGAATAATTCTAAACCTAAAAAAGATGAAAAAGCATTTTTAAATACTAAATCAAACTTTTCTAAAAGTGTTAAAAACACTACTACCACCTCCACTAAACTAATTCTAAGATATAAACAGTCTGACTTGAAAGGTCATTCTTTGTACAAGTAATTAATGTCAAGGTAGTCTTATTAAAACTTCTAACAACTCTTACTTTACCTACTTTAGGTACATTATAAATATTAACTAATTTATAATGATAACGATTACCGTTATAAGTAACATAAGCATCATTACCTATTTGTAACTGATACAAATAAGCAAAATATCCTACATACGTATTACCTGAATGTGCCATTAATATTAAATTTCCATTAACAACATCAGGCATTGTAGAACCTCTAACTACTGTAACATTATACTGAATATCATTAAATCTAGAATCAAGACCATAAAACCCTCTTTTTAATCCTATCCTTGGTATTTCCAAAACTCCTAAATACTTATCATAATTAATAGGCGGTGGAGTCACAACTTCAGGCTGTTGTTCATTAATTTCATCTGCAGTTGGTGTATCAATAACAATCTCTGAAGTATTATCAGGAATACTATTAGAAATAGCAATCTGCATATCTGAAAAAACAACATTACGAATTACCATCAAATGATTCCATGAAATAACTACTACCCCTAAAAACACAAGGAAAGAGCCAAATAGTAGCAAATGACTCTTTCTAATATGCTTTTTATTTTTGTTCTGTAGGTTTAACATTTGCATAAATAATACCAACACCAGATAATAGAACTATTAAACCAATAAAGTATACTGTTTGTGCTGCTGAAATACCAGTATCTGGAATATCAGGAGTATAATCAATTGTAAATTCACTACCAACATCTTTATTATTAGTAACAGTATCAACACTAGCTATAGTTTGAGCACCTGCTGCTACATAATAATTACCTTCATATGTAGTAAATGAACCGATAACTCTAAACTTAATTACTTTATTCTCATCAGTAACCTTATCAGCTGGAACTCTTATATAAAACTTATCTGTAGCTTGTAAATCAGTTAACTTAGTAATCTCATTACCATTAACATCAACTACCTTAGTTCCTTCAGGTGCTTGTGTTAATTCAAGATCATAACCATTAAAGTTTTCAGAAGGACTAGCTACAACTGTAATTTCAGAAGATTGATAATAAGCTCCATCACTTGTCTTATCAACTAAACTATCCATACTAATTTTTAATTCTTTATTAGGAATATTCTTATTTGCTTTTGCTGTATTTAATAATGGTAATAAATAAGTATCATAGAATGTTGCGTCATTAGCACTAATATCTAAAGCACTAGTACCATCAGCTTTATAATAATTACTATCAGTTTGAGTATAAATACCTCTGGTATTTTTTATAACATTTAAAGCTTCTTCAGCAGTAAGTGTACTACCAACAGCTAATGAATATTTTGCATTATCTGGATACATCTCAGCTAAATATAACCATATAGCAACTTGTGACAACCATACTTGAACTGGTTCTGCTAATTCAGTACCATTAGCAGTCTTAAAAGTTTGATGTGGATAAATATGAGCCATTAAATACAATAGTCCATAGTCTTGAATAGCATCTCCCTTAGTAAATGTAGTATCAGACATAAAGTCAACATGATGTTCCATACAAAATACAACTAAATTATCTGTAGTTTTATATGGTAAAACAGGAAATGATACATTTCCACCATTAGTACCTAAAATAGTTTCTCCTGGTTCTGCAGTTGTAAAAGTATTAGGAAACTTATCTACTATCTCAGGAATAGCATAAGATACTTGTCCAACTCCAACAACTACCATTGCTACTAAAGCAATAATAGCTAAGGCAAACGTACCAATTACTGACTTTGATTGCCACATATTTTTCTTTTGTTTCTTTTGATTATTTTCCATATATATCTTCTCCATAAACAACCCTACCTTTATAAAAATATTATACCATAAATTAACTTTTTTCAAACTCTTTTTTTATTTAATAGTAAAAATCTTATCAAATTCATCTAACTTAACATTTTTATTAACATAAATGGTTGCTAAAATGTCTCCTTTTTTAACGGTATCCCCTACTAATTTATTTAAATAAATTCCAACATTGTAATCTATTTTATCTTCTTTATTGACACGTCCAGCTCCAAGTTTTACTGATAATTTTCCAAGTTCTAAAGCATTAATCTTTTTAACTATACCAGCTTCAGTTGCAACAATCTCAATAGAATCATCACTAAGTCTTAAAGAATCAATCTTTCCACCTTGTGCCTTAACTAACTCCAAGAATTTATTATAGGCCTTACCTGATTTAATACTATCAACTACCTCATCATAAGCAACTGCTCTATCAATATTCTTACCCATACTAACCATCTCAGTAGCAAGTTCTATACACAAGTCAACTAAATTATTATTAGTTTCTTCCCCTTTTAATACTTTAATAGCTTCCATTACTTCAATACTATTACCAATCGCATGTCCTAAAGGTACATTCATATCACTAATAATAGTTCTAACTTCTCTATTATAAAACTTACCAATTTTCTTCATTAAATCACTAAGTTTATTAGCATCACTCTTTTTCTGTAATAATGCACCATTTCCTACTTTAATATCAATAAGTATTTTATCAGCACCAGCTGCTATTTTTTTACTCATAATACTAGAAGCAATTAAAGGTATAGAAGAAACAGTACCAGTAACATCTCGTAATGCATAAATTGCTTTATCCATTGGAGCTAAATCAGCTGTTTGACCAGTAACAACTACCCCAATTTTTTTTACTTGATTAAATACTTGATTATCACTTAAAGCAATATTAAAACCCTTAATACTTTCTAATTTATCAATAGTACCACCGGTATATCCTAATCCTCTACCACTCATCTTTACAACCGGAATTCCTAAAGAAGCAACAATAGGAGCAATAATCAAAGTAGTTTTATCACCAACACCACCAGTAGAATGTTTATCAACTTTTATTCCTGGTATTTCAGAAAAATCAAGTACATCACCAGAATCAATAAATATCTTAGTTAAGGCAAATATCTCCTCATCTGTCATCCCATTAATACAAATAGCCATAAGTAAACTAGACATTTGATAATCTTTTACTTTGCCCTTTAAGTATCCATTAAAGAAAAAATCTAATTCACTATAACTTAATTCTAATCCTAATCTCTTCTTATTAATAATATCTACTATCATTGTAATGTCCTCCTAAATATAAATGAATCACGTTTTTGATATCCACACTTCTCATATAAATGATGAGCTGCAACTCTCTCAGCTCTAGAAGTAAGTTCTATATACAAAGCATTATTAGTAGTTACTATTTCAAGTACTTTATCCATTAATCTATGTCCAATACCTAAATTACGGTAATTACTATCAACACATACATAATCAACTAAGTAATATGGCTTACCCTTTATCAAATCTAAAACTCTAGTTAATACTAAATAACCAACAACTTTATCATCGACAACACCAACTAACTCAGTATAATTATCATCCGGATTAACATTAGCTTTTTCTACATCAAAAGCCTCTTTAATTATTCTATTAACCTCAAAATAATCTGTCATTCTATATTCTCTAACATCTATCATACTATCACCTATTATAAATATATCACAACACCAACAAAATTACTAGTTTCAAACTACTCTTAACAATTCAATAAGTATAATTTATAAATTAATCAACTTCTACCTGCAAAAAGAAATTGTCCTTATCATCTCATCAATGAGTATCTAACAACTCTATAATAAACAACAAAAAGCAGATTTCTCTGCTCTATAAAAACTATTCATCCTCCTTTCTTTTACTTGATAAAAATGTAATTTTTTCAGCTATCACTTCCATTAAATATTCTTTCTTACCATCTTTTTCTACTACTCTAGACTGAACTCTTCCTTTTACTCCAACAATATCTCCCTTTGAACAATAAGTAGATGTATTTTCCGCTATATTTTCAAACGCAATACAATCAATAAAATCTGTATCATAAGTTCCCTCCATATTTTTAAAACTTCTAGGTATCGCTAAAGATATAGTCGCAAACTTAGTTCCTTTATCTGATTTTCGAACTTGTATATCTCTAGTAAGTCTACCCACTAAAACTATTTGGTTAAGCATACCTCACCTCCTTTCGCCAACATATTATTAAATTTTTAAAGAAACATCAAATCGCCAAAAACAACAATTAAGCACCAAAAAAATATAAAAAAAAGAAATTATCTCCACGAAAATTTCTTTTTCTAATCTAAATCTATCTTTAATTAACAACTTTACTAGTTTTATAAATTTCTTTTAATAAGTTGATTTAACTCAACTGCATATTCCATTGGTAACTCTTCTCTAAATTTTTCTAAGAAACCTAACACTATTAATTCCATAGCCCTTTCTTCTGAAATACCACGACTCATTAAATAGAATAAATTATCATCACTAATCTTAGAAACCGTTGCTTCATGTTCAATACTACTACTAATATTAAAACAAGAATTAACAGGAACTGTATCACTCTTAGATATCTCATCTAAAATAAGTGTATCACATTTAACATTACTAATACTATTTTCAGCTCCTGAATTAATTAAAACTTTACCTCTATAAGTAGCATTACCACCACCTCTAGCAATACTCTTAGAAATAATATTACTCTTTGTATTTTTACCTAAATGAATCATTCTAGCTCCAGAATCTTGTTCCTGATTAGCTGAAGCAACACTAATAGTAATACAAGTACCATTAGAACTATCTCCTTTAAGTACACAACATGGATATTTCATCGTAACTTTACTACCAATATTACCATCAATCCACTCCATAGTTCCATTAGTATCTACTAGAGCCCTTTTAGTAACTAAGTTATAAACATTAGGAGCCCAGTTCTGAATAGTAGAATAACGACACTTACTATTTTTACCAACATAAATCTCAACAACAGCGGCATGTAATGACGATTCACTATAAGTAGGAGCTGTACAACCTTCTATATAATGTAAATCACTATTATCATCAACTATTATTAAAGTTCTCTCAAACTGTCCCATATTTTTACTATTTATTCTAAAATAACTTTGTAAAGGTCTGTCTAATTTCGTATTTTTTGGTACATAGATAAAACTACCTCCAGAGAACACTGCTCCATTTAAAGCTGCAAACTTATTTTCACCATTATTAACTATCTTACCAAAATATTTTTTAACAAGTTCTGGATACTCCTTCATAGCCATCTCAATAGAAGTAAAAATAACTTTTTTCTTTTGAAGCTCTTCTAACATACTATGATAAATTACTTCACTTTCATATTGAACTCCCATACCACCTAAATGTTTCTCACTCTCTAAAACACCTAAAGAATCAAGTTCATCAACAACTGGTTTCAATACATTATTCCAATTATTTTTAATATCTTTATCTTGTTTACTAGATTTATAATATATTATTTCTGAAAAGTCTAAATCTACTTTCGGCCCAAATTCTGGCATTCCAATTTTTTCAAACTTTTCATAACTATTTAATCTAAAATCTCTAATCCAAGAATCTTCTTTTTTTATATTGGAAATTTCTTCTACCTTTTCTCTATCAATTCCCTTAATCTCCATATTATCATCAACCTTTTTTTACTTTTTGTATTGCATGACCTCTTTCGGCAAAAAACTCATCCATCTTTATCTTATCTTTTTTATCTCTTTTAATTATATTAAACATTCGAGTGGGCTCACTCCAAGAATGTAACCTTTGACGAGCAATTTCGCTACGATCTTTAAAATACTCACTAGAACGCAATATATAATCTTCTATTTCTTCTCCAGTGACCATAACTTTACCAATATTCTTAGAAAAAGCATTATCACTTAAAATCCAACAAGGACCTGAAACACTCTTTTCCACATCTGAAACAGCTTTTAATTTAGAACCATATTCAAAACCATCACTAGTAACATTTCCACAGTATTTAACTCTCTCAAAAATAACAGAATCATCAGAAACATCAAAAATATTAAACCATTGACCACCCAAAAGCATAAATACACCTAATGATAGTGGTGAAGAAACTTCAACTCCATTATCCTCTTTTGAATAATATTTTAACTCTGCAAGTCTCATTGAATTTGTATCATATAATTTACTCATTATTTAATTCCTCCAAAATACTCATCATAGCCTTATATGGTATAAGAGCACAATTTTTTCTATTAGGTTGTTTACAAATTTCATCATAAACATTTAACTCACCTAACAACTCCTTATCATATTCTTTTTCACTAATCATATTTTGATAATTTTCTAGTATTTTTCTAGCCTCCTCAAC
>HF992493.1:0-42539 GCA_000433455.1 Mycoplasma sp. CAG:877 | reverse complement strand
AATAGCACAAGCCTCTCCATCAAAACGAATATCTTCGATTTTCCCATCAACAACTTTAACCATTACATCCAAATTATCAATACAGCTCTCACTATTAGTGTTAACTTTTATATAACTATCATCATCTACTAAACCTCTATTCATAGGATCTTGATAATTATCTAATATTATTTCTCTTCTTAACTCACTATCCATAAAATCCCCCTAAATAACTATTTTAAATATATCTTTGCTTCCCTTTAAAGCATCAACTAATCTTTTAACATCCTCTTTTGTATTATAAAAATACATACTTACTCTAACCGTATTTTTAATATTGATCTCATCTTTTAACATCTTAGTACAATGATTTCCTGCTCTAACATAAATATGATAATGATTTAAGTATATAGAACTCTCTTGTGCAAATACTCCTTCTATATTAAATGCAAGTATTCCTGATCTAGAATTCTTATTATAAGTAATTACATTAGGAATATCTTTTAACTCTTCAAGTAAATATTTCTTTAATTCATATTCATGTTTCTCAATATTATCCATACCAATTTCCATTAAATATTCAATTGCTCTTCTTAATCCAATAACTTCAGCAATAGCAGGAGTACCAGCTTCCAATTTAGTAGGAGCATGTTTTAATTCATAACTATTATCAGCTTCAAATGATTCATTCATTCCTCCACCATAACATAATGGTTCCATTTCTTCTAATAGTTCATATTTACCAACTAAAATTCCAACTCCTGTTGGACCACACATCTTATGACCAGAAAAACTTAAGAAATCCATATTCGCTTTTTTAAAATCAACTTTAAGATGTGGTACACTTTGAGCTCCATCTACACAGAAATAAATTCCTTTTTTCTTACAAATCTCACCTATTGCATAAACATCTCTAACATCACCTATTACATTAGTAACATGTGCAATAGAAATAACTTTAGTCTTATCAGTAATACTCTTCTCTACACTAGAAACACTAAGAGCATAGTCCTCATCTAAATCCATATACTTAACAACTATCCCAATCTCTTCACTAAGCTTCATCCAAGGTAACACATTAGAAGCATGTTCCGCTCTTGTAAGTAAGACTTCGTCCCCTTTCTTTAAATGTTTCTTCATATATCCAAATACTACCATATTAATAGACATTGTAGTACCAGTTGTAAAAACAACTTCTCTAGAAAGAGCATTAATAAACTTCGCAACAACATCTCTAGTACCATCATATAACTTATTAGTAATCATCGCAGCATCATAGTCACCTCTATGGATATTAGAAGTATGTTCCATATAATACTTATCCATTGCTTCAACTACACAATAAGGCTTTAAAGTAGTGGCTCCATTATCAAAATAAACAATATCTTCCTTTAACATTGGAAAATCTTCTCTATTCATATATTCACCTCCTAAATCTTTTCAATTTCCTTAACAAATTCATCTATTTTACTTATATCTATACTATCACTATTAATTAAAAATCCATTCAACAATAACCTATAACTAACATCTAAAGAAATACCCCTGCTCATCATATAAAATAAATACTCATCCTTAAACTTTCCAATATAAGCAGCATGATTACTAATAACATCATAATTATCAATAAGTAAATTAGGACAAATTGTACTCTTACCATTATTCATATTAATAATCTGATTTTCTTGATTACAAATACATTTACTACTACTTTTAGGAACAACTCCATCTACTTTATAAGTAAGTTTATTATCTAAAATATTAACTCCATGATTAAATACTTCACTATGTGTATTACTAGCGCTATGTAAAACTCTAATATTAAAATAATTATCTTTATAATTAATATTATTATAATAGTAATATAACTGAACATCCGGTACACTTAACTCAATTTCAACATCACTACTACTATCAATAGAAAAATGATAAATAATAGTATCTTCTTTTATATTATATTTATAACTATTCTTTTTGCCATTATCTAGAATATATAATATCTTACTCATTTGAATCAGTTCCAATCATAACATTAATACCATTATATCCATTTTTTTCTATTTCATAAGCCAAATCCATTGTACCAGTCTTAACAATCTTACCATCTCTCATAACATGTACATAATCAGGTTTAATATATTTTAAAACTCTTGTATAATGTGTAATTATTAAAACAGATGTTTCTGGATTTTCTTCTAAATATTTATTAATATTTTCACAAACTATTCTCAAACTATCAACATCAAGTCCAGAATCTAACTCATCTAAAATAATTAGTTTAGGCTTCAACATCATCATTTGTAATATTTCGTTTTTCTTCTTCTCTCCTCCAGAGAAACCTTTATTAAGTGATCTATGTAACATACTACTATCAAGTTCTACATCCTTCATAGCCGTCTCCATACTCTTAATAAAACTATATAGATTTACTTTTTCTCCAGTTACTTCTCCCATCGCCGTACGTAAAAACTCACTATTAGAAACTCCATCAATCACTGTAGGATCTTGCATACAAAGAAATATTCCCTTACGAGCTCTATCACATACTGGCAATTTAACTATATCTTCGCCATTAAAGTTAATCTCTCCATCAACAACATCATACATATAGTTTCCCATAATAGCTTTAGAAAGCGTACTTTTGCCAGTTCCATTAGGTCCCATTATTGCATGTACCTCACCTGGTTTTATATCTAAAAATACACCTTTAAGTATTTGAACATCACTATTTTTTATATTTACATATAAATTTTTAATTTCTAACATCTGCCTCATCTCCATCTACCTACATATTATACCAAAATTATTAGAAATTTGTTGAAAAATATTATAAAAAGAAAAAAAGAGCTAAGCTCTTTAATTACTAATCTTCAATATCTGAATTATCTCCTAATAAATTCTTAGCATCAGCTATTAATTTAGCTAAGTCATCTTTACCAGCTACTTGTGATTTTAATTTCTGAATTTCTCTTTCTAACTCAGCAATCTTTTCATTACTAGATAAAGACTCTTTTTCTAGTACTCTAACCTTTTTCTTTAAAGATTCATTATTCTCAACTAATGTTTTATTCTCCCCAAAAGCTTTTCTCTTGAAATCTAATAAACCATCTATTTGTTTTTCTCTTTCAGCAATAATTTTCTTTTGTCTTCTATTTTGATCAATTAATCCAGACATAACTGTCGCTGTATCTTCAATTATACTATCATCAACAACCGGCATATTATCAACTAAACTACTACTAAAAAATGAATCTTTTTTGTTATCATTTTCAATAGGAAGATCCCTACCATCTTCTTCAATTTCTATTCCTTTAAATAATGAAACTGGATTTGGTTTAAATACAGGAGTTTTAACAACTGTATCATTTTCAACTTTTGGTAATGAAAAACTCTTTTCTTCTTCTAAATCAAACTTTTCATCTTCCCTAACCTCATCACTATCATTAACTTCTTCGATAGGAACATCTGGAAAATCTGGACTTCCAAGATTAGATTTATCTTCCTTAAACTCTACTGGATGAAGAGTATTTTCTTCATGACCATCATCACTTAAAGCCTCATCTATAACCTCAGTTGGAACACTCATTTCTTTAACGTCAAGCGTATCCTCAACTGTATCTATTACATCAACATCACTCTTACCACCAAAAGAATATGTCAAAACATCAGTATTTGGAGTATTAGTTGCTAAATACAAAGTATCATTATTATAACCAATAAAACTATATAATTTATCATCTAATAAATTCTTACCATCTAAATCATAAACACTAGCTTCAGAAAATTGATCATTAAAAAGGAATCTTCCACCAGGACCCATTTTAGCATTAACTTTTTCTTTTATAGTAGCTGGTGTAGTTACAAGTCTAGTAGCAGCTAATGGCTCTTTTCTTAAACCTGCTGCCTCTATTACACTAGGAGTAATAGGATTTACAAGTTCAACTATCATTGCCTTATCAGCTACTGGCTTAATTGCTTTATATTCAAATGGAATAATTACATTTCCATCACTATCAATAACACCTATATTAGAAGCAGATACCATCGGATCAATTGCTTCAACCAAAGCTGTAGAAGCTACAATTCGCCCTTTTCCAAGCTTTTCACCATCTAAAAAGTAATATTGTTTACCATTATCAACAACACCATATGTGCAAATAATATCTGTACGATCTTTATATTTTACCTGTCCTTTTTGAACTTGCATCATAATCCAACACCACCTATATTCTTCTCATTATAATGATAGCATAAATTACTTAACAAAACAATAAATTTTTTCCAAAAAAAAAGACTTATCTAAAAGTCTAATCTAAATTCTTTTTAACGAATTGTTTTGGAAATTCACGAAAACCATTTCCATCAGCTAAGTAATCAAAAACATTATGTTTTAGTCTTAAAAATGTAGTAAGTAATTTTTCTCTACTCCCACAACAAATAACTCTTACTCCATAATTATCAATGTGTGAATTAGGATCTCCTACTTGAAATAAATCTCCTGATTCAAGTTTAAAAATACTATTACATCTCTTTAAACCATTCCTTTTTTCCTCTCCAATCAAGAAATAATTATCAACAAATATTGGAATAGTATATCCAACCTCATCTAATTGTGTAGTCTTAGTCCTAACAACATATCCTAAAACATTTTCATTATTTTTAATTTCCTCTTCTATTGGCGCATCCTTTCCAAATTTTACTTCATCTCCTTGAAGTATATAAGGACCAATATAAGTCTCCCTAAATTTAACAACAGGCGAAATAGCAAAACTAAGCCCATTCATATTACCATATAAAACTTCCATTAATTACCTACCTCCTACTAAAAAATACCACAAATCATAAAATTCATCAAATTTTCTCATAAATTTGCCAATTTCCAAATATTAATATAAAATATATACAAGGTGATTATATGAAAGAACAAAAAAAATTAACACTAAGTATGGCCATCTTTACATTTATTATTTTTGTTTCATTTGGAGTAATAATTTTAAACGAAAAGTCTGCTCCTTACTTTGCTCCAAAAATAGAAAAAAAACTTATAGATTATTTAAAAACTGAATATAAAGATGAATATAATGATTTTGATATTGGCACAACAATCTATAGTAAAACTAAATATAATTTGAAAGTAACTGCTAAAAAAAACAAAAACCTCTACTTCAATATATTATATGACAATAAAAAAATAACTGATACTTACGAAAAAGATTATAAACAAGGTAAAACTCTCTTAAACTCTATAACCAAAAAGATAGAAGACGAACTAAAAAATAAATATAATCAAGACTTTAATATTATAATGTCTAAGTCATTAGATGAATACTCTAAACAAATACAGGACAATCTAATATTAAAGAATGATTTAAAGTCATTAAAAATATACACCCTAGAAACAACCTTTACTTCAAAATGGAACACTAATGACATTGGTTCTAAAATTATAAAACTAAACAACAATTTAAAAGAAGAAAATTTAACACCAAAAAGTTATAATATAACCATAATAAATTCTAAAGATGCTACAAAATCTGTAAAAATATCTAATCTAACCACAGAAATAATTGAAAATTCTACTCTTTTAAGTTCTATAATTAGTGATATAATAAAGAATGAAAACAGTGAATTATTAAAACAAAATAATATCACATACAAATATTTTAATTAAGGAGGACACTATGACAGATTGCCTATTTTGTAAAATTATTAAAGGAGAAATACCATCAAGAACAGTATATGAAGATGATTTAATTAAAGTTATAATGAATATAAATCCTAATACTAATGGACACTTACTTATAATTCCAAAAGAACATTATACTAATATTTTAGATATTGATGAAAAAATAGTAACTCACAGTCTAAAAGTAACTAGAGAAACTCTATATCCATTATTAAAGGAAAGCCTTGCCTGTGAAGGACTAACTATTGCTGAAAATAATGATCTTGGTCAAGAAATTAAACATTTTCATATTCATCTAATACCAAGATATCCTAATGATAATTCAGATTTTACTTACGATGAGTCTAAACTTCTACCAGTAGAAGAAATATTTTCTAAACTAGAAAACAAGTAAGAATACAATCAATAATAAATAAAACAAGTACCAAGTAACTAATAAATCTTGGTATTTTTTTTATAAACTTATCTATTAAAGGTCTTAATACATACATAAAGATAAGTATAAATACTCCCCATACTAAACTAATCTCTAAAGCAATATAATGTCCAAAATTATATTTTAAATCACTATAATCCCAAAACACCTTTCCCAATAATAACTCTATCAAATTACCTGCACTCCACTCCATAAATGTTAAAATACTAACTGATAACAATACTGTAATAATTATTTTAACTACTCTATTAAGCCTACTAAGTCCACTTTTTTTAAATACATAATCCGTAATAAAAACTATTATTATAGCCCCAAACCCATATATAGGAATCCAAGGTCCAAATAAAATACCATTATTCATCGACTTAAAGAAAAAGCACTTTAAAAAAGTCTCCATCACGTATCCAAGCATTGAACATATAAAAAACATATTTAAATAATACATATAAATCACCCTTATTAGTATTACCAAAAATAAAAAAAAGATAAGAATAAATAATTCTTACCTCTAAAAATTAATAAGCAATGATTCCGCCAAGTATAATAGCAAGTAATATATAAAGTATAATTATTATTACATAACCATTGCCTTTTCTGCAATTAGTTACAGTATTATTTTCAGGACAAGACATTTAGATACACCTCCTTAAATATAAGCACCTAAAATGATAATTAAAAGAATAAATAATACTAAAATGATAGCTGAAGAAGATACACAGTTATTCATACTTTTTCCTCCTTTTTTTTACTTTCAATTTATTCTATGGCAAAACATCGATTTGTGTGATTATATCTATCATATTTATTGCACGAAATCATTTTTTTTGTTATTATAAATAAGTATACAGGAGGAAAATATATGAAAAAGAATAAATTAATATTAACTCTATCTTTTTTAGTAGCCATTACTTTAATGTTTACTGGTTGTGGTAAAAAAGCCGAATTAAAAGATGGAGCTGAAGTTGCTGTATCTGTAAAAGACGAAAAAATAACCGCAACAGAATACTATGAAGAAATAAAAGATGATAATATCGCAACTCTAATAGATATGATTGATCACAAACTATTAGACAAGACTTATCAAACAGATGATGAAGAAAATAAAGCTGTTGAAAATCAAATATCTCAAATGAAAAAGAATTATGGTAGTAACGAAGAGACATATTTAAGTGTTCTAAAACAATATTTTGGAGTTGATTCTGAAAAAGAATTAGAAGAAATGTTAAGACTAGAATACAAAAGAAACAGAGCCGTAAAAGATTATATCAGTACAAATTTAACTGATAAAGAAATTAAAGACTATTACAATGATAATATTTATGGTGACATTAGAGCTAGTCATATCTTAATATCTGTAGATGCTTCAGATGATGCTACTACAGAAGAAAAAGAAAAAGCTGAAAAAAAGGCTTTAGAACAAGCAAAAAACATTATTAAACAATTGGATGAAGGAAAAGATTTTTCTAAACTAGCAAAAAAATACTCAACTGATGAATCAAATAAAGAAAAAGGTGGAGACTTAGGATATTTCCAACCAAGTGATATGGTTGATGAATTTTCTAAAGCCGTAAGAGACTTAAAGAATGGTGAATATACAAAAGAACCAGTTAAAACAAAATTTGGTTATCATATAATTTTAAGAGTAGATCAAAAAGATAAAGCAGAACTAAAAGATGTTAAATCAGACATAAAAGAAAAATTAACAGCTCAAAAATTATCTGATGATAAATCTCTATATTATCAAACTTTAGTAAAATATAGAGAAAGCAAAAAAATAACTTGGAACGATGATTCATTAAAAAAACAATATAATGATTACATGGACAAGTTAATTGAAAACGCTAAATCATCTTCATCAAACTAAAACAAAAACATTTCTAAATATTAGAAATGTTTTTTTATACCTACTTTTCTATAGTCCTATATAAAGTAAAACCTTTATCTTTATTCTCATATATAAGTTCATGCTTATCACTATATTTTAAATACGTATTTATCTGTTGCTTATTTGAAACTAATAAATAATCAAAATCATACTTATCAATAAGTTTAGGATAATCTCCCTTTAAAGCTGTCATATCCAAATAATCTTTATAATTATATTTAGAATACAAATCTGCTCTACCATCAACAAATACTTTTATATCGTTATAAATTAATATTCCACCATAATCATACATATTATAAAGTCTTTTTGATTTTACATCTTTCAAAATAGTTATAACCTTATCATCTAATAAATCAGCAGAAAGAGATAGCTTTGGAAAATTATTTATACAAAATAACACTAAAGAACAAGCTAGTAACAAAATACCCAAGCCAGTATTCTTATCTATTTTTCTCTTACCAACATAATCAAAAACAACAAAGTTCATAATTATATACGTAAAAGGCCAAAATCTAATACTTTTAAGTCCTAAAAATAAAGAAATACCAAATAATACAAAATCAATAAACTGTATTTTTCTCTTACTAAAAATAAATACAAATAATATAAATACCACTAATATAAAATATGGATAATGACTAGCATCACTAAGTACAGTTGGAAACCATTCCATAATATTAGAAAGCATCAAAGTATCTCCCATATTTTGATATGGATATAAAAACATTTTAAAACCATGAACATTTATACAAACAGCACCCATAGATAAAATCATTGCAACCAAGTACTTAACAATCTGTTTCTTATTAATTCTCTTAGCCTCAATTTTTGAAAAGTTAAACGAGAATAAACCAGTAATCAAAAATATAAAACAAAATATATATCCTAAGTTACTAGAACCACCATGGACATTAGCCCAAATAATAGAAATTAATGGTAAAAAATATATCTTTTTATCCTCCTCATTTTTATATAAGTCATATAAAAACCAAATAGTTAAAGCTAAAAATATATAACTAACTAGATGTGGACGTATTTGAATAAAAAAGACAAAGATAAGACTAAAAACAATCCATATTAAAGTAAAAGGTACATTCTTTAAATACTTACTTTTATTATAATTGAAAAATATTAATTCTAAAATACTTATACATACAAATGGAAAAATAAAATAAAAGCTATTTCCTAATAACTTATTCAAATTATAAATAATAATTTCAAATAACCACTCATGTGACATCCAACTCTTTCCATACATATACCAAGAAAATACGTCTTTAGTTAAAACTCCATGTTTACTCATATATTCTCCAGCTTTAATATGCCAAAAGAAATCTGTATCAATACAAATAGAAACTGCCAATGTCAATACAAAAGAAAATATTAAAAACCCCAGCAACAAAGTCATTGAATTTTTCTTAATAAACTTCTTAATCTTCATAACTTAGTCCTTTCTGATAAAGTTTCTCCTTAATTTTATACTCAAGTTCCCTTCCAGAATATTTTCTACTTAGTCTTTTATACAACTTATCATATTCTCTCTTAGCAACCGCACTATCATTACCAAACTCATAATTATTAATAACTTTCTGTATAACTTCATAAGAATACCCATTATTAACTAAATCATTAACAATCTTATTCTTTAAAACCATACCACCTCTAGTACGATTACTCTTAATAGAAATATTAATAATTTTATTTATCTTTTCTTTTTGTATTTCCTCATCAAAAACATCAATCTCATCATAAATAATACTCTTATCAATTCCCTTAGTACCTAAATCTTTAATTATTCTATTAGGTCCCTTAGAAGAAGTAATAATCTGATTATTAATATATCCTTTAGTAAAACTCCTATCATCTAAATATTTCTGTTCTTCTAATTTTTTAATAGCTTTATCAACAAGTTCTACAGGATATGCCTTATCAAGTAATAACTTACGTAATTCATAAGAACTTCTAAATCTACTTTTCAAAGACTTTAAAGCTGTATAGTAAACATCCCATTCAACATTGTATTCTCCTATTTCAACAATATCTTTACTATCAATCTTCTTTTTTAAAAGTAACTCATACTTTAAAATAACTTCTTCATATAACTGTAAAATATTACCATTATCTAAAGACAATTGATAACGACCATTAGCCATTTTCTTAAATTTTTCTATTTTCAAGAACCAACCACCACCTACTAAAATTATAGCAAAAAAAAAAAGAAGAATCTACTCTCCTTTATGTTTAACTTCTATCAATCCCTCAGCAACTTCTTCCAAAGCTCTTCCTATATTTTTCTTACTTTTATAGTTCTTCTCTGGCATTTGTAAATATCCATCTTTAGCAATTTGCTTACTTCTTCTAGCAGCTATGTGAACAAGTTCGTATTTAGAGTCAACAATATTAAGTAACTTATCAATTGAAGGATAAATCATTCGTATCACACTCCCTAATATAAGAATAAACTAGCAATATAAAATAATCAAGGAATACGACAAAATTAGACAGTTTTATTTACAATGTAATTTACAACTACCTAAACATCTCAAATATAGCCTTTGTATAAATATCTTTAGCGATACATTCTCCATCAACATTTTCCCTAATAAGATTCTTCATCATAACCCCACTATTAATTTCTAATACTAAAAAATCATTATCAATAGTCTTAATAATATCAATACTACAAAATCCAAAGTCTAACTTACTAAATAAATCATAAATCATCTTCTCTATCTTAAGTCTATCATAAGGATCAATATCAAAACTAGCTCTAGCTCCACCAGATAAATTAAACTTCCAATTATATAAATATTCCCTATCTTTATCTAAAACAGCATCCAAACTATCATCACTTATATTTTTAAAGTACTCATAATTAAATTCTTCTAATAATTCTTTTATTGTTCTTCTACCATCACCATATACTCTAGGCAACTCTTTCTTATACATTAATTCAATTCTATTATTAACTACTATAACTCTATACTCATTAACTATATTATAAAAAGGACAAATACTAAACGAACTATTTTTAGACCTTAACTTAGAATAAAACTCACTAAGTTCACTAAACCCCTTAAATCTAAAAACATTTACTCCACACGTACCAGTATTAACTTTTATTACTATATCACCATACTTATCAAATAAGGATTTAATATAATCATATCCACACTTTTCCTTAACAAATCCATTCTTATTATCTAAAGAATAAATAAGATTATGTTCACACACATCAACATTACATAATTTAAGTAACTCATAAGTTGCAAACTTATCATCAAGAACTTTACCAAAAGCATGATTATTATTATCAAATTTATAACCAACAATAAACTTCTTCATATTGTTTTTCTCAAGTACAATAACCCAACCATCTGATAAAATATTGCATTTGATATCATTATCTCTACATATTTCTAATATTAAATCACAAAATTCTCTATTCATAATAATCACTTCCGCAAAACAAATTATATCAAAAGAAAAAGACTATTACTAGTCTTACTATCTAATAATAACTGATTCAAAATACTGTTCTTGAAACTCTGTTAAAGCTCTTATTGCATCATCTGAATATTTTCTATCATCTGGTACAACAACCAATTTATCATCATCGTCATTAGTTCTATGTATAACAGCAATCACCTTTCCAATAAATTCATCTACGGGTTCAAACACACCCAATAAATAAGCATCAAGTTCCTCTCCATCACCAGATATAGTATTAGGAACATATCCATAATTAACCATATAAATAAACCCATGTTTTGGATGCTTAGTACCTAATTTTCTATCAATAACAATAGAAACATTTTTTCCTAAATAGTCATTTGCTATTACACTTTTCATATATTCTACCTCTCATTTAAGAAATTAGTAATAATAACTTCTTCTACTTTACCACGTTTCTTACCATTAGAATTAATATTTCTCTTAGCCTCTATTACATGCACATGATAATCTTTATATAATTCTTTAACTAATATCGTATTATGATTAGAAAGCATTACATAAACTCCTCTTTTATCTAAATCCTTAAATACTTCAGCAAGTCTTCTCTGCTCATCTTTACCAAAGCCTTCTTCTGTATAACTATTAAATGTTGAAGTATCAGAATCATATGGTGGATCAAAATAAACAAAGTCACCCTTCTTAGCAGTCTTAACAGACTCTTCAAAATCTACACATTGAATCGTAATATCATTCATTGTTAAATAATTACTAACAGTAATTAAATTACTCCCATCATAAGTATTAACTTTACTCTTCTTACCAAAAGGTACATTAAACTCATCTTTACTATTAACTCTATACAATCCATTAAAACAAGCTTTATTCAAATATATAGTTCTAGCAGCTCTAGTATAATCAGATAATCTATTAAATGTTTTCTTATTGCGATCCTTATTTCTAATTTCATAAAAGAACTCTTCCGAATGATTTGCCTCATAAGTATTTAAAACATTACACATCTTTTTAAATTTCTCTTCATCACACAAAACGCTATATACATTCATTAACTCTTTATTAGAATCATTTATTACTGCACTTTTAGGAGAAAGTTCAAAAAGTAAAGCACCTCCCCCAATAAATGGTTCATAATATGTATTAAATTCATCTGGAACATATTGTTTCAATTTATCTATAATTTGTCTTTTTCCACCAGCCCATTTAACAAATGGCTTACCCTTAAACATTAACCTCTCCTCCTGTCTATAAATATCATACTAAGTATATCATAAAAGAATAAACTTCTCTATCAAATTTACTTTAAATATTTACTCTTAACATATTCAAAATTTTTAACAAAGTTTTCTCTTGCCCTAACACCCTCTTCTGTAAAAGCACAATACACATCAAATGCATGAGTATTAGCGTGATAAACATCACATTTAGCGTCTACTCCTGCTTCTTTTGCCATCTTAGTAAAATCAACAGTTTCACTATAAAAAGGTTCCCCATCACATACAAAAGTATAAAATGGAGGTAAATCTTTAAAATCTTTTAATCTAGATGGAGATGCGTAACAAGAAATATCTTCATCACCATATAAATCACCTAAATACTTTTTCCACGCCCAATGGTTTCTCCTTGTATTCCATACATGAGCATGATTATCCCTAGAACTTTCTGTATCAAAACAATCAATCATTGGATATAACGGAAACATATACTTAACAGAAACTTCACCCTTATCTCTAGCATAAATACCAGTTGCTAAACAAAGACCCCCTCCAGCACTTTCTCCACCTAACATAATTTTATCTTCATCTATAAAAAACTCATCAGCATGATTTTTTAAGTACAATAAAACACCATAACAATCTTTAAGTGCAGCAGGATATGGTTTACTAATTGAAAGTCTATACTTAGGAGATACAACTATTAATTCATTATCAACAAGTAAATCTCTAACTCTAGAAGCATATACCATCTCAGGCATTCCTAAAGAATAACCACCTCCATGTATCCACATAATACAAGGTACCTTCTTAGTTTTATCAATTCTAGAATCCAAAATAATAATCTTAATATCTCTTTCTCCAATATTTATTTTTTTTACACTACTAGTAAACTTCATACCATCACCAACACTATTTTATCACAAAGAAAAAGACTATTGCTAGTCTTATCTAAATTGACAACAAGAGCCAACTTGAACATTACTTACTGTATTTTCCTCTGAACAAGAATAAGCTGGTCTATAAGTATGTTTATATACATGATGATTAATTATTCTAGTATGTATTGGACATACATGTGGAACTTCATGTACTATTGTTCTATGAATGCACTTTTCTTGAACTGCCTCATTAACTGGATTAGAACAGCAACCAGCTTGTTGTTGTGGCATATTTTGATATCCCATCATATTAATATCAACATTCATATCATTATCAACAACATTATTATTGCCAATAACATTACTATCAAAATCGAAATTTGGCATATTCATATTTTGATCAAACATATTAAATACCTCCTCTAATCTATATTATGACTAAAGGGTTATTTGGCTACTACATCTGCCTAAAAAAGTACTAATCTCTTAGTACTAAAAAGGTAGTTTCATATTTCCATTTGTCATTTGCTTCATCATCTTCTTCATCTGATCAAACTGTTGTAACAACTTATTAACTTCCTGCACAGAAGTACCAGACCCTGCCGCAATTCTTGTTTTACGACTTGCTTTAATTATATCTGGATTTCTTCTTTCCTTAGGAGTCATTGATAAAACTATTGCCTCAATATGAGCCATTTGTTTTGGATCTATCTTTACATCAGTTATTCCCATCTTCTTAGCTCCAGGAATTAATTTTAATAAATTCTCTAATGGCCCAAGTTTTTTAATTTGCTTCATTGTTGATAAAAAGTCTTCTAAATCGAATTTACCTTGTTGCATTCTCTTAGCCGTCTTTTCAGCTTCCTTTTCATCTATTGCTTCTGTTGCTTTTTCCACTAAAGAAACAATGTCTCCCATACCAAGTATTCTACCTGCTGCTCTTTCTGGATCAAAGAAATCAAGTCCATCTAACTTCTCAGAAACACCAATAAACTTAATTGGTACATTAGTTAAATGTCTAACAGATAAAGCAACACCACCCTTAGTATCACCATCTAATTTAGTCAAAACCACACCAGTTAAAGGTAATTTATCATTAAAACCAGTAATAACATTGATAGCATCTTGTCCCATCATAGCATCAATTACTAATAATATTTCATCTGGTTTAACAGTATCTTTAATATTAACTAACTCATCCATCAACTGATCATCTATATGAAGTCTACCAGCCGTATCAATTAAAACATAATCATACTTATTTTCTTTAGCATAATTAATTGCATTTTTAGCAATCTCTACTGGATCATTTTTTCCTTCTTCATATACTTCAATGTTTAATTGCTTACCAAGTTGTTTTAACTGATCAATTGCTGCTGGCCTATAAACATCACAAGCAACAAGTAACGGCTTTTTAGCATGTTTCTTACGTAAGAAATTAGCAAGTTTAGCAATAGTTGTAGTCTTACCTGAACCTTGTAAACCAACCAACATTAAACTAGCTGGATTACCATTTAAATTTAAAGGTTTACTCTCTCCACCAAGTAATTCTACTAATTCATCCTTAACAATTTTAACAAATAAATCACCTGGATTAATACTACTAGCAACTTCTTCTCCCAAAGCTTTTTCCTTAACTGTATTAGTAAATTCTTTAACAACTTTATAATTAACATCAGCTTCCAATAAAGCAAGTCTAATCTCTCGCATCATATCAGAAATATTATCTTCAGTAATTTTTCCATACCCTTTTATCTTATGTAAGGCATTCTGTAATCTATCGCCTAAACTTTCAAACATATATATCACCAATATAATTATAAAGAATTTTTATCAATAAGAAAAGCCTTTCATAAAAAAAAGATATAATTACTTATATCTTTAACCAACTAAATTAATTAATGGAATACCTTTATCTGTAACGGGAATTCCTGCTTCATTAGTCATAGTAGCAGAAGGTACTGAGTTATTTTCAACTGGAGGTGCAATTCTTACACTACCGTACTCATCTGCCGCATTATTATTTAATTGCACTGTAGGAGCAACGGTTCCCTGACTAGCAACCATATCCATTGCACTAGGAACATTAAAGTATTGTCCACTTCTAAGTTCATTCATTCTTCTCTCATCCGCACTTGATGTTGTAAAATCTGGTAAAGCTGATTGAACTAATTGATTATCTAGGCTATATCCTCCAATAGTAGGCATTGACATAACGCCTGCACTACTAAGCATATCATCAGTCATATTACCACTATTAACAATTGTTGGTGCATTCATCTGACTAACACTAGGTGCTTGAGGAATAGAAACAACTCCATTATTAACTGGTGGTTGAGTACTAACAACATTCTCAACCTTTGGTACTTTTGGAATAACTAATTGCTCATTATTATTGTTTTGTTCCAAAAAAGGATTTACTGGAATAGCAGTATTTTGACTTTGTACTGCTGCAACTGGTCTAGAGTTATTTTCCATAACCGGTCTTTCTTGAACAAATGAATTACTAACTGGTGCATTAGTTGAACTAAAAACTGGATTATCTGACATACCATTATATCCAAACGTCTTTTGTGCAGGAGCATCAGGTACCGTTTCTGGTGCCGAAGGAGCAGAAACTCCACTACCATTACCATTCCAAATAGTAACAACATCACAGTTACCACTCCAAGGTGCTGGATTAGGCATTTCCATTTTAACGATTAACGGAATTCTAAATGCCATACCAAATCCTAAACAAGTACCTGCTTGTAAAGTCTTTTGCTTTTCAACAATTTCATCACTAATATTAGGAACCATTTTTCTAATATAATCAACATCTACAGGATGGTTCATCTTAAATATCAAGAAATTAGAACACTGAGAAATAACAGTATCAGAAAGTTCAACCGGTCTTTGAGAAATAAGTCCTAAAATAACTGCATACTTACGTCCCTCTTTAGCAATTCTTTCAAATATATTATAACCAATCAAGAATCTATCAGTATCATTTTGAATATATCTATGAGCTTCTTCAACAACTATATGGAAAGGAATACTAGCACGTTCCTTTAATCCTTTAGCAAACTCAAAAATAAGTCTTGAATAAATCTTTGTAATTACTTTAGCAAAATCATCATCAACATCATCTAAGTTAATATTAACAATTTGATACTTATCGCCATTATTAATTAACATAGAAGATAAATAAGTCTCTAATGAAACAAAATCAGGATAATCAAAGTACTTGGCAGTTTCTCCAACGATTAATGAATGTAATCTAACTTTAATAGTAACTGCATCACCATAAGTATTCTCATTACGTAGCCAACCTTCACTAATTAAAGTAAAGTTAAGTGCTTTCTCTAAAGTATCTAAAGTATAATAAACTCCACCTTTAGGTTCATAATTATCATACTCAGGCTTAATAAATGAAGAAACATACTCAGTTAATAAAACACTCTCTGAGAATTGTCCTTGATTATCTATTAAGAAACACTCTCTAAATTTTCTTGTATAACCAATACCTTGTACTACAGCTTCCAAATTAAATTCCGGTGTAGAACAACTAGCAAGTATTGAAAATATCTCATTTCTCTTATTAGGAGAAGTTTCATTTGTATATAAAACTGTCATAATTGCTTTAGCAATCAAATGATTTTTATAGTTATTAGCATCCATATCAGTCTGAGAAAATACTAAAGCAAGTTTTAACATTCTCTCAATTATTGGTAATTGTGAATGACTTGTAGCCTGTAATAATAAAGCCAAGTCTGTAGCATTAAGTAAGAATATTGGTAAACGTAACTTTTCACCCTTACTCTCTACTTCATTCGTACTATAAAAACGATAATGATAATTAGAATTAATACTATTCAAATCCTTAAAAGCATTATAATACTCACCAGATGAATCAAATAATATTATATTAGCCTTATAAGGAAATAATCTTTGATCATGAAACATATTCTGAAACAATCTAGAAATACCACAACTCTTACCTGAACCAGAATTACCAAATATAGCAAAGTGATTACTAAAGAAATTATTTACATCTAAAAAGACAGGATAATCGTTATAAAAAGGACTAACTCCAAGTTTTAAATATCCTTGAGTATCAGATCCACAAATCATTGGAATTTCTTGTTCTTGAATAACTCTGATCTTAGCATCTAATGACGGTTTTCTAATTACACCACCTAGTAATTTACCATTAACAATTTCTCCTAGAAATCTAACTCTAACAAGATTACCATCTAAGTCATCTACTTCACCCAATATTTTTTTATTGCTATCTTCAAAAATAATATGTAAATTCATTAAGTTCATAGCAACATTAAAACCGTCAACAAGTTTGACGTTAGCTGAATGATCACTAATATAAACTATCCTATCAAACATACTAGCCACTCCAATCTATCCTTTTTACCCTATTCTATAATAAATTATACAAACTTTTCTCCAAGTTTTCAAGAAAAAAACAACAAGAATAATTCCTGTTGTCTAAATTAATTCTAAAATTGCATTTTTTATCTTTTCATCACTAATCTCTTCAACTAATTTACTCAATTTCTCATTTTTCTCTTTTAACTTTAAATTATCTTCATAATATTGAAGTTTATCAGTAGTAATCTTTAATTGTTTATGTATTGCATTTCTACTAACTCCATAAGAATCAGCCATTTCCCCTAAACTTAAATTATTAAAGTAGTAGTTCTCAAAGTATTCTCTCTGTTTATCTGTAAGTAACATTCCATATAAATCATATAATTCATTAAAATAAATAACTTCTTCCATAATATACCTCTATACTAAGTCCTTAAATAAACCATATATATATTTTTCAATATCAAATACTTGTAAATCTTCTTTAGCCTCTCCAAGTCCAATAAATTTAACTGGAATACCAACAGACTCTTTTATAGCAAGTACAATACCACCTTTTGCGGTACCATCTAACTTTGTTAAAACTATACCAGTAATATTAGTAATCTCTTTAAATGCATTAGCCTGACTAATACCATTTTGCCCCGTAGTAGCATCAATTACTAATAATGTTTCATGTGGACCATTAGGTATTAAACTAGAAATAACTTTATTCATCTTTTCTAATTCCCTCATTAAATTAACTTTATTCTGTAATCTACCAGCAGTATCAACTAATACAACATCATAATCTTCATCTTTTGCCTTAACTACTCCATCATAAACTACACTAGCTGGATCACTACCTTCTTCTTTACCATAGAATGAAACACCTACTTTTTCACTCCACTCTTTTAATTGAGCAACTGCTCCTGCTCTAAAAGTATCAGCACCAACTAATAAAACTTTTTTACCTTCGTTTTTTAATTTCCAAGCAATCTTCGCAATAGTAGTAGTCTTTCCTACTCCATTAACTCCAACAAATAATACAACTGTCGGTCCATCTTCATTATAATTGATTTTATTTACTAAAACACTATCATTAACGTAAATAATAAATAACTCATCAACTATAATTTCTTTTAAAACTTCTGGATCACTAATCTTCTCACTCGCAACTCTTTTTTTAAGTCTATCAACAAAGTCCATTACTGTATTTACACCAATATCAGCCATAATAAGTATTTCTTCTAACTCATCAAAATACTCATCATTTACATTTTTATATCTACCAGTAAGTTCCGCAAGTCTTGATACAAATCCTTCACGAGACTTAGTCAATCCTTTTTCATAAACCTTTACTTCTTTTTTCTCTTCTTCAGTTAAAATACGTTTTTCTTCAACTTCTTCTTGATTATTCTTTTCTAAATCAGTATCTAAAACCTCCTCAGTATTAGTATCTACTGTAGTCTCATTACCTTTAAACATATTCTTTATTTTACTAAAAAATCCCATTATATCACCCAATAAAATTATATCAAACAAACTGTAAAAAAGAAACAATTAACCCTGAAATATAGACAAAAACGAAAAGTTATAGTATAATTTCATAGTTAGTTCTTTACAAAAAAAGAAAGGAGATTATATGATTAAAAAACAACCTAACGAAACAAAGATTGTTGTTTTAGGCGGTTTAGGAGAAGTCGGAAAAAATATGTATTGTGTGATGCATAAAGACGCAATTGTTATTATTGATGCCGGAGTTAGTTTCCCTGAAAGCGAACTTATGGGAATTGACTATGTTTTACCTGATTTTACTTTTCTAAAAGAAAACGAAGATAAAATTAAAGCGTTATTAATTACTCATGGTCATGAAGATCATATTGGTGGTATTCCATTTTTACTACAAAGTATCAAAATACCAGCAATCTATGCTCCAAATCATGCCAAGGAATTAATTGCGGTTAAACTACAAGATAAAAACATCCGTTACGACAATCTATTTGTTTACACAGAGGATACAAGATTAAAATTTAAAGATATTGAAATTGAATTTTTCAGAATTACACACTCTATTCCAGACTCACATGGTATAAGTATTAAAACTCCAGATGGACGTATTGTAACAACAGGAGACTACAAGTTTGATCTTACTCCAATTGGTCCAATGGCAAACTTATACAAAATGGCGTGTCTTGGTCATGAAGGTGTAGATTTATTAATAAGTGACTCTACAAATGCTCTAAATGAGGGTTTTTCAAATAGTGAATCAGTTGTAGATGAAACTTTAGGAGAAATGTTTGAAAAATATAAAACTAATCGTATTATAATCGCAACATTTGCTTCAAACATTTATCGTGTAAAACACATCTTTGAAACATGTTATAAACACAACAGAAAAATATGTATATTTGGTAGAAGTATGGAAAATAACATCAACATATCCCTAAATGCCGGATATATTGATCATAAAGAATTATTAGTATCACCAGAAGAGGCTAACAATTTAAAACCTGGTGAAGTAACAATTCTATGTACTGGTAGTCAAGGTGAACCACTAGCAGCTCTATCTAGAATATCAAATGGTACTCATAAACAAATAAAATTAAGACCAGACGATATTGTAATATTCTCATCTTCTGCTATTCCAGGAAATGCTCTAAGTATTTCTAAAACAATAAATAAATTATACTTACAAGGAGTTAAAGTCTATACTAATAACACTTTAACAGACTTACATACTTCAGGTCACGCCAATGAAGAAGAAATTAAGTTAATGATAAGATTAATCAAACCAAAATACTTAATGCCATTCCATGGTGATTACAGAATGTTAAAAAGACAAGCAGATATCGGTATAAACTGTGGTATTCCTAAAGAAAATACTTTCATTCTAAAAAACGGTGACTCTCTAGTTTTAAAGAACCATGTCATCACAAAAGGCGAAAGTATGCCTGGAGCCGATGTATACGTAGATGGAAATAGAATTGGTGAAGTTGGTAGTGCTGTTCTAAAAGATAGAAAAATCATGGCAAATGATGGTATCTTAGTTGTTATTGCTAATATTGATATGCATAAAAAAGAATTATTAATAAAACCAAACATAACAACAAGGGGCTTTATACTAGTAAATGAAAATGAAGAACTAATAAAGAAAATAGAAAATAAAGCCGAACAAATCATAAAAGCCGATTTACAAGAACCAAAAGTAAATTATAATAATTTAAAATCAAGTATTTCAGAACAACTATATCCATTCATCAATGAATTAACTGGTAGAAAACCAATAATCCTACCAATTATACTAGATATTAAAAGGTAACGAAAGTTATCTTTTTTCTTGTATTAAACTAAGAAAAGTATCATAATCACACCTACTAAATATTGCTACTTGATAATAAAACATTCGTAAACTCTTATCCTTAATTGAAATAAGTTTTAAATAGTAATTCCAATCTAAATAATCAATATACTTAGTATAAATAGGAAAGGACAAATAAAAAGCTTTCATATTTCTAATATTAGAACTTGAAAAAGTTTCAGTCATTCCAAAATAATATTGTAAGTAGTTTGCTAATTTTTTATCTTCAACATCTCTTTTTTTCTGCATTTCAAAAGCAAATTTTCCTACATTCCAGAAAAGAAAAAGTCGATTCTTGTTTAAGTAATCTTTCAAATTAAATCATCTCCTACTTATATTATTATAAAAAAATTAAACTTTCCCACAAAAAAAGAGACTTATTTAGCCTCTTCTTGTGCTCTAGTTTCACGAACTACAGTAATTTTAATTGTTCCAGGATACTTCATATTAGCTTCAATTTGTTCTTTTACTTCTCTTGCTATCTTATGAGCTCCTAAATCATCAACCTCTTCTGGTTTAACAACAACACGTAATTCTCTACCTGCCTGTACAGCAAATGTCTTTTCAACACCAGGTATATTATTACCAACTTCTTCAAGTTGTGATAATCTTTTAATATAATTTTCTAATGAATCATTACGTGCTCCAGGACGTGATGCAGATAAAGCATCAGCAATAGCAACTATAATAGCAATTACACTAGTAGCTTGAGTGTCTCCATGATGTGAAGCAATAGCATTAATAACAACTTCATCTTCGTTATATTTTTTTGCTAAATCAACACCAATCTCAACATGACTACCTTCAATTTCATGATCAATTGCTTTACCAATATCATGTAATAATCCTGCTCTTTTAGCCAAAGTAACATTTTCCCCAAGTTCAGCTGCTAAAAGACCTGACAAATGAGCAACTTCAATAGAATGTTGTAAAGCATTTTGACCATAACTAGTTCTAAAATGTAATTTACCAATTATTTCAATTAAAGTTGGATTAAACTTAGTAAGTCCAAGTTCAAATGTTGCTTCTTGACCATACTCAATAATCTTTTGTTTCATATCCTTACAAACTTTATCATATAACTCTTCGATTCTTGTAGGATGAATACGACCATCTTTTATTAAGTTTTCTAATGTAACTCTAGCAATCTCTCTACGTAAAGGATCAAAACTAGAAATAACTACAGCTTCTGGTGTATCATCAATAATCAAATCAACACCTGTAATAGCCTCTATCGTTCTAATATTACGACCTTCACGGCCAATAATTCTACCTTTCATTTCATCACTAGGTAAATCTACAACTGTAACAGTCTGATCGTTAGCAATATCAGCTGCATACTTTTGCATTGAAGTAACAATAAGTTCTCTTGCTGTCTTATCAGCAGTAAGTTTAGCTTCATCTTCTGCTTCTTTTATATACTCAGCAATTTCCTTACTCATATTTTCTTTTACTTGACTCATAACTAAGTCACGAGCTTTTTCCTTACTAAAACCGGAAATTTTTTCTAACAATTCTAATTGTTCTCTCTTAATTTCCTCCACTTTACTCTTCTCATTTTGGATTTCAACTTGTTTTTCAGAAAGTTTATCATCTCTCTCATCTAAAGCTGCTTCACGTTTTTGAAACATTTCATCACGTTTATCTAAATTTGCCTCACGTTGAAGCAAACGTGACTCAGACGATTTTAACTCCTCTTTCTTCTCACGAATTTCTTTATCCAAATCCATTTTTAATTTATGAGCTTCTTCTTTTTGTTCAATAGCTGCATCTCTCTTAATTTTTTCAACATCTTTTCTAGCTTGATTAATCAAAGCTTCTGCCTTTTTAGTGGCTTTATTAACTTTTAAACTATTTATAACAAACGCTATAATAAATCCAACTAGCAATCCAAGTGCCACAAGTAAAATGGAGAATAATGTATTATCATTCATAACATTCCTCCATCTAGACCATAAAATCATAATCTAATTATATTGTAATTTTATTTTAAAGTCTTGTCAAGGAAAAGAAAAAGACACACCAAAGCGTGCCTTATACTACTTATCAAAATAATTTCTTATAACATCATAATCACAATAAGGAATCTTTTCCGTTCCAAGAGCCATATAGTCATCTCGTCCCTTACCAATAACTAAAACGGCATCTCCTTCATTAGCAATATCAAAAGCATGAGAAATTGCTTCAACTCTATCATTAATTCTTTCATAATTAGTATTCTTACATTCTCCAATCATATCATCAATAATATCATCAACACTTTCCCATCTAGGATCATCCATTGTAAAAATAACTAAATCAGACTTTTCTAAAACCATTTTACCTATCTTAGAACGTTTTTCCTTTTCTCTGCCACCTGCAGCTCCAGTAACAGTAATAACTCGTTTATATTTTCCCTTAACTGAATTAAGTAAATTCAAAATAGCATTGTAAGTATGTGCATAATCCAAAATAATTTCAAATTTCTGACCAAAATTAAGTCTTTCTCCACGACCAGTTATAAAAGAAATATCTTTAATTCTAGAAATCAATGTTTCAGCATCAATATTATTTAATAATCCAATAATAAATGCCAAAGTAATATTATAAGCATTATATCTTCCAAATAATTGGCTAGAAATATCATATATAGAATCATTATGTCTAATCTTAAACTTTACACCATCTTTATCTTCTACAAAATCAGATATTACATAATCATTGTCATCATTAAAACCGAATTTAATCAAATTATTTACATGTAAAATTTGACAATTTTCATCATCACCATTTATGATAGCGACACCGTCATCTGTCAAGTAGTCAACTATTTTAAATTTACATTTTCTATAATTTTCAATAGTTTTATGAATGTTTAAATGATCCTCTGTAATATTTGTAATTGCAACTATTGAAAACTTAAGTCCTTGAGTTCTTTCATGAAGCAGAGCCTCACTAGACACTTCCATTACAACACTTTGACACGAATTATCTTGTATAGTTGACAAACAACTATACAATTCCGAAATACATGGAGTTGTATTACTAATATGATGTGTTTCACCATTTACAAAAAGACCATTAGTTCCAATATAAGCACAATTGATACTATCATTTAATATTTTTTGAACAATAGTAGCTGATGTAGTTTTACCATCAGTACCAGTAATACCAATTAATGAAAGATTATCTGTATCTACACCATAAAATTTTCTACATAACTCTGGATAAAGTTTATTAATATCTTTTTCCACAACTACATGTGGAATATCAAAATCTATTTCTCTATCACAAATAACAGCAGCAGCTCCATTTTCAATAGCTTTATCTATATAGTCAAAATGATCAACATTAAACCCTCTGGTAGCAACAAACAAATACCCTTCACTAATATCCCTAGAATCATCAGAAATACCATAAATTAAAGTATCTAAATCACAATCAATAATTTCATTTAATTTTTTCATAATGTAACCTCCATAATAGTATATGTAAATAAATTATTTTTTAGATGAAGTATCTTCCTTCTTAGGTAAAACAATATCATAATACTCACGTACCTTCTGTTCTATCTCATCACGAAGTTCTATATTTTCTTTTAACAATAATTTAACGTTTTCTTTACCTTGTCCTAATTTTTCACCATTATAAGAATACCAAGCTCCTGTTTTTTCAACAATACCAGCTTCTACTCCTAAATCAATGATTTCTCCTTCGCGAGAAACACCTTCACCATACATAATATCAACAACAGCAGTCTTAAAAGGTGGGGCAACTTTATTCTTAACTACTTTAATAGTAGTCTTATTACCTACTATACCATCACCCATTTTCAATTGTTCATTACGGCGAATATCAAGTCTAATAGAAGAATAGAATTTTAAAGCTCTTCCACCTGGAGTAGTCTCAGGATTACCAAACATAACTCCTACTTTTTCACGTAACTGATTTATAAAAATACATGTTGTATTAGTTTTATTAATAGTACCAGATAATTTTCTTAAAGCTTGAGACATAAGTCTTGCCTGTAAACCAACATGAGAATCTCCCATTTCACCATCTATTTCTGCTTGTGGAACTAAAGCAGCAACTGAATCTATAACAATAATACTAACTGCTTCACTTCTTACTAAAGCATCACAAATCTCTAATGCTTGTTCCCCAGTATCAGGTTGTGATAATAATAACTCATCAATATCTACACCAAGTCTTTCAGCATAAACCGGATCAAGTGCATGTTCAGCATCAATAAAAGCCGCTCTTCCACCTAATTTTTGATGTTCAGCGATAGCTTGTAAAGCAAATGTAGTTTTACCAGATGATTCCGGACCATATATTTCAATAATTCTACCTCTTGGATAACCACCAACACCAAGAGCAATATCTAAAGATAAGCAACCAGACGAACAAACATCAACTTTCATATGTTCCTTATCCCCCAATTTCATTATTGACCCTTTACCAAATTGTTTTTCAATATCATTCATTACTTGTTCTAAAGCCTTATCTTTAGAAACTTCTTTAACCGTTTTCATATAGTTTGCCTCCTAGTTAAATAACTTACAACATTATTGTATAATAATTAAAAATAAAATGCAACACTTTTACGAACAAATGTTTTGTATAATTCTTCCGAATTATTCTACCAAAAAGAAAAAATCCTTATACTAAAAGGATTTTTTTAACTTATTTTAGTCTTCAATTTCTTTTTTGGGAAAAATTAATTTCTTATTCATAGCAAAATATTGACAAGCTGAAATAATAGACATGATACATGCAAAGTATAGTAAAAACTTATTTACACTAATACCAATAAATTCAAATGGCATATTATAAAAGAAAGTTAAAACTGTACCAACCATTAAAGATGCTGTCTTTATTTTTCCAGAACCAATTGCTGCTACTACTTTACCCTTACTAGCGGCTTCCATCTTTATAGCATTAACAACAATATCTCTTAAAACAATAATAACTGGAATAATTTCATTAATAAAACCATGTGCTGCTAAAATAATTAAAACTGAATTAACTAAAACTTTATCAGCAATAGCATCTAACATCTTACCAGTATCAGTAATTAAATCATATTTACGAGCAATATAACCATCTAAAAAATCAGTTACACTAGCAATTATAAATATAACTCCAGCAATAAGATATTGTAATTCTACAGGTGAAGAAATTCCAGAAATATTATATTGTGGAAATTGAATCCCTATAGCATAAAATGGAAAAACTAGTAAAATAATAACAACAACAGATAAAATCAACCTCAAAACAGTAAGTTTATTAGGCAAATTCATAACTACATACCTCTCTTTCAAATGACATTAATTCAGAACTTCTTTCAGGTGCTTTATTTATTGTACTAATAATTAAATATAGTACAACGAAAAGAACTAAAACAAAAATTATAGCAAATACAAATGGCCAAGGACCAATTTTTTTCTTATATTCCTTAGTATAAGGCGAAGAAACTTTCTTTTCCTCTTCCTCCATTTTCTTCTGAGCCATTTTAATATCATCTAGAGAAATCTTCGATGTATGTTCAAATAAAAAACCATTGAATTCATCAATAACTTTCTCTGGATTAAGTCCTAAATACTTAGCGTATTGTCTTACATCCTCTTTCAAATCATAAACATCTTTAAAAGCCTTAATATTTCCTGATTCTATATTTTCGAGTTGTACTGTCGAAAGATCTAAATCCTCTGCTGCTTCGGCCAAGCTAACTCCATTACTAATACGAGTTCGCTTTAAGTAATCGCCTAACTCTTTCACATTAACACCTCACAAATTATTAACAATAATATAAATAAGCCATGTTCTGTTCTTAGTTTCCTAAGCGACAAACATTTATCTACCATTACTGGTCTCCACTCCAATTCATTTCTCGAAGTTGGAACTCCCCTACCAAAATTTGGGTTTCTCGCTCATTGGGTTTACCGCGTTTCACTTCCTCGTTTCCAAAGAATTCGTCACTGTGGCACTTTATGGACTATATCATATCATAAGACTTAGATATAGTATCCGCCGTTAGTACAAGTACTACCTTAGGTTATTTATTCCCTAAGAATGAACACTACAGTCATCTCAGACTGTGCGAGCATGGACTTTCCTCAAGGACCTCAAGAGTCCCAGCGTTTGTCTATATATTAATTGTTATCTCTTCCCTCTCTATCTCTCATATTGGCATAAACCATTTTTTCAAGTTGTGATAATCTTCTAATAACATCAACATTAGAAACCTCAGCGTTCTCACTACTATTACGCACAACTTCCATACTTAATTTAGAATTTCTAAGCTCTTGCTTCAAGTTAACAATCTCTGCCATTAAATCAGCTTTTTCCTTCTCTAAATTATTTATTATACTAAAGAATTGTTCATAATCACCAATAATTACATCAAGAAATTGATCAACCTCTTTTAGACGATAACCACGAGTATCAATTTTAAATTCTTTCTCTAAAATATCTTGTGGCTTAAGTGTAATTTTATTTTGATACATATAATCACCAATCCCTTACAGTAATATTATGTCATTATTGCTTGTTTTTGTCAATTATTAACCGATTGATAGCATAAGATAATTTTGTACCAAACATAATTTCTCGTGTGTTATCAAGCATTTTATCAAATACAATCATAACTTCAAAACTATTCATTTGTCTTCACCAATACCATCATAATACAAAAATTAAAATTAATCATAAATTCGACAGTAAAAGCTAAAAATCCCCAAGAAAAAATATATTAATTATAGAAAATTTATAAAGAATATAGTATAATAAACAATAGGTGATGTGATGAACTACCCAAATGGAATTACAAAAAGAAATACCAATCACGAAATTAGCTTTGGTAATCGTGGTATGGGTCTTGAAAATGACCTTAATTCAACTAATGAATATTATGCAAGTATTGATAAGGCCTACATTTATAAAAAGCCCACTCCTATAAAAATAACAAAAGTTAATTATCCATCTAGAGATAAAGCTGTAATTACTCAAGCATTTTTTACAGTACCATCTACAACAGATTACAATGGTATTTATAAAGGAAAATATATTGATTTTGAAGCTAAAGAAACTAAAAATAAAACTTCATTTTCACTAAGAAATATTCATCCTCATCAAATACAACATTTGAAAAATATATATAGACATGGAGGTATAGCCTTTTTAATAATTAGATTCACTACACTAAATGAAACATACTTATTAATGGCAACAAAGCTAACAGAATTCATTGAAAATAGTACTAGAGAATCAATACCTATAGCATACCTAAGGGAAAATGCTTATTTAATAAAGGATGGTTATGCACCAAGTATAGACTATCTTAAAATAGTTGATAAGATTATTGGAGGTATATAAAATGCAGAAAAAAGAAATAAAAGGAAGAAGACCTAATAATAAGAAAGTGACTACTAAAAAAAGTACAAACACAAAAAACATCAAGAAAAGAATAGTCACCAATCCAAAAGAAGATAATCAAATAAAATTAATATTACTAATATCATTTATTGCAATAGTATTATTAAGTTATTTCACTTTAGGAACATTCTTTGCTCTATTAACAGGATTTGGTATAGGAATCATTGTTGGAGTTGCCAAATTACTAGATAAATGTAAAGAAGGTAAAAAAACTAAAAAAATAATCAAAATAATTTTAATGGTAATTTTATCTATCGGTATAGTTTGTTTAGTTGGATTTACAATATTTTTAATATTTATAAAAATAAATGCTGATCCAAAATATGTAACTTCTAAATTGGAAACTCAAGAAAATTCAGAGTTTTTAGACATTAACAATGAAGTATATGCAAAGCTTGGTAGTGAAATGCGTGAAAAAGTTACTTATGATGAACTACCAGAAGTACTAATTGATGCTATTATCGCAACAGAGGATTCAAGATATTTCCAACATAATGGTTTTGATGCTCCTCGTTTTATAAAAGCTTCAATGGGTCAAGTAATGCAAAAACTACTTCATAAAGGATCAAATGCTGGTGGTGCTTCTACCCTAACAATGCAAGTTGTTAAAAACAGCTTAACTAATGCCTATGCTACTAAAGGAACAGAAGGTATTATTCGTAAATTTGAAGATATTTATCTAGCCATATTCAAACTAGAAAAAGATTTTACTAAAGAACAAATAATTGAATATTATGTAAACAATCACTACTTAGGTGGTAATTATTATGGAGTTCAAGAAGCATCTGAAGCTTATTTCGGTAAAAGTGTAAGTGAACTTAACTTAAGTGAAGCAGCAACTCTAGCCGGTATGTTCAAGTCTCCTATTTACTATAGTCCTACTGTTTATCCAGAACATGCAGAAACTCGTAGAAAAACAGTTCTATATTTAATGAAAAGACATGGATACATAACAGAAGAAGAAGAAAAGATTGCAAATAGTATTCCAATATCTTCACTAACATCTGAAGGTGGCACAACTCAAAATAATAAATATAGTGGATATGTTGATACAGTCGTTGAAGAATTAGACACTAAGTATGGTATTAATCCTTACACTACACCAGTAATTGTTCATACAAACCTAGATAGATCAAAACAAGATGGTGTAAATAGTGTCATGAATGGTGAAAGCTACACTTGGATAAATGATAAAGTACAAGCTGGTGTGGCTGTACTAGATTCTCAAACAGGTAAAATACTAGCAATTGGAAATGGTCGTAATATCGGTGATCGTTCTGCTAACAAAAAAGGTCAATGGAATTATGCAACAAAAAATAAAAGACAACCTGGTTCAACCGCAAAACCATTATTTGATTATGGTCCAGGTATAGAATATAATAACTGGTCAACATATACATTATTTGAAGATGAGCCATATACTTATTCAAATGGTAGATCAATACAAAACTGGGATGGTGGCTACCTAGGAACATTAACACTACGTAAATCACTTGCATACTCTCGTAACATTCCTGCTCTAAAAGCCTTCCAACAAGTAGATAACAAAAAAATACTTGAATTTGTTTCAAACTTAGGAATGACTCCAGAAGTATGTTCAACTGGTTATACATATAATCCAAATACTATGAAATGTATTAGTAAAGATGGAAAATCAACAGAAGACCCAACAAGAATACATGAAGCTCATTCAATCGGAGCCTTCACTGGAACAAATCCATTACAAATGAGTGCAGCTTATGCAGCCTTCTCAAATGGTGGATATTATAATGAACCATATAGTGTTAGTAAAGTAGTTTATAAATCAAATAATGAAACAAAAGAACATAATTCAGATAATTATGTTGTAAAAAGAAAAGCTATGTCAGAAGCAACAGCATTTATGATTTCAAGTGTTCTACAAGATGTTACTTTAAATGGTGGAAACCCAGTTAACGTTGCTAGAAAAACCGGTACTACAAACTACGACAGTAGTACAATGGAATCTAAAAACTTACCATGGGATGCTATTAGAGATTCATGGATAATTGGTTACTCTACAAAAACAGTAGTTGGTCTATGGTATGGATATGACTTTATTGATAGTGAATACTGTCTACATAACGTACCAGCATCTGTACAAAAAGATAAAATATTTAATGCCCTAGTAAATTCTGGAGCTATGGAATCAAACAGAGAAGCCTTCAAACAACCAGATAGCGTTGTTAAAGTTGGTGTAGTAATGGGTTCTAATCCTCCAAAATTAGCTGGAACATATACAGGAAATGTTGTATATGAATACTTCAAAAAAGAATATGCTCCAGAAGAAACATACGTTGAAGAAAAATTAGCTGCTCCAGAGGACTTTGAAGCTACATATAATAGACTTACAAAGAAAGTAAATCTATCTTGGAAAGCAGTATCAACATCTGGAATAGATGATGAGAACTATGGTACCTTTGGTTACAATGTCTACTTTGGTTCAACATTAATAGGATTTACAGAAAAAACATCATTTACATATACACCAACATCAAGTCCATACGGAACATATAAAGTAGTCGCAACATATAAGAGTTATTCAGGAATAAAGAGTGAATCAGCAACATATAAACTAGAAGAAGAAACAACTGATAACTTAGAACTACAATATACAGGTTCAACTACTATTCCAGCACTAACAGGAGCCTTAACATTATCAACAAGTGACTTTGTAGTAAAAAATAATGGTTCTACCGTAAGTGCAACAATTGAACAATGTACACCAAACGAAATAAAGCTTACTGGAAGACAAACAATAACCTGTACAATAAAATATAAAAATAAAACAGAAACTTTAACAACAACCATAAATGTAACAAAAGAACAAGAATCTGAAACACAATAAAAGTACAAACAAAAAATACTAGTTAGAAATAACTAGTATTTTTTTCTACATATATCTTTTAATTTACAATCCTCACATAAAGGCTTAACAGCTTTACAATAATACCTTCCAAATAAAACTAATTGTAAATGTCTCTTACCCCATTCTTCTTTTGGAAACTTCTTCATTAACTTTTTTTCAATAGTTAAAACATTATCTTTAGCATACGCTAATCTTAATCTTTTAGAAACTCTTTCTACATGAGTATCAACCGCGATAGCTGGTACATTATAAAACTCACTTAAAAATACATTAATGGTCTTCCTACCAACTCCATGCATCTTCTCTAAAGCTTCCCTATCAACAGGAACAACACCATTATATTCATCAACCAATATTTTAGCTATTCCTATGACATATGAAGCCTTTTTATGATAAGAACCTACTGGTCTAATAATAGACTCAATATCGCTAAGAGAAGCCTGTTTTAAAGCCTCTAAAGACTTATATTTATCAAAAAGAATAGGAGTAACAGAATTAACCCTTTTATCAGTAGACTGAGCACTTAAAACAATCGCAATCAATAACTGATAATCATTATTATATAACAATTCACACTTCGGATTAGGAAATAAATAATCCAAATAACTAGAAATACTATTCATCATCAAACCAGTCCCAATCAACTATATCATCAATATTAACATCACTAGTATTCTCTTCTTTAATTTTAGCTCTCTTCTTACGATTATTTTCAACATCCTGAGCCGTCTTAATACCAGCTTTACCCCATTCATATAAAATCTTATCAATATATCTTAAATTAGAAACCCCATTAAAAGTAGCCTCTTTAATAGCTTCCTTAATAAGTTCTTCACTCATATCATTATCAAGCCAAGCTTTAATAATCTCATACTCAATAGGACTAAGAGTTCTCCCAAATTCCTTCTCAATAATTTCAAAAATATTAGAATTTTCACTCTTAGAAACCTGATTAACTTGATCCATTGTCATTAAAGAAAGCTTATTATAAAAATTATCAAGTAAAACTACTTCCTCCATAAGCCCTTTCTCATTCTTCATAACATCAACACTAATAAAGTTTTTATCACTAAGAACTCCAATATAATTCATAACATCTTTTAATTCAATATTTAAGTCACTAGCAAACTTACTAGGATCAAATAAAAACTTATTACCTAAAGAATATAAATACATTAAAAATATAAATTCACTTATCTCTAGTTTTAAATCTTTATAATGTTGTAACAAAAAAAGAGGAATAACTATATGACCCTGCTTAAAAATATCTATTAATTTAGCACTCTTCATAAACATTACCTCCTTAAATTTCTATCTATAATAAACTATTCACCATATTTATTCAATACATATTTAATTAATTCCTCTCTATCATTAGGAACTCTTCTATATAAAACTTCATGTATTAAATCTTCATATATATCTTTTAAATACTTTCCAGGCTTCTTATTTAATGCTTTTAAAATATCCTCACAACTAATATTTAAATCTCTCTTATAATGAATTACTAACCCATTATATGACTCTGTAATAGTCTTCTTATCCATACCTTTAATACTACCAGCTATACTATTAACATATAAACCATATGTATATAAAACCATTGGATCTAAATTATTAAAACTTAAAACTTTATTAACATTCTCAATAAGATTCTTCTCATTACTAGAAAAAGGATACTTATCTACTACATTTAAAATACTCCATACTGCTATTAAATCATCAGTATTTTTAACCTCTCTAAGTCTATCTAACTCTAACTCCTTATCAAGTCCAAGTTCTAATAATAACTTAATACCATTCATACTATTACTGCTAGTAAATATTCTATCTAATTCTTCTTTTTTTCTATAGTAAGATAATCCCTTTAATAAATATTTATATTCCTTAATAGCCTCAATTACCTCATCATCTAATTTAAAATCTAAAATAGTAGCAAATCTAATAGCTCTAAGTATTCTTAAAGAATCTTCTTCAAATTTAACTCTAGCATCTCCAATAGTTCTAACTACTCTTTTTTCTATATCTTCTTGACCATTAAGTAAATCTATAATATTACCATCTTCATCCATACATATAGCATTAATAGTAAAGTCTCTTCTTAACAAGTCATCATATAAATTATCTATATATTTAACCTCAGCTGGACGTCTATTATTTATATAACATATATCTTTTCTAAAAGTAGTTACTTCAAATCTAACTCCATGTTTTATAACTGTAACAGATCCATAATCTTCAGCTGGTAAACAACTATTTTCAAATATTTCTTTTATTTCTTTAGGAGTAGCATTAGTATTAATATCTATATCATGAGATTCTATTCCCAAAATATGATCTCTAACAAACCCACCTACTATATAAGCCTTATATCCATGTGAATTAATTTCATGAATAAATTTCAAAGCTGTCTCTAACATTTAATCACCATCTCAATAATATTATATCAAAATCTAAAACTTCTAACAATCGAACAAATAAATTCTTATACGTAAGAAAAGGAACCTAAAAAGGTCCCTACTTATCAGAAAAATTAGTTAACTGAATCTTTTAATGCAGTTCCAGCTTTAAAAGTAACAGCTTTACGTGCAGCAATCTTAACTGTTTCACCAGTTCTAGGATTACGTCCTTCACGAGCAGCTCTTTCAGATACAGCGAATGTACCAAATCCAACTAGTGGAACTTTATCTCCTTTTACTAATGCTTCAGTAATAGTAGCAAAAGTAGCATCAATTGCTCTAGTAGCATCTGCTTTAGTTAATCCTGTAGCAGTTGCAACAGCTTCTACTAATTCAACTTTTTTCATATAAATATATACCTCCCAATTGTTAATTAAGCATTGTGTTATGCTTACATATAAAACTTATCATGTTTTAATATAAATTGCAAGAAATATCAAAGAAATTTACATACTTTTACTTAAGTTTATCGTTAATAGAACTAAGTAATCCAATGATATGTCCAATTGCAAAAAAGAACAAACAGAATAAGAAACTAACAAACCAAAACAAAATCATTAAAAAGAAGTTAAACTCTGTTGCCACACAAACATCACTATATATAGTAGCAGCAGAACTACAAGCTGGAAATAAGTTTCCAAGAATAATACCAAAAGCAAAACATAAGACATAAGTCACAATAGCAAACTTCTGATAACCATTAAAACTATACTTACCTACTTCTTTCTCAATAGCATTTAATTTAGGAAGACTTTTCTTACTTTTATTAATCTCATCAAACATATTCATAATTATTTATCCTCCCCATTCTTATCTTTCTTATTATTCTTCTTAGTTTTATCATCATCCTTATTCTTATGAGTAGTATCACTAGACTTTTCACTATCATTACTCTTTTCATCATCTTTACTAGTCATATCTTCAACAATAGCTTCACTCTTTTTACCTAAGTCACTAACAACTTCACTAACTTTTTCTCTATACTCATCAAAGTTACCAGTATTCTTAACATTAATCTTCTTACTATCTAAATAAACTCCATATAAATATATATATCTACTAAATAAAATAATATATATACAATCAAAAGTAGCCAAAACAGTACCATTAAATGTAGCTGTAGTAATTAAATTAACTGAAAATAATACAACCTCTATAATTACTAAAGCCCAGAAAAGCCATTCATTAGATAATTCATTAAAAGGAGACTTATCTAAACTAAATTCTTTCCAAAATCTTGTTCCACGCATAAATACATGAAAGAAATAAACTACTAATAATGTATGTATAGCAAGTGATAATAAAGTTGCTAAATTAAATGACTGAAAGACTGTCAAGATAGATGTAACAAATAAAATAAAGAATACAACTATCATAACTAAATTAATATAGTCAAAGTATTTCTTACCAAACTTAGTCTTTAAAGAAACAAAATATACTAAAGCAATCATATAAGTAATATTATGATTTAATACATCTTGAAACATCCTCAAAGTATCAACATTACTATTAATTGAAAATGACTGACTACTTAATATAATAATTGAAATAATCAAAATAATAAGCCATGTAACTATAGATGGATTATCATACCATAATTCATTATCTTTTTTCTCTTCTAAATTCATATAATCACCTTCCATTATAAGTATATCACAAATCCATATACTTACTAGAAATAAACTATTTTTTCTTTTAAAGTTTACAATTATATGCTATAATTAGGTCTGAATTAGGAGGGATATTATGGCATTACCTACAGTAGCCTTAGTTGGTAGACCAAATGTTGGTAAATCGACTTTATTTAATAAGATTGTTGGCAAAAAAATATCTATCATTGAAGATACTCCAGGTGTTACAAGAGATAGAATTTATCAAGAAGCAATATACAATCAAAAAAAATTCTATTTAGTTGACACAGGTGGAATTGATACTAGTAATGAAACTTTTAATAGTGAAATAAAACTTCAAGCAGAAATTGCTATTAAAGAAGCCGATATAGTTGTCTTCATAGTTGATGGTAAAGAAGGTCTAACCGCCAATGACCTAATAATTAGAGATATTTTAAGAAGAAGTAAAAAGAAAGTCATTGTCGCTATTAATAAAATGGATGCTCAAGCAGCAGAAGAAAATATTTATGAATTCTATGAATTAGGTTTTGATACATATATCCCAATAAGTAGTATTCACAATATTGGTTATGTAGATTTAATGGATACAATTACTAATGACTTTAGTGAAAAAGAAGAAAAACAAGATGACAGATTAAGATTTTCAATCATTGGTAGACCAAACGTTGGTAAAAGTAGTCTAATGAATGCTCTTCTTAATGAAGAACGTGTCGTTGTATCAGATATAGCCGGTACAACAAGAGATTCAATCGACTCTGTTTTAAAATATCATAATCAAGAATATATCTTAATAGATACTGCTGGTATGCGTAAAAAAGGTAAAGTCTTTGAAAGTATTGAAAAATATAGTTTACTAAGATCTTTAAAATCAATCGACAATAGTGATATCTGCTTAGTTGTAATAAACGCCGAAGAAGGTATAACAGAACACGATAAACATATCGCTGGATATGCAATCGAAAAAGGTAAAGGACTAATATTCGTTGTAAATAAATGGGATACAGTAAAAGATACAACCATTCAAGAATTTGAAAAACTAATGCGAGCAGAATTCCAATTCGCAACCTATGCCCCTATCGTATTCTTATCAGCTTTGACTAAAAAAAGAATCCATACACTAATGCCTGAAGTAATAAAAGTAGCCGAAAATATTAAAAGAGAAATAAAAACAAGTCTAATAAACGAAGTAATATTAGACGCTTATCAATTAAACATTCCTCCATCATATAAAGGAAAACGTTTAAAAATATATTTCACAGCTCAAACAGGTACAAAACCACCTAAATTTACATTTAGAGTAAATAGTAAAGGTCTAGTACATTTCTCTTATGAAAGATACTTAGAAAATAAGATAAGAGAAAACTTTGATTTTACTGGAACACCAATCGTATTACAATTTAAAAATAAGAAAGATGACGATTAGAGGTATATAATATGATAATAGGAAATAATTTTAATAGAAATCCCAATCAAAACTTTGAAAACTCTAATTTTAACAATCAAAATAGAAATAATAGACCAAATCAAAATTCAAATCAAAGTCAAGGTCTAAATCAAAATAATAACTTTTCAAATAATCTTCTAACAAAAGATATTTCTTCTTTCAAGTATGCAAATATCGAAAATAAAACAGAAGTATATGACAAGTCACTAGCAATTCTCCACGATCGTCTAAAAAATAAATCTATAACTTTAGACGAATTTAATAGAAAATGTAGAGAACTTGCTAATAAAAGAAATCACTAAAATAAAAGTCTCCTCATATAATTTAATAGGAGGCTTTTATGTTTGGAGATAACTTTTTTAAAAAAGTAGAAAAAAAGACTAATATAAATAAAGAAACTATTCTCTCACTAGCTGACAAACTACAAAGAAGTAATATGAAAGATGAAAATACTCTTCGTGAAGTAATACAAAATATTAGTACCATGACAGGAAAAGAAGTATCAAAAGAAAAAGAACAACGTATAATAGATGCCATCAAAAAAGACAATATCCCAAAAGATATTGGTAATATGTTTTAATAAAGAGTTTAACTCTTTATTTTTTTATTTTAAAATAGTTCTTTTTTATCAAAAAAACTCATACTCTTTATTGTATAAGGAGAATGTATATGGATAAACAAGAAATAATAAAAAATATTGCGAAAAGAACAAATGGAGATATTTATCTAGGTGTCGTTGGTGCTGTAAGAACTGGTAAATCTACCTTTATTAAACGTATGGTAGAAACTCTTATTGTTCCAAATATAGAAGATGAATATGAAAGAAAACGTGCTCTAGATGAAATACCTCAAAGTGCTGCCGGTAAAACTATCATGACAACTGAACCTAAATTTGTTCCTAATAATGCTGCCAATGTAAAAATAGATGACTTTTCTTGTAACATACGTTTAATTGACTGTGTTGGCTACATGATTGATAAAGCTCAAGGTGCAAGCGATGAAAATGGTCCACGAATGGTAAAAACACCATGGGTGAGGTTGAATAAGTGATACCCAAATATAAAAATAAATAAATGCCGATAAAATAAGGGCTAAAGACAATATTTCACTTTATTAGTTAAAGACTAATTTATAGAAAGTGAGATATTTTTTTATGAAAAATGAGCAAATTTTAGAAAAAGATGAATTAATACCTTTGCTGATAAAATATGTTAAAGTAAATAAAGTTATATTCCCTATTGAGAGAGTTAAGTATTTATCTAATGAAGAAGTTATAGAAATATTAAAAGATTGTATAGATAATCAAGTAATATATAATCCTAATTATGAAATGGTAAAAAATATTACTCTATTAGAAGATAAAGATTTAAAAGAAATATACCCTCTTATTAAAGAAAGTATGGATTATATTAATTATGATTATATGAGAGATATTAAAGATTTAGTTAATAATGTTAAATCTAGAAAAAAAGGTAAAAAGTATTCTTTTGAAGAACATTTAAAAGCATTAATTATTGCTCTACTCTCAAATCATAGATGGGGAGATAACAATATAAGAGAAAATATGGAAACTATTGATAAGATTTTTCATAACTATGATAAGAATTATTTAAAGGTAGTTGAACCAAGTATTTTAGTTAATAAGTTAAGAAAGATTCATTGCACTAATCCAATGATAAATAATCAAATGAAAGCATTATCTAAAAATATAATGGTATTAGAAAGAATTGAAAAAGATTATGGAAGTTTAGATAAGTTTGTTAAAAAAGAAACTCCTAATGATATTGCTAATATGTTTAATAGTGGTAAATATAAACTGATACAAGTTGGACGAGCTTTTGCTTATGATTATTTAAAACGAGTTGGTGTTAATACTTGTAAAAAGAGTTCTCAATTAGAAAGATTATTTGGTAGTCATAGACTAGGAATTGTAGAAAATGCTAATGCAACAGAACAACAAGTATTAAATATAATTAAAAAGATAGCAATATTAAATAACTGTGATGAGATAATCGTTGAATCAATAATCCAACAATTTTGTTTATTAAGGTCTGCTAATATATGTGGAGAACACCCTAATTGTGAGAAATGTAAAATAAGAGATTATTGTAATTATAATAAAAAATGTAATTAAAGGTATGTTTAACGACATATCTTTTTTGTTGTTTAAAAAGAAAGGAGAATGATTTATGGAATTAAATTATGCAATATTTAGAAGTGAACCTATTATGACTATACCCGATTTAGCACAAATAGGATCACATAATAAACGAGAAAAGAAAGCATATCAATCAAACCCTAATATTAAATTAGAATTAACTAAAAACAATATAGAACTTGTTCCTTTAAATGTTAAATATGTTAAGGGTTTTGATGAATTAACTAAAGAATATAAAAAGGAACATGATGAAAGAATGAAAACTGAACGAGCTGATAGAAAAAAAAGATACCATGAAATGTTAAATAGTTCTAAAAATGTTGTTGCTGATGAATTAGTAATGACTGCTTCACATAATTTCTTTAAAGATATGTCTAGAGAACAAATAAAAGATTGGGCTGATACTTGTATGGAATTTGTTTATAATGATTTAGGTTATAAGAAAGAACAAATACTTCATGCGACTGTCCATTTAGATGAAGAAACACCACATATTCATTGTGTTGTTGTTCCACTAGTTAAAAAATTAGATAAAAGAACAAATACAGAACGATACACTATTTCTAAAAAACAATATATTAAAGATAAAATCCAGTTATCACATTTACAAGACTTATATCATAAAAGACTAACTGAAAAAGGCTATGATTTAGAGCGAGGTATTAAAGGAAGTGATAATAAACACATTAAAATAAAAGAATATAAACAACTTACTAAAAAACTAAATCATGAATTAAATGTTAAAAATGATAGATTTGATAAAGCAATGAATGATTTTGATGAAAAAATGAAAACAACTAAACAAACATTTATTGTAGATAAAGATTTTGTTAAAGTTAGAAAAGATACTTTTGAAAGTATGAATAATGTTATTAGTGAATCTAAAAAAGTAATGGAATTACAACCTAAACTACAAACAATATTTAATGAAGTTGATAGCTATGCTAATAGTTATAAATCATTAGAAAAAGAAAATCAAAAATATAAGAAAGAAGTTAGTAAACTTGAAACTGAAAATAAAGAACTAAAAGATGAAAATAGAAGTTTAATTTATAGATTAAATGAACTATTTCAATTATTAAAGAAATTTTTAAGGAAACTATTACAACGAGGTAATGATTATACAAAAGATGAAACTGCTGAAGTTGTTAAAGATTGCTATGATAATAGTGAATTTGATATGGGAGATGTTATTAAAATATCTAAAGGAACAACTAAACAAGATGAATTATTTGAATATGTTGAAGCACCTGATTATTATAAAGAACGAGTTAGAGATTATGATGAATATGATTACGATAAAGACGATTTTGATTTAAGTAGATAAAATAAAAAAATACTCTTGATTTTTTTAATTGTTAGAGTGATAAATAGTAAAACAGAAATTTGAGATTATACCCCATTTAAATGCTTATAGTTAAGCTTTAAGTTAAGGTTTAATCTCTTATCTGTTCTTTAAATAAAGTGCCTAAAATGGCAAATTTGAAAGGAGAATGTTTATGTTATTAGATAATAATACCGAGAAAGTTATTGATTTACTTAATATTTATGATGATTTAAATGATGTTGATAAAGTTAGATTATCAATACATCTACTTGAAGATTTAGGATTTACACCTACTTATGATATTAATAACTTTATTAAACTTTTAAAAAATGTATTATTAATACTAGATCCTGAATCTAAAAATGTAATAACTAACTTTGCCAAATATAAAAACTTATTATTTATTTCAGCAAAGTATATGGAATTATCACTTGAAGAAAAGAAAAAGTTTTCAGTAGAAATGTTATTTAATATTTTTCAATATGATTTTAAAAATGAAGAAATAAATACAAAAATCAATGAACAATTAAATGTATATGATTATTGTTATTCATTAAATGTATTATAAAAGCGAGAATATGTTTAATTAGCATACTCTCGCTTTTTTTATTTGTTTATTTTTATATTGTTAGTTCTACCTACTAACCAATCAAATGAAATATTATAAGTTTTGCAAATTGAATAAGCTGGAATTATTTTTATTAAACTATAACCAGTTTCATAATGATTATAAGTAGACTGATAGATATTACATTTATCTGCTATTTGTTGTTGTGTTAGTTTTAAATTTTCTCTTATTGCTTTAAGATTTTTACCAATTAATTTACTATCTAATTTTATATTCTTATTATATTTAATATTATCTCTTGTAAATCCAACAATAAAATCTAATGAATAATTATATAAATTAGCAAATCTAACTAATTTATTTAAAGGTATTGGTGTATAACCTGTTTCCCAATTTGATATAGTTTGTTTACTCGCACCTAATATAATTCCTAATTCTTCTTGTGTCATTTCAAGTTCTTCTCTACAATATCTCAAATTATTATCTATCATATATATCACCATATTAATTTTCCCATTCAATTGGTGAATATTCACAAAAGTACGACACAATGAATAAAATATGATATAATAATTGAGGTAAGTTTAGGATTTATATAAAGGAGCTATGAATATGAAAAACGAAAATAATAATTATGCAAATAAAATAACAAATAAAATGGTATCAGATTTAAGTAAAGTTATTGAAGTTCAAGAATTTACTTTAGATGACCTAACAATAATTATTAATGATTTAAAAAATGAACAAAAAGAAAAAGTAATTGAAGAAATAATAAATAATCAATTAAATGAATTAAAAAACAATAAAGATATAGATATTAGAAAAGTATTTAAACAAGTTGATGACATAACAGATTACTTCATTAAATACTATGATGATGATTCTGATATAGTTTCAGAATGTGATCAAATAGCTGATGACTTATTGTTTAAGGCTATAGGAAGAAATGAAAGAACTTTAGAACTTCCTGTAAGTAGTTCATATATTAAAAATTATTGTCTTTCTTCTAATATAAGTAATAATCAATTATTTGATTCATTAGTTTGGATTGCTTTAAGATTAGTTGCAATAAATTATTGTATTAGATTTAATAGCAGTTTAGAAGATAATAACGAAGATTAGTAGTAAAGTAGTAAAATTAGCAGTACCCCTAAACTTTCCAAATTTATTGAATTTTACATAAATCGGAAAATAGTAATATTGCGATGTAATTGAATTTTAAAAATATGTGGTATAATTGAACTAACAGATAAATAGTAATTTGTTTGTAAGGAGGAAAATAAAATGTTAGAAGAAAGATTAAAAGAGTTAATTAAAAAATTTGAATTAAAGGATGAAAAGGCAATTACTTTTGGTCATCCTAAAATGAAAACAAAATGGATTTTACCA
>HF992492.1 GCA_000433455.1 Mycoplasma sp. CAG:877 | reverse complement strand
TCTAATGACATAATGGTATAATCTTTTCCTAATTCTAATAATTTTTCTTTATTAATTTGTTCTTTATAAGTAAAGTTTTTAATAAGTTCTAGTAGTTTAGTATTAGGTTTAAGTTCTTCAATGGTTTTTAATTCAAGCAAAAAAATGTCCTCCTTCCTAGAAAGAGAACATTATATTTTTATAAAATAAAAACTCACGAACTTTTAAGTCCGTAAGTTGATTTCAAATGGAGCGAGTGTCGTAGATATCTACAACTTTTTTCCAATACACGGATTGATACATAAATATCAATCACTAAATATAGTTTATCAAAAAATGAAAAAAGTGGCAATTATTTCTTGGTGTCTTTATTCATTTTTTTAATTAATACCGGTCCTGATTCTTGAATTTCTGACATAATAGGAGAATTTAACGCCTTAGTATAATTTTCTACTGGTTCATCAATAAATTGTTTATCTGATACTACCTCAGCATCAGATGTTTGATAAGAACGATTTTCTTTTAAACTGCTATCAAAATCAAGCATTAAATTAAATAATTTAGCTTTTTTAATTAATACCGGTCCTGATTCTTGAATTTCTGGCATAACAGGAGAATTTAATGCCTTAGTATAACTTTCTACTTGCTCATCAATAAATTGTTTATCTGATACTAATCCAGCATCAGATGTTTGATAAAAGTGATTTTCTTTTGAAGTGCTATCAAAGTCAAGCATTAAATTAAATAATTTAGACATTTTATTAACCATTTCCGTATCAGTACTTGATATTATTTCTTGTGCTATTTTATTATTGTAAGAAATAATCGAACTAGTTTCTCCAGTGCTTTGTATAGGTATTAGTAGTCCAACTAATTGAGCTGTATTCAAGGCAGTTCCCAAATTCAAATAACTGTTTTCTGAATTTGTGTAATCTTTTTTAGGACATATATCTTGAAATAAATCTCTAAATTCAGGTAATGAATAAAATCTATATAACTTTTTTTCTAATTCATTATGTTTTATGATTGGAGAACAACCATTTTTAAAATTCATTGCACAATATAATCTTATAAAATCAATTTCAGAAAATTCAGGATACTTAACAGTTTCTTTAATCATAATAAAACCTCCATCTATATAATATTATACCACGTATAGTGTGGATTTTCTATTTTTTAGTATCATTTATATTATTTAAATATTAAATTTCAATATTGTAATCATCTTTTTCTTTGGGATGATTTCATGTGTAATCTTTTTTAGGACATATATCTTGAAATAAATTTCTAAATTCAGTTAATGAATAAAATTTATATAACTTTTTTTCTAATTCATAATGTTTTATGATTGGAGAACAACCATTTTTAAAATTCATTGCACAATATAATCTTATAAAATCAATTTCAGAAAATTCAGGATACTTAACAGTTTCTTTAATCATAATAAAACCTCCATCTATATAATATTATACCACGTATAGTGTGGATTTTCTATTTTTTAGTATCATTTATATTATTTAAATATTAAATTTCAATATTGTAATCATCTTTTTCTTTGGGATGATTTCATTGTAAGACACAAAAAAATCAATCTTTCGATTGATTTATATATCAAGTTCAAACTAAATAGTTCGAACAGATTCCTCAATGGAGCAAGTGTCGTAGATATCTACAACTCTTTCTCTAGTGATATGATAAATATCACTCACTAATGTTATTATAATATATTTTTTTGAAAATTAAATTATTATATTGTTCTAATCCTTTTAATCCGTGGTCTAATTCGATAAGAATGCCTATACCTATATATTCTTTTGAAAAATAATTGTTTATCACAGAATCTACTGCATTAACAAAGTTGATAAAATCCCATTTTTCATTTATAGGCCTTAATGGTGGAGCATAACAGATATTTCCATTTGGATAAATATGGTTATCTGCATTTTTTGGAATAATATTTGAGATTTCCTTAAAGCTTGGATAAAAGCATGGAGTTAATAATTTAAAGAAATTAAAATTTACTTTTACTTCTAATGTAATTTTACCATTAAAATCAATATTAAATTTCTCTGAATAATCCTTTGAAACATAATAAATAGTACAATCATTAGCATAAATATAGTTAATAACTTTAAATCCATTAACTTTAAATGCGTTATTTATTTTTTCATTATTATTTATAACACCATGGTGTTTGCTTTTTATCATATTGATTATTGTTTTCAACCTTTTTTACTGGTTGTTCAGGAAACCTGCTTCCAAATATTTCTTCCCATTTTTTTCTATCGCCATTTATAGCATCTAGTGATTTTTTATATAATTCATTTATTTCTTCTTTGAAATATATAAATCCATTTTTATCCTTATCATCATAACCTTTTTTAGATGAATCACAGCAATCCTTAATATCTTCGATATTTTTTAATTCTGCAATATTTCCTAAAGTTTCTGAAAATGCATTCCATATTTTTAAATCAACTCTGTTGGTCGGAACACATTGGTGTACTAACATTTCAAGGGTATAAGATTTTATTTTATTGTTAAGGACTTCTTTATTTAAATATTTAAATAATTTCATCAACTTTTTATACCCAAATGTCGTGTATTTTTTGTTTTGTTCTGTCATGTAATCTATTTGTCTTAAACAATTGCTATCTATCCAAGTTTGCTTTTTATCTGAAGTTATTTTTATGCTTCCATCTTCGTTATCTTTTGCTAGAACAATATCAACATCAATATTTTTGTATTTTAATCCAATCGAATTACTTTGTTGTCTTACTTCTTGTACTACGGAAGCTTTTTTATCGACTAGATAATCATAAAAGTCTTTATTAATTTGTTCAACATTATCTAAATCTGTATCAAGTATTACAACAATGTCAACATCTGGGTTCTTATTAGGATCAAACTCATTTATTTCGGTGTCTTTCCCATAAGAACCGCTAATTCTAGTTCTATTTATATTATATCCATCTGGATGGTCTTCTTGAATCATATTAGTTAAACTTGTATGCTTATCAATAATGTCATTTTTTAGTTTTTTATCTAAACTGATTGTATCAATAAAGGTTTCAAAATCTTCTGTTAATGTTTTAACCATTATTTTGCCCCCTTTATATATTCTTTATAGTTTATGATTATTGCATTGTTAATTAGTTTCATTTTGTCTAATAACTGTAGCGCAAAATTACATAATTTGCTATCCTTAACTTTTTCTATATTTCCTTTAACTTTATTTTTTTCTAATTCTTTTTGATTTAGATTAACAACACCGTCTGGTTCAATTCTATGCTTTATATATAAATCATAGTCACCATCAACAATATAAATCATGTCTAAGTGTTTATTTTCCATTTCTTGTGAAAAATCATAGTCTTTAGCAATATCTGATTTATAAGAAACTATAATTTTATATGGTGCAACAAATCTTTCTTCTTCTATGATTCCAGCACCTTTGGCAGATATAATTTTACCACCAATTTTAGTTTTTAATTTATCTATAGAGTTTAGATTGTCTATTGATTTTCCTAATTGTTCCCAAGTTAAAGTTGTTTTTACTTGAATAACTGCTATTACAGATTCAATTGGAACAACTGTGTATGTTTCATCAAAAAATGGAGGAACATAGCTTTTATCATATATAATTATATCCATTTCATCTGATTTATTATTTTGACTATCAATAACAAAACCATTTGTTATTTCATATTTAGATGGTACTATTTTAGATAATATTCTTTTTACTAAGTATTCACGGTATTTTCCATCTTCTAAATTATGTTGAATTCTTATTCTCATCTCATTTTTTAAAGATGATTCTAGATTATCAAAGATATTTTTTAAAATTTTATCATTCATGTTATTTCCTTCTTTCTATAATTATTTTATAGAGGAAACTATATGTTTAAAAATAAAAATAAATTTCACCTCCCTGTTTACATATTTTAGTCTTACGAAAAAATGAAATTTATTTATATTATTGCATTTATTAAAAATATTTGATATCATAATAATGAACATGATAAATTTATTTCATTTTTCTTGTTCGTCCAAGCCTATTTCGTTTTGTAGGTATCTTTAAACAATGTAGTTGCCTCTACATTGTAATACTAAACATTTGTTGCTCTACAAATGTTTTTTTATACTTTGATAAAGTACTGCGGTATTACAACAAAATAATACCATACAAATTAGCATTTATCAATGTTTAGTGCTAATTTTTTAAAATTATCAGCATTTCTATTAAAAACTAGTAGTTTTGTGGCAAATAATTGACAAAACTTAAATAAAGTATTATAATCAAATCGTAATTTTTTGAAGAGCGATGACGGGCTTGGAAACCTATCAGCTGTATACTTTTGAGGGATTCTAACGAATAAGTTGAGTGGAACCGCGATGTAATGTCGTCTCAACGTAAGTTAGAATCTCTTTTATTTTAAAGGAGATGATAAAAGTGGAAAAAGTTACAATGGAAAAAATAGTTAATTTGTGTAAGCAATATGGTTTCATTTATCAAGGTAGTGAAATATATGGCGGACTTGCTAATACTTGGGACTTTGGTATTTTAGGTAGTAAAACAATTACCAATATTAAATCAGCCTGGAAGAAAAGATTTGTTGATGAAAGACAAAATTCTTATGAAATAGATTGCGGTATATTAATGAATCCTCGCGTATGGGAAGCTAGTGGTCATGCTACTTCATTTAGTGATCCTCAAATAGATTGTAAAGATTGCAAAAAGAGATATAGAGCAGATAATTTAATTAGCGAATTTACTAACGAAGTTAATCCTGATTTAATGACACAAGACGAAATGATTGACTATATTAAAAAGAATATTAAATGTCCTAATTGTGGTTCAAATAATTATACAGATATAAGAGAATTTGATTTAATGTTTAAAACTTATAGAGGTACAGTTAATAACGATAAACTTGAAATCTACTTAAGACCTGAAACTTGCCAAGGTATCTATATAAACTTTCAGAATGTTCTTAGAACTTCAAGAAGTAAATTACCAATGACAATTTGCCAAGTTGGTAAAAGCTTTAGAAATGAAGTTACACCTGGTAATTTCTTATTTAGAACTATTGAGTTTGAGCAAATGGAATTACAGACTTTCTGTAAACCTGGTGAAGATGAAGCAATATATAATTACAATAAAGAGCAATCTATGAAATTCTTAACTGATTTAGGTGTAAGACCAGAAAAATTAAGATTTAAAGATCATGATAAATTAGTATTCTATGCTCATGCAGCAACTGATATTCAATATGAATTTCCAACAGGTTTTGATGAACTTTGGGGAATACACAATAGATCTGATTATGATTTAAAACAACATGCAAAATTCTCTGGACAAAATCTTGATTATTTAGATCCAGATACAAACGAAAAATATACACCATATATTTTAGAAACATCTGTAGGTTGTGGTAGAATGTTCTTAACTTTAATATGTGATGCATATACTGAAGAAACACTTGAAGATGGTACAACTAGAGAGGTATTAAAATTACATCCATATATTGCACCATATAAAGTTGCTATTTTACCATTAATTAAGAAAAGACATAGTGAAAAAGCAAATGAATTATTCTTTAAATTATGTAGTGAATTTTCATGTACATTTGATGAATCTGGTAATATTGGTAAAAGATATAGAAGACAAGATGTTATAGGAACACCATATTGTATAACAATAGATGATGAAACTCTAGAAAACAATACAGTTACTATTAGAGATAGAGATACTATGCAACAAGTAACAATTAGTGTTGATGAGATTCAAAACTATATTTCCGAAAGAATTAAGTTTTAATAAAAAAGATGATTACATATCAATTTCGTAATCATCTTTTCCTTTGTCTTTATCTTTATCGTTTTCTTTATTCCAAATATAATCCTCTTGAATTGATTCAATAGTTTTATCACTAAATATATTATGATTATATAAATCTTTTGAAAAATTCCAATAATCTTCTCGTTTTTTTTCTTTTCCAAACATTTTATCTTTAATAAATTTAACTAATCTATCAAATAAGTTTTCAAAAAAAGTAATGGTGCTTTGTAGTTTAGAATTTTTTTCTTTAAGATCATCAATTTCATCTTCTTGTTTATCTATCTTTTTTTCAAGTAATTTAACTTTAATATTTAAAGCATCGTTATTTTCAGTTAGTATTTTAACTTTTTCTCTATTATACTTTAATTCAGTTTCTACATCACTTAAGGTATAGATAACTTTTGCATTTTCTTATATTCTTTATTAGTTGAATCTACTTGCTGAATAAATTTATCAATTTTATCTTTATCATCTTTATTTAAAACATATTTATCTTTGTTAGTAAAAGTAGTTTTTAAATTATTAACGATATCTTTAACATCATTAGAATTATTATCTAGTTCAAGTGATTTTTTATTAGCAATTTCTAGTCGTTCTTTGTTTTTAGATATTTCTTCTTGCATTTCAATATAGCCACCCATATCTTTAACATTTATGTCTTTATTTCTACCTTTTTGTTTAGTTTTTAAAACATTATTTAAACTATATTCTTTATTAAAACTAGCAATACATAATGTCCTCATTTTATCTTGTAGTTCTATTAACTTTGTTTTAGTAAATACATCAGATTTGCCAACTTGTTTAAACATACCATTTTTACTTTTGTATTTAATTGGAACACTAACAATATGCATATGTGGACTTGTTTCATCATAATGAATAATAGCACTTGCAATCTTAAAAGTAGGTAATATAATTTCTAAATCTTCAATTTGCTTTTTATAAACATTTGTCATTCTTCTTTTAAACTCATCATCTTTTGTATCTCAATACTTTTTATCCCCAAGTTCAATTATTATTTCACAGGCTAAATCATTTTTCTCATTATTACTTATATGAGTAAAATAATCTTTGATTTTTCTATCGTCTCTTATTTGCTTTAGGTTATATTCTTCTTTTGCTTCATCAAATTCTTCTTTATATAATTTTTTACATCATCCAATTATCATCATCTCCTTTACTAAAAAAGAGCGAAGCAGTACAACTAGGCTTATTTGTACTACTTCGCCCATAAAAAAATCAGATATAAGTTTTTCTAATCTAATTATAAACTATTTAGGGCAAAATTACTAGTTGGCATGCTTTAAATAATCTTCTAATTCATTGATTTTAATTTTATTACCAAAGTTTTTGATATAAACATCATTAGAATAATTAAAAACAAGAAATATTATATTATTGATAATTACTTTGTGAGGTTCAACATAAGCCAAATTAGATTTATCAATTTTTCTAATACTTCCATTTATAAATGTAGGAGTAGTATTACAAAAATCACAAATAAATTCTAATTTCTTTTTAAGTGATTTATTAATAGGTATTTCTTGTTTGATAATATTAATCACAAACACCATCCTTTCTTTAGGATGATTTCTTTGTAAGACACAAAAAAATCAATCTTTCGATTGATTCTATATATCAAGTTCAAACTAAATAGTTCGAAAAGATTCGTCAATGAAGCGGTTAAGCTACAGCTTACGAACTACAACTCTCTATTTCTATAAATATTATATATTAATTTCTGTATGATTTCAATAGTAATAAAACTTTGTTTTCTCCGAAAGATAGAAGAATTTTAATTTATATGTTATAATTATTTTAGATAAAATAAAACTTTAATATTATATTGTATAGGTGATAAGTATGAATAAAGATGAATTTATAAGATATGTATCTAGCGAATTGGAGCATGGTAGAGATATAGATTTAGAATATCAAATTAATGGAATTCCATATAAAATAAAATTTTTAGCTACTGATATGAATAAAGGTATTAATATACCATGTATTCTTGCAATTCCGTTATCAGAAAATACAAATGGCCAACTTGTGGTAGAAGCAAACAATTTAGAAAGTGGAAATTTACAAGAAATTATAGAACAAGGAGCTCAAACAGGAATTAGATTAGCGCAATTAACAAGAGATTTGCCGAGCCCTATTGTTGTTCCATTAATACCAAGCTATAGAGATTATCCATATTTACAACAATTATCTCAAGAATGTTTTAGTATTTCAAGGGATGATAGAAATTATAGAATAGATGAGCAAGTAGTTAAAATTATTGGTAGGGCAAAATCTATTTTAGAACAAGAAAGAGGATTAGTTGTAAAAGATAGAATATTTTTAAACGGATATTCAAGTTCAGGAGTCTTTGCACAACGATTTGCTTTATTACATCCAGACATCGTTGAAACTGCTTGTATAGGTGGTGCAAGTGGTAGTATTCCTATTCCAACAGAAAAATTGGCTTATCCATTAGGAATAGCTGATTATGAATCTTTAACAGGTAAGAAATTTGATTTAGAAAGCTATTCAAAAATTAAGTTTAGATATTATGTTGGAGAACTTGAAACACAAAACAAATCAGACTCAAGGTTTGATGTTTTTGGTCAACCTGCTCCTATGCATGATATGAGTTATTTTGATAGAAGTGTGCCAACAGAAGTTGGGAAATATCAAAGAAGTATTTTAGGAACAGAAATGTTTTCCAGAGCACAAAATACAATTCAAATATTACAAAACTTAGGAATCGATGTTCAACACAAAATAATTTTAGGCAGAGGTCACAATAATAGAAATGGTATAGGTGTAAATGAACTAGGCGATAAATTCGTTAATGATACTTATAAAAGTACCATTGAAAGCAGAAAAATAGATTACGGAGTATCAAGGTAATTGAATTATTGTAAAAATTACATAATAGACATTGATAAAATCAATACAAATTTGGGGTGATTGGGGATTTCCCCACATGAGAATTTATATGGGAGTATAAATTCAGTGCTGGCTAGACAAGAATATTACTCCCAAATTAAGAAAAACATAAAAAGAGGATTAAATTATTTTGATAATTTTTCCTCTTTTTAGTTAGTAAATAAAAACTTACGAACTTTTAAGTCC
>HF992491.1:34923-35087 GCA_000433455.1 Mycoplasma sp. CAG:877 | reverse complement strand
CAATTGGGGAAACTGGGCCTACTGGTGCTACTGGACCAACTGGACCTACTGGACCTGCCGGAGCAACTGGGGAAGCTGGGCCTACTGGTGCAACTCCCTCTATAACTATTGGTACTGTTACAACTGGTAACCCTGGTACACAGGCTGCGGCCAGTATAATTGGT
>HF992491.1:2240-34918 GCA_000433455.1 Mycoplasma sp. CAG:877 | reverse complement strand
GGCTGCTGCCAGTATTACTGGTACTGCACCTAATTTTGTTTTAAACCTAACCATTCCTACTGGTGCGACTGGACCGACAGGACCAACTGGGCCAGCAAATTAGAATTTTTCTTTTAGTGAATTCAGGTGAAAAAAACTACTTTTATTTGTTAAAAAGTAGTTTTTATATATTGAAACTATTAATTACTAATAATCCATTGTTGAGTGCCTTCATTCAAGAAAAGATCAAGATCATAAGTTTGTTTAGATTTTTCTTCACTACCAGGGTCTACTATTTCTATCTTACCATCATCAGTAACTCCTGTTAAGACAATGAACTGGCCTTCATCCGTGTAGGTACCTTCTCCAATTACCATAACAACAGGATTTCCCTCTTTTAAGTTAGTCATTATAGAATCGGCATTTACATTGGACTGAGTACAATTAAGACCATTTTCTTTAGCATAATCTTCAACATATGCCCAAGCTGTTCCATTGCCATAGCTTCTATAACCATGTTCCAAACTCCAATTAGCGGCATCTACTGGGGATACTTCTTTATCAGTTAGTGTTGAAATAACCATAGCCATAGCAAGTGGTCCACCCCCAGCTGAAGCTATTGTTGTACCATTACCATATGAGGCATCAGTATAATCTTTTTTATAGAACTTTACAAAACTATCAGTAGCTGTTAATTCTTTTTCTTCTAACTTTTGTGTTTTTATTTTTTCTAATATCGTATTTATTTCATTTCTTAGAGCAGCCTCTTTATTTACCCAGCTTTTTCTTTTAGATACATAGTTGTCTATCACTCGTTTTGGAGACGAATTTGGATTTCTTTCATCTACACGTCCTGGTGATGGAATTTGAAATTTTTCCAATAAGTCGTCATAGTATTGAATGTATCTGTTTGCTTCTTTCCAACTGGTATATTTTTCTATAGCAGTTTCTAAATCTGTTAATTGAGAAGATAATACGTTACTACATTCTGTAATTGATTCAGTGGCTTTTTTTGTAAAGTATTCTCTAGAGGTACCACTCCAAGTATTGGGATCAATATTATTTATATCATTAACATAGTTTTCTAATATTTTTTCAACTTCTTCTCTTGCTTCCACTATTAGGACCTCCTATCTGTAAAGTAGTTACCATAAACATAAGCTTCTGTTACTCTATGGTTCCACTCTGGATGGTTACTTGGTGTTCCTGGGTTATCTTTTTTATTGTACCAAGAATTTTTATCAACAATAAATTCAACAACATTCTTTCCGTTATTATGACCCCATTCACTTACATTGTATTGTGGATTAACTCCACCTTTACTATCACCTATTATACATTTTAGAATAGTTCCATCTTCTAGTTTAAAGTCGACATATTCACCAACTTGACCAAATGTTGTTGTACAAGCAATGACATATCTGCCATCAATTCTGCCAAATCCTTCATCATCAAAATTCATTCCAGCTGCTTCTCTTAATCTATATTGATTTGATGATGGTGAAGTAATTGCTTGCCAAGCCATGTATGTATATCTTTCTCCATTACCCTCTGGAATGGTAAAGTGTCTAGCACCATCTGGTGTTGTATAATCACTTGCATTAGTAATACCAGGGGATGTTGTAGATGTTGACGTGGTAGTTGATGATGGTGGCACTATTGTTTCTGAAGAGGAAGCAGTATCACTAGTTTTTTGATTGATTGTTGTAGCTTTTGTAGAGTCTGTTTGATTTTCTGATGAGGATGGCTTTATAGTAGGATCTTGTGGAACTGGGATTGGATTTTCTACTGGTGTTGTCTTTTTTACTGTATCATTAGCAACGACAGTTGGATACTCAAATGTTTTCTGAAGTCCTGTATGTTTATCCACAACTAATTGAATATACTTTTGAGCATTTTTCATCCTATCAGCTGTAATATTTATATTTGAATTAATCAAATTAATAGTACCAGCCCAGTCAAAATCGCCATCAACTTTTAAAAGTTGCAACTCACTTGTGGTATCTGAAAGTTTTGTACTATAGTCATTTAATTTTTTACCAAGTTCTTCTGCTTGTTGACAATTTAAAATAAACTTCATATTTTACCTCCTACAATCCAGCGATGTTTTCAGAATTACTAGCATCTGCTATTTGATAATTTTCACTAATATTTTTTAATCCAGCTCCAGCTTTAGATAAATCAGCAATACTATTATTTAAGTTGGTAATTGAGTTGTCCCAATTTTCTTTTATTTCAACAGCAATTGGTCCGGAAAACACATCTTCAGAAAAGAGTTTATTAACATTACTTTGAATATTTTTTAAATTAGTTTCAGTTGAGTTTGTGCTACCAATCAACATATTGGATGAATCATTTAATATACCATAATTATTAACATTAAAATTATTATTATTCATAGTTCCTCCTATTACATATCATAGCCAGTTAGGTCTTCTTCCAACTCTTGAATTTTCTTACTGACATCTTTTACAACATCTATTACATTTCTTGATATTTTAATATTATTATCAATCTTTCCATGTTGTTCATTGACACTATCAGCAAAGGTTGAGAAGGATGAACCATTCCAATTTGAAGATAGTGTTGAAAGTAAATTGTCCTTACTAGTATTTAAATCATTTTGCAGAGTATTAATATTAGAATCTATCGTTTTACATAGTTTTTCTACCTCATCAAAGTCGCAAACATAAATATTATTCATTAGTATCCCACCTTATTTTCTCTATAATAATTCATTTTAATTATAACATACTTCCTATTATTAACAAATTAATTTAAAAAATAAAAGTACTACTTGTCAGTAGTACTTTAAGCTTTCTTTGTAAATAGTTTCTTTATAGCAAACCAAATATTTTCAAATAGACTCATTATAATTATTATTACAAAGATGATTCCTATCGATATTAAAAAACCCTTTAAACTTTGAAAGAATAGTATATATTTACCAAAGTTTTCTATCTTCTCTTTGAAATATAGACCGGTTACCATGGATGTAGATATAATAGTTTCACTAGAGTCTTTTAATTCAACTTTTATGCCATCAGGTTCAACAGATAATACTTTTGCAAACTTATATTCTTTATCAGATGTATAGTAAGTAATTATTTGATTTTCTTTTACTTCTGATGGATCTAGTTCATGAGCAATTACTATATCATATTTATTTATTTCATATGGTTCATAGTTTTCTGTTGCTACTATAAATCTATTACCTAGGAATCTTAAGGCTTCGCCTTTATCAACAATATTTTGTATAAATATTATAAAGATAAAAATACTTATAATAACTAATAATGTAATAATCAATCTTGTTATAAATGTTCTCATACTATTCTACCTTTCTATATACTTTTATAATATATGTATACCACAAGTTGTATTAAGATTGCAAGAATTTTAGATGGAACTTGATGTTTCATTTGAATATAAGGTTTTATATACTTTAGATGTTTTTAGTAGTTCTTCGTGAGTACCAGAACTTTCTAGTTTACCTTTATCAATAATATTAATTATATCAGCATCTACGATAGTAGATAGACGATGAGCAACGATTATTATTGTGTGGTCTTTTACTAAGTTATTAATCGTTTTTTTGATATATTCTTGTGACTCATTATCTAGAGCAGATGTTGCTTCATCAAATAAAATTATTTTAGTATTTAATAGTAGAGTTCTTGCGATTGCTAGACGTTGTTTTTGACCACCAGATAGGTTTATTCCACCTTCTCCTATAACTGTATTATACTTATTAGGTAGTGACATAATATAGTCATCTATATATGCTTCTTTACAGTACTTTCTTACTTCTTTTAAAGTTACATTAGGTTTTACTAATTTAAAGTTTTCAAGTATTGTTAAATTAAATAGGAATGGTGCTTGTCTTATAATAGAAATATTTTCACGTAGAGATTTTTCAGTTAAATCTTTTATATTTATACCATCTATTAATATTTCACCAGTTGTTGAATCAAAATATCTTAATAGTAAATTAAAGATAGTTGATTTACCATTACCAGATTTACCTACAATAGCAATTTTTTTATTTGGTACTACTTTTAGATTTAGACCATTTAAAGTATAATCTTCATCTTCAGAGTATTTGAATTTTACATTTTTAAATTCAATTACACCGGCATTGTTTACTAATGTCTTTTTACCAAAATGTTCATCTTTATACAGCCTGTTATTAATAATTTCATCTATTCTTTTTAGTGATACTGTTACTTTATTATAACTTACTCCAAATTCAGAAATACTTTCCACAACTTCATCTATTCTCCATATATACATTTCCATCATTATGAAAGTTGCATAAGTAATTTTTCCTTGAATAAAGAAATATCCACAGGTTAGTAAAATTACAAATTGAAGAGTAAAATAAGCTAAATTATTAAAACCATAATACCATACTTCGTGATTTTTAATTTTTTTAGTATCAGTAAATAGTGCATTTAAGCGTCCATTAATACTCTTTTCTATATTTTTCTTTATACCTAGTGATTTTATTTCTCTTATACCGGTTATATTTTCAGTTGCTGTTTTTATGTAAGCATCTGATTGTTTTTTTATTTGTTCTTGGGTCTTTTTTATTTTAGGGAAATACTTTGTAGAAATATAACCCATTACAATACCGAAAATAACTATTTCTAAACCTATAACCCATGATATAGAGAAAGCTAAAATTAGAATTGCTACTACAACTAAAGCTTTACAAATTAATTTTATTAATTTAGCAAGTAGTTCCATTACTCGATCTGGATCATTATATAATCTATTAATAAACTCTCCAACCCCAATATCTTCAAAGGCTTTAGCTGGTAGGCAATCTATTTTTTTATATAAATCCATGCTAACATTTTCTATGAATTTTATCTCTAAGTAGTTATATATTTTATCTCGTGGAATTTGTAAAAATGAGAAAAGTAATATATATATTCCTTCCCATAAAGCTAAATATTTTATAAAGCCCATTATGTCTTTTAAGATAAGAAATTCTAGTGCCTTACCCCAAAAGTAAGCAGCAAATAATACTGGTAAATATGATGATAAAACTAAAAGCATATATAGAATTAATCTTGGTTTTTCATCTTTTAAATAGTGCCATAATATTTTAAAATTATTATATTTTTTCATATACTTAGTCTAATCCAATTATATTTTTATTGGATACTCCTTTCTTTTAATAATGTTTTTTCCACAACAAAAGAGGTCTTGATGACCTCTTTATATAACTATATTTATTATACGTTTAAAATTCGTGAGAATACTTTTGTTCTCACTAGGTCATCATTTTTTCTCATTATTTTGTTGTTTAAATTCCAAATCATATTCTCACTCCTTTCTTTTGTTTATGGTTTAATGATAACATCCATTTCAATGTATGTCAACCTTTTTTTGTTAACAAAGAAAAAACGTATAGAAAACTATACGTTTAACGATTATTCCATCTTGTTGGGAAATTAACATATCTAGTTGGATTTACAGCATTTCGTTGATATTGATCCCAGGTACATCCACCACCTCTGAACCAGTCACAATTTGTTATTTCTAGATGTACGTGTGGACCTGTTGCACAACCTGTTGCTCCCATGTATCCAATTATTGTAAATGGTGTTACTATTTGACCTTCTCTAATATCTCCAAAACTACGCATATGAGCATAAGTTGAATAAATATATTTTCCATTTACGTCATGTCTTATTTTTACAACTAAAGCTTTTCCATTACAACCATATATACAGTTTCCACCATTTCTCCAGTCACCGGATATGCAATTATCATGATATACTTTCCATACTCTTCCTGTTGCGATTGGATATACTGGGATTGCTTTATCAGAACTTGAAACATCTAAGCCTAAGTGACCACCATAACCATAGAATCCTTGAGTAAGGTAACCATATTCAATTGGTCTATAGAAACCATTTACACTTGGTATAGAGTCACCAGTTTGAGATTGACTAATTCTATATTGACAAGCTTGAATATCTTCATTTTCTCCACAACCTAATTTTTTATAGTAACTAACGTTTTCTTGAGCAGCTTTTATTTGTTCTTCAATACTTGGCATTGTCTCTTTAATAGCCATAGAATCAGCTTGAATCTTAGCTCGTTCATCTTCAAGAGATGTCTTTAATTTATTTAATTCTTCTTTTTGAGCTTTTTGATCTTTTTGTTGACTCTTATTCTTTTCAATTAACGCTTCTAGATCTTTTATTAGTTGTTCATTATATTCAGTTAATTGTTCAACTACAGATAGACGATAAATCATATCAGTTATATTACTTGCTCCAAAAGCATATTCTAGATAAGCATTATCGCCATTAGATATTTGATAGTACTCAATTATTCTTTTGCTTTCTTCGCCTTTTGCCTTAATCTCTTCATTACTTGCTTCTATTTCAGCTTGTAATGATTTAATCTTTTCTTCAGCTTCAGTTATTTGCTTTTCAATATTGGCGATTTTTGTTCTTATCTTAGCAACCTCAGCATCGTTTGTTGCTAGGTTTGCCTTTTGTTCTTCTAGTTTTTTAGTATATTTTTTTACTTCATCTTCAAACTGCTTTAACGTTTTAGCACTTGTATTCATAGGTAGTGCCACAAGTGGTAAAAGTAAAGTTATTATTGATAAGATACTTATTATTTTTTTAGTTTTCATTAGATTTTTAAATACTTCTTAACGGCACTCGCACTACCGATCATACCAACTAAGATTCCTATTATAACTACCATTAATGAAGTTGTATAAATAAATGGTTCCGGCTTGATTAGGACTATTAATTTTGAGAATAAATAGCCATCAAAATGTTTATAGAAAGCCATGTAACCATATGTTGTAAAGATAATTGGTATTATTGAACCTAATAGACCAAGTATCATACCTTCAACTATAAATGGTGTTTTGATAGTAAAGTTACTAGCACCAACTAATCTCATGATACCTATTTCACGACGTCTTGCTGAAATTGTTAATTTAATAGTATTAACAATTAAGAATACGGTTACAACTACTAAAGCAATTACAACTCCATAAGTTACTTTCTTTACTGAGTCGAAGGCAGATACTAATTTTTCTACCATACCTTCACCATATCTAACTACAGATACTGAGTTTATTTTCTTTATTCTATCTGCTGTATCTTTTATTTGTTCAATATTTTTTACTTTGACTTGATACGTATCTTTTAAAGGACTTTCTCCTTCACTATACCCATCTAGTACTTTATCTAGTACTTCAGACTCTTGTTGCATTTCTTTTTTTACTTCAGCTTTAGAAATATAAGTTATTTTTTCAACATTTGATATTTTTTCAATATTAGTTTTAACATCTTTTATATCTTCTTCGGTTGCATCTCTATCTAGAAATACTACGATTGTTAAATCTTTTTCTATTTCAGTTGTAAAATTATTAATATTAAATGATGCCATTATGGCAATAGCAACTATTATTAGTGTTATAGTTATACAAGAAATAGAAGCTAGTGATAAACTAAAGTTCCTTATTACACTTTTGAAAGCATCTCTGATACTTCTTCCTAACATTCTAAATAGCTTCATTATCATAGACTCCTTTCTCTTTAAAGGTTACTAAGTGTCCATCTTTTAATATTAGAACTTGTTTTTTCATTTTATTAACAATATCTTGATCATGTGTTGCCATAATAATTGTCGTTCCTCTTGTTTTATTGATATCATCTAATACATTCATGATTTCCATACTTTTTTCAGGATCTAGGTTTCCTGTAGGTTCATCACATAATAATAATTTTGGATCGTTAACAATCGCTCTTGCTATTGCAACACGTTGTTGTTCTCCACCAGATAGTTGGTCTGGGTAATTATGTATTTTATTTTTTAGTCCTACATCTTCTAGAGCTTTTAATACTTTTACTCTTATTTCATCTTTTTTAGCACCAATTACTTCTAGAGCAAAAGCAACATTTTCGTAAACTGTTAATTTAGGAAGAAGTCTATAATCTTGGAAGACAATTCCTAATTTACGTCTTAATTTATATACTTTTTTATTTCTTAATTTAGCAACGTCTAGGCCTCCTACTATTATTTGACCTTTAGTTGGTTTTTCTTCACGGTACAGCATTTTAATTAGTGTACTCTTTCCAGAACCAGACCCACCTATTACAAAGACAAATGAGCCTTTCTCGATTGCTAAATTTAGATCATAAATAGCTGTAACACCGTTGCGATATTTTTTCTCAACGTGTTTAATTCTGATTAAATCCATTTTATCAACCACCTTAGCTACTTTATTATAACATAAATTTTTACACAATAAAAGAGAAGTTAATTTTTACTTCTCCCTTGACATCTATAGTTACATTATTAGACATTTGGTATTACTTTCCACCTACTACTTCGTATGAGTCTGTTACAACGAAGAAAGCATTTTTATCGATTGTTTTTATACCTTCTGTTACCCTGTAATATTCTCTTGTTGGAACAACAGTTAAAACTACTTTGTTCTTTTTATTTAGAAAACCACCTTTTACATCGAAGACTGTTACACTATGTCCTAGTGTTTTTATGATATATTCTTTAATTTGATCCTCTTCGGAAGTTATGATATAGAATGCTTTATTATTAGAGATACCTAGTAGTACCTTGTTTATTATAATAGTATTTAGATATATTAAAATAATTGCATACATAACATTAGTCCAACCAAAGAATACTCCTCCAATTAAGACAACCGTTGTATTCATAATTGCACTAGTTTTTGCTATTGGTATTTTATAATACTTCTCTAGGATTTGACTTATAACTGGAAGGCCACCATTATTGTAACCTGTTTTATACATAAGCCCATTGGCAATACCATTTAAAACTCCGGCAAAGATTGTAATAATAAACATATCACTATAATCTATTTGAACTATTGTAGTTAGGGGTTCTGTTAGTTCTACAAAGGCTGGATAAAGGATACTTGCTAAAAGAGTTACTGCTGTTACTTTTGGACCTAAGTACATGAAACTTAAAAGTGCACATGTTAGTGATATTAATAAAATCATTAAAGCTGGATCTATTTCATAAACGTAATTAGTTATAGTTGCTATACCACCGGCTCCTCCAGTTACTAAATTTACTGGTAATAAAAACAGATTATAAACTATAGCACTAAAGAATAATGAAACAATCAGCATGATAATTTTCTTTTGTTCTTTTTTATCTTTGAACTTTTCTACTAACTCCTTCATATTACTCGCCTCCAAATACTTCATAGGCATCTGTTACAACGAAGAAAGCATCTGGATCTATTTCGGCAATTCCTTCTTTTAATTTATAATAGTCTTTAGTTGGTAAGACACACATTAGTACTGTCTGTTTTTCTTTAGCAAAACCACCTTTAGCATTGAAAACTGTTACTCCATGATTTAAGTACTTTAAGATATATTCTTTAATAGCAGTTTCTTCATCAGTTATAATGTAGAATGCTTTACTATCAGATACACCTAATATAACACGATCTGAAATAAAACTTATGATGTATAAAGTAATAATTGAGTATAATAATTTATTTGTACCAAAGACAAAAGATGATAATAGGACAACTGTTCCATCAGTACATAGGAGACTTTTTCCCATACTTAATCTTAAATACTTATTAAGTAATTGAGTTATAACGTCTGTTCCGCCTCCAGTAAAACCAGCTTTAAATATCATACCAGCACCAAAGCCATATAAGACACCTCCGAAGACTGCTGCTAAAAGGAGTTCGGAGTTTTCAATATTTATATAGGCATTAATATTAGAGGTTAATTTTACACATAGTGGAAAGACTAGTGAGCCCATGATTGAGCCCCTTGTTTTTTCTTTACCAAGAAATATAAAACTAATCGTTAAAAGAATAACATTTCCTATTAATATTACAGTAGAATAATCAAAACTAAATAAATCATTTAAGATGATAGCAATACCACCTACACCACCAGCTACTAAGTCATTAGGGGCTAGGAATAAGTTATAGGAGATAGATACCAAAAGACAACCAATAAAAAACTTTAGTAATCTTTTGTATTTAGACTTTTCACCTATTTGTTCTAAAACTTTTAGACTATTTTTCTTTGATAAAAATTTCATATTATAACCCTCTTTTTAAATTACTTTCTATAAACTCATCAATATTTCCATCTAAAACTTTAGTAACATTACTAGTTTCATAGTTTGTACGATGATCCTTTACCATGGAATATGGATGCATTACATAACTTCTTATTTGAGAACCAAACTCAATATTCATTTGGTTACCCTTTATTTTATTTAATTCTTGTTCTTGTTCTTCTATTTTTTTTAGTAATAGTTTGTTTTTTAAGACTTTCATAGCTTGTTCTTTATTTTGAATTTGACTACGTTCATTTTGGCAAGTAACTACTATTTTGGTAGGTAAATGAGTAATTCTTACTGCTGAATCTGTTGTATTTACTCCTTGTCCACCACAGCCAGATGAACGATATACATCGATTTTTAAGTCTTTTTCATCTATTTCAATACTATTATCTTGCTCTATCTCTGGTGTTACTTCTACTGATGCAAAAGATGTGTGACGGCGGTTATTAGAATCAAATGGAGATAATCTTACTAGACGATGAACTCCTTTTTCGTTTTTTAAATAGCCATAGGCATTGTAGCCTTTTATTAGTAAAGAGGCACTTTTAATACCAGCTTCATCACCATCTTGATAGTCAAGTATTTCGACTTTATAATTTTTCTTTTCACACCAGCGAGTATACATTCGATATAGCATTAAGGCCCAATCACAGGCTTCTGTTCCACCAGCTCCTGAATGAATGTCTAATATACAGTTATTTTTATCATATGGGCCATTAAGAAGGAGAAGTAAGTTTAACTCTTCCATTTCTTTAGGAAGACCTTCAATAGTTTCTTCTATTTGATGTTCAATATCTGTATCTGGTTCCAATTCCATTAATTCTAGAAGTTCTAGAGAGTCTTTGACTTTGTTTTTTATTTCTTCAACATTAGTAATTGTTTCTTTTTTACTAGAAATTTCACTAAGTACAGAATCTTTTTTCTCTCTATTTGTCCAGAAATCGGGAGATTCAGTTTCTTTTTGAAGAGCAAGAAGTTCGTTCTTTTTTTGATCTATGTCAAAGTAACCTCCAATAATTTTCTATTTCTTCTAAGTATTTATTTAGTATGTTTTTTGTTTCTTTTATTTCCATAGTGTACCTCTCTTATTATAATGTTTGTTTTTTCATTTTTTATACATTTTATATTCTAGCTATATGTTAACATATTTTTAGTTTTTTGTATAATAAAAATTATTATTGCATATATTATTAGTGAGGAAGGTTCACTATATAGTGTGAAGATCCTCTGTTAATAGATTGAGCCATTTTTGGCTCTCTTTTTTTGACCTTTTAAATAGATATGAATAATAGAAATAATTTGTAATTTTGACTTTTTAGTTTTTTAGTTCTAAGTGTTGTTCAGACGGTAAAAGCCCAAGATATTTTAGTTTTTTAGGGCCTTTAAATGAGAAAAACAGGAGTTTTATTCCTATTTTTGTCGTTTAACATATCTATTTTATTAACTTTTTATTTAGACAGTAAGGTACTACTTCATTTTTTAAGGTGTTAGATAAAATGTCTGTGCCATGAGTTGAATCATACCATAGGAAGTTTTCTATCTCTTCACTGGTTGTTGGTTTACCTTTTAATTTTTCTTTTGATAGGAAAACATAGAAGTGAATCGGAGTTTTACCATCACTCGTTGCTATCTCGTCAAATTCCATTACTAGTTCAAGAGCATCTTCATTGAAGATAACATTTGGTCCTAGTTCTTCATGACATTCTCTAATAGCGGCTTCTAATGGAGTTTCATTTTCCTCTACTCGACCACCAATCATTTGATAAGTTGGTCTTTTTCTTGGCTTGTCAATTAATAGTTTTTCATCTTGGAAAAACATTGTTCCAACTACTTTCATAATTATTCACTCTCCTTTATTTCTTTCATTTTCTTGGTATATTGTTTGATACAATCATCTAACTCGACGGTTCCATAGTCGTGAATAGCATCTATTGGACCATTTAAACTGATATATGTAGGCCACGATGTAGCATCACAGGCTAGTTTTATAGAAAGATCTGTATTGCATCTTTTACCTATATAATTATTAATAGTTATAGCAGATACAATTGATATAGAACTATCAGTATCAAAAATAAGTCCAAAGTTGGAATCCATTTCCAAAAGAGATTTTAATTTTGGTACTACTAATTCAGTAGTTATGAATGGTATTGGTAATTTATCAGTAGATAATTTTTCTCTGTCTTCTTGAAGATAACACTCTCTATAGAAACTTTTTGATTCTAAAAGTGCAGTTCTTAATTCTTTTAACATTTTAATATCATTAATTCGTTCATGCTTTCTATTTCCAAAAAGCCTAATTATTCTGTTTGTAAAATCTGTTTGCCTTTTCTCATCTAGTGTTATAGGCGATGTAAGTATTTTAGTAATTATATTTTCAATAATAGTAAACTCTAGAAATTCTCCAGCTGCACTTAAGGTTTCATAACTATTTGTTTTTGCTACTTCAGGGAGCATAAAATCTTCCATATATATAGCGATAGGAGTATCACAATTAACTTTAACTGAATATAATTCTTCTAGTTCTTGTAAGAACTGATGTCTTTCTTTTGTATTATAGCTATATATAATTTGATGTCTACTTGTATCCATTATTTGTCTTTTCAAATACTCTTCCATAACCCTCACCTGGTTTTAGTATATCATTTATAGTACTATAAATAAAGTTTCAATTTTTATATTGAACCTTTATAAGTGTAGAGTTTTTTGGTTATTGGCGAGTGCTCTACTTTTGATAAGTCTTTTTGTCTTTGTTCTGCCAAATACTTAGTTAAGTACATAGATTGAACTAACATATGAAAATCAGCTTCTACTTGGTCCTTGAATGGTGATGATATTACTATTATTTCATTATAATATGATTTTAATTCTTCTAGCATCATTTTATCAAAGTCTGTTCCTCTAGCAAAATAGATGGCGTTATTAGAATGAACTATTGAAGTTGTTGAACGTCCATGACAATAAGAATACTTATCATGAATAACTGGTATACCTATTCCTGACTCTATCATAGTTGATTCTAGATACTTGGATGATGTTTTTGTATCATACCCAGAAAATATTTCATAGATGTTTGGTTTAGTATCAAATGTAAAAGTTGTTGGCTCGATTAGTTCTAGGATTCTAGCTGTATTCCCATCTAAGTAATAGTCTAATAAAATACTTATAGGAATTAGAGTTGCACCTAGAGAGATAAAACTCCTTTCTTTATCAATTGTTGTCTTGTACTCCAAATATGTTACATCAGGATTATCAAAAGAGTTATTTGATAATAGATACTTTTTTAAGTCATTGGCAAATGATAAGTCAACTCCATAATTTTTTCCACTATAACTACAAGAAATAACATTTTTAAAGCCAGATAAGTTTTGGTAGATAAAATCTCTTGGTTCACTATCAATTGTGATGATGTTATTTTTTCTATTTAGAACTTTAGCACCAAAACTACTTACGACACTTGATCCTCCCACCCCAGAGACAATTGTTGGTTCTTTTAGTTCTAGTAAACTTTTTCTAATATATTCCAAATCAGTTTTATCAAAAGCATCTTCTACCCTCCTTTTTAAATATGCAAAATTAATTTTCATGTTTTTTTCCATAAAAATACCTCCTCAAGTTCAATATAACTTAAGAGGAGGAAGTATTTCGTCTACTTATTCTTTCTTTTCAATTTTTCTACTCATATTTTTCATCTAATAATTCATATTCTAAAATTCTTTTTAGTTCAAAATGTCTAATGTCATTTTTCTTTTCACAGAAAGCAGCACAATACCAGCCGTCTTGAAATAAAAACATTTCTGCTGGATCGATTACTCTTTCATTTTCACCTTTGTTGTATGAGTAATATCGTATTTTTACTTTTCTTTTTTCTCTAATAGCACGTGTTAATAAATTAAATTTCTTTTGTAGTTCATCTTCTAATTTGAATTTTGTGGTATCTTGTTTACTGCCAATATAGACACCTTTAATTTTATTTTGAAGAGTTATAAGTGTTTCTTTTCTTTCTTCGTCTTGTTCTTTTTTTATGTATTGATCTAATACTTTGTAGTCATTTTCAGTAAATCTTCTGATAGGAACTTTAACTGGCCTAGTTAGAACATAACCGCCATATGGTCCTAGTATTGAATCAATATAAATACCAGCTTTTTCTAGGTCTTCTTTGTAGACTCTTATCATACGTTCTGACACTTCTAAGATGCTTGCTAGTTCTTTTATACTGTATTTACGTCCTGATTCTAATAATTCTAATAAAGTTATAACGTTTGATACTTTTGACATAGTTTATTACTTAGCAATACTTTCTATTTCTTGTAATTCAAAACGATATTTTTGTTTAATATCCGGATATTTTTTATGATCTACTTCACTTAAAAACATATCTTTAGGTCTTATCCATAATTCATTAGAACCATATAGCGCTCTATAGATGACACATTCTTCTCCTGTTTCAGAGTATTTGGCTGTGTCTACTACTAAGTAATAGTTTCCTTTAAAATGTTTATAGATACCATTAATCTTTAATTTATTCATTGTAACACCTCTTTGTTTATTATAACATGTGGAGTGTTTAAGATAAAGTTTTAGGCAAAAGAAAAAAGACAGAGATGTCTTCTTCGTTATTCTATAAAAGTTGCTGGTTTTTCATTTAAAGTACCTCTATAATAGTTTGTTTGATATTTTTGAGGTCTATTTAGGCAATCATTTATAGGTATTAAGGTATAGTCTTTTAAAATTACGTATTCATAGGTAAAAGTTAAAACCTCGTCATAATACTTTGATAATAAATCCATTTTCATAGTCGTTGTTTTCTTACCATCAGTATCATAGTAATCTATAATTTCATAGAAAGCCTTGTCTGTTTTTAAGATTCGTTCATTATAGATACGTATTATTTTTTCGCCTTCATAATTTCCAGAAATTTTTTCATATGAGGTTGGTACTGTTACTTTATTTTGAAAATGATAATATTCTGGAATTACATTATATAGAATGTTGTTCTTTACATATAAATTATTGGCAGTAAAGTCATAATCTATTTTTTTATCTAAGTATTTTTGTGAATAGTTTTTTTCGGCTAGTACTCTTAATTCATATATAGCATTTTTAAACATAGAGTAATCATCTACTTGGTCATTATCAATGTTACTGTCATATATAGAATATAAGGTATCTGTATAATCAACAAAGTTTATATCTGCACCTAGACTTGGTACTATATTCATTATCTTTATATCTGTTGGAATATCATAAACTTTTTTATAACTTAACTCTTCTATTTTTAATTTTTCTGGATTAAATATGTAAGCAGTATTATTAGTTATAAAAGCATACTCTAAAAAGTTGGTATTTTCATTTAGAACTTCTCCTGAAATAAATTTTTTGTAAGTAGTTGTTTCTTTTGTCTGATTATTTTTTTCTAATACGGCATCTACAAGTGTTTTTGGTTTCTTATCGTTGTTTTTTGCCGGTTTGGTATCATGTTTTGGTAACAGTGCTATGATTGCTACGGCAAGTAGTAAAATTATAACGACAAGTGATGCTATTGTTTTCTTATCTTTTGTAATTGGTTGTTTCTTATTTTTCATGGTTCACCTATTTTTCTATGTACCCATATACTTTTTCGGTATACATTTCATCAGATATGGACTTGTATCTTTCTCCTTTATAGTCATCAGTAAAACCATTGTAGGCTTTGTACACTTCATTTGTCTCAGTATCATATACTCTTTCGTAGCCTAGAGTTGCATCACTTTGTTTTTGACTCATTATGTCATAACTCTTATTTCTATTTTCCCAAGCACTCATGTATGAATCAAATGACTTTTGTACACTAGCATTTAAGGCAAGTGCTTGTTTAGTTTGAGCATTACCATCATCTATTGTTTGTTTTACATAACTATCAGAAAATTCTATTGAATTTATTGATTCTAAAAGAATATCTTTATAATTAATGAACTCATTATTTACTGCAGTTATAGACATAATGTCATAGGCCATATAGTATAGAAAATCTACACCATTTTGATATTGATTACCAAAATTTACAATAGATGCTAGAAAAAGGCCTTCTCCTTCTTTACCTTTTTCAGATGTAAATGTTCCTCTTAAAACTTTACTATCTAAAGCATAGTTTTTCATTGAAGCAACAGATGCAAATTCTTCAACCTTTTTAAAGTTAGAAAAAGTTGGAAATTTCATATTTGATAAAGTTGGTTCAACAGAAGTTATATAATCAGCAATATTATTAAATGAAGTATAAAAACATTCAGTAGTTTGTTGCTCTAGAACTACTGCATTGGCAAAAACTTGATATTGAGGACTATTTCCACTTAATCTAGAATATTCTTGCCAAAAACTTTTTGCGGCAGTACTCTTTAGTAATGGTTGAATCTTTAACATTAAAAATACCTGATTAGCAGTTTCTGTTGGATCGTATACTCTAATCGCATAATACATTCCTGTTCCAGCTGATTCAACTATCCAATCCTTTGGTTTTTTCATGCTGAAAACATCATTTTTATATTCTTCTAAAGTTATTTTACTTGCCTCTGTATATTTTATTTTTACTTTTGGATCTAGTTTGTTATTGTTTAAAAAGACAAATAGTAATATTCCAACAACTAATACTACTAAAACTATTATTACTTTTTTATTTTCTTTTATTTTTTTTAACATATTTTTACTCTCCTTATATATTGTTCTTACTAAAAGTATAAGATAATTAAGATATCTTTTGTAGTTTCTTTCCCTAATAGTCAATGACAATTTGACAAGTTTAATAATCATTATATTGGTTTATGTTGTGTTATAATATTTTATATAAGGAAGTGAGAGCGTGAAGTTTTGTGATGTATTAAATAAGTATTTAAATTTGATTGGATGTAGTTCAAAAGATTTAGCTAACGCAGCAGGACTTTCAGAATCAATCGTTAGTAGATACAAGAATGGTACTAGAGTTCCAAATAGTACTAATTTAAAAAAGATTAGTAAAGCTTTTGAAATGTTGTCTGATAATAAATATAAGATGAATGATATTTATAAAGAATTTAATTGTATATTTGATAGTTCTAATATAGATTTTGAAATTGTTAGAGAAAATTTAAATATATTAATTGATACTTTTAGTATAAATGTACGAGAACTTGCTAAAGCTTTGAATTTTGATGCTTCATATCTATCTAGAATACGAAGTGGTGAGAGAGTTCCTTCTAATAAGGAAGAGTTTGTTAATTCTTTTATTAACTTCGTATTAAAAAAGTATAATAGTAAGCTAGATAATGATAGTTTTAAGAAACTAATAGGAAATGAGATTACAGTTGAAAATTTGCGACAATGGATTCTTACTAATAAGAATGATGAGGTTATAAACATTGATAAGTTCTTATATAACCTAGATGATTTTGATTTAAATCAATATATAAAAGCTATTAAGTTTGATAAGTTAAAGGTACCTAATATTCCTTTTTATAAAGCTAGATGTAAAAATTATTATGGTATTGAGGAAATGAAAAATGGTGAGTTAGACTTTTTTAAGGCTACTGTTCTTTCTAAGAATAAAGAAGATATTTTCATGTGTAGTGATATGCCTATGGAAGATATGGCCCAGGATATTGATTTTGGAAAGAAATGGATGTTTGCTATTGCGATGTGTTTAAAGAAGGGACTACATTTAAATATTATTCATAATTTAGATAGACCCTTTAATGAAATGATGCTTGGTCTTGAGAGTTGGATACCAATTTATATGACTGGACAAATATCCCCATATTACTTAAAAAGCATTAATACTAATGTATATCATCATTTTAACTACGTATCAGGTGTTGTTGCTTTAACTGGCGAATGTATTGATGGAGCTCATAATAAGGGAAAATATTATTTAACAAATAATTCTAAAGAAGTAGGATATTATAGAGAAAAAAGTGAATTACTTTTAAAAAAGGCTAATTCACTTATGGATATTTATAATAATGATGATGAGAATACTTTTAAGAAATTTAGAGATAAGGATAGAAAGACTGTTGGTAGAAGAAAAAGAATTTTAGCTAGCTTACCTCTTTTTACTATGAGTAATGACTTATTAAAAAGAATTCTTATAAATAATAATATTAGCGATGAGGATATTAAAACGATTATTAAGTATAAGAATGAGTTAAATAAAAGTACTAAAGAAGTATTGGAACGTAGTATAATTACTGATTGTATTCATGAATTTGATAAATCCAGTGAATGTTATTTAGAGTTAGAAGGAATGTTTTATAAAGATAAGGTTAAATATAATTATGAGGAGTATATGGAACATTTTAAGATGACTAAGAAGTTTGCTAAAGAAAATAAAAATTATAAACTTGAAATTAGTAAAAATAAAACTTTTAAAAATATTAGTATTAGTATTCTTGAGAATAAATATGTAATTATTTCTAAGAGTTTTAACCCCGTTATACATTTTGTTATTAGACATCCTAAATTGGTATTAGCTATTAGTGAGTTTAGACCACTGGTAGTAGAAGAAAAATAATATAAATTAAAAACTACTTAATAATAGAGTAAGCTCTTGTCTTAAGTAGTTTTTTTATTCATTAGTTTCTAATATCCATTCTTGAAGATACTTAGTTTTAGTATGGCAATATGAACATTCTCCTTTTGTAATATCAATAGATGCTCCACAATTGTGACATTTAATTATGTTTTCTCCTTCATTTAGAGACTGAATATCTTTACTGTGATGTTTTAATAAATATGTGTCTTTTATTATCTTAGAAGTTATTTTATTATTTTTATAGTATACGACTCTTACTTCAGCTTTTATTTTGATGTATTGTTGATTATCTTTTGTAAAATTATTAAAGCTTAAGTAATCTATAATGTCATAGTCTATTATATTGTCTTTAGAATAATAATATTTTCTTAGTTCATAATTTAAGTTATTATAGAATTTCTTTTTATCTATTTTAGTATTTTCCCAGAACTCTTCTTGTTTTTGATTTTCTTTTTCTTTATAGTTTCTTATGGGGCTTAATACTATGTATGCATCTAGTATGTAGAAAAAATAATATAGTACTAGTGATAATATTAAACCATAAATAAATATTTTTGATATATCAAAACCATTAAATGTTCTGGAAGTGGTTTTTATAAAAATGTAACTTAATATTAAGCTTATTATGACATCTACTATTCCTGTTACTATTTTATAGGTATTACTTCTTAGAACTTGATCATAGTGATATTTACTGCCTAAATCTTTATTTGTGTAATCTATATTATAGTATGTTTGACAGTAAGGACAGCCATCAACAAAATCCTTTAACTTGGAATGCATTCCACAGTTTGGACAAGTATAGTCTTTGTTTTCTACATTTTTAGAAATAAATGTATATTCAATTCTTGAATCAAATAAGTCCTCTGTATGAGTAAGATTATTATTTAAATAGTATTCTTTTTTACATCTAATACCATTTTTTATATCATCATTTTTAGTATTATTTGTATTTCGCTCTAAGACTTCGTTACCAACTATATATTTTGTTTTTATATTTATTTTATATTTATTTAGTTTTTTTATTTGAAAATTATCAGATATTAAAGGCATTCTATCACCTACCTGTTATTATTATTGTTATTATTATTGTTGTTATTGTTATTATTTGATGATGATCCTCCACTAGAATGTGAGTAAGAAGATGGCTCATAATGAGGAATTACAGTAAATTGCCTTCTGTTAACAATAACACCATCTATACGACTAATACATGTTGTTGGAATAGTGGATTTGGTAGTTGTTCCTACATTTAAAAAAATTTGATTCGTTTTTCCTTGAACGCTACCTTTTTTATTGGCTTTTAAAAACTCATATATTTCCTCTAATTGTTCCATGGTTAAATTATAATATTTAGTTAATTCTACACATTTCTTTTGAATAATTAACTCATCATAGGTTTCTGGTTCTCTATTCATTTTTATACTCCTTTTCTAGATAATAAAATTCTATATTTTGAAATGGTAAATTTATTGCTTGAATATGATAATAAGCATTATTTTTTTGTTTTAAGTAATGATAGTCTCTTAAAGATGAGGTCGTAAAAAATATGTTATTTGGACTATCCTTTGATAGTTCTTCTTTATATTCAGTAATCAGATTAGTTATATCATAGGCATAGTAATCGTTTTTATCTGATGGTCTATTGTCTAAGACACATTTGTATATTTGAGATGTTGCTACATGGCATTGCTTAGTTCTATCTTCATCTCCATAAGTAACTAAGTTTCCGGATAATAACATGATATATAGGGAGTTGTTATCTGGATAATCACATTCTGCATTTATCAAGTCCTTTTTCATATATATTATCACCTTACTATTTTTAGTTATGTAAATTATATTTCTAGATTTTTTTAATATTTGAGATGATAATTGGTATTCTTCACCATCAACTTTTAAGATGAAGACATCATCAGCATATATGTATTTAAGTTTTGGATCTTTTTCAATTATATCAGTTAGGCTTGGATAGTCTGCATTTTTACTTTCTGGAATATATTTTGTTGGATCGGTATTACGCATTGTACTTACGTAGTGATAAACGAATTCTTCATTATATTCATCTTTTAGATATCCTCTATCCTTATACATTTGTTGTTGAAGAAGGCAAGTATAACTCTTATTAGTTTTGTAGGTGTTTTTAACAAATGGGCAACCGGTTTTACATAGATATAGGTAACCACATTTACTACATTCTTCATTGAATGGTAATTTATTGTGATTTATAAATATTTTTGATTGAGCAGTTTGCAATATTTTTTCCACAGAATCTGTGTAAATGTTTCCATAGTAGTAGTCTTTATTTTTTTGTCCTCTTACACAAGAGTAAATATCACCATTCTTTTCTAAAAGAAAGAACTTTTCTCCACAGTTATCACAATTTGTACAATATCCGGGACCAAACTCATCAAACCAAGGTCCATTTACTCCGGCATCTAAATCAGTACCATCAAATTCTTGATGCATACGATTATAAAATGCAACTTGTTCCTCTTCAGTAATATGATGAAGAATACCATTTGAGTTATAATCAAAGCCAATCATAAAATTAAAGTCATTCATATCTAGGCATGTATTTTTATGAAGATATTTGATGTCTTTTATAATTTCATCTAGATAATTATAGTGTTCTTTAAAAATTGTTGCGGATACTTTCTTTTTATTAGGAATATTTTCTAAAAGGGCAATGTTTTTTAAGATTCTCTCTAGTGTTTTTTTATTACCCTTAGTAATTCGATATTCATCATGTAATGATAATGGTAAGTCTAGACTGCCTGATATTGAGACATTGAATTCTTTTATTGTATCGATATGTTTTTCTAAATCATATAAATTTGTTTTTATATGGGGTGTTCCTATTTTAAAACCACCACGCGTTATTATTTCTTTATTTTTTTGATAATATTCTGAAATGAATTTGATAATGTTTCTAAAAGTATCTTTATCAAGTGTTGTTACTTCTCCACCATGGAGAGAAATATTAAATGGTATTACATTTGACTCTTTAAACTTTGAAACGGCATATTCTAAGGTTTCTAGAGCTTTGTGAGCAGTCTTTTCATCTTTTGTGTTTTCTTCTAGGTAACAATATTTACAACACATGTTGCAAGCCATTGTTGGTACATATAATAAATGTATGTATTTTATATTCTGTTCCATATTTACTCCTAATTATAGCTTATATTTATTCCTACTTTTCCATATGCAGAGCAACTGGTTATTTCAAGATAATAATTTTTAACTACTAGTTTTTCTCTTTCTTGATTGGTAAAAGTTAAATTCATATTTAATCCTCCTGTAATACTTACATTAACTTCCCAGTTGTCATAACTAACATAATTTACGTTATTAACCTTAATATAAATAGTTCCATAATCTTTTGTTTCTATTACTGATTGTGGATCTTCTGATGTGACATAAATAAATTTTGTTTTTTCTCCATATCCAAAGTAATTAATGCTAGTAGGACTTTCTTTGAATGCTCTAAAATTTACGTAAGTTTCTTTAGGTATGGTTATTGAATATAATTTGTCACATTTTCTAAAGGCAGAAGAACCAATCTCTTTTAATTGACTTTTCTCGGTAAATATTACTTTACTTAGTGATGTGTTTCCATAAAATGCATGGCCACCAATTCTTGTTACTTTATCAGGAATAGTAATTTCTTTTAAAGAGGTGCATTCTTCAAAGGAGTTTCCTCTTATTTCTGTGAGATTTTCAGATAATTTTATGGTTTTTAATGAGTGGGCATTTTTAAATACTTCTCCACCCATAGTAGTTAGGGTATCAGGAAGGATTATAGAAGTTATTGACGCACAATTGTAAAATGCTCCTCCACCTAGATATTCAAGTTTTTGTGGGATGTTAACTTTCTTTAAGAAAATATCATTTTTGAAGGCTTGACCTCTTATTTCAGTTATAGTTTCTGGTAATTTTACTTCTTCTAGAAGTGGCATATTTGAAAATGTATTACCACGTAAACTTATAACTGGTTGACCCTTATAAGTAGCTGGTATCTCTGCTGTTTTAAAATTAGTTATACCAAAAGCATAAAATCTTACACCATACCCTTTTTCCATTTTTTCATATAATATTACTGGTGATTTAAAAATAATTAATGGTAAGATTATTGCGGCTACAATTCCACAAATAATTGCTTTTTTCTTGTTATCTTCTACAAAACTTTCTTTAGCAGACATTACTATGTTAGATATTTTTTCATCTGGTCTTGCTTTAACTTCTTTTTTTAAATAGCTTATAATATTATACCTTTTAGTTTGTGTTACCAAAATCAGAAGGATAATAGCGCCTATTATATAAGTTAATATTGGAAAATGAAAAAATATCATACAAACATAGGCAAATAGTAAGGCACATAAAATTGAGCAGAATATTGTTTTCTTTTTTAACAGTTCACGAGGTAACATCTTTGTACTTTGATTTATCTTAGCATTTTTTAGGGCTTTTTTTATAAATGTTTCTAATAGTTCTTTATCATTTTGCAAAAACATTTGATCAAAATCAGTCGTCCTAACATAAGTTTGAGTTATTGTTCCAGAAGATGTTTTTGTTTCTTCTTGACTAGTAGCTATTTTTTCTCCACAAGATGCACAATATTTTTCGCCAGGTTTTATTATATTTCCACATTTTGGACATTTTTGTTCTTCTTGAGGTGTTGTTTGTTGTGTTACTGTTCTTATTCCGTTTTTCTTTACGCTTACTACAGCAAATAGTGGCACAACTATGAATGCTCCTATAAATACTGATATAAAATCAAAAATAGCAATACTTGTAGATAAGAAAATATCGGCAAATAATAGGAAGATACCTCTAGTTATAAACATTTTTAAAAATGTTTTTTTTATGTTTTGTGGATTGTCATTGATTATAGTTGCCAGTGGATATAATACAAAGGCGGACATGTGAATTGTTACAAATAACTCCATGAATATAGCCCATCCTATTGGTAATGTTTCTTCATTATTTCCTGCTAATAATAAAATATCTATTATTCCTACAATAATAAATAAAACTGTGACAATTTTCTTTTTAGTACTCTCACTCATAAACTCAACCTTCTCTTTAATTAAACTTCTATAATTATATTAACATACTTTAACGAAAGTTCATAGTAGACAAAAGACATATCATTAGTCAGATATGTCTTTTTCTTTAATATTTTGTTTTAAAAATTTACTTAGGGCTTTATTTCCCTTATCACTTAGATGTTTGCCATCGGCCATAAAATACTCTGGATGTTTTTTTAATTTTTTTGTAAAATCTAAGACTACTAAGTTTGAGTGATTTTTCTTAGATAAATTAGTAACTGATGAATTGGTTGCTACTATGTATATTTCATTATCTTTACATAGTTCTAATATTTTTTCATATTCTGTTGTTTTTATATTTGGAGTATTATCAAAAGCTAAAACTATCTTATTAGTAAGTGTATTATTTTTTAGGGCAGTATCTATTTCATTTTTTAAAGATTTATATGTAAAGTCTTTATTTATTATGAAAGCTGCAGTCGTAAAATCTTTTTCTATATATTCAAATGAATTTAATAATAAAGTGTTTCCATAAAAACTTATTTTGCTTTTTTCCTGTTGTTCGTGTTCAGAAATAATTGTTTTTTTCTTTTCATTGTACTCGTTTAAATATTCCTGATAAATGGCATCATATATTGCCTTAGTATAGGCCACTCTTCCGGTAGGTGTTAAATGAATGCCATCGGCATAAAAATATTCTGAATGTCCACTTGAAATACTAGACCAGTCAATAAGATGAAGATTTGAATATTCTTTTGAGATGTTATATAGATTATTATTTGCTGTTTCGTTGTTAGTTGTATTTAGCCAAAATACTTGTCGTTTGTCTGCTATTTGCATTATTTCTGCCTTACATGATTTTGAGCAATCTCCATTTGCACCTAGGTTTAAGACAATAGGATTGCCTAACATATTTTTCTCTGTTAAATCTTTTAGTATTGGAGCAACTTTCCAAGCAGTGCGTGAAACTTTAGCGTCAAAATATCCATTTGGAAACTGAGATTGTAAGTTTGATATAGCGCCTAACATTACAGAATCTCCAACTCCAACTATAGGTAAGTTTGATACTACTTCATTTAGTTTACTTTCACATTCCTCTAAATTTTCTAGTTGCTTAGTCCAGTCTTCTTGTTCTTGTTTTAATTGCGTTGCATATTTTTCTTTTGATTCTTTAATCATCTGTTCATTTTGAGCTAATTGTTCTTTTAACTTTTTCATTTCTAATGTATGGTCTTTAGCTAGATAATATTGATAAGCACCATAGATTGATACAATAAGAACACTTGTAAGTAATAAATATTTAAATACTTTGAATCTTTTTGTTTTCTTTAAAGCAAAATGAATAATGTATGAGGTTATGATTGTTACTAATATTATTGCGGCTAGTTTGTACAGTGGTTGTAGTTTTATATACTGAAATAGAAATATTATAGGATATTGAGTTAAATATATTTCATAACTGATATCTGATAGTGATTTTACTACTTTCTCTACCAAATTAAGACTATTTGTACTTGTCGTTGTTGCATAGTCGATTATTCTACAAGTAAGAATTGTTGTTATTACCATACTTAAAGCAAAGTAAGGAGACTTTGAATCTATTAAGACAAATAGTATTGATAGTAGTATTAAATAAAAAGTAAATATTATATTTTTATATGGACTCTCTTTAAATTTATTTGGTAATAATGATTTGTAATAATTATGAAAGAAAGCTAATGTTAAACCAAATAATAGAGAAAATAGTCTTGTAAATGTATCGTAATAAGTAACCATCATATTTTGAGTTAGACTCATTCTATAAAAATAGATGGTTGAAATAGTTGTTGCTAATGCTGTTATTATACAAGGTATAGATTTGGAAACTTTGTCTCCTAGTTTTCTTAATGGTACAAATATAAGTGGAAAAACCAAGTCGAATTGGAGAAGAATTGCTATATACCAAAGATGAATAAACGGTGAATTTATGTGTCTTGCAAAATAATCTAGATTAGCATTTAGTTGCCAAAAATTGTTATAGCCTAATAGCACTGATGTTGTTTCTGGTTTTAGATTAAACCAACTTATATTTGGAAATAATGATATAACAGCAAGAGATGAAAATACTACTATTATTAGTGGTATATATAGTTTGACTATGCGTTTTAAATAGTAGTCTTTGATAGAAAATTTATCTTTTTTAAATTCTGATAGGCATGATAAATAACTAGTTAATACAAAGAAAGTACATACTGCTAAGTAACCACCCTTTAAGATATTTAAGTGATAAAGAAGGATTGCTATACAGGATAAAAGTCTTAATAAGTCTAGGTTTTTATAGTATTTTTGTCTTGATATTCTTTTTTTCATTGTCGTTCCTCCTTACACTACTCTCGTTACTAAATTATATCACTTATTGTGTTCTTTAAGAAGATAAAAAAAGAAAGTTCTATGCCTTTCTTTATATTTTTTGAATAGTTATTATAAATATCCACAATAATTGTTAATAGCGCATTTTTATTTTTTTATTGTTTTTCACTTTTCCACAAAAACTGTGGATTATATATTTTGATTATTATCTTTATTTTTTATTTTTCCACAAAAATAGTGGATATTTTTTTTTAGTAAGATTTATTCTTTAAATTTACTTATCTATTTTCATTGTATAGGCAATATTTCTAACCTTCATTCCTAATTTTTCATATAACTTAATTGCTTTTTCATTTTCTTCATTTACTGTTAATCTTACATCTGTACAATTATTTTCTTTGGCATATTCTAATGCTTTTTTCATTAGTGCTGTACCGATTCCTTTATTGCGTGTTGTATCATCTACTATTAAGGCAGCTAGTTCTAATTGTTTTCTATAATTATAGCCATTTTTATGATCCTCGCGTATTGGCCCTAAAATTATATAGCCTAATACCTTGTTATCTTCTTTGGCAACAAACATCTTTTCGTTAGCAATCATTTCTTGTAATTCTTCTTTTGATATAACCTCATCAGTATGAATAAAAATATCCGGTCTCCATTCTACATGATACTCATGCAATTTAATAGCAAGTTCATTTATTCTTTTATGATCTGATAATTTTGGTAATTCAATTTTCATAAATTTTTCCTTCTTTGTAAATACTTTTTCTTTATCATAACATATTATTTTACTCTTCTTTTTATAATATCATCTTTTTCTAATTTTCCTATTAGTAATGAAGATAATTTATCATGATTTAGATAGTTATTATTTACTTGTTTCTCATCAAAGTTTGCATAACAGTATTTACAAAAGTGCTTACATGAATTATAAACGCCTACATCTACCATTTGAACACAATTACATTTTCTTTCTTTTCTAGCAACCCAGCTTTTATATGTTTTTCCAGTTAGTTTATAAGCTGACTCATGAGATAGACATTCTCCTTTTATAAAACCATATTCAGTTAAGTTTCTTTCTTCAAAACAAGTTTGAACTGTCATGTTATTTTCTTTGGCAATTTTACTAAAGTTAGTACCAATTACTCGGTAATCATCTTCAGTAAAGACACGATAGTTAAGTAACTTTTCATTTTTTCTTACATTTTTATAATCATCAATAAAAGACACTATTATCTTGTTAACAGAACCGTTCAATAATGAACACAACCTTTTAAATGCTTTCACATGATATTCTGGAGTGTATTTGTCACTTAATAATATTGGATCATATCTAATTATTAGGTTTTCTATCCCTACTATTTTAGATATCTCTTTTACCGAATCAATTATTTTTCTTTTTGAAGGAACATTTGGTTCAATTTCTTTTTTGTACGGAGTTATAGTTACATGAAAAATAATAGGTTTATTTATTTCAGCTAGTCTTTTTATTATTGGCATGGGATTTTTGGTACAAAATAGAATTAAGTCAACATCTTCAAAGTATATTCTGCTAACTAATTTTTGGTTAAAGGGATTTCTAACGTCGATAAACCCTTCTTTATATCTATTCATGAACCACTCTGAATAAAATGCTACTACATCAGTTCTTCCAGATACATTTAAAATCATGTTACACCTCCAAATATTTTTATAGTAATACCATTTCAGGTAGAGAAGTTTTTTGTGTTTTTTATAGTTTTATATTTGTTTTCGTGCTACATTTTTTAGAATGTATTTGTGTATAATTATGTCTTTTTTGTGCTTTTATACATTTAATTTTCTTTATCTGTATCTATTACAATTAGCGGTACATATATCTCATCGTCTGTATATCCTGCATGTTGTGATTTTAAAACTTCACCACCATTATATAGTAAAGTTTTATCGGTTTTGGCTATTGCTAAAAAATCTCCCAATATATCTCTATAGACTTCATTTTCTTCTCCATCTCCAAAAAGCCTAGAATCAATTACTTCTTGCATTTTATATAAGTCAAAATCGCCTTTAAAATGCTTATTAAATATTGTTGGGAATACTTCTTTATGGTTGTCTTTGATAAAAAAGTTAACCGCTCTAGGTTCAAGTGAGGTATTTCTTTCTAAACACTCTACTATGTCAGGATAATCTTTTAACATTACATTTTCTACGTTTTTGTGTCCGTGATCAGCTACAACAAAAATTATTGTGTCTTTTAGTTTTTTGCTTAGTTCTTCTACTTTTTTATTTATGTCTTTAATTATGTCTTTTACTTTTTCTGTATCACAGCCAAGTTCATGCATCGTATGATCTGGATCTTCATCATAGGCATAAATATATTTTTTACCAGGTTCATTACATAATGATTCTATTTTGTTAAACATATCATCAATGTCCTTGTATGAATTTGGACCAAATGGAAATAATATATGTCCGGTATCAATTCCCTTTTCATTTATCTCTTCCATAATTGACTTTCTAATCATATGTTTATCATTATATTCACGAGCTTCTGGTAATGGTTTATGTTCTGCATCTTCTTTTTCTGAATGAAAGAATGTTGTTATGGTTTTATCTATATCTTTATAGTACATATCCCATCCTAACATGGCTGTTTCAACAGGATTTAGTCCTGTCATCATAGAAGTAGTTGCTGCTACAGTTGTGGCTGGAAAAACTGTTGTTATTGGTTTAAGGCGATGTTTTATAAGAAAACTATTTGCTTCTAACATTCTATCCATGATATTGGAACCCATACCATCACATAATATGGTTACTACATTTTTAGGTTTTTTCTCTTCTAATAATTTATCAATATATTCAAGTGTGTTATGTCTATATTCTAAATTAAAATATTTTCTTATTGAACAAGCTAAGTTTGTTATACATTCATTGTAATTATTTTTTACTATCATAATTATTTTTCTCCTTTATGCTCTAATTTTGATATTTTAGTACAATCATTGGGTTTATTGGGTATTTTTATGATTGCTTGATATTAGTTCTACTTTGACTATTTCTGCAAATTTATGTGAATTTATTTGTTTTGGGAAATCATCAGCTACAGATTCAATCTCTTGGTTATCAACTTTTGTATATATTGCTTTTAATAAACTGAAAATCTCTTCCATATTTTTGCTATGAAGTAATTCTACTGATGATATTGTACCAAGTATGTGATTAGGACTTATTGGTAATATTTTTCTTTCCACAACATCAATTATTTCTGGAAGATAAAATTTTTCTTGCAACTGTTCTATACTTTCTACTTTTTGTAGTTCTGTGGCGTATTTCATTAATAGTCTGTATGAGCCTATTTTACTATACATTTCTTCGTAGATTCTCCAGTAAAGATAATTTAGTGTTTCTTGTGGATAATCTTTTTCTAAACTCTTAGCACAAGCTAATTCTCCTAAAATTGAGATTGTTTCCTGAATTATATCTATACTCTGTTTGCTTAACGATATTTTATCTTTATAGTCAGATACATCAGTTAACGAATGAAAATACTCATGAACTAATACGAAAACATCATATAGTGTACCAGTTTTCTTTAGACGAATCTTACTATAATATTCAACTTTATCATTAACTATTTTTTTATAATAATCGCATCCACTTTTATCATATTCTTCACTTATAGAAATACTATCACTAGCATAATCTAAAAACTTTTTTTGTAGATTTTCAGATATTTTTCCTAGAAAGCTTGCCGTTAAATTAATAATATTTTTCTCTGTTAGATTACCCTTTGTTTGTCGAATATTTTCTATTGTTTGATGAGCATTTTTTAAACATGTATATTCCTCATCGGAGAGTGATTTATTAAAATCTACAATAAACTCATTAAAAAAAGTTGTATATCTCAATGTATCTTGATTGTTTTCTCTTTGATATGCTTCATATTCTGACCATTCTTTTCTTAACTCTTCTAAACTCACTTTTTTCTCCTCCTTATTTTTTGATTTCTGATTCTTACTTTAGTTTTCTAATTCTTCCATGTTTTCATCATCTTTTATTTTATCGATTAATTTTTTAGGCATTTTTCGTGGGCCTCTTACTGCTCGTAAATCGTATTCTTTTACCTTATTGAATGTATATTTATCTCTATCATATTCTTTTAATATTTTTAGAATCATTGTTTTTCTATCTGAATAATAGTTATTTATATCTTTTTCTAATACTACTGTTTTATAAATAATTGCTGATACTGGAGCACCAATATATATGTATACATTATCTCCTACGTTTATATTTTTAGGTTGCTTCCATTCTACTGTTTTTCTATTTTTCATATATTCAAATATATCAAAGTAGTTAGGATTTGCAGGTAATACCCATTCGTTTGTATCTACTGTATAATTATAACTCTCATCAATTAATTTCATTATTTTCTCATCTTTTACTGTATCATCTAAAATGATACTTACCCAAGATTTTTTATTCATATGGAATGCTCTAAAAAAGCCTTTTTCGTTAATTAAATTATCTATTTTATTAGGATTTAGCTTTATGTTTATTATATCAACTTTACCATCTTTTTTATAAAACTTTTTATAGTCAACATTTAGGATGATACCATACCATTTTTTATTATTTTTATTTCTAAATACACCTGTTGTATCATCATTAAATAAAAATTCTGGGGAATCTGAATACTTTTTTAATATTAAATTGGCTAGTCTATTAGATTGATCATTTACAAATAATTTGTTTATAGTACAGTTTTCTTTTATATCTTCTAGAGTATGTACAAATTCATCTCTTATGGTATTTACAAATTCACCTGTTTGGTTTTCTAATCTATAATTTAAATATTCATCATCAAATTCTTTATCTATTACTTTTCCATTTATTTTATTTTCTTTTACTGTTATTACTATTTCAAAGGTATTATTTAATATTAGTTTTTTATATTCTAAGTAATCATTGTTTTTTATAAAACCATATTCTAGTAGTTTTTTAGTATCTAGTTCTCTTTTTTTAAAAATCTCTTCTTCTAATGTCATGGTATCAGTCCTCTTGCTTATATTCTATCATAGAAAAAAGGTGTTATGCACCTTTATTTGTAATACATACATTAAATAGACTGTCCCTGTAAATCGTGGATTAAAACCATCTAATTAGAAATTATTTATAAGCTGTACAACATTTACATCTTTTCTACTTTTCTATTCTATTATTTGTGAAAATAGACGTTTCTACTTATTGTTAAAAATAAATACATCTTCTATACCATCATTTTTAGTTATGTAGTTACCATTTGTATATTCAGATATGATTTTTTTCCAAAATGAGTATGCACCAGGATTGTTTTCCATTGGTTGAACTTCCCAATCACCCTTAAATTTTTCGAATATTTTATAGGCTACATTTTTTCCAATATGATTTTTTCTAAATCTTGGCATTATCAAAAATTCAGCTATACATTTACCTGTTTTATTAAATTTTAAATTTTCATTTACCATAACCATGCCTAAATATCTATTTCCACTTTTAATAAAATAGGCATTTCTATTATTATCAGTAAAATATTTATCAAACCATTTATATTCAAATATACAGTCCTCATTTATATCATTATCAATATATTGTGAACCATCATACAATGCATATTGTAACAATTTATGTAGTTTGTCTTTTTCTTCTTGTTTTACATCAACTATTTCATAATTCATCTTAATCACCTATACATAATTTATCATACTCATAGACTATTTTGTAAGATTAATGACAACTTTAGATTTTATTATACATTCTAAAGGTATAGTCGCATCTAAAATGGATTATTTATTTAAACTTATAGCAAATTTAATTGCCAATAATCCAATCATTTCTTTGTCACTTAACTTTTCATTACTTCCTAAAGATCTTTTATCCCACTTTGCTGAATCTAAATTGTCTGCTGCATAAAAGAATTGAAAAACTTCTTTATCTCTAAATTTAGCTAAAGCTGATATTGCTGAACATTCCATATCAACACATATACAGCCTTCTTCTTTTCTGGCCAATACTTTTTTTCTTGTTTCTCGATATGGAGCATCTGTAGTCCACACTTTCCCTGTTACATAGGAATAATTATGTTCTTTTAGTAATTTAATAAATTCTTTTTTATATTTTGGATTTACAGTTATTTCCCTTGCTGATTTTAAATAATGGTAACTTGTTCCCTCATCTCTAATAGCTGAATCTGGAATTATTACAGCCAAATCATCTATTGATTTATCAAGTACGCCACACGTTCCAAAAACAATTATTCTTTCTAATCCCATAGCAAATAATTCTTCATATTGAACAATACATGCTGGTGCGCCAACTCTAGACATAAACAAAGCCAAGTCTTTTCCATCATAATTGATTTTGTATATTGGCGATTTGCCGTTTCCATTTGAAGATAGTGCTATTTCTACACCACCAAACCTACTTACTAATTGATCAAATAATTTTTTTGAAAAGCAAGTTACTCCAGTTTTAGGGAAACCTTCAATTACATTTTCAACTTCATATGGATCGAATGTTGAATTTAATGTTTCATCATATTCTTCTAAAATCATATTATCACCTTCTATTTGATTATAGCATATATGTATTTCTTTGTTGTGGATTTAGTTCAA
>HF992491.1:0-2200 GCA_000433455.1 Mycoplasma sp. CAG:877 | reverse complement strand
ATTTTGATTTCTTCTATTTTTTTCGAATGCTAATAATCTTTATATTTGGATAAGTACATTTTCCATTACTCAAATCAAAACAATATATATATTATATCTTTTTCTTATGCTAATCATTTTATCACTCTCCTTATCTCTAATTTACATATAAAAATATAGAGTATATCTATATAATACACTCTATTCACTCTTTGCTTTATCATCAATTTTATTACTTATTACTTTTAAAGTTTCTAAATATTCTTTTTCAACCGGACTTATTGTTTTTACTTGATATTTCTTATATTCATCTTTTGCTTTTTCAATCGCTTTGTTATGACTAACTGTACCTGCACCCACAAGTAACTTTTCTCCAGTACTGGAAAGGATTGTATCCAGTTGTCTAATATAATCTTCCATATGCATTGGATTATGTCTAATTGCTTGTATTTCTGCAAAATCAAAATATCCAGAAACCAAATTATTTAAAATTTTTAGTTCTTCTTCTGTTTAATAATTTTTAGCAATTACAACATCACTCATTACTGGTAAATCGCCCCCAAAAGTAGTAAGTCCCATAAATGGTTTCTCAGAATCTGCTCTTTCATGGATTACTTCTGGTGCTGTATGTCCATGAGCAGCATAATGAAGTTTATTTTGAACGATTTTAAAAAATTCAATTGATTTACTGTCTTTAGGATCATAATCTACAGAAGTTGCATACAAATCAAGGACTTGTCTATATAACACTTTTTCTGATGACCTAATATCCTTAATTCTAGCAAGCAATTCTTTCCAATAATTACCTCCACCATTACCTTTAAGTCTTTCATCGTCCATAGTGAAACCTTTAATCATATATTCTTTTAATCTTTCAGTCGCCCATCTTCTAAAATTAGTAGCAACTTTCGATTTTATTCTATATCCTAAAGATATAATCATATCTAAATTGTAATATTTAACTTTTCTTTCAACCTTTCGGTTTCCTTCTTTTTGAACTGTCAAGAATTCCTTGACAGTTGAATTTATGTCTAATTCTTCTTCATCAAAGATATTTTTAATATGCAAACTTATATTTTGTTTGGTCGTATCATATAAGTCAGTCATCTGTTGTTGTGATAACCATACTGTTTCATCTTCAAGTTTTACGTCTATTTTTGTTTTACCATCTTCTAGTTGATATATTTCTATATTATTTTTTCTTCTATTAAAAGCCTCCTTTTTAAATTTAAAAGGTGTCAACACATTATTCCTCGTTCACACCTTTATTTTACTACATATTTTAATATTTTGTGGATAAGTTTTAAATCTTGAACTAGCTTAGCTTTTTTTTATTTTATACTATTTCTCACAACATTGTTTATATTTTTTTCTCTAATTTTTTATATGTTGATTTAAAATTCAGTAAAGTTTGCATCGCACTTATAACTGCTGAAGATTCAAATACATCTCTTCTGTAATACCCATTTGTTAGATATCCAGTTATTCCATTATCTTTTTTATTACTGCTACTGTTGATAATACTTTCAATAACTTTATTTAAAGATTTTCCCGCTTTAACGTAATCAAACATATTTTCAGTGATTTGGAGTCCAGTTGATTTTCCTATAAATTCATCACCACTTTGGTTTACTATTGATGCATAAGTAACAATAAAATATGTGTTATCTATCTGCTCATATCCACCTTCAATACTTATTAATAAATCAAACGAAATATTATTTTCTCTACAATAATCATATAAGTTCTTATTTCTATTTCTTGCTCCTATTAAAGTTTCATCATTGATTGGTTTAGAACTTACTAAAGAATTGGCATCGATAGTAGTAATAGAAATATCATCAAATCCCAATTCACTCATTGCAATTAAAATTGACCTTTGCTTAGAAACGTTTTTAGAGCCTAAAACTATTTTCATATTTTCTCCATTCTTTTTTATATAATAGACTACTTTCCACAACATTGTTTATATTTCTTACCACTTCCACAAGTAGTGGATGCTCCCATATTATCTGTATTATTTATAGTATTATGAGTATTTCTTTATTTATCTAACTAGGTAACATCTATATTATTCATATTTATGATATTATCTATACTATAAGTATTTCTCTAACGTGGACTTCTTGTGGACATTGTCCACATCCGTTCATCTGATATGATTATATCATTTTTTGCCTTTTTATCCAATCTGCAATTTATTTATTTTCAATTTGCTTTG
>HF992490.1:15404-21904 GCA_000433455.1 Mycoplasma sp. CAG:877 | reverse complement strand
ATTCTTATGGTAGTAGTTTAGTTCCTCTATTAATAGAGGGTTATAAGAGAATTACTGTTATTGATATTAGATATGTTTCTTCAAGGATTTTGAATAATTATATAAAATTTAAGGATCAAGATGTTCTTTTTATGTATAGTATATTAACTATAAATAACAGTTTTTCTATGAGATAAGGAACATTTAAATTATATTATTTTATTTTCTTGGCAATGTTTAGTTATTTACCACATAAAATTATCATCAGCTTTAAATCCTATAAATCATTAGTTTTATATTTTCTCTTTTATATAGTAATTCTAATCATTTGTTGTATAATGTATGTGGGTGTTGTACTATGAGAAATAATAAAGAAAATCCATGGACGTTAAAAATATGTGATTTATTAAAGAAAGAATTGGATAATAATAAATATGAAGTGACTTGTTTTGAGAAAATACCATATTCTGTTTTTATCAACAGTTATTCAGAAAATAATGCAAATATAGATATTATGAGATATGAAGTTGATTTGTTAATAAAAGAAAAAAGAGGTAACTGCTCTATTCCAAAATTGATTATAGAAAGTAAGTATGGTGAAATTACCACTCATGACACTATCACTTATAGTAATAAGGCAAAAGCACATAAAGATTTATATAGTGGTTTAAGGTATGGCTTAATGATAGGAAATAGTAATGAGTTTGGTGTTTCTCCTTAAAAAATGGAGCAGTTAAGTAAACATTTGCTGATAAAAATAGTTTAGGCAAAACGTGTGTATGCAAACTAAAACCCTCAGTAAAAACTAGGGGTTTTATTAATTTTATCTATATTTCTTTAATTTAGGCATTTCTTTATATTTTTAATTTGTTTTGATAAATAGTCAATGCCAATAGATGCCAGTATAAAGATAGCTACTCTAGGAGTATAAGTATATCTATTCATAGTTTCAATTAGTAAGTACACAACAAAGTATGCCGATAATAAAATAATAAATAGGTTTACTCTTTTATCATATTTGTTTTTTATTAAAGAGAAAAGACCAATTATAGCCAGAATGAAAACAACTATATATACTTGCTCATTTATGGCATTTAGATATTCATTTACCTTTTCTCCTGACATTTTCTTAGAAAAAATAGTTATATTTTCATTATTCAGATAATCATTTGACCAATATAAGTTGTTGTCAGCCCAAAATGTTTTAGCCTTAATGGCCATTAACTTGGAAAATTGAAGAGGATTTTTAATAGTTCTCTCCTTTATAACTTCTAGTTCTTGTTTTCGATTCATCAAATAAATCAAATCAGCTTCACTATAACGACCTCTACTCTCGTAGTTTGTTCCTAAGACAAATTTCCACAATGGATCTTGATTATCAAGACCATTTTTACTTAAATTAAATGTTTCAAAAGCAAAGGAACAACCTTTTGTAATGATAGTATAACTTAAGATTAAGACTAGAGATTTTAAGAAAATCGTTTTAAACTTTTCTGACTTATAACAGATACAAAGCAAATAGGCAATTATTGATAGGATGAAAATTATACCTTCTGGTCGCATAATATTTCCAATTCCAATTAAGGTACCGGCTATTAAATATTTTATAATTGGTTTAGTTTTACAAAAGTCTTTCTTTATAATTAGGTATAGAGCCAAGAAGAAAAGAAAAGTTGGTACATGTTGATTGGTTAGAACTGTTGTTAGAAGGACTGGATGAAGATAAAACATGTATGCTAAACTGCTTGCTTTAGCAACTTTTTCATTTAATAAATCTTTTACTATTAAATAGATTAATACTGTTGTTCCGGACAAAGCTAAGCAGTTAACTATTTTCAAAAAGAAGACACTGTTGCATATTTTTAATAACATAGCTTGATAAAAGACATGCCCTACTTGATAACCCCATTTTATAAAATAGTCTAAATCGGTATAACTTAAATCCCCTACTCTTAATAATTTAGAGGCTTGATACATAACTAGAAAGTCGGATTCTATTGGTGGTTTGATTAACATAATTGCTAGAAGTTTGCTTAACATTGATAAAATAAATAGTACTAGGGAAAATTTGGGTACTTTTATTTTGAAAGATACAAATATGATAATTCCAAAAATTATTATGGTGTAGATATATTTTTCAGCAATTAGAAATAATAAAAATACTAGACTCAAGGCCAAAAGTAAAAAAATTAATGGCCAAGTAGATATTTTTATTTTATTAAAAAAACTTTTCATATTTTTCCTTCTTTCTTAATAGTATTGTATCATGTGTTTTACTCTTAGACAAAATATATTAGATTTGTGATGGGATAGTGAAACATTAAATACTCTTGAATTTCTAAATTAAAATTAACACACTTAAAAAAATAATTTGAAAGCTATTTATATTTTTTTGGATTTGTAGTATAATTAAATTACATCTTATAAAGAGTGATGGAGGGACTAGCCCTATGAAGTCACACCAACCTATTAGTTTAGGTGGTAATGCTAGATCTATAAGGTAACTTTATGCACTCAAGAAACGAAAGTTACTTGAGTTTTTTTTATAAGATGTGGAGATAATACTTTGATAAATTATTTAAGGTCCTAGTTTATTATCTCGAGAATAATTACTATATTAGGAGGTGTTTTTATGAAATTATATAGTAATGAAATAGTATTTAGAGGACATCCTGATAAGGTGTGTGATCAAATAAGTGATGCACTTTTAGATGAATGTCTAAAACAAGATAAGAATTCTAGATGTGGGATTGAGGTTATGGGAGGAAAAGGAAAAGTATTTGTAACTGGTGAAGTAACTTCAAAGGCAAAGCTTGATGTAGAGTCTACTGTAAAGAGAGTGTTAAGAGATGTTGGTTATAGTGACAAATATGAAGTGATTGACAATTTAGGTAGACAGAGTGTGGACATTGCTCTTGGTACCAATGATGAAGTTGCTGGTGCTGGAGATAATGGCATGATGTTTGGATATGCATGTAAAGATACTAAAGAACTATTACCTACTGCTATGGTTATTTTACAAAGACTTAGTAAAGAGTATGACAAACTTAGAAAAGAAGATAGCCGTTTCTTAGCTGATGGCAAAGCACAAATTACTGGTGTTTATGATGATGAAAATAAACTTTTAAAGATTAAGACTTTTACTGTATGTTATCAAAATACAGAAGAAGAAAGAGATGAAACAGATAAGATTATTAAAGATATTTGTGAAAAGATTTCTAAAGACTATGATGTTGAAATTGAAGAGTTTTTAATTAACCCAACTGGAAGATTTTGTATTGGAGGATTTGAAGGAGATGCAGGACTAACTGGTAGAAAGATTGTTGTTGATAGTTATCAATCTTTTGCTAATGTTGGAGGTGGAGCTTTTTCTGGAAAAGATCCTACAAAAGTTGATAGATCTGGAGCATATAAAGCAAGGGAACTTGCTAAAAGAATTGTCTTGTCTGATGATAAATATAAATGGTGTTTAATTCAATTATCTTATGCTATTGGAATAGATGAACCTTTAGCTATAGATATTAAAACTAATTTGGGAGATTTAGAGGCTGATAAAGCATTGTATGAAGAATGTACTCCAAAAAATATAATTAGAGATTTAAACTTAAAAAATATTTGTTATGAGGATAAAGCTAAATTTGGACATTTTGATAAGTAATTATTTGAGACAAACTACTGAGGTTTGTCTTTTTGATAGTTTTAGTTTTTATTTAAAAAGTGTTATACTTAATGTAGATAGGTTGTGATAATTATGGATAATGTTATGAAATTGCAGAAATTAATTGATGAGTCTAAAAATATTGTCTTTTTTGGAGGTGCGGGTGTTTCTACTGCTAGTGGGATAAAAGACTTTCGTGGAAAAAATGGACTTTATAAAAAAAACTCTTTAAATATAGATGGTATGCCTCCTGAATATATGCTAAGTAGTGCTTTATTTTATAGTAAGCCTGATGTTTTTTATGATTATTATAAAGAAAATATGAATTGTACTGAGGCTAAGCCTAATGTTGTACATAAGTATTTGGCAAAGTTAGAAAAAGATGGAAAACTTGCTGCTGTAGTAACTCAAAATATTGATGGACTCCATAAGAAAGCTGGTAGTCATAATGTTTTAGAAATACATGGTACAATATATAAAAATCATTGTATTGATTGTGGACGTGAGTATAAAGCTGATTATGTATTTAATAGTACTGGTGTACCAAAGTGTAGTTGTGGTGGTATTATAAAACCAGATGTTACTTTATATGGAGAGATGTTACCTGAATCTTTTGAGGTAGCAACTAAATATATTTATTGTGCGGATTTATTAATTGTTTCTGGTACTTCACTTACTGTTGAGCCTGCGGCTAGTTTAGTAAAAATATTTGGTGGTAAAAACTTAGTAATAATAAATGACTCGCCTACTCCTTATGATGATATTGCTAGTTTAGTTATAAGAGATGATATGGTGGAGATCTTTAAGAAACTAAAATAGAATGATTTTTTTCAAACAAACGTTTTACTTTTTTGTGGTTTGTATGATATCATATTATTGGAGGAAGTAAAATGGATAAGGTTTATAATAAATTAGTAAGAGATAATATACCAGAAATCATTAGAAGAAATGGTGAAGAGCCAGTATGCCATGTATTGAGTGAAGATGAATATTGGGATGCCTTATTGAAAAAAGATGAAGAAGAACTAATTGAGGTAAAAGAGGCAGACTCTATTGAGGAGAGAAAAAAAGAACTTGCTGATAAGTTAGAACTCATTAGGGCAATGGCTGAGTTTAACGGATTTACTTTAGATGATATTATAAAAGAGGCAGAAACGAAAGCTAGTAAAAATGGGGCTTTTCAAAAGAGATTATTTTTAGAGAGAGTTGTTCCAAAAAAATAAAAGAAGAGTTACTACTACAGTTCATTTGAATGTAGAAGCACCCCTTCTTTTTTTACTTTCTTATCCTAAGATACCTTTAAAAACTCCAAGTGAAAGAATACCCATGATTATTCCAGCTAATATTACTCCACCCATTACGGCGATTACGCTCTTCTTGAAATCCATGTCTAGAATTGAAGCTGCTAATGTGCCAGTCCAAGCACCAGTTCCAGGAAGTGGAATTCCAACAAATAGGAATAAAGCCCAATATAAGCCTTTACCGGCTTTTTCTTGTAGTTTTTTTCCACCGGCTTCACCTTTTTTTAGACACCAAGTAAAAAACTTGCCAATGTATTTCTTGTCACAGCCCCACTCTAGGACACGGCGAGCAAATAAATAAATTATTGGGACGGGTAACATATTACCTATTATTGCTATGACATATGATTGAAGAAGTGGTAGATTATAACCTATAGCGTAAGGAATTGCTCCACGTAATTCAATCAATGGTACCATTGATACTAAAAAAACTATTAAATACTTTTTTAACATAAAATAAATCACCTTTTATAATATTATCAAATTATATTAAATTTTGAAATGTTTTATGTTATTTTTTTCAATAAAAAGATAGCTTTACATAAAATGTGAGTGCTTAATATTTCTGTTTATATTATAATAATTGTATGAAGGTGGTGTAATTTTGGAAAAGCTTACAGCGGCAATGCTTACGGATAAGGGAATTTGTCCTACTTGTTATGATAGAGAACATGATAATTGTTTATATGGAGATAATACAGAGATGATGTTATTTGAAAATGATAAGTTTGAATGTTTTTTATGTGGTAATCCTAGAGCAACTGGACATACGATTATTTCATCTAAAAAGCATTACAAAGATATGATGGAAATACCTGATGATTTATGTAGAGAGATTTTTGTGTTTGCTAAGGGAGCAATGAATATAATAAAGGATGTTTATGAAGCAGAGAGTGTTTATTTATGTACTATGTGTGATGGTCCGATGAATCATTTTCATGTACAGTTGATACCAAGATATAGTTTTGAAAAAAGGGGTTCTTTAAATTTTGTTAAAGAAAGATTTGAATATGTCAAAGATGAAGAAAAAATAGAAAAGTTAAGACGTTTATTAAATGATAATTAGTTACTTTGAAGTATAAAAAAAATAGTTGATAACAGCAAACAAAATCTTATATATATTTGAAATGTTAATAATTATGTTATGTGTTTGATTCGGAGTATTTCTTAACACTTGTGTTAGTAAAATACATGACTTTTTAAAGACATAAAATACTTTATATTATATAATTATTGTAGGTGATTAATTTGAACAATAGTGTTTTTGCAATTATAGAAATTGGAAGTAGTAATACTAAGACTCATGTATATGATAATGGGAAAGTTATATATAATGGGGTTATGACAATAGAATTTAAAAAGAATTATGCTATTGATAAAAAAATAGTAAAAGATGATTTAAATAAATTATATGAAATTATTGAGGAAGTTTTGGAATATACTAAAAATATTTATATTTTTGGTTGTAGTATTTTTAGACTTATTTCGGATGATGAGTTAAAAGAAATTAATGATACGTTGGGTGAAAAATATGGTTTAAAAATTAGAGTTGTTTCACAAGA
>HF992490.1:0-15398 GCA_000433455.1 Mycoplasma sp. CAG:877 | reverse complement strand
AAAAATTAGAGTTGTTTCACAAGAAGAGGAAGCTTTGTATACAGCTTATGGGTGCTACAACGATATTGAATATAATGGTAACATTGGTATTTTTATTGGTGGCGGTGGTTCTGTTGAGTTGATCGTTGTTAATAATAAAGAAATTGTAGAAAAAAAGTATTTGAACTTTGGAGTTGTTGACATTACCAATAAGTTTGAAACATTGAAAGATGATATAGCGAAGTGTAGTTTTGAAGAAGTTACTTCTTATATAGATTCTTTAATTGGAGATTTGGAGATAAAATGTGATGTTTTGATACTTGCTGGTGGAGATCATCCTTTTTGGTATAATAGTGCTCATTATAAATTAAAAGAAAATATCTTATATAATAATGATAAACAAAAATATATGCTTGGTATTAGAACTAGTGATAAATATGATAGAGATTGTTTGAAGATTTCACTTGATGAGATAAAAAATAATAGTAATAATCCATTATGGTTTAATGGTGCTAGAGCTATGAAGATGCTTACTAATGTCATTGCACATAGAGTTCATGCAAAATATATTGTACCAACAAATATTAATATGGAAGATGGACTGGTTGATAAGATTGCAAATAAAGAAATAGGACAATAATTTACTGTGTAGATAGTTTTATGTAAATTGTTTACTTGTTTTAATGGTAAACTTGATATAATAATTTGTTGTATAGATAAATATGCCCTACTCATAATAATAAATGATATAATATATGAAGAAAAGATGGTTGAAAAACTATTTTAGAAGGAGTGTTTATATGGAATTTAGGGAATTAAGTGAAAAAGAATTTGTTTCATATTTAACTAAGAGTGAATTAGATAGTTTTATGCAATCTCCTAAAATGGATATAAAAGGAGTTTGTTCATACTATGTTGGAGTTTTAGATGGTAAGAAAGTTGTTGCTGCTGCTAGATTAACTTCTAGAAAGAATAGATTTGGATATAATTATTTTTATTCACCAAGAGGATTACTTCTTGATTATAAGAATGAAGAAGTATTAAGTTTTTTTACAAGTGAGATAAAAAAATTTATTAAAGAAAAAAAAGGATATGTATTACATATCGATCCAAATATCTTATGTAAAAGTAGAGATGCTAATGGTGAAGTTACTGATGAATATGATAATACTGATATAGTTGAAATACTAAAGAGACATGGTTATGTTCATGCTGGATATACAGTTGGATATGATACAAGATATCAAGTTAGATGGCAGTATGTAATAGATTTGGAAAATAAGACATTTGATGAAGTTGTTAAAGACTTTAAGCCACATCATTTAAGCAAGATTAAGAAAGCAGAAAAGTTTGGTATTATTGTTAAAGATATTGAGTATGATGACTTACCTACTTTTAAAAAAATTACAGAACAGACAAGTAAGTTGATTGGTTTTTCAGATAGAAGTTTAGAATATTATCAGGAGATGTATAAATCTTTTGGTAAAGATGTTAGATTTTTGATTGCATATTTAGATGTTGTTAAGTATAAGAAACAGATTACAGAAGAATTAGATGGTTATAATAAAAAGTATGATAAATTCTATAATAAAGAGAATAATAGTGCTAAAGAAGTTAAGAAGAATATTGATGTACTTACTAATAGATTAAGTGAAATATCAAAGTATGATGAAGATATGATACCAATATCTGCTTCAATGTTTATGTTATATGGAGATGAAGTTATTTACTTATTTAGTGGTAATGTTGATAAGTATAATAATTTTTATGCACAATATTTAATTCAATGGATAATGATTAAATACGCGGTTGAAAATAAGTATAAAAAGTATAATTTCTATGGTATTAAAGGAGACTTTAGTACTGGTAAGAATGCCGATGGAGTTTATGAATTTAAGAAGGGGTTTGGCGGTCATGTAGAAGAGTTAATTGGAGACTTCTACTTACCTATTAATTGGTTCTACTACTTTAATGAGTTAGTTAGAAAGATACGTAAATAGAGATAGAGGATTGTAACATATAGAGTTGGAGCTACAGTCCTTTTAATTTTGGTTTGAGCGAAGATTTTGATTTGATTTGGATCTTTTTTTGTGAGAATTTAATTTTGAATGAAGACTTTATTTTGATTGAGATTTTTATCTTGAGTGTATTCTTTTGTTGAGCCTTTTATTTTGATTCAAGCTTTTTTGAATGTATGTTTTGCCGTCTGGCTAATTATAAAAATGATAACGTTGCGTTTTGTAAACATTTTTAGGTTGACAGAAATCTTTTACTATGTTATCATGGTGGCAAGTCGAGTGAGTATGCATAAGATTTATCGAGCTGCATAGGGTATAGTCCTACACGAACAATAAAGTACGGAGTCACTTCATTTTTTGAAGTGATTTTTTGTTTGCTCGACTAGAATTAAACCTTTGGTTTTATGAGTACTTATGTCATATAATAGTTTTAGGAGACTAAAGGATAATAGAAAGGATGTGATTTATTTTATGGCAATAATTGAAGTAAAAAATCTATCAAAAAGCTTTAAAGTAAAAATTAAGGGTAAAGGTTTTAAAGGTAGTCTTAAATCCATGTTTAAGCCTCAATATAAACAAATAAAAGCCGTTAAAAATATAAGCTTTAAGGTAGATAAAGGAGAAATGATTGCTTTTATTGGGCCTAATGGAGCAGGAAAAAGTACAACTATTAAGATGTTAACAGGTATTCTTTATCCTGATAAAGGAGATATAAAAGTAATGGATATTGATCCACGAAAAGAAAGAAAGAAATTAGCTTATAATATTGGAACAGTATTTGGGCAAAAGGAACAATTATGGATGCATTTAACTCCATATGATAATTTTAAGTTTTTTGGAGCTATTTATGATATTCCAGAATTTGCTTTGGAAAAGAAAATTGAAGAGTTAAAACAAGTTTTTGAATTAGATGAATTTATTGATACGCCTATTAGAAATTTAAGTTTAGGGCAAAGGATACGTTGTGAAATAGTCGCTTCCTTAATTCATGAACCTAGCGTGTTATTTTTAGATGAACCTACAATAGGTCTTGATCCAGTCGTTAAAGAAAATATCCGTACATTGATTAAACGAATGAATAAAGAATATAAAACGACAATATTTCTAACAAGTCATGATGTTTCAGATATAGAAAAGTTATGTAAGAGAGTTATCATTATCAATGATGGTAAGGTTGTGTTAGATGATACAATGGAAAATTTAAAATACCATTACTTAAATAAAAAAATTGTTGAAGTAAAAATGAGAGAAAAAGTAAATTTAGATGATGAAGATGGTCTAACAATTTTAAAAGACAAAGGATATAATTTAAAGATTGAAGTTGATGCAACGAAAAGAAGTGTTACGGATGCTTTAAAGTTACTTAATCCTGATAATATTGTTGATATAAATATTTCTAATACACCACTTGAGGATATAATCAGTGATATTTATAAGAATGGTGAGAAAAGATGAAAAAATATTTCTTAATATATAAGTTTGAGTTGATGAGTAACTTACAATACATTCTTAATATTCTAGTGGGATTTGTAGGATTTTGTGTTTTGATGTTAATATTTTATAACTTATGGGGATATTTGTATGCTGATTCTACACAATTGATCAATGGTTATACTATGAGTCAAATGATTTGGTATGTTATTATTACGGAGATTTTATGGATGTCATTAGGAGGAAGAAAATTATGTAAAAAGATTGCTGATGATGTTCGAGGTGGAAATATTGCCTATAATATTAATAAACCTTATAACTATGTGTTGTATTCTGTTTTTAGTCATTTAGGTAACGTTACAATTAAGTTTGTTCTATTGGCTATAATTGGTTCATTCATTGGAGTTGTTTTTCTAAAGGGATTACCAGATATAAGTATTTTAGGAATACTACTTGTATTTATTACAATGGTACTAGCAACGCTTATAAGTACATTGTTGATAGCTTTTATCGGACTTATTTCCTTTTATATTGAAGATGCAAATCCATTGTATTGGGTATATAGTAAATTTATTTTGGTACTTGGAACGATATTTCCAATCGAGTATTTTCCTGCAAGTTTGCAGCCAATAATTTCTTATAGCCCTATTTATGTTGTTTCCTATGGACCAGCAAAGTTATTTGTAAACTTTAGTTTTAGTTTATGGTGCAGAGTTATTGGTGCACAGATTATTTACTTGGGACTTACATATTTATTGTGTTCGTTACTATACAAGAAAGGGGTGAAAAAGCTTAATGTTAACGGAGGTTAAAAATCAATTAAAGGTAAATTTCTTGTCTGTTAAATATGCGTTGATGAGAGAAATGTTAAACAAGACAACTTTTTTAATGAATGTTATTTTTATGATTCTTAATAATGCGTGTTTCATTGTACAATGGATAATATTATTTTCGTTAAAAGATAACATTGGAGGATATGGGCTAAAGCAAGTATTACTTCTCTGGGGATTAACTTCAACAACATTTGGAATTTCACACTTTTTCTTTGAAAGTGCATATAAGTTGTCTGATACTATTAATACTGGAAAGTTGGATGCGTTTTTAGTACAGCCAAAGAATGTTTTGTTGGCGGCAATAACTTCTACTATTTCAGCTTCAGCAATTGGGGATATATTATATGGCGTAATAATTGTATTTATATATGGATTTTCAGTAAGGGTATTCTTACTATTTGTATTGTTTGCGATTACAGGAAGTTTAATATTAACATCTATTGCGATAATACTTGGAAGTTTAAGTTTTTGGATTAATAAATCTGACTTTATAGCAGATACTGGCAATAATTTAATGACACAATTTGCTACATACCCAGATGGAATATTTAAAGGGGTTGTTAAAGTATTGTTGTATACATTAATACCAGTTGGATTAACAGTATATATACCAGTTTCTGTTATAGGAAAATTCAATACATATTTGTTCTTATTAGTAATAGGAGTTACTGTTCTATTAGCAAGTCTTTCTTTCTTAATATTTTATAAAGGATTAAAAAGATATTCTTCGAGTAATTTGATGGTAGCAAGGGCATAAGTACAAAATTAAAACTTTGACTGTGTTGGGTCAAAGTTTTTTGTTGTGGGAGGATTTGGTTTCTTCAGGTGAGAAAAATAAAAGATGACTAAGTGGTGATTTTTTTTAGTATAAGTGGAAAAGCTTGTAAATTTGTGATTTAAATAGAAGAATGTGTTCTTTTGACAATTAGTTTTCTAATCCAATCAATAGGAATAACTGTTGCGGCTAAAAGAATGGTAATTTGAATTTCTTTTAAGGTGAGGCCAAAGGCTCTAAATAATTCTCCACCATAATAGATTAGATATAATTGAACTATAACGATTATTAAAGTTACGATTAGGAAAGCTTTATTTTTGAAGATGTTTGAGAGAATATTTATTCTAGTAGTTCTAGCATTGAAACTATTAAAGATACCCATAAATATAAATAAGGCAAAAAAAGCAGTCATAAAATATTTATCATTTGGATCATAACGATAAAAAGAACGAATGGTACTACTTGTTAAAAATATTAGACATAGTATGGAGGAATATAAACCCGTGAATAGTATTTCGCCATACATATATTTGTTAATGATTGGTTCTTCCTTTTTCTTAGGTCTTTCATTCATGTAGGACTTTAAAGCTGGTTCATATGAAAAGGCAATTCCAGCTAAAGTGTCCATTATCATATTTATCCATAACATTTGAACTATAGTTACTGGAGTTTCAATACCAATAAAGGGACCAATTATTGAAAGACCTACAGCACAAAGATTTATCGTTAATTGAAATATGATGAATTTTCTAATACTTTTAAATATTGTTCTACCAAACAGAATAGCATTAGCAATAGATAAGAAATTGTCATCTAAAATAACTATGTCACTGGCCTCTTTGCAAACTTCTGAGCCTGATCCCATAGCAAATCCGACATCGGCTTTCTTTAGAGCCGGGGCATCATTTACTCCATCACCAGTCATACCGGTTACTAAGTTTAATTCTTCGGATACTTTTACTAGACGACTTTTATCTTGAGGAAGGCTCCTTGCGACTACTCGTAGATTTGGAATAATCTTTTTTAGTTCTGTGTCTGTGTAGGTTTCTAATTCTTGATGAGTTAAAACAATATCAGATTCGCTAGTTACTAGTTTTGTTTCTTTAGCAATACTTAAAGCAGTTTCTTTACTATCCCCCGTTATCATGACAGTTTGGATTCCGGCCTTTTTAACAAGTTCAATGCCTTCTATGGCCTCTTTTCGGACTTCGTCTTTTAGGTAAATAATTCCTATTAAGGTTAGGCGACTTAGTTCTTCGTAATGATAATTGTCATTATAGGCTAAAAGAATGGCTCTAATTCCATTACTTGTTTTTGTTTTAATATCATTTATGAGAGTCTCTCTTTCTAGAAGTGTTCTTTTTTTACCATCTAGGGTTAAGTATGAAGTACAAAGTGGCAAGATTTTTTCGGGGGCACCTTTTATGAAATTAGTTGGCGTTTTTAGAGCTAGGACTGTTGAGGAGTATTTTTTTGTACTGTCAAATGGGATTGTTTTTAGTTTTTTGATATTTTTTTCTACTGGTTTTTTGATAAATTTAAGAATGGCTCTATCAGTAATATTTCCGCCAACAATATTATTTTTATCATCATAATAGCTAGAGTTATTATAGATACAGGCATACTTTAAATAATTTGAAAATTTTTGGTAGTTTTGGAACTCTTTTTCAGAAATAAATTCTTTTTTTTCACCAGTTAGAATGCTTACTACTTCAAGTTGACCTTTGGTTAGAGTACCTGTTTTATCAGTAAATAAAATATTTAGGCTGCCAGCTGTTTCTATACCTACTAGTTTGCGTACTAAGACATTGCTTTTTAACATTTTTTTCATATTCGATGAGAGAACTAATGTTATCATCATAGGTAGTCCTTCCGGTACAGCAACTACTATTATTGTGACACTTAGTGTAAGAGCGTAAAGAATGTATTTAAACATTAGTGGGATATTAGTTACAGTAGTTATGATGTCTGCTAGAATAAAGCTATTTTGAACAACTATTTCTGAAAATAGATACGAGAAGCTGACTAGTGCGGCACTAATATAGCCAATAATACTGATGGTACTTGCTAGTTTTCGAAGGCGTATTTTTAGAGGACTGTCAGGTGTTGTTTCTTGTAGTTCTTGGGTCATTTGTCCATAATAAGTACTATCCCCTACTTTTTTCACTTGCATTAAGGCTTCTTTGGAATAGACTACGGTTCCTCGATAAACTAAGTTATTTATATTTTGATTTTTAGTTACTTCGATGCTTTCACCATTAAGACTTGATTCGTCAACTTCTATCTCTCCTGAGATGATAATACCGTCAGCTGGAATTCTATCACCAGATTGTAGTATTACAATATCATTAACTACTATTTCGTCTATAGGTATTTCTAGAATTTTATTTTCTCTTTTTACTTTGCAGTTAATTTTTGATGATTCTTCTTGAAGCCTTTCGAAGGCAGATTCACTACCATATTCTGAAATTGATGAGATAAGAGATGCTACTAAGATTGCTACTACGATGCCAATTGTTTCAAACCAGTCAAAGTCATGAAATAAAAATATAGTTTTAATTGCTAGAGCTATAAGTAGAATTTTAATAATTGGATCAGCTAGAGTTTCTATAAAAAGTTTAAAAAAACTATTCTTCTTTTTACTAGTAATTGCGTTGGTTCCATATTTCTTTCTACTTGCTAAAACCTCTTCATTATTTAGTCCTGTATACATAATTTCCTCCTTGTTGAAATATATGATGAAGAAGTTGATTGTATGTATATGTGTTTATTTTAGACTTTTTTTGTGTGGGGAGACTTGATGTTTTTTAGACTTTTTAGATATTTGTATAATTGTAACTCTACAATGTTTTTTAGACTTTTTAGATATTTAATTTACATGTTTTTAAGATACATGATATAATTGTAGATAATAAGGGTTGTGATAGTGTGAGAAAAGTTGAATTACATTTACATTTTGATGGTTCAATAGATGTTCCATATACTAATCAGTTATTGGGTTATGATGCAAGTAGTGAACTAATTGATACGGACTCATCTAGTTTGAGTGAGTATTTGGAAAAATTTAAGTTACCTATAAAACTATTACAAGATTTAGATAATATAGAAATGTATGCTTACTTGCTTGCTAAGGCATTAGAAAAGGATGAAGTTATTTATGCAGAAGTTAGATTTTGTCCATTACTTCATATAGAGAAAAATAGTATTGATGATGTTGTTGCAGCTATGAAAAGAGGATTTACTAAGGTCAGTTATGTTAAAATTAATTTAATTTTTTGCATGATGAGAAATTTTAGTTTTGAGGAAAATTATAAAATAATCGAACTTACAAAGAGGTTTTTAGGTAAGGGTGTTGTTGGTATTGACTTAGCTGGAGATGAGGCAAAGTATAAGACTGGAGACTTTAAAGAACTTTTCGAAATTATTTCTAGAGAGGAGATTCCTTTTACTATTCATGCTGGTGAAGCTGATGGATATGATAGTGTTGTTGATGCTATATTATTTGGAGCTAGACGAATTGGTCATGGGATTAGAAGTATTGAGTCAGAAGCTGTTATGGGTAAGCTTTGCCGAGAAAAGATTGTGTTAGAAATTTGTCCTACTAGTAATATTAATACAAAGGCTGTTTTAAGTATGGAAATTCATCCTATAAAGAAATTGATGGACCATGATATCTTAGTTACAATTAATACGGATAACAGAACAGTTTCAAATACTACTTTAAATAAAGAGTATGAAGAGTTAGAGAAAGCTTTTAATTTTACAGAGGAAGATTTTGTTAGATTTAATTTGAACGCTATAGATTGTGCTTTTATTAGTGAGAGAGAAAAAGCTGAACTTAGAGTAAGACTTATAAATGGAAAATAAAGAATTCATTTTGTAGATTCAGGGGGTGTTTAGTTAAAACACGAGGATACAAGATGAATTTTTTTAGTCTTTTTTAGAATTGTGTGATAAACTAAGTAACTAGAGGTTTTCATAATTATGTGGGGAGTTTGATGGTTTGAGACTTTTGTAATTATGTGATAATTGAATGACTAGAGGTTTTTTTATGAATGATATATTAAAAAAATGTAATTTATGTCCAAGAAATTGTGGCGTTAATAGATATGAAAGTGTCGGTTTTTGTAAAGCTGGTGCTAAGATTAAATTAGCTTATTATAGTTTGCATCAATGGGAAGAACCCGTTATTTCTGGAGATAATGGTTCTGGTACGGTATTTTTCTCACATTGTAATTTGAAGTGTATCTTTTGTCAGAATAAAAAGATAAGTACTGGTGGATATGGTAAGGAAATAACTAATGATAGATTTAAAGATATATTACTAGAACTTCAAGATAAAGGGGCACATAATATTAATTTAGTTACCCCTACTCATTATGTGCCGCAGATAGTAGAGGTTTTAAGTGAAATTAGAAATAAAGAGTTAACAATACCAGTTGTATATAATACTAGTAGTTATGAAAATGTTTCTACTATTAGATTATTAGATGGACTTGTTGATATATATTTGGCTGACTTGAAATATTTTGATGATAATTTAGGGTGCAAGTACTCAAACTGTAAAGATTATTTTGAGGTTGCTAGTTCGGCAATTGATGCTATGTATGAGCAAGTTGGTAAGTTTGAAATAGTAGATGGATTAATGAAAAAAGGTGTTATTGTTAGGGTGTTAGTATTACCAGGACACGTAGATGATAGTAAAAATATAATTAAGTATTTATATAATAAGTATAAAGATAATATAATTATTAGTATAATGAATCAGTATACTCCAATGGAAGTAATTGAAGAGTATCCTAATTTGAATAGAAAAATCACTGATGAAGAATATGATGATGTAATTGATTATGCTTGTTCTTTAGGCGTTGAAATGGCTTTTATTCAGGAAGGAGAAACTCAAGATAAGAGTTTTATTCCAGATTTTGACTTTAGCAATATTTAGTGGATGGATTAAGAATTGTTTATTATAATTGAAGTAGCATTGAAGATGATTTAGATTTGTGTTTAGATATTAAGAAAGGAGAATTTAAATGAAAGGTTTTAGAATAAATCCAGATAAAAAGTTGGTATCAGTTATAATGGAAGGATTAGAAAGAAAAGATGGGCACTGTCCTTGTCGCATTAATGTAGATGATACTACATTGTGTCCTTGTGATGAGTTTGTTAATGAGAAAATTTGTAAGTGTAAATTATATGTTCCTATTGAGAGTTGTGAAAAACATATAGAAGAAAAAGAAAATGCATAAGATGTAATAGTTAGTGTAAAAACAACTGAATTTCACTAGAAAATGCCCTTAATTGATAGAATTTATGGCATTTTTTATGATTTTGAACTTTTTTTAATAACTTCTATTTAATATTTTTCATTTTTATGGTATTATAAACGTATGTTTGGAGGTAATTATGAAGAAAATAAAATTATTTTTAGCAATTATAATGTGTTTATTTGCAATGCCATTAGCTGTTCTTGCAGATGAAGGTAGCGATGACAATGTAGAAGTTACTTCTGGAGAAACAGAGGTTCAAGAAGAAGATAATAGAGTTAAAATTTATTTCTTCCGTGGAGAAGGTTGTCCACATTGTGCTGATGCTGAGGAATTCTTTAATAGTATTGAAGAAGAATATGGTCAATATTATAAAATATTAGATTATGAAACTTGGTATAATAGTGATAACGCAGCTCTACTACAAAAAGTTGGTGAAGCTCGTAATGAAGAAATCAGTGGTGTTCCTTATATTTTGATTGGTGATAAGTCTTGGTCAGGATATGATGATTCATTTGCTGATGAGATTAAAGATACTATTAAGTCTGAATATGAAAAAGCAGTTGCTGATAGATATGATATAGCTAATTATGTTGATTTTACTAATGCAGCTGGTAGTGTAACTGAAGCAGCTAAGAAATCTAATGATGCAATGGTATTAATAATTATATTACTTGCAGTTGCTGGTATCACTTATGGTGTTGTTGCAGCTAGAAAGAAAACAGTATAATTATAATAGAAGTTTAGAAAAGAGTCCTTATCGATGACTATCATCTTTAAGGATTCTTTTTTTGTACTTTTTATAGGCTATGTGGTTGTAATATTTTCTTTTTTATTGTTGACTTTCAGTTCAAAATAAAAAACTATGTTGTTACATAGTTTCGTTAAGTTATTGTTAAGATTTGGTTTATTCTATTGAGGTATTATTAATGTTTGCCCTAGAGTTAGTAGATTTGATGTTAGATTGTTAGATGCTTTTATAGAATCTACTGATATATTGAATTGTTTTGCTATAGACCATAAGGTATCACCATTTTTTACTGTGTAAGTAAATTGATTTGAAGTATTGTTATCTTGAGAAGTTATTGGAATTCTTAGTTCATCCCCTATTTGAAGATTTACAGAAGATAAGTTGTTGAATGCTATTATGTCATTTACTGGTATGCCATATTTTTGAGATATTTTCCAAAGACTATCTCCTCGTTGGACTGTGTATATTAAATATGGTGTTTCTGGCTCTTGGGGTTGTGTTGGAGTTGTCGGTATAGTTGGCTCTGTTGGAGTCGTTGTTGATGATGCTGGAATATAGATTTGTTGACCCGGTAGCAATGTGTTAGTAGTTAGATTGTTTAGAGTTTTTATAGCTTGGACTGTAGTTGAAAATCTGTTTGCTATTCCGTATAAAGTATCACCTTTTTCCACAGTATATGTGGATACGTCTGGATATGTTTTTTCTGTAACAAGTAGAACTTGGCCTATTTGTAGGTTGTTGGAAGTTAAGTTGTTTAAAGATTTTAGTTTTTGGACTGTGGTTGAGAATTGGCTGGCTATGCTGTATAAAGTGTCGCCTCTTTTTACTGTGTAGTAACCTTCAACTATATCTGTTGTTGGAGGAGTATATGGAATGTTAGCGTAATCGGCAATAGCCTTTACAACTCCTTCTACGTAGTCAGTTAGATTGTTTTGTAGTTTAGATGCATCATTAGCATTATCGATAAAGCCATATTCTACAAGTAGTGACTCTAAGTTGCCAGTATCACGAATAATGAAGTAATAGTCCTTGTTTGGATTTTCTGGTAAACGACGTTGATATACTTTTCTTTCTATTTGGCCTGCTGTCCCAATATTATCTAGAGCCATTTCAGCTAGAGTTGGGTCGTTTCGAAGGGCGTAGACTATTTCAGCACCTTCGCCACCACAATAGTTTATTATCCATTATAACTGCAAATAACCCTTGATTTATAAGGCTTTGCAGAGGTAAATTTTTTTGTGAAATTAATATAGGTGCGTTCACTTAGCATGATTAATTATTTTCTTTCATAAGTTTTTCTATCATTTTAGCTTGTTTATCACATTTTATAATAGAAGATTTTCTATTTTCATGATATATTTCTAAAATAAACTTTAATATATCTTTTTGAATTTGATTATAGTTATCTGTATTATCTACAATATTGCTAGCAAGTTCTTTACAATTTTTATCAAAATTTATTTTTTCTTCTGTTGTCATGTTAAAGTCACTCCTTTCTTAAATTTATTAAATATTATTATAAACCATAAAAGTGGTAAAAAAACGTAAACATATCAGAAAACAAAAAATAAGCCCTAACTAGATAACTAGTTAGAGCCTATATTAATCTTTACTATACTGATTTTTGCCTTTTCTACCATACGGATTTCTTGCTAAATTTCTATTTTCATACTTAAAATTTACCTCTGGTACAATATCATATTTAAAACATATAGTAATATTTCTATCTTTATCTATAACTATTTTATCTACTAACGTATCAATTAATTCTTTTTTTGGTTTGTTTAAATCTAATAGTTTTTTTATTTTTTTAGTATAATCAGGCAAAATATTTGCTTTATTTTTCACTTTATATTTTTTAACATTTTGATCTTCTATCTTTTCGTTAATTTGTTTTAATTTTTGTTCAAATTCACTTGCTAATTCTTTATATGTATCTGCTGATATTACACCATCACACTTGTCATTGTATAAAGTTTTTAATCTACCAGTAATCTTTTCTTTTTCTATTTGAAATTCCTTAACTATTTTATCAATATTAGTAGTTTCCTTGTGAATACTTTTTACTACTTCATCATTTAATTCTTTTATATTAAGTTCTTTTATTAATTTAGATATATTCTTATTAATCTGTTCTAATACCTGTTCTTCCAAATAATTATATGGATAAAAATGTGAATAGCACCTACCTCTTACTGGATCTCTAGAATATCTATTGCAATTAACAGACCAATAATCTTGTTTTTTACGATAAAGAACTGTAAGTCTATTTTTGCACTCTTTACAAAATAACTTACCTTCTAATAATCTTTTTTCTCTATTTGTTTTAATTTCATAATTTCTTGTATTTCTTTTTCTTAAAGTATTAACATAATTAAAGGTATCTTTATCAACTAATGGTTCATGGGTGTTTTTTACTATAATCCATAACTTTTCATCTAATGTTATCTTCTTTTTAGATTTATAATTGACTTTAGTTTGAGTATGCTGTACTAAATCACCAGTATATACTCTATTTGTTAATATTTTTTTTACTGTAGAAATATTCCAATTCTCTCTATCAATTAATCTTGATGAATAATTAGTCTTTTTATATCCACTAGGTGTAATTACATTTGCTTTATTTAGTCTGTTTGCTATTTCAGTAGGTCCAATACCATCAGCTCTCCACTTAAATATCTTTTTTACTATTGAAGCAGTATCTGGATTTGGTATTAAATGTCCCTTATCTAATGGATCTCTCATATAACCAAAACATGGTAAACTTCCAACAAATTTTCCATTTTTTCTTTTTTCATTTAATACATTTCTAATTTTTATTGAATTTTGTTTACTATAATAATCATTGCAAGCAATTATAAATGTTGAAGAATCATTACTAGCTTGATTTTTAAAACTATCATATGATTCTAATATAGATATAAATCTTATATTATTTTCTGGAAAAAATGTTTCAATATAGTAACCAGTCATAACATGATCTCTACCTAATCTTGATAAATCTTTAACTATTACACAATTTATCTTTTTATTATTTATATCCTCTAACATATTTTGAAATCCAGGCCTTTCAAAATCAGTTCCTGAATATCCATCATCAACATATTCTTTAACTAAATTAAAATTATTATTTTTAACATAACCTCTTAATAACTCTTTTTGATTTATTACACTTTCACTATCAGATTCATATTTTTTATCTTTATCTTCTTGGGATAGCCTTATATAGATTCCAACATTGAAATCTATTCCGTTTAAGTAAGTATTATACATTTATTCCTCCTTTTATCTTACCTAATTGGGTATTAAGACGTGTCCATGGTAACATCAAAGTTAGAAAAGTGCAAATCATTTTGTTTGCACTCCTTCTTCTTTTGATATTTCTTCGATTAAGTATTTTAAAATAAGATCTTTAAATGAAATGTTATTCAAATAGGCTCCTTCCATAATTAAACCACCTATTTAAATTTATGTTTTTATCTATTATTTTTGATTTTTTTTCATACATATATCTACTTCCTTTCTTTTTATATTAGTATTACTAATAATATTATTAGAATTATGTATTATATTTAATTTTTATATTATATTTATTATATTATTATTGAACTATATGTCCTTTAAGTGTAAAAAAAACATCTAACCCATTAGAAAAAATCTTCAGTTAGATCAGATGTAAACTTTTCTTCATTAATATAAATTTTTCTTTGAAATTTATGTTTATATTCCATAATAATGTAATTATTATCTGCTAATTCTTTTAATAGGCTTGATATTCTTCTTGGACCTACTCCAAGATAATTTCCTAAGTATTTATTATCAGCATAACAGTAACCTTCTTTATGAGATAAAAGCATAATTATTCCATATAAAAGTTTGTTACCAATACATATATTTCTATCTAAAATTATAAACCATGGTATTTTTACATATTTATCGTATTCCATTTATTACTCTCCCTTCGTATTTGTCTTTAGTATTTCTAAGTAGCCTCTTTCTAATAACTCTGTCATCATTTTAGAAATAGATACTCTATAAAATTTAGACATTAATTTAATTCTATTAAATAAGTCTATTGGTAAATATAATTTAAATATTCTCAAACTATCTCTCCTTCCTAAATAAGATGATTGTCCTATTATTTTTACTGTTTTTAATTAGAGCAGGATAAGAAGATAGCACCACAAGCAAAAAAAACTCCTTATAATATAAGGAATTGTTATGGTGCTATTCTTATTTCGTACTTACGAAATTCATCCTACTTTGTAGGTTCATATAAAGGATGATTACTAAATATCTCCTTTATCTCTCTTGGCTTTAAATCTTATTAGTTCATCCTATTAT
>HF992489.1 GCA_000433455.1 Mycoplasma sp. CAG:877 | reverse complement strand
CTATAATTGATAAATAGTAAACTATAAAAAGGAGAATAATTAATGATTTGTTGTGAGAATTTTAATTCATTTACTATATATGGTATTTTAAATAAAATGAATGTTTATATAATAGAAAATGATATTGATAAACAAGATATTATTAATATTATTGTAAATAGTAATGGTTCTTTAAGTTTATTTTATTGGTCTAAATTGGATCCAAGAAAAAAAGACTAGTCTTCTAGTCTTTTTCTTTTTCTTCTTGATTTTTCATATATTCGTATATGTATTTTTGAAGTATAAATTCTACCATCTTATTAAAACTACGTTGTTCTATTTTTGCTATGTCTTCTATTGCTGTTTTTGTTTCTTCTTGTATTCTTATTGTAGTTGGTACTATCTCGTTCATACTATCACCTCACTTTCAATATTATATCTTTTTGCTATCATTTTTTATATATTCATATTGACAACAAAATGATTATATATTATACTTTAATTATGATTACATTATGTAATCACTATTAAGAAAGGAGGCTTCAGAAAATGAACGATATATTATTAAATGCAACATTAAAAGAGGCTATCAGTAAGAAAGGTACAAAATATATTTGTATTGAGATTGAAATTAAGCCAGGTTATGTTGTTAAATATTTCCCAGATAATGCAGAACAAGAAATTATTAAAATGTATTATTCTGGTAAATCAAATAAATAATGAAATACATAACTGTATATCATAATTTAAATTATGATACTTATTACTATAAGATTATCAATTTTTGTAATTATGAGGTTGGCTATGTAAATAAATTTAATCATCAGTTAATTTTGATTGTTGATATAAATTATATTTGTGAAACTTGTTATTATAGAAAAAGACATTATAGTAAGAAAAAAAAGGTATTAAGGAAATTTATTTCCTTTTTACAAAAAATAGAAAAAAAATTATAGAAAGGAGTCTATAGTATGTTTAAGTTAGGTAAACTTTTTTTACTAGGCGAAGTTACTAATCCGACAGGCGATTCCGCTAAATCTTTTGTTGATAGTATTATTGCTGGTGTTACAGGTCAAATTACTTTAACTCAAGTTGCGACTATTATTGCTGCAATTATTGCTGCAGGTATTATTGCTATATTTGCTTGGAAATATGCTCGTAAAGGTTATAAATTTGTTAGAGATGCTTTGGCTGGAAAGAATCCAGGAGTTTAGGAGGGGGAGGATGTCCTCCTTTTTATTTAGGAAAGGAGAAATGAAATATGAATGAAGCTATGTCAAGTTTTTTATCTTTAGTACAAGCAGTTGTTCCTTATTCAATTTTTTGGGGTTTAGGTATTAAAGCTTATAGGTTTGTTGTTGGTGCATATTTAGGGAAGGATGTTAGTATTTAATGAATGAATATTTGGAAAAAGAACTAAATTTAATTACTGGTATTAAAGCTCACATTTGGAAGTTAAAAAATTCTATTCCTGGAGAGATGAAAACTACAGGTATTAATATTTTTACAGGACCTCAAGGATCAGGAAAAACGTTATCTTTAGTTCATTATTTGAAGAAAATTTTAAAAGATTATCCTAATGCGATTGTTGTTACTAATATAGATTTTAATTTTCCTATTAGTAATAAAATTATTAAATATAGAGGTTTTCAAGATTTTAAAATTGAAAATGGTGTCTTTGGCGTTATTTATGTGTTAGATGAAATACATTTAATATTAAATTCTTTAGAGAGTAAGGGAGTACCATTATCAGTTATTGTTGAGCTATCACAACAACGTAAACAAAGAAAATTGATTCTAGGCACATCTCAAGTTTATTCTCGTATGGCTAAACCTTTACGTGAACAAATAAGGAATGTTATCATTTGCAAAAATTATTTTGGTATTTTTCAATTTAATTATTTAATTGACGCTTTTAATACTGCAGAAAAAGACGGTCAACTAAAATTTACTAAATTGAAAACAAGTTTCTTTTTTCATAGTAAGGAGGATTATAAGGCTTATGACACGTATAAAAAGATGGATACTTATATTGGTATTAGTAATAACAATAGTTCCTACTATTAATGTTAATGCTAAAAGTTATGTTGCTGACGATAGCGTAACTATATCTAGTCAATATCATGATGTATTTAATAATTATTTTAAAGAATATCAAAAATATACTTATTTTCCTTATGAGTGTAATACTAATTATTCAAGGACTTGTTACTTTGGTATAGATTCACAGGGTAATTATTTAGATATATCTTATAAAAATTATGGTAATTCTTATGAATTGCAATATACAAAAGGTTTAGACGAGGATTTTTCAGTAACTGGCGTTAATGTTTTTGTTCATGAACCGTCTATGACTAGTTTATTGACTTGTGCCGTTATTTTTATATTTTTAGTATTATTGATATGTTCATTAATTTAGGAGGGATTACAGATGATTTCAAGTATTAAAAATTATATAATAAATTTTTTTTATAAATTAAAAACTGTAGTAGATGTTGATGATGATTTTTATGATGAAGTTATTTATCTAATTGATTTGGAGGTATAAA
>HF992488.1 GCA_000433455.1 Mycoplasma sp. CAG:877 | reverse complement strand
CAGCAGTATCAACATCAAGATTTCCAGTAGGTTCATCTGCTAAAATTATTGGGGCTTCTGAAACTAGTGCTCTTGCAATCGCCACTCTTTGTTGTTGTCCTCCTGATAACTTCATTACATTTCTATTTATTTGACTTTTATCAAGTCCTAATTCAAATAAGATTGTTTCAGATGCATTTTTATTTACTAATCTAACATTTTCTAAAGGCGTTAAATAATCAATTAAATTATAGTTTTGAAAAACTAACGATATGTTATTTTTTCTATGATTACTGTAGCCATCTTTCTCTATATCATTTCCTTTAAATAAGATTTGACCTTTTTGTGGTTTATCTAAACCTGCTAATAGCGAAAGTAATGTTGACTTTCCTGCCCCTGATTTTCCTATTATTGCATAAAATTTTCCAATTTCAAATTTTTGATTTACTGAATATAATACTTTCTCATTTGAATTTGAATAATTATATGTTACATTTTTTATTTCTAATATATCCATTTTTAATCTCCTAACTTATTTTTGACAATATTTCTTTTGGTTTTTTAATTAATATCATTAAACTTGCAATAATAACTGATAGAACAATAATTCCAATTAATATTCCGTAACTTTGTAGAAATGTTATAAGATTTGAAATTAAATTATTGTTTTTAAGTAAGCTATCAACCATTATTGTTGAATCGTCAGAATTCATAAATCCACCGACTATAATATTTAATATTACATTTCCTATAACCAATGATAATACCAAAGAGGGTAGTGATATAAATAATAATTCAAGTATAAATTGAGTTACAATTTTTATTTTACTTATACCAATTGATAATAATATTCCTATTTCATGTATTCTTTCTCTTAACCATAATATTAATATTAATGACAATACTGTTATTCCACCTATCATAATTGAATATGTCATGATCTTAATAATATGTTTTATTCCATCTATAGACTCTAGTGTTTCTTCAAATACATGGTTATCACTTGAAACATTGAATTGTGACCAATCAATTTTAATTTTTTTAATTTTATTTAATGCTACCTTTGTATTTTCTGAGCTGTCTGAAAATATTGCAAGTTTACTAACAATTTTGTTATTTTCAAGTTTATTTAATGCTTTTTGACTTGATTCATAATCAATAAACACCATATTTTCACTAAAGTCTGATGATAAGCCAGTATATTTTTCTTGTTTTTTACCTGAAAAAACTCCAATTATCTCAAACTCATATTCTAATTTCTTTTCACTATTATTAAAATCAATTAATTCAAGTTTGATTTTATCATTAAGTTTTAGGCTATTTTTTTCAGCAAGTTCATTATGAATAATAATTTTTCCTCTATCATTATTATTAATGTGTCTGCCTTTTATAATAGTGAAAACACCACTACTAAATAAATTATTCTTTTCACTATTATTAGTAGCTTCTACTGAGAGCATATTTTTGAACTCATCTGATAAATCATCTCGTTCTATTAATTGTGTTCCATCTACAACTTTGATGTTTGTAGTTCTAGCAAGTCCATCATACTTAGTGATGATTTCTTTTATTTCTTTTATATTATCTAATTCTTTAAACTGATTAGTTTCAAAAGTATCACCATTATTTTTAGTTATTGATAATGATGTATTTGAAATTTTGTATAAGTTTTTTTCTAAATCATTTGTTGATTTTGTTATATTCAAACATGAATATAAACAAGAGAGAACTACTGTTAAAATAATAAATACTATAATTGTTCTATTTCTTTTTCTTAAAATATATGCTATAGCATTTTTTAGCATTTTATCAACCTCCTATCTTCAGATTTTTCCCTTAAAAAAAGATATGGCAAAGTTTTTTTATAATATCAGCCATATCTTTTATTTTTTTGTTTAAAAAATGTAGATAATCAAAGTAATTATATTATATTTTTTTAATGCTTGTCAATTGCTTTTTGTAAATATTTCTAATAAAATCGGTAAATAATTAAAATAAAAATCGATTGTTCATAATTTGCTTTTTTGATAACTCTTTTTATAATTATTTGATATTTCTTTATATATCTCTTGGAATCGAAACTCTTTCGCTAATAAAAATATTCTCTAAAATATTAAGTAATACCAAACAATCCCCATCCACCTCGTGTTTTTTATGAATTATAAATTTTATTACCTTTAGTTTGGTGTTAACCCTCAATAAAAACTATTGCAAGCCATTTTTATACATAAAAAAACGATTTTTCTCTTATTTTATAAGGAAAAAATCGGTATTTTCTTGGCAGGGGATGAGAGAATCGAACTCCCAACAGTGGTTTTGGAGACCATTATTATACCATTTAACTAATCCCCTAAGTAATGCCAAATCAACTGAACAAGTTGATTATAGCATAAACTGTTGTCTCTTTCAAGAAAAAATTAATTATTAAAAGTAGTTTCAACATTATCAGTCTTGTTTTTTGAACTGTCAATAATATTAGCACTACCATTAAGCGAATTGATTTTCTTAACAGCTGGATTCTCAACAGCATCGTCAGCCTGAAGCATATCACTTTTTGTTTTTATATCACTAACATTACAATTGAATTTCTCTGCAAGACCCCATTCTGAATCACCAGTACTAGCTCTATAAATTAAGTCCTCATCGGCTAGACTTGGGGTTATCTTCATTTCATTTCTAAATGCTGCAAATCTACCAAGACCTTCTACAATACTATTCGCTATAAGTGCAGGATCGGAATGATTTGTACCAAAACAAAGTGTAACAAAAGAAACATTATCTTTATCAATAGCATCTTCTGTGCTCGTTGGAACTCTAGCTGTGACACCCCCATAAGAATCTGGTTTAAAACAACGTCTACCTGCATATATACCATCGTTTGAACTAGAAAAAGCTCCGTTCATGGCAATAGCTAAAGCATCCGAATTATTAATTTTTCCATTTTCATATTGTCCTAAAATGGCCATATTATTTCCAGACATATATTGTTGATCTAAAGTGATAACAACACTATTATCTACATCTACATTTTCAGCATCTCTAGTAAAATTAAACTTTATTCCATTCTTTTCTAGTTTTTGACATATATTTTCTATAAAAGTATCATTACAGTCACCATCATTGATTATAATGTTTAATGCATTTATTTCATCAATAGTCACATCAGGTGCAACTCTTTCATCTGGAATTGTATCAACGTATGAAACTGTTGGTGCCTCTTCAACTGGTTTACCTTTTAAAAGTGTACCAGCTCCAAAAATAGTTACAGCTGCAAGACCACCAGCAATCAATTGTGGAATGCGATTTGTACGTTTTACCTTTCTCCTACGATGGTAATTTCTTCTAAAATACTCTTCATTAACTTCTAAATCTCTAGCCAATGCTTATCACCTCATACTAAGTATAAATTAAGTAAAGACTAAAGTCAAAACTATAACATCAAATTTAACACAATATTAACACTATTAAATGATTTAAAAAAATGTTAAAATAAAAATAGGTGAAAATATAATGAAAAGTAAAAAGAAAAAAATTATAATTGTTGGCATTAGTTTATTATTAATACTTATTATATTAGGCATCAGTTATTACATATTTATAGTAAAAAAAGAAACAACACCAACTCCCGCAAAACCAGAAAAAGAACCAGAACCAGTAATTGAAAAGAAACTAACTATATATGACGAAGACAGCAATCAAAGACCTATTGCTATTATGATTGATAACAATGTAGGAAATGATTCACATTCTGGTTTACAAGATTCATATTTAAATTATGAAATAATTGTAGAAGGCGGTCTAACAAGAATAATGGCTATATATAAGGACAAGGATTTAGCACAAATTGGTCCAGTTAGAAGTTCAAGACATTATTTTCTTGACTATGCTCTAGAAAGTGATTGTATATATACTCATTTTGGTTGGAGTACTTATGCTGAAAATGATATTAGGACTCTAGGAGTCAATAATATAAATGGTTTATATGATGCTTATCCATTTTGGAGATCAACGCATCTATACGCTCCACACAATGTTTTCACTTCAATTTCAAAAATTTATGAATATGCGGCTCAAAAAAATTATCGTACAACATCAGACAACTGGAAATTATTAAAATATACACCAGATGAATTAAATTTAAATACTCCAATTCGTTATGATGTCGTAGAAAATCCAGAAACCGGTAAAAGAGAAAAAGTACCAGTAACTATGGAAGGTTTAACACAAGCCAGTTCAATTGAAATACCATACTCAAACTATCAAACAAGAAGTTATATATATGATGAAAATAATAAATATTATCTTCGTTTTATGAACGGTATTCCACATACTGATGCAGATTCAAAAATGCAGTATCATTATAAAAACATCATAATTGCTTATGTAAATAATTACCAACTTGATAGTTATGGTAGACAAGATTTAAACACAACTGGAACAGGTCAAGGATACTACATAACAAATGGTTATGCACTACCAATAAACTGGACAAAATCATCAAGACATGATAAAACAAAATATACGTATAGTAATGGTGAAGAAATAACATTAAATGATGGAAATACATTTGTACAAATTGTTCCATCAAACAGACAAGTAACTATACAATAGGAGGAAATATGAAAATAGGTTTATTTGGCTGCGGAGCATATGGAATGGCTCTAAGCAGTATTTTAATAGCAAACGACCACGAGGTTGAAATGTGGACAAAGTTTCAAGAAGAAAAAGAAAGACTAGAAACAACTAGAAAAAATGAAAAGTTATTACCAGGATATACACTATCAGATAAAATAAAAATAACTACAAGTGTAAAAGACTGTATTAAAGATAAAGATTTACTAATAATAGCAATACCAGCAGCCTTTATAGATTCACTTGCTTTAGAAATGCAACCATACATTAAGGATAACCATATTCTAATTGCTACAAAAGGAATTGAACAAGGAACAGGATTATTTATCAATGAAATATTAGAAAAGTATTTAGATACCAAAAATATTGCGGCAATTTCCGGCCCAACATTTGCTGTTGATTTAATAACAAAAATGCCAGCTGGTTTATCAGTAGCAAGTAAAAATGATGAGACTATAGAACTAGCCATCAAAGCTCTTCAAAATAAATATATTAAATTACGTCCAACTCACGATATTATTGGAGTAGAAACATGCGGAGCTATAAAAAATGTTATTGCTTTATCTTCAGGTATGTTAGCAGGACTAGGAGCAAACGACTCATCAACTGCTATGTTGCTTACCGAAGCAATTCATGATATGAAGGAAATAATAGATGCCTTTAATGGAGACAAAAAAACAGTACTATCATTTGCAGGATTTGGAGATTTACTATTAACTTGTACTTCCACAAAAAGTAGAAATTATAGTTTTGGAAAATTACTAGGAGAAAAAAGACCAAAAGCTGAAATAGAAGAGTATCTAAAAAATACTACCGTAGAAGGTTTTTATACATTAGAGTCAATATATAAATTACTAAAGGATAAAAAGGTATCTATTCCAATCATTGATTTAATATATGATATTGCCGTAGAAGGAAAAAATCCGGAAGAGTTATTAACATTTCTTGTGGAAAAAAATTAATTTAAAACAACCACATATATATAATATAGAAAGGAGAGTCAAATGTTAGAAATACAAAAAATAAGTAAAAGTTATACAACAGGTGATTTTACTCAAATAGCCCTAAATAACTTTAGCCTAAAATTTAGAAACAAAGAATTTGTAAGTATATTAGGGCCGTCAGGCTCTGGTAAAACAACTTTGTTAAATATCATCGGAGGGCTTGATCATTATGATTCTGGTGACTTAATTATTAACAACAAATCAACAAAGACTTTTTCTGAAAAGGACTGGGATTCATATCGAAACAATTGTATTGGTTTTATTTTTCAAAATTACAATTTAATAAGCCACATTAGTATCTTAGAAAATATTGAAATGGGTATGACACTAAGTGGTGTAAGTACTAAGGAAAAAAAGAAAAAGGCTCTATCAGCTTTAAAAAAAGTAGGCTTAGAAAAGCATGCTAATAAAAAGCCAAACCAACTATCCGGTGGACAAATGCAACGTGTCGCTATTGCTAGAGCCTTAGCAACGGATCCAGATATTATTTTAGCAGATGAACCAACAGGTGCACTTGATTCCAAAACGAGCAAACAAATAATGGAACTAATCAAAGAAATTTCCAAAAATAAACTTGTTATAATGGTAACTCATAACAGACAATTAGCGGAGGAATATTCAACAAGAGTTGTAGAATTAAAAGATGGTAAACTTTTAAGTGACAGTAACCCAGTTACCGAAAATGAAAATGATAAGAGTGAATTCAACATCAAAAAAACAGCAATGAGTTTTCTTACAGCTTTAAATCTTTCTTTCAATAATATAAAAACAAAGAAAGGTAGAACAGCAATAACTGCTTTTGCTTCATCAATTGGTATAATTGGAATAGCACTGATTTTATCATTATCTAATGGTTTTAAAATAGAAATTGATAATTTTGAAAAAGAATCACTTTCGGAAGCTCCAATAATAATATCAAAGCAAGCAATGAAATTAGATTCAGAAACAGCTTCACAATTACAAGAACAATACACAAAAAGAGAAAAATACCCTAATAAAAAAGAGGTATACGTCCTAGATGATACTATGGAAGCAATGACACATACCAATAATATTACCAAGGATTATATAAAGTATTTAGAAAAGATGGATAAAAGTAATATAGCAGGAATTGCTTATCAAAAAAGTACAGCTCTAAATATAATTAGTTACAATGAAAGTACTGGCTATAAGTTAATAAATAATCCAACAATGGGAATGTCTGCATGGACCTTATTACCTACAAGATTAAATAAGGAACAAGATGGTACAATCGAAGAAAATTATGATGTCATAGCTGGAAAAATAAATGAAGATGAACCTGGCTTAATATTACAAGTTGATAGCAGAAATCAAATATATTCCAAAACACTTGAACAATTAGGATTAAATGGAACTAAAGTCTCTTTTAATGATATCCTAAACAAAGAAATAAAAATAGCCTTAAATGATGATTATTATATCCAATATGGTGAACATTTTATTCCTAGTACTGATTATGAAAAGTTGTATAACAGTAAAAACAGTATTACGATAAAAGTACAGGCAATAATAAGAGGAAAAGAAAGTAAAAAAATGTTAACATCAGGAACTGGGATTGCCTATACTAATGCTTTAGTAGACTTAGTTATAGAAAAAAATAAATCATCAGCGATAGTAAAAGTCCAAGAGGAAAAAGATTATAATGTATTAACAAATGAATTGTTTAGTGATGAAACAATGACAAAAGAAAATATGCTTGGATATCTAGGTGCTGACAGTATACCAGTAGCAATCTATATTTATCCAAATAATTTTGAATCAAAAGATAATATTATTACATATTTGGACGCCTACAATAAAGATAAATCTGAAGAAGACCAAATAAAATACACAGATATGGCAAGTATGATTTCAACACTTTCTGGAAACATTATGGATGCTATTACAATAGTATTAATTGCTTTCTCATCAATATCACTGGTTGTATCATCAATAATGATTGGAATAATAACATATATATCAGTTTTAGAAAGAACGAAAGAAATAGGAATATTAAGAGCATTAGGTGCTAGACGAAAAGATATCAAAAGAGTCTTCAATGCTGAAACATTTATTATTGGTATTTTTTCTGGAGTATTAGGTATTATTATTGCAAGAATATTAATAATTCCAACCAACATTATTATAGAAAATGCATCAGAATTACCAAATGTTGCAAAATTAAGTCCAATTCATGCTATAATACTTATTGTAATAAGTGTTACTTTGACAATAATAGGCGGACTGATACCAGCAAGTATGGCATCTAAAAAAGATCCGGTTGAAGCACTTAGAACAGAATAGGAGAAAATTATGGAAACACTAATGAAAAAATTTTTTAGATCATCTTTGATATCATCAATAATACTAATGATTATAGGAGTATTATTAATTTTACAATCAGAAATAACAATTATAACAATATCCTATTTAATAGGAACATTATTAATAGCAATGGGTGCTATTGCGATAATTAAATTCATAAAAAACATTAATAATGTAGCTAGAGAAGAACTAGACATTTTCTATGGAGTTGTAACAATCATTTTAGGTGTAATTGTTGTTTATAATCCAGAAGCAATAGCAAGCATCATACCAATAATAATTGGAATAGGTATAATTATAAATAGTGCTACAAAATTACAATATGCTCTAGAATTAAGAGAAAGTCTAAACAATCAATGGAAAACAACAGTAGTAATCTCAATAATAAGTGCTGTTTGTGGAGTGATATTAATATGTAATCCATTTAAGGGTGCTGTTGTAATAATGCAAATAATTGGAGGATTTATTGTTGCATATTCAATACTAGATATAGTTTCAACAATTACAATTAAGAAAAATGTAGCAGCTATTCACAACGCCATAGATGGAAATATAAATGATGCTGAAGTTGTAGACGAAGAAAATGTGGAAACTAATCAAACTGAAGAATCAAAAAAAACAGAAAAAAAAGACAAAAAAAGTAAAAAGAAAAACAAAAAAGGAAATACTAACGCAGAATAGAGGACAAAGCTATGTTAAATATATTAGGTCGCTTTTCTATTATGATAGAAGAATGGAATGAAAAATTGAATTCATTTTTCGCAAATAATTTTGATAGTCCATTTTTTGGAACTGTAGCATTATTTGTTTTATTTGGATTTGGATGTTGGATTATTTCTTATTTAAATAAGAGCAAATAGCAAAAAGCCGTAAAAGGCTTTTTTTATTTGAAAATAATAATAAAAAAAGATATAATAAAATACGAATGAGGTACAAAATGGAAAATGAAAAATTAGTAATAGGAAGAAAATATGAAATACATGGATATAAACACAATGGAAAAGTTTATCGTTCTTGGGATGAAGCAATTTTGCTAGAAATACACGATGACTATTTAGTTTTTGGAAATGAAAAAACAAAAGTAACAGAATCAGATGGAAGAACATGGAGAACTAAAGAACCAGCAGCCATATACTTTTTTAAGAATAACTGGTACAACATAATCGGTCAATACAAAAAAAATGGAATATATTACTACTGTAACATGGCGTCTCCATATATAATAGAAGATCAAACAATAAAATATATTGATTATGACCTAGATTTAAGAGTTTTTCCAGATGGAAGTTTTAAAGTATTAGATAGGGGAGAATATCGCTATCATAAAAATTTAATGAATTATTCTCCTGAAATAGATTATATATTAAGAGAAGAATTAACTAATTTAATTGATAAAGTAAGAAAAAAAGAGCTAGCTTTTGAACCTGGAATGGTAGAATATTACTATCAAAAGTATATGGAAATACAAAAAAATAAATAACTCTTAAAAAAGTCAAAAAAACTTACTTATCATAACATCGTT
>HF992487.1 GCA_000433455.1 Mycoplasma sp. CAG:877 | reverse complement strand
TAGCTCCGATAGGTCCAGTAGGTCCAATAGGTCCAGTAGCACCACGTGGAATTGTAAAATCTAGTACAACATTTTCACTCGAACCAGAATTTGCTACTAACGCATTTGTACCCGATTCGCCAGTAGTAGTTTCGCCAACAACAATAGTGGCAGCACCAGCAGGTCCAGTAGGACCGGTAGGACCTAATATGTAACAAACTTTTCTTGGTAATTTTTTCCCACATTCATTTCCATTACACATAAAAATATCTCCTTTCAATATAAAGTATGTAATTATTTTTATGTTGACCATTGTTTTAATACCATATTGAAAAAGATTTTTTTAATTACTTAAATGTGATATATTATATTTGTTCAGAAAGATCTATTGACAAAATGGTTATAATATATAAATAGGAGAGGAGTGTTTCAATGTTCAAACTAGTTTCTAAATATAAACCATCTGGTGATCAACCAGAAGCGATAAAAGAACTCGTTGACGGTATAAAATCTGGGAAAAAAGAGCAAGTACTTTTAGGAGCAACAGGTACTGGTAAAACTTTTACTATTGCTAATGTAATAGAAAAAGTTAATAAACCAACTCTTGTTTTAGCACACAATAAAACTTTAGCGGGACAATTATATTCTGAACTAAAAGAACTATTTCCTGAAAATAAAGTAGAATACTTTGTTTCTTACTACGACTATTACCAACCAGAAGCCTATGTACCATCGACTGATACTTATATTGAAAAAGATTCTTCTATCAATGATGAGATTGATGAACTACGTCATGCAGCGACTTCTGCTTTACTTTCTAGAGATGATGTCATTGTAGTAGCTTCAGTATCTTGTATCTATGGTATTGGTGAAGTAGAAGAATATAAAAATAAAATGTTAACACTTAGTGTAGGAGAACAAACCGAACGCAATAAAGTCTTAACTAAATTGGTAGATATGTTGTACGAACGTAACGATCTAGACTTTAAACGTGGTACTTTTAGAGTGCGTGGCGATACTTTAGAAATAATACCTGCTAACCAGAATACGACAGGTTATAGAATAGAATTCTTTGGTGATGAAATTGATAGAATAAGTGAAATAGATACGCTAACTGGTGCTATTATTACAAATAAGAAAAATATAAGTATCTTCCCGGCAAGTCATTTCGTTGTTAGTGATGAGAAACTTCATGAAGCTATTGAAAGAATAAAAGTAGAACTTCAAGAAAGACTAACAGAACTAAGAAATGACAATAAATTAGTAGCAGCAGAACGTCTTGAACAAAGAACAAACTATGATATTGAAATGCTAGAAGAAACTGGTTTTTGTTCCGGTATTGAAAACTATTCTGCACCTATGGCTGGTAGAAAAAGAGGAGAAACACCAACTACTTTAATGGACTTTTTCCCTAAAGATTATTTGCTAGTAGTAGACGAATCCCATGTAACTCTACCTCAAGTAAGAGGTATGTTTAACGGTGATAGAGCTAGAAAAATGAACTTAGTAGATTACGGCTTCCGCCTACCAAGTGCCTTAGACAATAGACCATTAAAGTATGATGAGTTTGAGAAGAAAATAAATCAAGTCATCTATGTATCAGCAACACCAGGTGACTTGGAACTGGAACATACAAATAACGAGTATGTAGAACAAATAATAAGACCAACTGGTCTACTAGATCCAACAATCGAAGTCAGAAAAACAGAAGGCCAAATAGATGATTTAGTTGGAGAAATAAGAGACCGTATTGCAAAAAACGAAAGAGTCCTAGTAACAACTCTTACAATTCGTATGTCTGAAGAACTAACCAACTACTTAAAAGAACTAGATATAAAAGTTGCTTATCTTCATTCAGAAGTTAAAACACTAGAAAGAATGCAAATAATTCATGACTTACGTACCGGTAAATATGATGTAATAGTTGGAATCAACTTATTAAGAGAAGGAATTGATATCCCAGAAGTATCCTTAATAGCAATCTTAGATGCTGATAAAGAAGGCTTCTTAAGAAGTACTAGAAGCCTAATTCAAACTATTGGTCGTTGTGCCCGTAATGCCAATGGTCATGTAATAATGTATGCTGATAAAATAACTGACTCAATGGAAGAAGCAATTTCAGAAACAGCAAGACGTCGAAAAATACAAGAACAATATAATGAAGAACATGGTATTGTACCAAAAACAATCATTAAAGAAATAAGAGAAATTATTAGTAATGTTGATAATAATAGTAAAAAGAAAACTAAAAAACTATCAAAGAAAGATCAAGCTTTACTAATGGAAAATATTGAAGAACAAATGAAAGAAGCTGCTAAAAACTTAGACTTTGAAAGAGCTATGGAATTACGAGATATCTTATTTGAAATGAAAACAAAATAATAGCAAGCACAAAAAAAGTGTTTGCTTTTTTAAACACTTTCTCTATATTTAACACCTTTTAATATTAAAACAATTTTCTCTTTTAAGACCTGAAATATATCTTCAACAGTATTACCATCAGTAACTATCATACTTAAATTAAGTTGATAAAAAAAATTGCTTTTTGGATCTAAAAAATAAGCAGTAGCTTGACATATTGGCTTCTTCTCTCTTGCTACATATTGCAAATAAACTCTAAAATTAAAAATCCCATTAGTAAAATTACCCAAATCTTGAAAGTTATCATCAGCATCACTAATACTATTATTAACTAATACTTTTTTAATATCAGTAACATTTTTATTAACCCTCTCTTCAAAAGACTCATCCTGATTTAAAACTCCATCAGTAATAAATTGTTCTAAAAAATAATCATCACCAACGGCAAAAACGATCTTTTCATTTGAAGAAAAAACTTCTTTAAGACCATCAAGTATTGGTACCTCCAATTTCATGGCCTGTGCCTTAGAATTGAATCTTTTTGCAATTTCAACAGCAACTTTTACCTTTTTATTCATAATATCCCATCCTATATTAGAATTATATACTAACTACATAAAAAATAAAAGTTAAAGTTCTCTCTAAAATATCAGAATTATAAAATAATATTGCCAACTTATGTAAAATCATATCTAAAAATCTATTAAAAGCTACTAAGATATGTTATATTGTAAATAAGATAAAGGAGGAATAAAATGTCAGGATTACATGTAGATTCTGGAACTATGAATGCTCAAGGAATGAATACTATTTCATCAGCTCAAGAATTAGAAAATCAAATTAGTAATTTAAATTCAAATGTTGAAGGATTAATGATGATTTGGAGAGGTCCTGCAGCAAGTGAGTTTAAAACTGCATTTGACCAACAATTGAGTAATTTGAGAAGTTTCCAAGAATTATTAAATGAATTAGGAGAAAGAATAACTGCAGGAGCAAGAAAATTCGATCAAACAGAAGAAGAAAATATTGCTAGAGCATCTGGGTTATTTAATTAGGAGGTATTATGAACGAGTTTGAACAAAAGGATTATGAAGGAGCAAGAACTTCCGCAGACCAAGTAAAAACTAATGCTGATAATATTATGGGAATTTTTGATAATATTGATCAAGTAATGAATACTTTATACAATGATGCTTGGCAAAGTCAAGGTGCCGAAGGTGCAAGAAGTCGTTATCAAGAAATAAGAAAAAATTATGAGACTTTCTATAACAATGTAGTAGCGATGAAGGAACATATATATGCTGTAACTGCTGCTAACGAAGCACAAGATGCTGCTGTAAGTAATACAATTGCTGAACTATAAGAAGATTAATCTTCTTTTTTTTTAACAATTATTGTGGAAAAAGAAAAACATTAAAATAAAATATCCACAAATACTGTGGGAAAACCTCTTTTACAATGTCAAAATAAATACTAAAAAATTAATTTTAGTGACAAAAAATTAGTAATTTATAATTTCCATAAATTGTTAAATTATATTAAAAAAAATATGTTATAATATGTCTCAGGTGATTTACATGGATAAAATTATAGTAAAAGGTGCAAGAGAAAATAATTTAAAGAATATAGATATTGAACTACCAAAAAATAAACTTATTGTTATGACCGGTCTATCAGGTTCTGGAAAGAGTAGTTTAGCTTTTGATACAATTTATGCCGAAGGTCAACGTCGCTATGTTGAAAGTCTATCAGCTTACGCTAGACAATTTTTGGGTAATTCAGAAAAACCAGATGTTGATAGTATTGAAGGATTGTCTCCTGCCATCAGTATTGACCAAAAAACAACTTCTAACAATCCAAGATCGACTGTTGGAACAGTAACTGAAATTTATGACTATTTACGACTTTTATATGCTCGTGTAGGTGTACCATATTGTCCAACACACAACATACCAATAACTTCTCAAAGTATTGAAGAAATGACAAACAAGGTTTTAGAGTACAAAGAAGACACTAGAATAATAATTATGGCTCCGGTTGTTCATGGAGAAAAAGGAAGTCATAAAGACCTTTTTGAAAAATTACGTAAAGATGGGTTTGTAAGAGTTCGAGTTAATGGTGAAATGTTAGACTTAAGCGAAAATATAGAACTAGAAAAAAATAAAAAAGACTTCATCGATGTTATTGTAGATAGAATAGTATTAAAAGAAGATTCAAGAAGTAGAGTATTTGAAGCTCTAGAAATAGCAACTAAACTAGCTAAGGGAAAAGCAGTTGTTCAAATACTAGGAGAAAATGCTAAAGAATTAGTCTTTTCTGAACAATTTGCTTGTCCACATTGTGAATTTTCTCTACCAGAATTAGAGCCAAGACTATTTAGTTTTAATGCCCCTTATGGTGCCTGCCCTGATTGTAAAGGTTTAGGAATAAAACTTCAAATTGATGTTGACTTAGTTATTCCAGACAAAACACTAAGTATCAATGAAGGTTGTATAAAAACTCTTAGTGATGACCAAGACGGTATCTACTATAAAAAATTAGAGTGTGTTTGTAAACATTATAAAATTGATATGGATAAGCCATTCAAAAAACTATCAAAAGCAGAACAAGAAATAGTTTTATATGGAACAAATGAACCAATTAGATTTAATTATTCTACTAAGTCTGGAAATATAATGAATTCTATGGATTATTATGAAGGAATAATTAATAATCTTCAAAGACGTTACATGGAAACATCATCTTCTTGGATTAGAGAATGGCTAGAAAACTATATGGTAGAATATGAATGTGATACTTGTCATGGTGCTAGATTAAAAGATGACGTTTTATCAGTAAAAATAGCTGGTAAAAACATCTATGAAGTTACTTGCATGAGTATTAAACAATTACTAGAAATGTATAAGAACTTAGAACTATCAGAAGAAAAGAAACAAATTGCTAACTTAGTTTTAAAAGAAATAACAGAAAGATTATCATTCTTATCAAATGTTGGACTAGGTTACCTAACTCTAAGTAGAAGTGCCGGAACTTTATCTGGTGGTGAAGCTCAACGTATTCGTCTTGCTACTCAAATAGGTTCTCATTTAACTGGTGTTTTATACGTTTTAGATGAACCAAGTATTGGACTACATCAAAGAGATAATGAAAAGTTAATTAACTCAATGAAGGAAATGCGTGATTTAGGAAATACTTTAATAGTAGTAGAACATGATACTGATACCATGTTAGCAAGTGATTATCTTGTTGATATTGGCCCAGGTGCTGGAGATGCCGGTGGCCGTGTCATAGCAGCAGGTACTCCAGAAGAGGTAATGGCTAATGAAAATAGTATCACTGGGCAGTACTTATCTGGCAAAAAATGTATTGAAATTCCTGAAAGAAGAAGAAAAGGAACCGGAAAATATTTAAAAATAAAAGGAGCAACTGAGCATAATTTAAAAGATATCGATGTTGACATTCCTCTTGGAACCCTAACATGTATAACTGGTGTTTCTGGTTCTGGTAAATCAACTTTAATAAATGAAATATTATGTAAAGCCGTTGCTGGCAAATTATATAATTCAAAAGAAAAACCCGGTAGTTATAAAAAAATACTAGGTTTAGAAAATATAGATAAATTGGTAGCTATATCCCAAAACCCTATTGGTAGAACACCACGTTCTAATCCCGCAACTTATACGGGTGTTTTTGACGATATAAGAACTTTGTTCACAACTACTAAAGAAGCTAAGTTGTATGGATTCGAAAAGAATCGTTTCTCATTTAATGTAAAAGGTGGGCGTTGTGAAGCTTGCCGTGGCGATGGTGTTAAGAAAATAGAAATGCATTTCTTACCAGATGTTTATGTACCATGTGAAGTTTGTCATGGTACAAGGTATAACAGGGAAACTCTAAACATAAAATATAAAAATAAAAATATTGCTGAAGTTTTAGACATGCGCGTAACTGAGGCTTTAAAGTTCTTTGATAATGTTCCAAAAATAAAAAATAAACTTCAAGTATTAGAGGATGTTGGGCTAGGATATATAAAACTAGGACAAAGTGCTCCGACTTTATCCGGTGGTGAAGCAGAACGTGTAAAATTAGCTAAAGAATTACAAAAGAAAGCTACGGGAAAAACCCTATTTGTCTTAGATGAGCCAACAACAGGTCTACACTCAGATGATATTAAGCGTTTACTTGCAATTTTACAGAAAATAGTAGATAATAAAGATACAGTAGTAGTTATCGAACACAACTTAGATGTTATAAAAGTTGCTGATTACATAATTGACTTAGGCCCAGAAGGTGGAGATGAAGGTGGTACTATTGTTGCAGTTGGTACACCAGAAGAGGTATCTAAAGCAAAAGGATCTTATACTGGGCAATTCCTAAAAAAAATGTTACAGAGGTGATAAAATGCGTCTGGTTATTAAAGAAAAAAATGTCGTAAGATTAAATAAGTTTATTGAATGGCTTATCTATATGGTTGGATATATAATAGTCTTTATTCTAGTAAGTTTATTATTTAAGAGTGTCTATATAGATAAACAACACTTTTTTCTCTATTCAACACTAATAGTATTTATAATTTATATATTGAATAAAACTTTACGACCAATCCTTTTTACGATTACAATTCCAATTATAGGAATAACACTAGGATTATTTTATCCATTCATAAATTTATTTATATTAAAAATAGCCGACTGGATTTTAGGAAGTCACTTTGATTTGAAAAATATTTTTATAGCATTTTTCATGGCTATATTATTATCAGTAATGAATTTTATAATGGAAGAAATAATAAAATCAATAATAAAGAGGGTAAAGATTCATGGATAGAGTAGCGTTAGAACTAGGACCAATACAAATTTATTGGTATTCAATATTTATTTTTCTTGGTTTATTAACAGCCAGTATACTTATTTTCAAAGAGGCAAGAAAAAGAAATATAGATGAAGATTTTCTTATAAATTTAATTTTCAATACTATAATAATTGGTCTAATAGGTGCTAGAGTTTACTATGTTCTATTTAATATTCCATACTATGCTTCTAATCCTATAGAAATACTAGCAGTTTGGAATGGGGGACTAGCTATTCATGGTGGTGTTTTTGCAGCCTTAGCTTTTATCTTAATATACTGTAAAAAAAAGAATATAAATAGTCTTCAACTACTTGATATAATTGTTGTAGGCCTAATAATAGCTCAAGCCATTGGTCGTTGGGGAAACTTTTTTAATAGTGAAGCTTATGGTCAAGTAACCACATATGCAGAATTAAAAGCCCAACAAATACCAACCTTCATAATTAATGGAATGTACATCTTAGGTGAGTATAGACAACCAACTTTCTTCTATGAATCAACTTGGTGTTTTGCTGGTTTTCTAGCGATGCTAATAATAAGAAAATATAAGTATTTAAAAAGAGGACAATTAACAGGATTCTACTTATTTTGGTATGGCCTAGGTCGTTTATTAATAGAAAGTCTTCGCACAGATTCACTAATGCTAGGACCCATAAAAATTGCTCAAGTAGTTTCAATAGTCTTTATCATAACAGGTATCGTCTTATTTTTCTATAATCTAATAAAGAGTACTCCAACTGATAAAAGACTATACACTGAGGATTTAAGTCCTAATGATGATGAAATGACAATTTACTTTGAAAACGTAGGTGATGATTATGTATAAAAAAGTTGTAGTTTTAGGTGGTGGAACAGGTCTTTCCTACCTTCTAAGAGGTTTAAAAGATTTCCCAGTAGATATAACAGCAGTTATAACTGTTTCTGATAATGGAAGGTCAACTGGAAAATTACGTGAAGAATTTCATACACCAGCTGTCGGCGATATTAGAAAGGTTATCACATCACTATCAGGTATTGACGACCCAATCAAAAAAATGATGGAGTATCGTTTTAATACTTTTAGTGATTTAGATGGTCATGCCCTAGGTAACTTAATTTTAACAGCTATGTTAGATATTACTGGTTCCCTAAAAGACTCAATAGCAAGTCTAAGCAAACTGTTAGACGTAAGACATACCGTACTACCAATTTCTGAAGATTCCTCTCTAACTTTAATGGGAAAAGATAAAGATGGAAACATTGTAGAAGGCGAAGAACAAATAACAAAATCTCATCGTCAATTTGAAAGAATCTACTACAAAGAAGAACCTAAAGTTTTAAAAGAAGTAATAGAAGCTATTGAAAACGCTGACTTAATAATATTCAGTATGGGTAGTCTATATACATCAATTCTTCCAAATATTATTTGTAAAGAAGTAAAAAACGCCTTAAAACATTCAAAGGCACCAATAATGTATCTATGCAACTTTGTAACTCAACCAGGGGAAACTGATGGTTTCACTGTAAGTGACCATGTTTCTTTACTAAATCGTTATTTAGAAACAAAAAAAATAGATGTTGTAATTGCTAGTAACACAAAAATAAATAAAGAATATGCTGAAAAGTATTCAACAGCAGAGCAAAAAGAACCTGTAAAAATAGATCATAAGAATATAGAAAAACTAGGGGTAGAATTAATAGAAGATGACCTAATTATAGTTGAAGATAATATTTTAAGACACAATAGTTTAAAACTAAGTTCACTTATCTTCTCCTATTTAATGAGGAATTAATATGTCGTATACAATAGAAATAAAAAAAGAAATATCAGAAATAAAAGGCACAAACTCAGAAATGATAGCTGAACTATCTGGTTTTATCAGGAACAATGCCTATCTAAATAATAATACTTTGTATCTAACAACAGAAAATGAGTTTACGATTGAAAGACTTACTTCATTCTTTAAAAAGTTATATGAGGTAGAATTAAATGTTGAAGTAAAAGACAACTTAAACTTCAATAAGAAAAATCTTTATCTTTTATCAACGAATTCAAAAGTAGATCTAATTTTAAAGGATATTGGCTATTATGATAACAATAACAACTATCTAGAAACTCCACCTACATACATTGTAGGTGCCAATGAAGAAATAAGAGCTTACCTTCGTGGAACTTTTCTTTGTACAGGTAGTATAAATAATCCAAAAACTTCTAGGTACCATATGGAATTACTAATATCTAAACCTAATGAAGCTGTTTTTATTCAAAAACTCTTAAATATTTTTGATTTAAACGCCAAAATACTAAATCGTGAAAAAGGTTACATGATATATATAAAAGAAGCAGAAAAAATAAGTGATTATATAAGAATACTTGGTGCCAATAGAGCAGTCCTATTCTTTGAAGATGCAAGAATTTACCGTGAAAAGAAAAATCAAACTAATCGCCTAAATAATTGTGAACAAGCAAATATGGATAAAGTGTTTTTAACAGCTGAAAAACAATTAGAACAAATCAAAATTATAGAGGAATCAGACTCTTATGAGCTTCTTGATGATCGAACTAAACAAGCTTTTGACTATCGTAAGAAATACCCAGAGTCTTCTTTAAAAGAACTAAGTGAAATTATCACTTTAGAAACAGGAAAATCAATTACTAAGTCTGGTTTAAATCATCGTTTCAGAAAGATAAAAGAATTAGCTGAACAACTAGAAAAAATAAAGCAAAGAGAAAATAAAAACTAAATACAAAAGAGGAAATATCAACTTTTCCTCTTTTCTTTTTCTAAAATAATTTTATCAACAATCCCATAATTAACAGCTTCTCTAGCATCCAAATAATTATCTCTTTCTGTATCTTTTTCAATTTTCTTTAATGGCTGTCCAGTATTTTTAGCAAGGCACTTATTTAATCTTTTTCTCAAATTAACGATTCTATCAGATGCAATTTTTATATCAGTTGCCTGTCCCTGAACTCCACCTAAAGGTTGATGTATCATTACATCCGCATTTGGAAGAATAAATCTTTTTCCTCTTTTACCAGCTGCTAAAAGAAAAGCCGCCATACTAGCCGCAATCCCCAAACAAGTAGTTGATACATCACTTGCCAAGAAATTAATAGTATCATAAATTGCCATACCAGCAGATACAGATCCACCAGGTGAATTAATATAAATATTAATATCATTATTATTAATTGAATCCAAATAAAGTAGTTCAGCAATCACATTATTAGCCATTACATCATCAATTTCTCCAGTTATAAATACAATTCTATCTTTTAATAACCTTGAAAAAATGTCATAACTCTTCTCACTACCTAATTCTTTTTCCACAACAACAGGTACAAAATTCATTATCATTCCTGTAATTAATCATTCAAAATATAATTAAATATATTTCTAATTAATCCCTTTCTATTATGTTTTTTAATTATACATATCTATACATAGTATAGTGTAAAATTAATAAAATATGCATATAATTACTAATGACTTCATGTTATAATATTATAAGAATAAAAGGGTGATAAAATGATTGAAACATTAGAAATCAAAGTAAATGGACATAAGTACCAGGTAAGTAAAGGGGTTACTTTAGAGGAGTTAGCTAGTCAATTTCAAAAAGACTATCGTTATCCAATTCTACTAGCTAAAGTAAATAATGTCTTAAAAGAGTTAACCACAGAAATTACTCATCAGGCAAATATTGAGTTTCTTGATTTAACTTCACGTGAAGGAAATAGAACTCATATCTCTGGTCTTACTTATGTTTTAATATATGCGATCAAAAAACTATACGGCAAAAATGCTGATGCTCTAGTGCAACATTCATTAGATAAAGGCATCTATATTGAAACAAATTTTAAACTAACATCTAGTAAAGTAGCAGCCATTAAAGAAGAAATGCAAAAAATAGTTGATAGTGATATGCCAATTACTAAAATGACTATTGATAGACTAGAAGCTATAGATTATTTTGAAAAGATTGGCGAAAAAGTAAAAGCAGGAGTAATGCGTTATAACACTAATACTTATATAACTTTATATAGATTAGGAAATTACTATAATTATTTTTATAATTTAATGCCAACATCAACTGGTAAACTAGGAGCTTTTAATTTAACTTATATAAAAGAAAATGGCTTTCTACTACAATTCCCAACTGTCTATATAAGTGAAAAAATCAAACCATACCAACCACATCCAGGTATGTTTGAAGCTTTTCAAGAGTATCGTGAATGGGCTAAAATAATGAAAGTGGAAAATTCCGTTGACTTAAATCGTGTAATTTCAACTGGTAAAATAAGTGATTTAATTAGAATAGATGAAACATTACAAAGTAATAGATTATTAATGCTTTCTCGTCGTATAAATGAAAATAAAGATAAGATAAAAATAGTTCTATTAGCTGGACCATCTTCATCTGGAAAAACAACAACATCTCGTAAATTATGTATGTTCCTACAAAGCTTTGGACTTCATCCTAAAGTTTTATCAATGGATGATTACTTTGTTGAAAGAGAAGAAAATCCTAAGGATGAAAATGGTAATCCAGACTACGAATGTCTAGAAGCTATCGATTTAAAACTATTTGATTCTCAGTTAAGTGATTTACTAAAAGGAAAAGAAGTAACAATTCCAACCTTTAACTTTGCTTTAGGTAAAAAAGAATATCGCGATAAATTAACTCTTCAAAGTGATGACATTATCGTCATTGAAGGTATTCATGCCCTAGATCCTAAAATATTAACTAATATTTCAAGAGAAAATAAGTTTAAAATTTACATATCTCCATTAACAGAACTAAATATGGATAATCAAAATAGAATATCAACAACAGATAATCGTCTTTTAAGACGTATAATAAGAGATAATAGAACTAGGGGCTATGATGTAGAACATACTCTAAGAAGTTGGGCTTCTGTAAGGGAAGGCGAAGAAAAATATATCTTCCCATATCAAGATGAAGCTGACTACACTATCAACTCCGCTTTAATATATGAAATTGGTGTTCTTAAAACTTATGTTGAACCATTATTATACTCTGTACCAAATGATTCACCATATTATGAAGAGGCAAAAAGACTAATCAACTTCTTAAGATTATTCTTACCAATTCCTGCCGATGACATTCCTCAAGACTCTATTCTTAGAGAATTCATTGGTAATGGTTGTTTTCATGACTAAAAGTGTAAACAAAATATGAATATATTGAAACAAAAAATATAAGACTATATAATGATAATATAAGGAGGATTAAATATGATAAGAGTAGCAATAAATGGATTCGGAAGAATTGGACGTCTTGCTTTCCGTTTAATGGAAGAAGATAATGACTATGAAGTTGTCGCAATTAATGACTTAACAGATGCAGAGCAATTAGCTTATTTATTAAAATATGATACAAATCATAGAAACTATCGTATAGATGAGATAACATCGGATGGTGACTATATTGTAGTAGGAGGAAGAAGAGTACGTGTTTACTCGGAAAAAGATCCAGCTATGTTACCATGGAAAGATTTAGATATTGATGTTGTTTTAGAATGCACAGGTTTATTCACATCTGATGAAAAGGCTATGGCTCATATCAATGCAGGTGCCAAAAAAGTAATTATTTCGGCACCTGCTAAAGGAGACGTTAAGACTATTGTTTATAACGTAAATCATGAAATATTAACAGGAGATGAAAAAATAATTTCTGCAGCAAGTTGTACAACAAACTGCTTAGCTCCAGTAGTTAATGTAATCGATAAAGTATTTGGAATTGAAAAAGGATACATGACAACAGTTCATGCCTATACAAACGATCAAGCAACACTTGATATTGCACATAAAAAAGGTATCAAAGCTCGTCGTGGTAGAGCCTGTGCTGCTAATATCGTTCCAGCATCAACAGGAGCAGCATCAGCAATTGGTAAAGTTTGCCCTAACCTAGAAGGAAAATTAGCTGGCGTTGCTATGAGAGTACCAGTACCAACTGGTTCAGTTGTAGACTTAGTATTAGAATTAAAGAAAAATACTACAGTAGAAGAAGTAAATAATGCCCTAAAAGCAGCAACTAATGAAACATTAGAGTACACAGAAGACCCAATCGTTTCAAGTGATGTAATTGGTAGACGTGCTGGGTCAGTAGTTGATGGTCTATCTACAAATATTCTAGAAGTAGATGGCAAACAAATGCTAAAAGTAGTAGCTTGGTATGACAATGAAATGGGTTATACTGCTCAAATGGTAAGAACTGCTAAATATTTAATGGAAAAATAAGATAAAAATTAAGGAAAAGAAGGCAACTTCTTTTTTTTTATATTAAAAAATGCTATACTTGAAATAAGACAGGAGGAATAGCCCCATGAAAACTATAAAAGACATGGATATCGATAGTAAAAAAGTAATAATTAGATGTGATTTTAATGTACCAATAAAAGATGGTAAAATTATAGATGATACTAGAATTAAAGCTAGTTTAAAAACAATTAACTATTGTTTAGAACATAATGCTAAAATAATACTTCTATCTCACCTAGGACGAGTAAAAGAAGAAGCAGACTTACAAAAAAATGATTTAGCTCCAGTTGCTACTCGTTTAAGCGAACTATTAAACAAAGAAGTATTATTTATACCAAAAACTAGAGGCGTAGAAGTAGAAGCTGCTATATCAAAAATGCAACCTACAGATATTGTTTTACTTCAAAATACTAGATACGAAGATTTAGATGGTAAGAAAGAAAGCTCTAATGATCCCGAACTTGGAAAATATTGGGCTTCTTTAGGCGATGTATTTATAAATGACGCCTTTGGTACAATACATAGAGCTCATGCTTCAAATGTTGGTATAGCAACTAATATTCCATCGGCATTTGGTTTCCTAATAGAAGAAGAATTAACTGCTTTAAGTGAACTAAATGATCCTAAACATCCATTTATTGTAATTTTAGGTGGTGCAAAAGTATCAGACAAAATCGGAGTAATTGAAAACTTAGTGACTAAAGCTGATAAAATACTAATTGGAGGAGGTATGGCCTTTACTTTCTTAAAATCTGAAGGATATGAAGTAGGAAACTCTCTAGTAGACCAAGAAAATATTGAATTTTGTACTAAGATGTTGAGAGAGCACCCAGAAAAACTAGTTTTACCAGTAGATGCAAAAGTAACTACTGAGTATTCAAATGACACTCCAAGTACTATAAAAGATATAACAGATTTTGAATATAATGAGATGGGTCTAGACATAGGACCAAAAACAATAGAAACTTTTGGGAAATACTTAAAAGATGCCAGCATAGTTGTTTGGAATGGACCACTTGGTGTATATGAATTTACTAATTACCAAAATGGAACCAAAGAATTATTAAAATACCTTGTTGATAACAACATAAAAGTTATTTTAGGTGGAGGAGATATTGTAGCAGCAGCTGCAACTCTAGGTTATAAAGATAAGGTATATCATGCCTCTACTGGCGGAGGAGCAACATTAGAATATTTAGAGGGTAAAAAATTACCAGGAATTGAAATAATAAAGTAGGTGACTTTTATGGCTAGAAGCCTTATGATTGCAAATCCATATGATAACGATTGTTTAAATATGATTGCAAATTATGAGAAAAGTAATAACTTAGATGATACTATAACAAAACAACTAATACGTATTAGGGCAGTAACAGAGGAGTCTACATATGAAAGACGTAACATGACTTCCAACGAAATAAACCAATTCATCTTTCTTAGAGATGGCAACAAATTAGTTGCAGGATGTCATTTTCAAGGATATAGAGATATGCGTGATTCATACTTAAGCATATTGCCATCTACATCCTCAAGAATGACTGCTAACTTACTTCAATATGTAACAACTTATGCATTTGAAGGACTTGGAATGGAACAAGTATTTGTTGAAATTGATAACCACGATGAGAAAACTGCTACAGCACTAATTGATGCAAACTTTGAAAGTCTTGGACCAGATGGTAAAAAGACTCAATTTATGATTGAAAAGGGAAATTATGTCATGATGGAAGGATTACAAAATGGAAACTCTAAAAAACATTAAAAAGAACAGTATAATTTTATTACTAATTACAATTGTAGTTTTATTTGTTCTCTTAAAAGATAGTGCAAAAGAAATATTTGGTACTATTTCAAAAATAAATCTTTTTTATCTTTTAATAGCCTTTATATTATATTTTCTATATATAATTACAAAAGCCTACATTATATATAAATGTGTAAATGAAAAAGATAAATTATCCTTTAAGGAAGCTATAAAACACAATTTAATTACTCAGTTTTTCAATGGTATAACACCTTTTTCAACAGGTGGACAACCTATGGAAGTATATATGATTGCTGAACATAATATTAAAGTAAGCAAAGCAACAAGTGTTACTATTGAAAATTTTATTTTTTATCAAACTGCCTTAGTAATATATGGAGCAATTGCTGTTGCCTGTAATTGGATTTTTAATTTATTTCCAAAAGTTCCCGTTCTTCAACATTTAGTATTACTTGGCTTTATAATTAATATTTTAGTAGCAGTAGCTCTATATGCCATCATGTTATCAAAAAAGTTTACTAAAAAAGTATCTAACATTATTATAAAACTTCTAGGTAAAATAAAAATTATCAAAGATATAGAGAAGGCCAAAACTAGTTGGACTGAAAAACTAGAAGATTTCCACAATATTTCCAAAGATCTACTTCATAGAAAAGGGCTCTTTGTTTTAGGAGTTTTCATTAATCTAATAAGTCTAACCTGTTTATACATAATTCCATTATTTATTATGTATGGTCTTCATGACTTTACTAGTCTAACTCCAATAAGTGCCATCACATCATCAGCTTACGTTCTTCTAATGGGCTCATTCGTTCCAATACCAGGAGCTTCCGGTGGAATTGAATATGGCTTTATAAAATTCTTTGGTAATTTTATGCCCACAGTTTTATTAAATTCTCTATTAATAACATGGCGTTTTATAACCTATTATTTAGGAATGATTATGGGTGGTTTCTTATTTAGTACTGAAAAGGAAAGTGATAAATAATGCGTATAGGTTTATTCACAGACTCTTATCCTCCATATATAAATGGAGTATCTACAAGTGTAGCAATGCTTAAAAAAGCTCTTGAAAAAAAAGGTCATATTGTTTATGTCGTAACCGTAAGTAATAATGCCTTAAAGTATGAATATGATGTTGAAAATAGAATTGTTAGAGTACCAGGTATTCCAATTGGTATTTATGATTATCGTTTGAGTAGAATTTATCCACTACCTATGATAAATACTATGAAAAGTTGGAACTTAGATGTTATTCATTCCCATACCGAGTTTGGTATAGGTATCTTAGCAAGACTTCTTGCAAAACAATTTGATATTCCACTAGTTCATACATACCATACTTTATATGAAGACTACACTCACTATATAACTCATGGTTACTTTGATAAATCAAGTAAAAAAATAGTAGAATACCTAACAAAATTCTACTGTGATAAAACTGCTAATGAACTAATCGTACCTACCAATAAAATCTATAAGCTATTTAAAGAAAAATATGATTTTAAAAAGAATATTCATATTGTACCAACAGGTATAGAAGTTGATAGGTTTTACACAGAAAATGTGGATAAAAGTTATGTTCAAACTCTAAAGAAAAAACTTAAGCTTCAAAAAAAGGACTTTGTAATTTTGTTTGTTGGTAGACTTGCATCTGAGAAAAATGTTGAGTTTCTTCTAAATGCTGAGCAAAAACTAATAAAAAAACATTCTAACATAAAGTTATTGATAGTTGGTGACGGTCCAGATAAAGAAAAATATGAAGAAATGGCAAATGACTTAAACATTTCTAAAAATGTTATCTTTAATGGAAAAGCTGCTTGGGAAGAAATGCCATTTTACTACCATTGTGCCGATATTTTTGCAACCGCTTCAAGAACAGAAACTCAAGGTCTAACCGTAATAGAGGCCATGGCTGCAGGAGTTGTTCCTTTATGTATAAAGGATGAATCATTTTTAGGTACTGTAACTCATGAATTGAATGGATTAATTTTTAATAATGAAGAAGAATATATTTCTCAAGTTTTATCTTTATATGATAATAGTTCCTTATTACAAAAATATAATAAACAAGCTCGTATTCAAGCCGAACATTGTAGTTCTGCAAGTTATGCCGAAAGAGTTTTAGAAGTATATAAACGTGCCATAATTGATAAAGAAGAAGAGGACAGATTTGGTCTTATTTCTAAAATATCAAAAAAAATAAAGGGTGATTAAATGATTTTAGCACTAAATAATAAATGTAATTTAACTAAAGATGAGTTTTTAATGTATAACGAAAACCTAAAGAAATTAGACTTTACAAAAACAACCGTAATAGTATTTCCAACTAGTCTCTATCTTGGTATGTTTTCCTCTAACAAAATATTACTCGGAAGTCAAAACGTAAGCATGTTTGCATCCGGTCCTCATACTGGTGAAGTATCAGCAAAGCAACTTAAGTCACTAAATGTAGAATACTCATTAGTGGGTCATTTTGAACGCCGAGAAGAGCAACATGAAACTAATAACTCTATAAATAAAAAAATCAAAAATCTTATTTCAGAAAACATAACACCAATCTTATGTATTGGCGAAGTTTCATCTGAACAAGAGATAGTAACAGAAGTATTAACTAAACAACTACAAGAATCTTTAAAAGATTTATCAAAAAACGACATTGAAAAAATTATAATAGCCTATGAACCAATATGGTCTATTGGTACTGGAATAATACCATCTTGTAATAAAATAAAAACAATAGTTAACTATTTAAAAAGCCTTTATCCAAATAATAAAGTGTTATATGGTGGTAGTGTAAATGTAGATAATGTTGTAAAACTAACAAAAGAAAACATTGTAGATGGTTACTTAATAGGAGGTTTAAGTCTTCACTTAGATAAAGTTCAAACTTTACTAAACACAATTGAAAAATAGACAAATTAGACACTTTCGACAAAAGTTGTCTTTTTTTTATCTATCAATTTATCGAAGTATGTTATATAATTAAAATGCGTGGTAGTATATGAGAGGAGAAAAGATGGAGAAAACACGTTTATTAATCATTGACGACAACAGAAACCTAGTTGAAATGATTAAGGAATATTTTAATGATAGTGCAGATATTAAGGTTACTTTAACTGCTTATGATGGAGCAGAAGGTATACTCTTGGTTGATAAAAAGAAAGATGAATATGATATTGTACTTTTGGATTTGATAATGCCAAATAAAGATGGAGTTGCCGTACTAGAATATATGAAGAAAAAAGGCATAGATAAAGATGTAATAATCTTAACTTCATATAATACACAGGATATGATTAGAAAAGTATCTGAAATGGGAGTTAGTTATTTCATTTTAAAACCATTTGAACTAATTGATTTGGAGAAAAGAATTACAGAGTTACGTGAAGGAGTAAAATTAGAAGGACGCAATTTAGACATATATCATAACAACTTACAAAAGTCTATAACAACAACTCTGCATGAATTAGGTGTTCCATCACATATAAAAGGATATCAATACATAAGAGAGGGTATAACACTAGTCTATGAAAGACCAGAACTTGTAGGTGGTATAACTAAAGAACTGTATCCTGAAATTGCCAAAAAGTATAATACAACAGTTTCAAGAGTAGAACGAGCAATAAGACATGCAATTGAAGTTAGTTGGAATAGAGGCAATTGGCAATTAATGGAAGAAATTTTTGGACATAGTGTTGATATTGATAAAGCAAAACCGACAAACTCTGATGATATTAAAAAAGCAAACCCGACAAACTCTGAATTTATTGTTACTGTAGCCGATAAATTACGTTTAGAGTTTAATAAAAATACAGTTAATAATTAAGACTTTTCAAAGTCTTTTTCTTTTGAAAATATTCATAATAATAACTCTATAATTAATATATAAAATCTTTTTCAATACCCTTGACTATGTCATAATAAAAAAGTATACTTAATTTAGAAAATATGTATGGAGGTAACAATTTATGGAACGTAAAATAGAAGCATTTTTTGAAAAATGGCAAAAAGATTTGATTAGGAAACCTCTAATATTGTATGGTCCTAAGCAAGTAGGTAAAACTTTCACTGTATTAAATTTTGCTAAGAAAGAATATAAAAATACTGTATACTTCAATACAGAAAACAATCTAGAACTTATTGATCTTTTTTCAAGAGAAAAAAATACAGAAAAAATAATTTTAAATTTATCACTATTATCTGGTGAAACAATTCTAAAAGAGGATACATTGATTGTCTTAGATAATTTAGACAGTATAGAAATAGTCAAATCTTTAAAACTATTTGGTAGTGAACGTAGTAAATATCATATAATCGCTATTACATCTCGTAAAGAAAGATTAAATGAGTTTAAGGGTGAAGAGCTTCAGTTTAAAGGCATGAATGAAATGGATTTTGAAGAGTATTGTTGGGCTAAAGATGAAAAAGCTTTATCTTCATTAATAAGAGAGTCTTTTACAAAACATAAAGTATGTCCATTCCACAAAGTAGCCTTAGATTTATTTCATGAATATCTAATAACAGGAGGCCTACCAGAAGTAGTTCAAGCCGAACTAGATGGTAAGTCACCATACGAAATAGATGCTATTAAACAAAAAATAATAGATATTTATAAAAAAGAAATAAGTTTAAATAAAATACTAATCGACATTCCTAGAGGTATAGAAGTATTGAACTCTATTCCTTCACAATTACGTAAAGATAATAAAAAGTTCCAATATGGTTGTATGGGTGCAGGAAAAAGAGCAAAAGAGTACGACTCAGCTATAAACTACCTCGTTAACAATCAATTAGCCTATCGTAGTTACAAGATAAAGAATGTAAAATCTCCACTAAGTAGTTGCCGTGAGAAAGACAGTTTTAAACTATACTTACCAGATGATGGTTTGCTATTTACAATGTTACATTTAAACTTAAAACAATTCGCAACAGATGAAAAAATAAAAGAAACATTATATGAAAATCACATCGCTAAAACATTAGTAGAAGCAGGATATTCACTATATTATTATCAGTCTGAAGGAAAAGCCGAAGTAAACTTTGTTATTCAAAATAGAATGGGGCAAATAATCCCAATCGAAATTGCAACAAAAAGTATGTCTAAAGCTAAATCTCTTTCAGTATTTATAAAAAAATTTATTACTCAACAGGCTTATCGTATAACAGAAAACAACTTTTCAACAAAGAAAGAAGTTAGATACATCCCTGTATATGCTGTATTCTGTCTAAATGATCAAAAAATCTAAAAGAAAGGAATCAATAAAAAATTGATTATGTGAAAAATGATAAAATTAGTATTAGTAAGACATGGACAAAGCATTTGGAATCTAGAAAATAGATTTACAGGCTGGACTGATGTCGGTTTATCTGAACAAGGTATAAAAGAAGCAAAAGAAGCAGGTCAAGTACTAAAAGACTTAGGCTACACTTTTGACATTGCTTATACATCTTATTTAAAAAGAGCCAACGATACTCTAACTTATATTTTAGAGGAGTTAGGTGAAAAAAATATTCCAATAAAATATAGTTGGCGTCTAAATGAAAGACACTATGGTGCTCTACAAGGTCTTAATAAAGATGATACTAGAAAAAAATATGGTGAAGAACAAGTTCGTCTATGGAGACGTAGTGCTGATGTACGACCACCGGCTTTAGAAATAACTGATGAACGTTATCCAGGAAATGATTCAAAATACAAGGATTTAGCAAAAGAAGACATCCCAACGACAGAAAATTTAATAGATACAATTGAAAGAGTTATTAAATATTGGAATAGTGACATAAAAAAAGACCTTCTAGAAAATAAGAAAGTCATAATAGTTGCTCATGGAAATAGTTTAAGAGGTTTAATTAAATACTTAGATAATATGTCTAATGAAGAAATAATGCAACTAGAGATAGAAACCGGTAATCCAATATGTTACGAATTAGATGAAAATCTAAAGCCAATAAGACATTATTATTTAAAGAAAACAAAATAGAAAAAAATAGTAGGTAACTTGAATTCTTACCTACTATTTCTTTTTATGAATTAACAACCTCGTCAATATCAATTTCAAAAAGTTTACCAACCTCTATATTTAGTGCTAAAGATATTTTCCAAATAGTATCAACAGAAAAAGTCTTAGCACCTTTTTTAGATTCTATTCTTCTAATAAACTCGTGAGAAACACCAACTCGTTCAGCTAGTACTGCCTGAGTAATGCCAGCTTCATGTCGATATTTTTTAATATTACGTGCTATTTGATCATAAATGTTTACTTCATATTTATTCATAATATCACCAACTAAATTTAGTATGTACTAAAACAGTTAAAAAATATGTAAACCAAAGTTATACATAGGTAGCAAAAACACCAATTGAATAAATCGAAAAAACGTTCTATAATATAAACAAACGGAGGGATATTATGAATGAAAGAATTGTTTTCCACATAGATGTTAATAATGCTTTTTTATCATGGACTGCCGTTAAACTACTAAAAGAAGGCTATAAAGAAGATATCCGAAAAATACCATCAGTCATTGCTGGTGAAGAAAAAGAACGAAGAGGAATTGTACTAGCTAAGTCTCCAATTGCCAAAAAATACCATATTGTAACAGCAGAAACTCTATATCAAGCACGAAAAAAATGCCCTTCACTAAAAGTATTTGCTCCAGACTATAAATGGTATAGTGAAAAGTCCAAAGAACTATTCACATATTTATTACAGTACTCACCAACTATGGAACAATTCTCTATCGACGAGTGCTTCATGGATATGACTGGAACAAACTACCTATATAAAGACTATCAAAAACTTGCCTATTATATAAAGGATGATATAAAGAAAAGATTTGGCTATACCGTAAATATCGGAATTGGTAATAATAAACTTTGTGCTAAAATGGCATCAGACTTCGAAAAGCCTGATAAAGTTCACACTCTACTAAAAAACGAAATTGTTCAAAAACTCTGGCCACTAGATGTTGGTGATTTATTAATGGTCGGCAAAAGTACCAAAGAAACTCTAAATAAACTAAACATCTATACCGTTGAACAACTAGCCAAAACAGATTTAAAACTCCTAACCCGCTATTTTAAAAGTCAAGCTGAGTATTTACATAATGCTGCTTATGGAATAGACTATTCAAAAGTCGCTAAAAGAAATCCCAAAACTAAAAGTGTTAGTATTTCAGAAACCCTTCCATATGACTGTAATAATGAAGACAAATTAGCTGAAATGATTCTAACCTTTGTAGAAACTACGACCAGGGACTTACGAAAACAGAAACAATTTGCAACAACTGTAGCCGTCTTCTATAAAAATAGTGATTTTGAAAATTATTCTGCACAAGAAAAATTAAAAAGGCCCAGCAACAATATAAAAGACATCTATAAACTAGCCTTAGAAATATTTAGAAAAAGTTACAAAGACGATAAAATAAGACTAATTGGTCTACGTCTTGCTGATTTAACTACCAATAATGACTACCAATTATCTTTATTCGAAGAGGAAAAACCTGATGAAACAGATGAAATCCAAGAAACACTTGACAAAATTAATGCTAAATTTGGTAAATCTTTAATAGCACCAGCCTCTATAAAATTGATAACAAATAATAAAAAGGAAAGAGTACGTTTAGACAAAAAATCATAAATGTGCTCTTTTTTCCTTGTAAAATAACAAAATTATTGAAAAAACACTTGCAAATAAATAAGACACCTGTTATAATTAACCATGTGTGACTGCTTAGATGTGCGAGGTTGCTGATACACCAGGTTAAGTTGTTAATTGGTTATCGGGTTATTTGCACGGAGCAAGTCTATACTAGATATAGGCGAAGGGAGGATTTAAAATGTCAACAGAAAAAATTCGCATCAGAATTAAAGCGTACGATCACAGAGTACTTGATAATGCTGCTAAGAAAATTGTTGAAACTGCTAAAAGATCAGGCGGAGTAATTTCTGGTCCAGTACCACTACCAACTGAAATTGAAAAAGTTACAATTTTACGTGCTGTACACAAATACAAGGATTCACGTGAACAATTCGAAAGACGTACACACAAAAGACTTATTGATATCAAGAATCCTAGCAAGGAAACTATTGAGGCATTAGCTCATTTAGATTTACCAAGCGGAGTAGATATTCAAATCACAACAAAATAATAGGAGGAAATAGTGATGAAAGGAATCTTAGGTAAAAAAATCGGAATGACTCAAACATTTACTAAAGATGGTAAATTAATTCCGGTTACTGTTATTGAAGTAGAACCAAATGTAGTTACTCAAATCAAAACAGTTGAAAAAGATGGTTATGATGCTATTCAACTTGCAACAGATACTGTAAGAGAAAACTTAAGCAACAAACCAAAAATGGGTCATACAAACAAAGCTAACACAACACCTAAGCGCTTCTTAAAAGAAATTAGAGGAGTAAACGTTAATGACTATACATTAGGACAAACAGTTAACGTTGACGTTTTTGAAGCTGGGGAAATGGTTGATGTTACAGGAACAAGTAAAGGTAAAGGTTTCCAAGGCGTTATTAAACGTTATAACCAAACAAGAGGTCCAATGGGACACGGTTCTCAATACCATAGAGGTGTTGGTTCACTAGGTACATTATTACCAATGCACGTATTAAAAGGTAAGAAGATGCCTGGACAAATGGGTAATGTTCAAAGAACAGTTCAAAACTTAGAGGTAATTTCAGTAGATACTGAAAACAATGTAATTTTAGTTAAAGGTAATGTTCCAGGTCCAAAGAAATCATTTGTTATGATTCGTACTGCAGTAAAGAAACCTAATGTTAAATTAGCAGCTGCTGACTTAATAACTTATGCTGCACCAGTAACTGTAGAAGAAGTTGTTGAAGAAACAGTAACTGAAGAAAATACAGAAACATCAGCTGAATAAAATCATCACGCTATATAATAAAGAAAGAAAATTCAATAATATAAGTGATGAAAGGAGGAATCGTAGATGAAAAAAGTAGAACTTTTAAATCTAAAAGGTGAAAAAGTAAAGGACATTAATTTAAACGAAGAAATATTTGGAATTACCCCAAACAAAGCTGTTTTAAACGATGCAATCATCTTAACAATGGCATCTTTAAGACAAGGAACACATAAAACTAAAAACCGCTCAGAAGTTTCTGGTGGAGGAAGAAAACCATGGAGACAAAAAGGAACAGGACGTGCTCGTCAAGGTTCAATTAGAGCTGTTCAATGGGTAGGTGGAGGAAATTATGGAACTCCAGTACCTAGAGATTATAGTAAAAAACAAAACAGAAAAGAAAGAAGATTAGCTTTAAAATCAGCATTAAGTGATAAGGCTTTAGAAAAAGCAATCATGGTTGTTGAAAACATCAGTTTATCAACTCCAAAAACAAAAGAAATGCTTAGTTTATTAGAAGCATTAAAAGTTGCTGATAAAAAAGTATTACTAGTTGTTAAAGAATTTGATGACAACTTAATCTTAGCTTCTAGAAACTTACAAAACGTTGTATTAATAGCAGCTGAAGAAATCAATGTATTAGACGTGGTTAGCACAGACGTTATGGTAATTACAGAAGAAGCATTAAAAACAGTTGAGGAGGTGCTTAAATAATGAAAGACACTAAGTATTTAGAAATAATCAAAGCACCAGTTATTACTGAAAAATCACAAATTGCAAAAGCAGAAGGAAAATATACTTTCAAAGTTGCTCCAAATGCTACAAAATTAGAAATTAAAGATGCAATTGAAAAAATCTTTAAAGTAAAGGTTACATCAGTAAGAACAATGAATGTAAAACCTAAGAAAAGAAGAGTTGGTCGTTACACAGGATTAACAAATCGTACAAAGAAGGCAATTGTTACTCTTGCAGAAGGACAAACAATTGATCTTGGTTAAGGAGGAGAAAAATTATGGCAATCAGAACTTTTAAACCTACTACACCAGGACGTAGAAAAATGACTGCACTAGTTAATGATGAAATTACAACTAGTACACCAGAGAAATCACTTGTTACTCCAATTAAGAAAAATAGTGGACGTAACAATCAAGGTAAGATAACAGTTCGTCATCAAGGTGGCGGTGTTAAAAGAAAATATCGTATCATTGATTTCAAGAGAAACAAATTAAACGTACCTGGAACAGTAGCAAGCATTGAATACGATCCAAATAGAACTGCAAATATTGCATTAATCAATTATGCAGATGGAGAAAAAAGATATATAATCGCTCCAAAAGGATTAACTGTTGGTATGACAGTAGTAGCAGGAGCAGATGCTGATATCAAAGTTGGTAATGCATTACCAATAATTAACATTCCAGTAGGTACAATGATTCATAACATTGAACTTCGTCCAGGAAAAGGTGGAGAACTAGCAAGAAGTGCTGGTACATCTGCACAAATACTTGGTCGTGAAGATAACTATGTAATGGTTCGTTTATCATCTGGAGAACAAAGAAAAATATTAGAATCATGTATGGCAACAGTTGGAGAAGTTGGTAATGAAGACTCTTCACTAGTTAAAATCGGAAAAGCAGGACGTAAACGTCATATGGGTATTAGACCAACAGTTCGTGGTTCTGTTATGAACCCTAATGACCATCCACATGGTGGTGGTGAAGGACGTGCTCCAGTAGGACGTAAAGCACCAATGACTCCATGGGGTAAACCTGCACTTGGATTAAAGACACGTAAGAAAAAACAATCTGACAAGTTCATAGTACGTCGTCGCAATAGTAAATAGGAAAGGATGATTAAAAGATGGCAAGAAGTTTAAAAAAGGGACCTTATGTTTTCGATAGATTACTAAAGAAGGTTCAAGAATTAAATAAGTCTGGAAAAAAAGAAGTCATTAAAACTTGGTCACGCCGTTCCACTATTTTTCCTGATTTCATAGGACACACATTTGCAGTACACAATGGTAAAGAATTTATACCAGTATATGTTACTGAAGATATGGTTGGACACAAATTAGGAGAATTTGCTTTAACACGTAAATTTGGTGGACATGGTTCAGACAAAAAGAAATAAAAAAATGACTAGGAGGGTAAATATATGGAAGCAAAAGCAATTGCTAAAGGATTAAGATTATCACCTATTAGAGCTCGCTTAGTAGCAGATATGATTCGTGGTAAAAGCGTTCAAGAAGCATTAACCATATTAAATAATGTTAATAATAAGTCAGCAAGACTTACAAAAAAAGTATTAGACTCTGCTATTGCTAACGCTGTTAATAATAATGGTGCAGATGCTGCAACACTTTATGTTAAAGAAGCAAGAGTAGATGCTGGTCCTGTTATGAAACGTCATTTCTTCGATTCACGTTCTCATATTGGACATAGAGATCATAGAACTAGTCACATCGTTATAGTAGTGGCTACAAAAAACTAATAAGGAGGTTACAAAATGGGACAAAAGGTAAATCCTAATGGACTAAGACTTGGCATTAACAAGGATTGGGAAGCAAAATGGTATGCTAACAATAAAGATTTCGCTAAGTTTTTAGCAAAAGACGTTAAGATTCGTGATTATATTACAAAGAATCTAAAAAACGCTGGTGTTGCTAAAGTTGAAATCGAAAGAAATGCAAAAAGATGCGAAGTTGTAATTCACTCTTCAAAACCTGGTGTTATTATTGGACACGGTGGAGAAGAAATGGATAAATTAAGAAAACAACTATCAAAGGTTGCTGATGAAAATGTTCAAATCACAATCGTTGATATTAAAAAAGCAGATTTAAACGCTCAATTAGTTGCTGATTCAATCGCTAATCAAATAACTAACAGAGCATCATTCCGTATGGCTCAAAAACGTGCAATCAAAAATGCAATGAAAGCAGGAGCTAAGGGAATCAAAACAAGCGTATCTGGACGTTTAGGTGGTGCTGATATGGCACGTAGCGAAGGATACACAGAAGGAACTATTCCTCTACATACATTAAGAGCTGATATTGATTATGCTACATCAGAAGCAGATACAACATTCGGTAAGATTGGTGTAAAGGTTTGGATCTATAAGGGAGAAATCCTAAACAAAAAGGCTAAAGGAGGTAATTAATATGTTAATACCGTCAAGAACTAAATATCGTCGTGTACATAGATTACCTTATGAAGGTAGATCTCGTGGAAACAGAGAATTACACTTCGGAGAATATGGTCTACAAGCAAAAGAAGGAGCTTGGATTACTGCTAATCAAATCGAGGCTGCTCGTATTGCTATGACACGTTATATGAAACGTGGTGGTAAAGTATGGATTAATATTTTCCCACACATGCCATTAACTAAAAAGCCTATTGGTACAAGACAAGGTAAAGGTAAAGGTAACGTTGAAGGATGGGTTGCTGTAGTTAAAGAAGGAAAAATCATGTTTGAAATTTCTGGAGTAACTGAAGAAGTAGCTCGTGAAGCATTACGTCTTGCCTCTCATAAATTACCAGTAGCAACAAAATTCGTAATGAAAGAAAGCAAAGGTGAGTAAAATGAAGGTTAAAGAAATTAGAGAACTATCAACTGAAGAAATTAACAAAAAACTAGTTGAAGCAAAAGAAGAATTATTTAATTTACGTTTCCAACAAGCAACAGGTAACCTAGAAAAACCTTCTAGAATCAGAGAATTAAGACACACCGTTGCAAGATATAAAACCGTTCTAAGAGAACGTGAGATTAGCGAATAGGAGGGTATAAAGTGGAAAAGAAAGTTAGTAAAGAATTAGTTGGTAAAGTAGTTAACGCAACTAATGATAAAACAATAAGCGTATTAGTTGAAACTTATAAAAACCATCCGTTATATCACAAAAGAGTTAAAAGCTCTAAGAAATATTGTGTACATGATGAAAAGAATATAGCAAAAGTTGGAGATATAGTTAGAATAGTAGAAACTAGACCATTATCAAAAACTAAGCATTTCTATTTAAAAGAAATTGTAAAAGAAGCAGTTATTATTTAACGCTTAGATGAGAAGGAGGAATAATCTATGTTACAACAAGAAAGCCGTATGAAGGTTGCTGACAACTCTGGAGCTCGTGAATTATTAGTAATCCGTGTTCTAGGTGGAAGTAAAGTTAAAACAGGTAACATTGGTGATGTAGTAGTTGGAACAGTAAAAAATGCCATTCCAAATTCACCAATTCCAAAAGGAAAAGTTGTAAAAGCAGTTATCGTTCGTAGTCGTCAAGGCGTTCGTCGTGAAGATGGAAGTTATATTAAGTTCGATGACAATGCTTGTGTTATCATTCGTGATGACAAGAGTCCAGTAGGTACTCGTATTTTTGGACCAGTAGCAAGAGAACTTCGTGATAAAGATTACATGAAAATCGTATCTTTAGCAAAAGAAGTACTATAAGAGGAGGATAAATATGAACTTTAAAGTAGGAGATGAAGTTGTAGTTATCGCTGGTTCTGACAAAGGTAAAAAAGGAAAAATAATTAAAACATTAAGAGCTGAAAATAAAGTTATTGTTGAAGGTGTTCACGTTGTTAAAAAACATCAAAAACCTACAGGACAAGAATCTGGTGGAATCTTAGAAATAGAAGCACCAATCAATGCATCAAATGTTATGATAATTGATCCTAAAACTAAAAAAAGAACTAGAATAGGACATACAACAGATACAAAAACAGGTAAAAAAATAAGAATAGCAAAAAAATCAAACGAGAAGCTTGATTAATTGGAAGGAGGGTAACTATGAACCGCCTAAAAGAGAAATACTTAAATGAAGTTGTTCCAAGTTTAATGGAGAAATATAATTATAAGTCAAAAATGGAAGTTCCAAAGTTAGAAAAAATTGTTATTAATATTGGAGTAGGTGATGCAACATCAAATTCTAAATTATTAGATGCTGCTGTAGCAGACCTTGCTAAATTATCAGGACAAAAACCAGTAGTTACAAAAGCTAAAAAGTCAATTGCTGGATTTAAAGTAAGAGAAGGTCAACCAATTGGTTGCAAAGTTACACTAAGAGGAGAAAATATGTATAACTTTATGGATAAGTTAATCTCAATTTCACTTCCACGTGTAAGAGACTTCCGTGGTGTTAGTGCAAAAGCCTTTGATGGTAGAGGAAACTACACTATGGGAATTAAAGAACAATTAATCTTTTCTGAAATAGATTATGATGATGTTGTTAAAGTAAGAGGTATGGATATCGTATTCGTAACAACAGCTAAATCTAATGAAGAATCATTTGACTTATTAAATGGACTTGGAATTCCTTTTAAAAAGTAATGGGAGGAATATTATGGCAAAGAAAAGTATGATTATAAAAGCTAATCGCCCACAAAAATACAAAGTACGTGAGTATACAAGATGTAGTCGTTGTGGTCGTCCACACGCAGTTTTAAGCAAGTTCGGAATCTGCCGTATTTGCTTCCGTGAATTAGCTTATAAAGGACAAATACCAGGAATTAAAAAATCAAGTTGGTAATTGGAAAGGAGGAGTCAAAATGGCAGTAGTAACAGATACAATTGCAGATATGTTAACACGTATTCGTAATGCTAACCAAATGCGTTATGAAGAAGTAAGCGTTCCTGCTTCTACAATAAAGAAAGAAATCGCTAAGATTTTAAAAGAAGAAGGATTTATTAAAGATTATAAAATAGTTAAAGATGATGCTCAAGGAACAATTGTTTTAACATTAAAGTATAACAAGAAAGAAAGAGTTATCACTGGGCTAAAAAGAATTTCCAAGCCAGGACTTCGTGTTTACGTTAAAAACGATGAAGTACCTAAAGTATTAAATGGTTTAGGAATAGCAATTATTTCTACATCAAAAGGAATTATGACTGATAAACAAGCTCGTAAAGAAAATATAGGTGGGGAAGTTCTAGCTTATATTTGGTAATTGAATAAAATATAAGGAGGTGTCAATATGAGCCGTATTGGAAATCGTATAATTACAGTTCCAGAGGGAGTTACTGTTGAAAATATCGATAATGTTGTCACTGTAAAAGGACCTAAGGGTACTCTAACACAACCAATGTTAAAAGATATTACAATGAAACAAGAAGGTAACACAATTATTTTAGAACGTTTAAATGAAAGTGCTAAAGCAATGCACGGTACAATGAATGCCCTAATCAATAACATGATTATTGGTGTAACTAATGGATATTCAAAATCATTAGAAATCATTGGTGTAGGTTACCGTTTCAATGTTCAAGGTGATAAATTAGTAATCAATGCTGGATATTCACATCCAGTAGAAATGAAAGTTCCAGCTGGATTAACAGTAGAAGCAAATGGTAATACTGAAATCGCTATCAAAGGTATTGATAAAGTATTAGTTGGTGAATTTGCTGCTAACGTTAGAAAAGTAAGACAACCTGAACCATATAAGGGTAAAGGTATTCGTTACAAAGACGAACATATTCGTCGTAAAGAAGGAAAGAAAGCTGCTTAATAGGTAGGAAGGAGAAATAAAAATGATAAAAAAAGAATCTCGTAATAGTATGCGTATTAATCGTCATGAAAGAATTCGTAAAACACTTATGGGAACAAGCGCAGTACCTAGATTATGTGTATTCCGTTCAAACAAAGACATTTATGCACAAATAATCGATGATACAGCTAATACTACTCTAGTATCTGCTTCCTCATTAGACAAAGATTTAAAGATTGAAAACGGAAGTAATGTAGAAGCAGCAAAGGTTGTTGGAAAAGCAATCGCTGAAAAAGCAAAACAAGCAAAAATTACAAAAGTAGTATTCGATAGAGGTGGATACCTTTATCACGGACGTGTACAAGCTTTAGCTGAAGCAGCACGTGAAAATGGATTAGAATTCTAATAGGAGGGTATTATGCAAAAGAAATCTCGTGAGACTAAAGACAAACTTTTAGAAGAATTAGTAATTGATGTTAAAAGCGTTGTTAAAGTTAACAAAGGTGGACGTCAAAGAAGATATTCTGCTATCGTAGTTGTCGGAGATCGTAAAGGTAAAGTTGGTTTAGGAATCGGAAAAGCTAACGAAGTACCTGATGCAATCAAAAAAGCAATTCAAGATGCTAATAAAAATTTAATCACAATACCTCTAATTGATGGAAGAACAGTTGCACATGAAGCAATCGGAACTGCTGGAGCTGCTAGAGTTATAATTAAACCTGCTGCTGCTGGTACTGGTATCATTGCTGGTGGTTCTGTTCGTGCTATCTTAGATTTAGCAGGAATTCGTGATGTTGTTTCTAAATCATTAGGAGCAAGAACAAAATTAAATATGGCTACAGCTGCCCTAAATGCTTTAAAGTCAATTAAGACTCCAGAGCAAGTAGCAGAACTTCGTGGCAAAACAGTAGAGGAGATATTAGGATAATGAAATTACATGAATTAGAAAAAAATATCGGTGCTACTCATGCTAAAAAACGTGTTGGACGTGGGCCAGGATCTGGTATTGGAAAAACTTCAGGAAAGGGTCAAAAAGGACAAAAAGCACGTTCTGGTGGTAGTATCAATCCAGTATTCGAGGGTGGACAATTACCATTATTTAGAAGACTTCCAAAGAGAGGTTTTAAAAACTATAATTTTAGAACAAGATACGCTGTTATCAATTTAGATAGTCTAAATAGATTTGAAGAAGGAACAGTTGTTACACCAGCTTTATTAAAAGAAACTGGAATAATTAAAAATCAATTAGATGGAGTAAAAGTTTTAGGTAATGGAACATTAGAAAAGAAACTTACAGTCCAAGCTAATAAATTCTCAGCAAGTGCATTAGAAAAGATTAAAGAGTCAGGTAGCAAAGCTGAGGTGATCTAATATGTTTAAGTCTATGAAGCAATTATTCACAGCGACAAATAAAGATTTAAGACATAGAATATATTTCACACTTGGTGCTCTAACAATATTCATTCTAGGAATATCAATAAGAGTTCCAGGAACAAAGGATCTTACAAGTAATTTAGGATTCTTAGAGTTAATTAATACAATGGGTGGAGGAGCTTTAAAGAACTTCTCAATATTCGCCCTAGGTGTAATGCCATACATTACTGCTTCAATTATTATGCAATTATTACAAATGGACATTATTCCTTATTTTTCAGAGTTGAGTAAACAAGGACCAACAGGAAGACAAAAAATAAATCAAATTACAAGATACATGGGTATTGTATTTGCCTTTATTGAAGGTTATGCCTTTGCATTTGCCTTCATCGGTAAAACTGGTACTCCAATGGAATATTTATATATTTCAACAGTTCTAACTGCTGGTACATCTTTCCTATTATGGTTAGGTGATCAAATTACTCAAAAAGGTATTGGAAATGGAATGAGTTTAATAATCATGGCTGGTATTATAGCAACACTTCCACAAATGTTTATTGATGCCTTTAAAGGTTTAATCGCTTTTGAAGGAACAACACAAGTAATTACTTTAGGTATTATAAAATTCCTAATATTCGTAATTATCTACTTTGCAATCGTTGTTGGAGTTATCTTCATTCAAGAAGCTGAACGTAGAATTCCAATTCAATATGCAAACAAGTCAACATCTGCATTTGGAAGTGCCGCTCAAAGTTTCATGCCAATTAAACTTAATTCAGCAAACGTAATTCCAGTAATCTTTGCATCAAGTTTATTATCAATACCAAGTATTATTGCTCAGGTAATAAAAAATGAATCATTCACTGTATTTGTACAAAAGTATTTAACTTATACAACTCCAGTTGGATTCTTAATATATGTAGTATTCATTTTCTTCTTTGCATACTTCTATACATTTATTCAATTAAAACCAGAAGAATTTGCAAAGAACTTACAAGAAAACGGTGGCTACATTCCTGGAATAAGACCTGGTGAAGAAACTAAAAAGTACATTGATAAAGTATTATCAAGACTAACAATACTAGGAGCAACATTCTTAGTAGTTATAGCAGGCTTACCAATACTTTTCGCTAAGTTTACAAGTCTACCAACATCAGTAACAATTGGTGGTACAGGATTATTAATCGTTGTAGGTGTAGCTCTTGAAACATATAAACAATTAGAAGGAAGTTTATTAAGCCGTAGCTATAAAAGAGGATATAGTAGAAGGTAATGTAATGAAAAATATTATGTTTATTGCCCCACCTGCTGCAGGTAAAGGGACACAAGCTGAACTAGTAGTTGCTAAATACCATATTCCTCACATCTCAACTGGTGATATTTTAAGAGAAATATCAAAAGAAGATAGTGAACTAGGACATTATGTATTTGAGACACTAGCCTCAGGAAAATTAGTAAAAGATGAAATTACTTATCAATTAATTCAAGATAGATTATCAAAAGATGATTGTAAAAACGGCTTTATAATTGATGGTTTTCCTAGAAATTTAGAGCAAGCGATCGAATATGACAAAATCTTAGCAAACTTAGGTTATACAATAGGTAATGTAATTTATATAAACATCAATGAAAAAACACTAGAAAAAAGAATAACTGGTCGAAGAATATGTGAAGACTGCAAAACAATTTTCAATATCAACGACACAGCTAGTGCTCCACAAATTGAATCAGTTTGTGATAATTGTGGTGGAAAGTTATATCAACGTAATGATGATAACTTAGAGGCTTTCCAAACTAGATACCAAATGTATTTAGAAAAAACAGAACCAATTATAGAGCACTATAGAAAACAAAATGTATTACATGAAGTAAACGGTGAAGACACTGTTGAAAATGTATTCAAAGAGATAGATAAAATTATTAGTGAAAATTAATGGAGATGATCAAATGATTACAATTAAAAGCAAACGTGAAATCGAACTACTCCAAGTAGCTGGTAACATTGTCTATAAAACACATCAATACATAAAACCATATATAAAAGAAGGAATCAAAACAAAAGAATTAGATAGATTAGCCGAGGCTTTTATTAGAAGTCAAGGAGCAACACCTTCTTTTAAGGGATATGAAGGGTTTCCAACCGCTTTATGTATAAGTGTTAATTCAGAAGTAGTTCATGGTTTTCCAAGTGATTATGTTCTAAAAAATGGGGATATAGTATCTTTAGATATCGGAGCATGCTACAAAGGTTATCATGGCGATTCTGCATGGACCTATAAAGTTGGAGATGTTTCAAAAGAAGTAGACTATTTATTAGAACATACCGAAAAATCTTTATTTGTCGGATTAGAACAAGTAAAGCCAGGAAATAGAATTGGTGATATAGGACATGCCATAGAAACATATGCTAAAGAACACAAGTTAGGTGTAGTTAGAGAATTATGTGGACATGGTGTTGGAACTTCAGTTCATGAAGATCCAGAAGTTCCAAATTATGGAACACCAAATACCGGACCTAGACTAAGAGAAGGAATGGTAATTGCTGTTGAACCAATGCTAACATTAGGAAGCCCTAGAATCTTTGTTCATGATAATGATTGGACAATAGATACACAAGACGGAAGTCCATCAGCCCACTTTGAACATACAGTAGTTGTTACTGCCGATGGATATAAAATATTGACAGGAGAGTGAAAAGATGGCTAAAGAAGATACAATAGAAATAGAGGGTAAAGTTCTTGAAATCATCCCAGGAGGGAAATTCAAAGTTCAACTAGGAAATGGACACATTGTGGAAGCCCACGTTTCTGGTAAAATACGAATGAACTATATTCGTATCTTAGCAGGAGATACCGTAATGATAGAACTATCGCCTTATGACCTAACACGTGGGCGTATTACCTATCGTAAATAATAGGAGGGATATTATGAAAGTAAAAGCATCAGTAAAACCAATTTGCGAAAAATGTAAAGTTGTAAAACGCAAAGGTAAAATAAGAATTATTTGTGAAAATCCAAAACACAAACAAGTTCAAGGATAATAATAGGAGGTGTACTAAATGGCACGTATTAAAGGCGTAGATATTCCAAACGATAAGCATATCTGTATATCATTAACTTACATTTATGGTATCGGAAGAAATCTAGCAAAACAAATTCTTAAAGAAGTAAATATTGATCCAACAACAAAAACAAAGGATTTATCTCAAGAAGATTTAGTTAAAATCCGTGATGAAATTAATAAACATCTAACTGAAGGTGACTTACGTCGTGAAATCAGTATGAATATTAAGACAAAAATGGAGATTAACTCTTATCAAGGAAGCCGTCATAAAAAAGGATTACCTGTAAGAGGACAAAGAACTAATCGTAACGCTCGTACTCGTAAGGGTAAAGGAAAAGTTGTTGCAAATAAAAAGAAAGTTTAGTTAAAAGGTAAAAATTAAAAAAGGAGGTAAGACTTATGGCTTATAAAACTAGAAAGAAAAAAGTTAAAAAGAATGTTCCAGAAGGAATAGCACATATCCATTCAACATTTAACAATACAATTACAACACTAACTGATAAAGATGGTAATGTAATTAGTTGGGCATCATCTGGTGCTATTGGTTTTAAAGGAAGTAAAAAATCAACTCCATTCGCTGCTGGAATGGCTGCTGAAAATGCAGGAAAAGCTGCTTACGACATGGGAATGCGTAAAGTTGAAGTTCGCGTTAAAGGTTTAGGACCAGGTCGTGAGACTGCAATTCGTTCATTACAAACTGCTGGATTAGAAGTAACAGCAATTACAGATGTTACACCTATTCCACATAATGGATGCCGTCCACCAAAACGTCCACGTGGATAATAAAAAATAAAAAGACTGGCAAAGAGGAGGTTAGTTTCATGTTACAATTTGAAAAACCAATTTATAAAATAACAGATTCTATAGAGAGTAATTTTTATGGTAGATTTGAATTAGAACCATTAGAAAGAGGATTTGGTACTACAATCGGTAATGCTTTAAGAAGAGTAATGTTATCATCTCTACCAGGTAGTGCAATTAGTAGTATTAAAATCGATGGTGTTCTTCATGAATTCCAAACTATTGACGGAGTATATGAAGACGTAACTACTATTATCTTAAATTTAAAAGGTGTAGTATTTAAAAATCATTCAAATGAACCAAAGGTAGTTCGTATACATGCTACCAAAGAAGGAGAAGTAACTGCTGGTGATATAGAACACGATGCTGATATTGAAGTAATCAATAAAGATAAAGTAATTGCAACTTTATCAAAAGGTGGTTCTCTAAATATGGAAATGACTGTTACAAATGGTCGTGGATATGTTAAGAGTGAAGCAAATAAGAAGATATATGACATAAAGAAAGCAGGAGTTATTGCTATTGATTCATTATATTCTCCTATCGAAAGAGTTTCTTACGAAGTAGGAAGTGCTCGTGTTGGACAAGATGAAAGTTATGACAAGTTAATCTTAGATGTTTGGACAAATGGTTCAATGAAACCAGAAGAAGCAATCGCTTTAGCTTCACGTATTTTAATTGAACATTTCACAATTTTAACAGACCTTTCAGCAATTGCTGACGTAAGTGGAATGATGATTGAAAAAACAGAAGATCCAAAAGTAAAAGCATTAGAAACTTCAATCGAAGATTTAGATTTCTCAGTAAGAGCATATAACTGCTTAAAGAGAGCTGGAATTCATACTTTACAAGACCTTGTAAATAAAAGTGAATCTGATATGATGAAAATACGTAATTTAGGTAAAAAGTCTCTAAAAGAAGTATTAGACAAAATTAGAGATATGGGTCTAGTATTACGTGATGACGATTAATAAGTAAGGAGGATTTAACTATGGCATATAGAAAATTAGGAAGAGATAACAAACATAGAAGAAGTATGCTAGCTACAATGACTAAACAAGTAGTATTAAACGAAAGTATTACTACTACTGAAACTAGAGCCAAAGAAGTACGTAAGTTCGTTGAAAAAATGATTACTTATGGTAAAAAAGGCGATTTAGTTTCTCGTCGTAAAGCATTAGCATTCTTACATAACGATAAAGCTGTTGTTGATAAAATTTTCAACGATTTAGCAAAACGTTATGAAAATCGTAATGGTGGATACACACAAATCTTAAAACTAACTGAAAGACGTGGCGACGACGCGTTAATGGTTATTTTAAAATTAGTAGATGAAGCTAAGCCAAGCGAAGAAAAAACTGAAAAGAAAGCTGCTAAAAAAGCAAAAAAAGCAGAATAATCACACAAAAAAGCACTAGAAATAGTGTCTTTTTTTGTATATAATAATTTTCTTTTTTTACCAAATATTGTATAATTAAATAGTAGATAACATCAAAGGAGGTTAGTATGAAAGCATTAATAACAGGTGCCTCATCTGGTATAGGACTAGATATGGCCAGATATTTAGCAAGTAAAAAATATGAATTAATTTTAGTAGGTCGTGATAAAGAAAAGTTAGAACATGTTCAAGAAACACTACCAACTAAGGTAACTATAATAGTAGCCGATTTAGCAAACATTCAAAAAGTAAAAGAACTATATGTTTTAACCGCCAAAGAAAATATAGACATTTTAATAAATAATGCCGGTTTTGGTGACTTTGGTTATTTTACAGAAACAGATCTTTCAAAAGAACTATCTATGATTAATACTAATGTAAAAGCTGTACACATATTAACAAAAGCCTTTTTAAAAGACATGGAAAAGAAAAATTCTGGCTATATATTAAATGTTGCTTCATCAGCTGCCTTCCAACCAGGACCATTAATGGCAACATACTATGCCACTAAATCATATGTTTATCAATTAACAGAAGCTCTATATTATGAACAAAAAAAGAAAAAAAGTAATGTCCACATTTCTGTATTATGTCCAGGCCCAGTCGCAACTAATTTCAACAATGTTGCCGGCGTAAGATTTGGAGTAAAACCATTATCAAGTCAATATGTTGCTAGATATGCAATCGATGAAATGTTTAAAAACAAAATGCTAATCATACCTGGATTTAAAATGAAATGTGCTAAGTTCTTTAGTCGTTTTACATCAGACAAATTCTTACTTAGAATTACATATCGTATTCAAAAGAAAAAAGTCAACTAAAGGTTGGCTTTTAATAACTATTATTATATAATAAATAAGCAAAGTGGGTGGTATAAATGCAAACTAATATAATAGAAATAAATAACTTAACATTACCATACGCCTTTAATAACTTTTCAATCACTTTTGAAAAAAATAAACTATCAATTATATCAGGTCCAAATAATTGTGGAAAAACTACATTAATCAGAACTTTAGATAGTCAAGTCACTACCAAAAACCAAATATTTTTAGGAACTGTTGGCCTAGAACATTATCAAGTTACCGATCTAGCTCAAAAAATTAAAACAATAATTCCCAATGAATATTCATTTGATTCCAATACAGTAGAGCAAGAAATCGCAACAACCCTAATAAAAAGATTTCATAGTATAAAAAGATCAATGGTAAAAGAGATAATCAAAAAAGCTAAATTAACAAAGTATCAAAAGAGTAATCCTAATACTTTAGGTTATTTTCAAAAACTAAAACTTTATTTATGTCTTTGTTTAATTCAAAAACCAGAAGTCATACTACTTGATGATATTTTTGTAAAACTAACAGAATCAGAAAAACAAGAGTTAATTACTTTAATTACTACCTATCGTAGTGAGAATAAAATATCTATAATAATGACAGTTTCAAATCTAGAAGACAGTTTATTTGGTGACTATTTATATATTATAAAAGATAGTGAAGTAGTTTTATCAGGTGAACCAATAAAGGTATTAGAAAATGATAATATTATAAATAAAACAGGTTTAGAACTACCATTCATGATAGATTTATCTGTAAAATTACGTGACTATGAACTAATTACAAATATCGAAACAGATATGGATAGGTTGGTGAACATTTTATGGAAATAAGATATGAACCAAGTAAAGAAGTCTCTTTTGAAATAAATAGTGCCAATATAACAGGAATTGCAACATCTAATCATAATGAAATTATTTCTGTATTAGCTCTAGAAAACATTGATAAAGTAGATGTATATCTTGATAATAATAAAATATCTCTAGAAGAAAAAGATCAATTAAAACAAAGAATAAGTGTCATAAAAGAATTTAATAGCTTATTTTTTATAAAAACAGTCGAAGATTATATGAACTATATCATAAAAAAAGATTTACTAAAAATAAAAGATCCAGTAAAAAAGAAAACGGATTCACTACGTATAGTTGGACTAGATCAAGCATATTTAAAAAGAGAAATAGAAACTTTATCATCTACTGAAAAGTTTGAACTTCAATTAGCAGTTTCTCTATTATCAAATCCTAATATTCTAATTTTTGATAATCCATTTACGTATTTGGATTTGCAACAAGAAAAAAAATTAATTCAACTTGTAACTCGTCTAAAAGAGCAATTTAGTAAAACTATAATCTTTATAGATGATAATAGTGATAAGTTATATAAGTATACTAATAAAATGTTATTTATAAAAAACAATGAAATTATTTTATCAGCACCAACATCAGAAGCATATACAAGAGTAGACTTCTTAAAAAAGAATCGCTTTAAAATACCAAGTATAATTCAAATAACTTATCTAGCCAAAAAGTCTAAAGGCACTAAGATAATCTACCATAAAGATGTAAGAGACTTAATCAAAGATATATATAAACATGTATAGGAGGTAATGTATGCGTTTTCTTTTAAAATTTTCCTATGATGGAACAAATTATTCAGGCTTTCAAAATCAACCAGGACTATCAACGATCCAAAAACAACTAGAAGATGCCCTAGAAAAGGTAAATAATGGTCAAAAAACAACTATTTGTGCAACAGGTAGAACAGATAAAGGAGTTCATGCACTATGTCAGTATGCTCATACAGATTTATCTATAGATATAACGGAAGCCAAATTAAAAAGAGCCTTAAATAGTAACTTACCAGACGATATACATATAATTTCCACAAAAATTGTGGATAAAGATTTTCATGCTAGATATAATGTTAAAGAAAAAGAATATAAATATTACATAAATCTAGGTGAATATAATCCAATAGAAAGAAATTATGTATTTCAATATAATCATGAATTAAATATTGAAAATATGTCTCAAGCTATTAAATATTTTATTGGAACTCATGATTATAGAGCTTTTGTAACAGAAAATAAAGAAAAAGAAAATTGTATTCGTACTATTACTAAAGCTACAATAACTAAAGAAAAAGAAAAGTTAATAATTACTTTCCAAGGTAATGGTTTTCTAAGGTACCAGGTTCGTAACATGGTAGGTATATTAATAAGAGTAGGTGAAAATAATATTTCCCCAGAAACTGTTGAAAAAATATTAGAGAGTAAAGACCGAACTAAGTCTGGAAAAACAGCTCCTGCTCAAGGACTATATTTAACAAATATTGAATATAATTAAGATTAGCAATCACAAAATAAGTTTAGATTGCTTTTTTTTGACAATTATGTTATAATAAGAGCCATTCGAAGAAGAATAACTAGATAAAGGGGATTTGGTTATGAAGAGAGAATTAACGAAAGAAGAATATCAAAAAAGAATCAATCGTTGTGAAAAACTTGGTGCTGAATGGTTTCAGGAAATAGTATTTAAACTTGAAAAATTAAAATTCAAAGTATTAAAAAAATACTTTCCAAATTGTACTAAGAAATATGATAAACATTGTGATAAAAAATGTCAAAAAGAACTAAAAAAAGCAAAAAGTGAAGAAGAAAGAAAATTAATAATATTTCATTATCGCGAACTAAAAATGCTTTTTAGAAAAGAAATAAACACAGAACAAAATAGAAATTATCACTTAGATAAGAAAAGACCATCCGATACATTAAGGTATTTAGAATGGAACAAGAGTGTTCACCAAAAAGGACTATTAACTGATTTAATAGCTCTACCTATTTTAACAGGTGTAGCTTTAGCCGGTTTTCCACTAGCAATTCCATTTATAGTGGGTGAGGCAGTATCGGCTTTTATAAACTTTGAATGTATAAATATTCAAGACTATAATATTTATCGTTTTAAACAAAAACAAGTAGTACTAAAGAAACTAGAAGAAAGACAACAAAGAAAAAGTCAAGAAGAATATGGTGAGGCTGCAAAAGTAATCACTAGTGTAATGAATGAAAAAGAAAAAACAGATAATCCAACAGAGTTACCTAGTATAACTGAAATGATAAGTAGAATGAACGAAGAACAATTGAAACAATTTAGAAATATGTTAAAGAAAGAACAACAAAAAAGACAACAAATATTGCAAACAAAAAAAGGGAGGATATAGAAATGGTAATTAATGTAAATTGGACAACAACAGCTGCAACAGTAACAGGTTCAGTAGGAGGATTAGGTTATGTTTATTTAAATAATAAAACAACCAAAAAACAAAAAGCAGGAACTCTTGCTGCAACAACAGTAGGAACAGCTTTATCTGCACTAGGACAAGAAGTTGCTAAAACAGTTGTAATAGCAAATGCCGATGAATATGTATCATCACTAACAGATGAACAATTAGCTCAAGCATGTGAATTATTAGATGGAGAAAGAAATATTTCAGTAGAAGAAATAGCTCAACATATAAACGATTTAGATACTAAACAAGTTGCCACTGATGTAAAAACAAAAAGCTTATAAAATTAAGCTATAATAACAAAAAAAGTATTGATTTTTAATACTTTTTTTAGTATAATCATAATCGGTACATTCGAATATCCCCACATAAATTGAGTCCTGGGAAAACTCGATTTAAGTAAAAGGAGAAAAAATATGACAAGTTATATGCAAAAAAAAGAAACTGTAAATCGTAAATGGTATGTAATTGATGCTGAAGGTAAATCTTTAGGTAGAGTTGCTTCATTAGCAGCTACATATCTACGTGGTAAACACAAACCAACTTATACTCCACATATTGATTGTGGTGATAACATCATTATTATTAATGCAGAAAAAGTTAATTTAACTGGTAACAAATTAGAAAACAAAATGTACTATAACCATTCTATGTACACTGGTGGATTAAGAGAAAGAACTGCTAAAGTAATGAGAGAACAATATCCAGTTGAAATGATGGAAAGAGCTGTAAAAGGTATGCTTCCACATAATAGACTAGGAAGAGAAATGGCAAAGAAATTATTCGTATATGCCGGAAATGAGCACAAACAAATGGCACAAAAACCAGAAGTGCTTGAAGTAAAATAGGAAAGGGATTAGGTTTATGGCAAAAGAAAATAAAAATGTTTATACTGGAACTGGACACAGAAAAACAAGTGTAGCACGTGTTACATTAACTCCAGGAAAAGGAAAGATTACAATTAATGGTAAAGATGTTCATGACTACTTACCTTTCGAAGTATTAGTAATGGATTTATGTCAACCATTAGATGTTACAAACACTAGAGAAATGTTCGATGTAGATGCTAAAGTAAAAGGTGGAGGATTCCAAGGACAAACAGGAGCAATCCGTTTAGGAATTACAAGAGCTTTATTAGATTATGATAAAACTACTCCAGCTGACTCTGAAAACAGCTTTAGAAAAGTTCTTAAAGCTGAAGGTTTCATTACAAGAGATTCTCGTAAGAAAGAACGTAAGAAACCAGGATTAAAGAAAGCACGTCGTGCACCACAATTCTCAAAACGTTAATTATACAGTTTCAAACCTTGGATTTATCCAAGGTTTTCTTTTTTTATCTCTTTAAAGACTGTAACCAAAATTATATGTTTGCATATAATACCATAGAGGAGGTAAGAATGTTAAAATTAGAATATTTAAGAGAATCCTTAGTAATCGCAGTAGCATTAAGCACAATAACATGTGCCTTTGTTCAGAAAACAAAATGTTGTTTTAAAAGTAGTCATTATCTAGCAATCTACTCATTATTTGTTAATGTATTTGTAGGAATTGTATTCTGTATGACATTTACTAGTATTAATTTTCCAAACAGTCTATGGATCGGAATGTTTTCCTTCCTTGGAGCTGACACTATTTATAAAACCTTAGAAGGTAAAGTGTCATCATATACCGATATAACCAAACAAAAAGGTTTATATATATCAAAAGATAATATAATTAATAAGGAGGAGGGAATCTAATGGAAAAGCCCTTATATCCTTGTCCAAACATGCGAATAACACAAGGGTATGGAGAAGGCACACATGCGGATAGTTATGCCATAGATGATGCTGGTAAAGATACTAGTATCAGTAAAATAAGAGCTCCTTTTACAGGTATAATAAAAAAAATATATCCAGATGATGCCAATGAAGTATGGCTAGAAAGCATAGATAAAGTAGAATATCCAGATGGTACTAAGGATTATCTTACTATGATGTTTGCTCATGCTAATGACATAAGCAACTTATTTGTAGGTAAAAAAGTAGTCCAAAATGAAGAATTTTATAGTGAAGGAACAAAAGGAAATGCAACTGGTAACCACTGTCATATCGAATGTGGAAAAGGAAAATTCACTGGAACTGGCTGGCATAAAAATAATCAAGGATATTACTCAATAAATAATCCTAAAAAACCAGAAGAGTGCTTGTGGATAGACAAATCAATAAATATAATAAATGATTATAATTATAAATTTAAAATGATAGAAGAAAATAAAGTATCAGAAGAGCCAAAAAAAGAAGAAACACCATCAACTTCACAAAATACTACCAAACAACCAATATTTATCTGCCAGAAAAGTGACTTATATGGAATATATCTAAAAGCTGGACAAAAATTATATTTAGAGTAAAAGAAAAAGACAGGTTTACCAATACTGACCTGCCTTTTTTTTCTACACTAACTATAAAAGAATAACACTAAGTATAATCATTCACTAAAATCATTATCCAAGTGCCACGTCTAAAATCATCATTACAGAAAAGCCAATTAAAGTAAAAAGCGCCATTAAATCTTTCCTTGTATTAGACTGACTCTCCGGAATTAATTCTTCAACAACGACATATACCATAGCTCCTGCTGCAAATGCTAATAAAAATGGTAAAATGATTTGTATTTTTAAAACTAACATTGCTCCAATAACCGCTGAAATAGGCTCAACCATTCCACTTAATTGCCCTATAAAAAACGCTTTTCCTCTACTCATTCCATCTCTTCTTAAAGGCAAACTAACAGCACTTCCTTCCGGAAAATTCTGAATACCAATCCCAATTGCCAAAGTCAAAGCGGATGCCAATGTAGCACCTTCAATCCCATAAGCCAAAGAACCAAAAGCCACTCCAACAACTAATCCTTCTGGAATATTATGCAAAGTTATTGAAAATATCAACATCAAACATCTTTTAAACTTTCCAACACTCTCATCACAGTTTTTAGAAGATAGATGATTAAATATCTTATCACCAATGAATAATAAAAGTCCTCCAGCTAAAAAGCCCGTAACAGCAACTACCCACGCAGTCATATTAAGAGTATTAGCTAATTCTATAGAAGGACTAAGTAATGACCAAAACGATGCCGCAATCATAACTCCAGCAGAAAATCCTAGCAGAGCATCCATTATTCCTTTTTTTACTTCTTTGAAGAAAAATACAATAGCCGCACCAAGCATAGTAACACTCCATGTAAAAAGAGCAGCAATTAAAGCTTGAGATACATGCGACAAATTAGAAAACCATAAAAACATTATAATCACCAATATAAAGTATGCCAAAAATCAAAAACAGACTAGGCATTAAACTAAAAATATTGTTATTAATTAAATATTGTGCTAGTATATTAAGAAAAAAACGAATGGATGATGTAGTATGTCTGAATATCAACGTTTAGAAACAAAGATAACTAGTTATTTAAAACGAAATAATATAAAATCAACGCAAAACATAATTAGTTTCTATGACTTATACAAAGCTCTCGAAAATAAGTTTAGTGAACTAAAAGAAGTTCAAGTAAATTCTAAGTTAATAGAAAAAATCAATAAAGACAACACCATTGTCAAAAGAACAGGAAAAATATTTAAAGAAACAGAAGTAATTTACACAAAAATCCTAGACAACATTCTAGCAACAACTTCAAACAACACTTCCAAAATAACTTTCTTTTATGGAATTGGTTCTCATCCAGAAACATTTACTATCTTAAAAGATTTTGATGATAATGACATATATTTTGATAAGGATACTACACCTAATAAACCATTTATAACAAAATATTATGATGATATAATGTTCATTTTTCATACACTAGAATCATTCTCTGAAATTATGAAAATAGATATAGGTCTAACTAGTGAAAATGATAAATTAAAACCCATAGTTTTTACAGATGGTTTTCTAACTTTAAAAATAAATTATGATGTCTATGGAAATGTAAATACTAATATTTCTATCAATAGTAAAGAAGATACAACTGGTATCTATCAAAGAGAGTGGTTTACTAGAAAAAAATTATCAGAACTAGTTTCAGAAAACAATGATGAAATATTAAAAAAGATTCCGATAAATGTTAAGGATTTAGATGTGAAATACCAAAATTTAGTAACAGAATATAAATCTAATAATTTAAATGGTTAAAGTACCAAACAAAAACTCTTTGTTTTAGGTGGTGCCTTTTTATTTGCCAAAATTTCCAACTACACCATATACTATTGAAAATAACCAAGTATTATTATAAAATATACTTACAATGGGTAAAATTATAAAGTAATTACCGAACTATAAAAGAGGTGAAGTCATATCAAAAACACATTAAATAAGAAATCAATCAAAAAGAAAATAAATGGCATTCTTCATTATGAAAACACAATGGTTCATTCAACGTTCAACGAAAAGAACTTTTCTAAAGCCTTAAAAAGGTTTACAGAAAATGATCCAGAAACAATATCTTCATTTAGAAGTCTAGGCAAAAGAAAAGATCATAAGCCTTTCTATCCTGAAATACAAAAGATAGATGAAGCATATAATCTTCTTTATCGCGATCTTGAAGAGTATAATGATGAAAATGTCCCAAAAGTAGATGAATGGTTTTCTGTACGTAATGGAAATCCACTTAGATATAAACCTTTTCCTTTATGTCGTGAATACATGTTAAAAGCAATATTTAGTAGATATTTATACATATATCCAACATCTGTAGCTGGAGATAATTCTTGTCGAGCTAGTGTTGTTAATTATCTTGAAAAAGAAGGTTTCAAAACTGAAAAGACAGATAATTATGATGGCTTAGGTATTGAAAATATAGCTTTTGCCTACTCAACATCACATGCCTATAATCTTATAGTAAATGCCATTGCTAGACCAAATGACGTCATCTTAATGACTGCTCCAAATTATGGAATTTTTGCAGCTTTTACAGAAATTGATAATGCCCGTGTAGAAGTAATAAAACTTCGTGAAGAAGATGATTTTTATATAAACCCTAAATTATTAGGTGAACGTATAGATGAAATAAATGAGACTCTAAAAAAAGAATTTGCAAACGAGTCATACATTCCAAGAGTAGTTGCTTTCTTAAATATGAATCCACATAATCCACTAGGAAAAGTTTTAAATAGTAAGAAAATGGATATTCTAGAGCAACTTGGTGATATCTGTTTAGAAAAAGGAGTCTTCGTAATTGATGATTTAATTTATCGCGACATTGGATTTGACCAAGACGATAAAGCATTTTTCTTGGCAAGTATCCCCAAATATTTCAATAATACAATCACTCTAATTGGATTATCTAAGTCTTATGGCCTAGCCCAAGTAAGAGCAGGAGCAATTATAGCCCCAATACCTATAATAAATGACATAACAGCTCAGATTTCCCATGAGGTAGATGCTTTATCTTATATTCAGTCAGCAGCCCTAGCGGGTGCTTTTAATGGCACTACAAGACGTTATAAAAAAGCAGATAAATACTTCGAAGGCCTAATTAAAGAATATAAATATCATCTAAGTCTAATAGAAGCTTTAATATATGGAATTGATTATAAAAACTGTGAACAAAATCGAAATGAAATAATGAAAGATATTAAGAAATACACAACAGATGAAGAAAAAATAAAAATAATAACTTCGGGTACACCTGGTCTAAAAATAAAAGAACATACATATCCAGAGGGCGGTTTCTTTATAGTTGCAGACTTCACAGAGTTAAAAGGTAAAAAATACAAAGATATGGTTATCAACAATGATAAGGATTTAGTTAAATACATCTATCTAAAAACAAAAATCAACTTTTTAATAGGTCTAAGTTTTTCGTGGCCAAATGAGGATGAAATGGTTGCTAGAATAAACTTTGCTATTGATAGAAAAGATTTAATTCATAATATGTATTTAATAAATAAGGCAGTGAGGAAATTAAGATGAAAAAACTAAGAAAATTAAAGTTTGACTTACTAAAGTTTCTAAACAGGATTTATGTTTTTCTTCACAGAAAAAGTTTAAAAGAAAATGTAATAATTGTCTCTTCAAGTGAATGGTCAAATAAACTAAGAGAAGATTTCTTTCTAAAAGATGCTCTTAATAAGGAGGGTATAAATGCTAAAATAATGCCATGGGAAGAATTGAATACACTAAAAGATGAAAATTTAATAATAAAGTCAACCTGGGGATTTCATAAAAAAATATCCAAATGGAATAATTGGTTAGAGTATTTAGAACACAATAATATAAAAACTCTAAATCCAATAAGCATTATTAAAGATAATTATGATAAAGAAAAACAATTTTCTATTTTAGATCAAAATAATATTAGACACATTGATACCTTATTTATTGAAAATGATAAAGAAGCAGAAACTAAGATATTAAAATTTATGAAGAAATATTCAACAATAGTATTAAAGCCAGCTATTTCAGAAAGTGGTTTTAATACCTATAAAACATCTGATGAGAAAGAATTAAAAGAACTTCTTCCTAAATTTAAAAATTCAAAAATACTAGTTCAACCATATATAAAGGATATTGATAAAGGAGAGTATTCCCTAATATATATAGATGGTAAATTAGTTAATATAGTTTTAAAGTATAATGATGTTTTTATGAATCGTAACTCAGTTAAATATATAGAAGAGAGTAATGCGTCTAAAGAACTTTTATCACTAGGAAATAAAATAGTAGATATTAAAAATTATAAAGGATACTTGTTTATGCGAATAGACGTAGTTCAAAATGACTCCAAATATGAAATTATGGAAGTAGAACTATTAGATCCGAATTTATATTTGAATTACATCCCAGATAAAAAGAAAAAGAGAGAGACATATAAATATTTTGCACAAAGAATTAAAAAAATGATTAACAAAGAATAGTCTAAAAGACTATTTTTTTATTTATAATAATCAAAAATATAAGTTAATAAATTCTCTATAATTACATATATTATATTGTGACATAATAATAATTATAAAAAGTTGAAAAAAAGTTAAAAAAACTTACTTATCATAACATCGTT
>HF992486.1 GCA_000433455.1 Mycoplasma sp. CAG:877 | reverse complement strand
ATGATAGGTATGGAGGCTAGAAATTCGTTAATTTTACCTGAAACTATTTCTGGCGTATTTCCATATGTTTCAGGCGTTTATCAGTCCGATTGTTCTTATACTTTTTATCGTAAAGGTTCTAAGTCTGGTACTATTGCTGGTACTACTTATTTTGATACGTATTATGAAGTTTATTCCAATTTTAATGCTATTACTTCGGGCTATATTTTATTTTTAGAGTTTGACCTTGGTAGTACTTGGAATATTAGGGGTTTAGGTTTTCCTACTAATTATCTTGTGGCTAATCCACAAGGTGGAAGTGGGGGAGGTTCTTCTGGAGGTGGTTCATCTTCTAATGATAGTAACTTAGGCTCCGAAATACAAAATTCAACTAATACTATTATCGATAGTAATAACAAAAACGCTAATAAAATAACAGAAGAGCAAAAGAAGACCAATGAGAAATTAGATGAAGCTCAAGAAACTAGAAAAGGTATATGGGAAACAATAAAGGGTCTTCCTGGAAAACTACTCGATATGTTAAAAGGTTTGTTCATTCCTGATAATTTTGATTTTTTAAACGATTTTAAGGAAACTTTAGAGAATAAATTAGGTTTTATTGCTGAAGTTCCTATTTCTATTATAGAGTTTGCATTTGGTCTAGCTACTGCTACTTGGGAAGAATTTAATTCTATAACTTTTCCATCAATTGAAATTTTTGGTGTAAATTTTTGGAATAGTCAAGAGATTTCATTACAAGAGGCTATTAATATATTTAGACCTTACAGGTATATTACTGATGTTATTTGTGTAGTTATATGTGTTCGTACTTTGCGTAAATGGTATGAAAAATTTGGGTCTGGTGGTGATGCAAGTTGATTTTAAAAGGTTTGTTTATTTTAATAACTGGTGTAATAAATTTAATACCTTTTGAGCTTCCTAGTTTGCCAGAAAGATTTACCAATGTATTGAATCTTATATTTAATGGTATAACTTCCAGTTTAGGTATTATAGATATGTTTATAGATTTGCATTTTTGGATTGCATGTTCCGTTGCAATGCTTACAATTTACAACATTAAGAAGATATGGAATTCTATTATTTGGCTTTTGAACTTAATACCTAGTGTTAATATATCATACTGGTAATTGTCAATAAGGAAATTGGAATAACGGAGCCTTTAGGCGAGTATATGCCGAGAAAACTTATGACAATTAATTAACAGGTATAATTTTGTTCGTCTAGGAAAAACAATTCGTTTTTCCTAGGCCTAGCGCCAATGAGCGAAAAAAAAATAAGTCGCCAGGCTACCCGATAGGGTGGCTGGCTTTTAGGGGGGTTACTACGACACCCCCCAATGAGTGATATGTGACTTGTGAAAAAATAGGAGGAAAATTATGTCAAAAATAAAAAAGTCTAGGCATTGGGCTTTTGTAATTTATCCAGAGAGTATGCCTGAAAATTGGCAAGAAATAATACAAGAGAGTGGGTTAGCAATTGCTGTTAGTCCGTTACATGATAAAGATATTAATCCTGACGGAGAAATAAAAAAAGAACATTATCATATTATTGCCAGTTATGATGGTCCAACTACTTATAATAATGTTTTAGAATTTACAAAAAAATTAAATGGTACTATTCCTATAGATTTACAATCGGTTAGGGGAATGTATAGATACCACTTACATTTAGATAACCCTGAAAAATATCAATATGATGATAGAGATAGACATTTTTTTAATGGTTTTGATATTTCATCTGTAAATGAATTAACTAAAACTGAAGTCAATAAATGTAAAAAAGAAATATTAATATTTATAGAAGATAATGATATTGTAGAATATTCTGATTTACTTAATACTTTAATTCAAAATGATATGACTAATTTGTTGGATGTTGCAACTTCACATACAATTTTATTTAATACTTTTATCACATCTAGAAGAAATAAACAACTTCCTATAATTGATA
>HF992485.1:20442-29897 GCA_000433455.1 Mycoplasma sp. CAG:877 | reverse complement strand
ATACCGAATAAACTTTAGAACTAGGTACATTGGATACTACACATCCTGCTGGAGTATTAGGATCATATGTAACTACATAGTTATCTTTTAATACTGGAGTCTTAGTAGTTTCTTCTAAGGTATTAATAGAGGCAATCTGATAATTAACATTAGTACCAGTATTAGTTTGATATACTCCACCTCTACCTACTAAGTCATCATTTAAATTTATATCAAATGTTAATTCAGCATCTAAACCTGTTTTAAAACCATTTAAATTCCAAATCACTTGATTATTTTTAATACTAGCATTACCAAAACTAGTAGTTATATCTCCTATATCATCTAAATTAAAATAGTCCGTATCAATATAATCAGTTAATACTAAATTATCATATCCGGCTGGAGCAATACTTGCTTTATATAAGAACTCATTTAATGTCTTAGTACTAGCAATATACTGAATATCAGTTACATTCTTAATACCATCTAATATAGAGTTTCCTAATTCATACTGAATACCATTAATATTTAAATATTCATACTTATCTTTTAATAATTTATATTCTCCTACTTCACTAGGAGTCTCAATTGTAGGTAGACCATCAGTTAAAAATAATACTACACAATCTCTATTATCTTCTTTTAAATAACTACTTAATACTTCGTCTACCTTTACTAAAGCCTGATAATAATTAGTTTCACCCGTTGCTACTAAACTATTTATACTACCTTCTAATAAACTACTATCATCAGTAAACTCTGCAACAATATTAGCCGTATCATTAAAAGTAATAAGTGAAATCTTATTACCTTTAGGTATTGTATCACTAATAAGTCCTAAAACATCAGTTTGTAATTGAGTTAACTTATCTTTAACCATACTGCCAGATGTATCTAATACTAAAATAACATCTGTATTATCAGCATTCTTTTTCTCAATGGTTTCAAGTTTTATATTAAGTCTTGCTTTTCCCTTAGAAATCCATTTAGCAGACTTAGTATACTTCCAAGAGCCTTCTACTTTACTAGCATTATCCAAAGTAGTCGATTGTACTATAACACTAGAAACAGGTTCTAAAACAGCAAAAGATCTAAATAAAAATACAACGAAAAGAAATATAAAAATAATAAAACTTAATAAAAACTTTTTATCATTTAAAAATTTAAAATCAAATTTTATCTTTTTATTTACTTTCATCCTCTCACCATCTTTACTCTTATATCACTATATATTATACAATATTTTACCACATGAAAAAAGTATGAATTCATTTTTTCATACTTTATCTTCTACTTATCATATTCTAAAAGTCTACTAACAGCTCTCATTAATCCTAACTTACCATATTGATAAGTAAGTCCTCCTTGCATATAAGCAATATATGGCTCTCTTACAGGGCCATCACAAGAAAGTTCTATAGATGATCCTTGTGTAAATGATCCAGACGCCATAATAACTTGACTGTCATATCCCGGCATATCACTAGGTTCAACCACAGCATTAGAATCAATTGCTGAAGCTTCTTGTATACCTCTAGTAAACTCAATTAACTTATCAGGATCTCTAAATATAATATTTTGTACAATATCTACTCTCTCATCATTATATTTAGGTTCAACATCATACCCTAACTCACTCATAACTCTACTTGTAAGAACAGCAGTCTTTAAAGAAGATGCAACTACACTAGGAGCCATATATAATCCTTGTAAAAACTGTTTATTCATATTCATACTAGGTCCAACTTCTTTCCCACATCCAGGAACAGTCAATCTCTCCGCACAAAGACTAACTAAATCACGTCTACCAGCAATATACGCTCCATTAGAAGCAATACCTCCACCAAGATTCTTAATTAAAGATCCTACAAATATATCAGCCCCAACACTAGAAGGTTCAGTCTCACTAACAAACTCACAGTAACAATTATCAACCATTATAATTACATCTTTATCAATATTTTTAATTAACTTAATAACCTTACCTAACTTTTCTAAAGATAAACTCTTCCTAGTAGAATATCCCTTACTTCTTTGAATCTCTACTACCTTAACTTTATTATTCTTAATAAACTCTTCAATCTTATCATAATCAAAATCATCATTAACTAAATCAATTTGTTCATACTTAACACCAAAACTCTTTAATGAACTTGGATTATCTCTAATACCAATAACTTCATCCAAAGTATCATATGGTTTACCAGCAATACTAAGTAATAAATCCCCTGGTCTTAATAATCCAAAGAAACAAACTGTTAAAGCATGCGTACCAGATATAAATTGTCCTCTAACTAAAGCATCTTCACACCCTAAAACATCTTTAAATACATCCTCTATAATATCTCTACCTAAATCATTATAACCATAACCAGTAGTACCATTAAAATGAACTTCACTAATCTTATTTCTATGAAAACTAGCAAGTACTTTTAAACTATTAAAACAACAAGCATCGTCTATTTCCTTAAATTGTTCACTACAATCCTTTTCACACTTATTAACTAATTTTAAAACATCCTCTAAAATACCTAAATTACTATACATAAAAACCTCCTAATTATTATATTTACCACCATCAACTCTAATTATAGAATCATTTATATAATTAGCCTTAGAACTAGCTAAAAACAAAACTACTTTTGCAATCTCATCAGCTTCTGCAAATCTTCCTAATAATATTTTCTTCTTCTCTTCATTAATCTGATCCATTGATAAATCTTTATTCATATCAGTTTTAACCCATCCTGGACAAACACAATTAACATAAACAAATGGAGCAAACTCTCTAGCTAAATTATGTGTCAAAGAAATAACACCAGCTTTAGAAGCATCATAATCACAACTTTCTGGATAATAAGTATCAATTGCATTAGTAGAAGAAATATTAATAATTTTACCCTTTCTATTCTCCATCATTACTCTACCAACATACTTACTACATAAATAAGTACCAATTAAATTAACATCTAAGACTCTTCTAAACTCTTTAATTGACTTATCTAAAAGTAAACTGTCTCTACATACACTAGCATTATTAACTAAAATATCAATTCTTCCAAAATAATCAACTATATTATTAACCATTTCTTCTACTTCTTCTTCTTTTGAAACATCACACTTAGCAACCATTACATCTACATCATAATTATCTCTAATATATTTTTCTAACTCCAAAGCCTCATCTTCATGATGACAATAATTAATAACTACATCTAATCCCGCTTTAGCAAACTCTTCTATTGTACTTCTTCCTATTCCTCTATTACTACCGGTTACTATTGCTACACCCTTACTCATCTTATCACTCTCCTAAGCCGTTTTACTATACTTAATAAACTCATCAATCATAGCCTCATCTTTTATATCAAAAGTCCTAACTACACTTTCTCCATCTTTTACATATATAAGTGCCGGTACTACTAAACTCTTCTCACTAAACCCAAACTTTTTAAATGTACTTTCACTATCTTTAGGATTATCTAAATCATACTCTAAATAATAAACATCTAAATCCTTAAGCTTACTCTTAATTGTACTACAATAATCACAATCACTAGACTTATACACTAATACTGTAAAAGTCTTTTTATTATTATAAGCCTCAATTATACTAGATCTACTACCTAAATATCTATTAACAAAGAAAAGTAAAAACGGTACAGTTACAACTAAAGCTACTAAAACTCCTAACAAAAACTTATTACGTAATTCTATAAACTCTTCATTTTTCATATCCAACACCCTTTCTCATACTAATTTTACTATAATTAACTTCTCTCTACAAGGAAAAAGAGTTTAATCTTAAACTCTTTCTACCTTAATAGCAGCTTCTTCATCATTTAACTCAAACTTCTCAGTTAAACTAATATCTTTAATTAATTCATCACCTAATACTTCACCCATTACATAATCTTTATACATATTAAGCATCTCATCAACAGCTTCTGTTCCATTATAATATACTTTAATATGATCTGTAATTACAAAGTCTGCTTCTTTTCTTAAACTTTGTACTTTACGTACAAATTCACGAGCAAGTCCTTCTAATATTAATTCTTTAGTAAGTTCTGTATCAAGTACTACACAAGTACGATTATTACTACTAGATGTATATCCTTCTTTTTGTTCTACTAGATTTATATCCTTCGTTTTGTTTTAATGAAATTAATACCATTTCACTAGTAATCTTAAAGTCTTCTCCTGCTAACTTAACTGTAAGTCCCTCTTCATTAATTAAAGAAATCTCTTTACTTGTAAGTTTTGCAAGTATCTCTTGTAATTCTTTTACTTTTGGTCCTAATGTCTTACCTAGTACTTTAAAGTTAGGTTTTACAACATACTCTAAGTAGTCTGTCATATCTTCTTTAAACTCTACTTCTTTTACATTTAATTCTTCTTTTATTACTGGTAATAAATCTCCAATTATTATCTCATCACTCTTTGGTAACATTAATTTACTAATTGGTTGACGAACCTTTATATTTACTTCTTCTCTTGCAAATCTTCCTAATGAACATACATCTCTTACTAAGTCCATTCTCTCTTCTGCACCTTCATTTACAAGGTCCATATTTGGAGTTGGAAAATCACTTAAATGAACTGATTCTTCATTTGTTAACTTAGTATAAATCTCTTCTGTTAAGAATGGTGTAAGTGGTGCACATAATTTACATAATGTAAGTAATGTTTCATATGTTGTTAAATAAACTGCTTTTTTACTTTCTGTAAGTTCTGAATCCCAGAATCTTCTTCTATTACTTCTAATATACCAGTTTGAAAAATCATCATTTAAGAATGGTACTATTAATTTAGCAACTTTATTTAAATCATATTCTTCATAAGCATCTCTTACATTCTTTACTAATTTATTTAATTTAGAAATTAACCACTTATCAATTAATTCTCTATCTTCTACGTTAATATAGTATTCTCTTGGATCAATATTATCAGCATTAGCGTACATCTCAAAGAATGAATATAAGTTCTTCATTGTTGATGTATATTTAGAGTATACTTCTTTTACTCCTGTTACACTAAATCTTAATGGAGTCCATACTGGTGATACATATGCCATATAAAATCTAATTGTATCAGCTCCATACTCCTTCATTATTTCAATTGGGTCGATAATATTTCCCACTGACTTTGACATTTTCTTTCCATGTTCATCTAACATCATATCGTTTACAACAACATTTTTAAAGCTTGATTCTCCTGAGATAATTGTTGAAATTACAAGTAATACATAGAACCAACCTCTAGTTTGATCTACTCCTTCAGCAATAAAGTCTGCTGGGAATTGATCTTCAAACTTATCTTTATTTTCAAATGGATAGTGCCATTGTGCATAAGGCATAGCCCCACTGTCAAACCAAACATCTAAAACGTCTTTTATACGAGTCATTTCTTTATGACACTCTGGACACTCTATATGTAATTCATCTACATATGGTCTATGTAACTCAACTGTTTTTACATCGATATCTTCTACTAATTTTTCTTGTAATTCTTCCAAAGATCCAATTACTTCACGATGTCCACAAGAACATTCCCAAATTGGCATTGGACAACCCCAATATCTATTTCTTGAAATTCCCCAATCAACCATATTCTCTAACCAGTTCGCAAAACGTTTAGTTCCAACAAATTCTGGGAACCAATTTATTTTTTTATTTGCTTCAATAATCTTATCTTTATAAGCAGTTGTTTTTACATACCAAGCTGGTTTAGCATAATAAATTAATGGTTGTTTACATCTCCAACAATGTGGATAGTCATGTGTTAATTTAATCTTCTTAAATAATTTATCTTCACTCTTTAAATACTTAATAATTTCAAGCTCTAAGTCCTTATCAGTAACTAAACGTCCTTTCCAAGGTCCTTCAGTGTAGCAACCATCTTTTCCTACTGGGTTTGCAAAAGTAATACCATTTTCACGACATACTCTATTATCATCCTCACCATAAGCAGGAGCAATATGTACTATTCCAGTACCATCTTCAGCTGTTACATAATTATCAGCTAATACTTGGAATGCTTTTCCTTCTACTTTTATAAATGGAAGTAATTGTTCATATTCAATACCTACTAAATCAGTACCTTTATATGTTTCAAGTACCTTAGCCTCTTCTCCTACAACTTTATCTTTTAAACTCTCAGCTACTATAAATTTATATCCTTGTGATTCTACTTTTACATAAGTTAAATCAGGATTAACACATAAAGCTAAGTTAGCCATTAAAGTCCATGGAGTTGTAGTCCAAACTAAGAAGTACACATCTTCATCTTTTTTCTTAAATGAAACAATAACAGTATTTACTGAATCTTCTTGATATCCTTGAGCAACTTCATTTGAACTTAACTCAGTACCACATCTAGGACAATATGGTAAAACTTTATTTCCATAATAGATAAGTCCTTTCTTATCCATTTCTTTAATAATCCACCACTCAGATTCAATATATTCATTATCACATGTTACATATGGATGATCACAATCAATAAATTGTCCCATCATATCAGTTACTTTCTTTACTTCATCAATATTAGAAGCAGTCTCACTATTACATTCTTTACAGAAGTTTTCTACTCCAAACTTTTCGATATCTGATTTTGATTTAAAACCAAGTTTCTTCTCTACATTAACCTCAATTGGTAAACCATGAGTATCAAGTCCTATTTTTCTAAGTACTCTATACCCATCCATTGTCTTATATTTACAAAAAGCATCTTTTATAGTCTTCGCAAATACATGATGAATTCCTGGTTTAGCATTCGCATAAATTGGTCCATCATAGAAAACAAAGTTTTCACGACCTTCACGATTTTTAATAGTTTTATTTAATATATCCATCTTCTTCCATTCTTTTAAGACTTTAGTCTCAACAGAATTGATAGTTCCTTGTTCTAACTTTTTAAATTTCATAAATATTCCTCCTATCCTAAAATAACATAACTATAATAAATTACAAATATTATTAAAAATGCTATTCCTTCCCTTTTCTTAATCTTATAATCATTTCTTGAAAATATAAACAGTAATAAAGCAGCACCAATCATTACTATTAAATCAATATAACTAAAAGCAATCTTACTAATTCCTCCTAGTATTGTAACAGGTAATCCTATAACTATTCCTATATTAAATATATTACTACCTACTACATTACCTATCGCTATATCATATTCACCTTTCTTAGTAGCCATAACTGAAGTAACTAACTCTGGTAAACTTGTACCAAGAGCAATAATTGTTAAACTAATTATTCTCTCACTTATACCAATTTCTTTAGCTAAGAAACTAGCAGCATCAACTACAAAGTTACTTCCTACTATAATCATAACTAATCCAAGTACTGTAAATAGTATCGATTTTGATAACTTCCAAACCTCTTCTTCTTTTTCATCTTCTACTTTATTTCTCATAAGTGTAATTAAGTAATAAATAAATACTAAGAAGAAAAGTATAAGTACAATACCATCCCCTCTAGTAAAGTTATTTACCATACTTCTATCAAATATATTATCTGAAAGAAGTACCGCAAATAATGTCGTTATTATTAAGGTTATTGGTAATTCTTTTTTTACTGTATTATTTTTTACAACTAATGGATGTACTAAAGAAGCTACTCCTAGTATTAAAAGTATATTTAAAATATTACTTCCTATAACATTACCAAGTACTATATCAAACGATCCTGAAAGTAGTCCTTTAACACTAACAGCAAACTCTGGTGCACTTGTTCCAAATGCTACTATCGTAAGTCCAATTAACATCTTTGATACTTTAAAGTTTCTCGCTACATTACTAGCACCATCTACAAATATATCGGCACCCTTTATTAGTACAATAAATCCTCCTACTAATAAAATAATATTAATAATTATATAAACCACATCCTCTCACAAATAAATAAAAACGACCAACTCATCCATAAGGACGAATTAGTCGTGGTACCACCTTAATTTATAGGTTTAAAAACCTATCTTATATACTATAACGCGTCACCGTATTTATCTTATCCATAAATCACAACTTGAAAGTGATCTTAATACTAACTTCAAACTCATTTCCACCTAACCATGAGCTCTCTAAATATCCATTAATATTACGTCTTTCGCACTTGCTTTCCAAACTAATATAGCATAATCTTTAAACTTTTACAAGACCTATTTTTTTACAAGTCTCTTTATATAGACCCCATCATTTCTTTGAGCAACTATTCCCACATTATATTTTTCAGCTATTTTAAAAACATCATCTCGTAAAAATTCATTCTCCTCTTTTTCTTGAAATACTTTCCAAACTTTATGACAAATATCTGGATCATCCAAATTAATCATCTGAAAAATATCTTCTATTGTTATGTTTCTTCCCGTAAATGGATTAAATCTTCCTACATTTGCTAAACTAATATTAAGTGCCGAAATAAAATATAAATATATTGAACTTTTCTTATCAAGATTCTTAGTAAATAAATCCCCAGTTCTATATTTTTGTGTATAGTGTAGCTCTTGTGCACCTAAAGTACCAGACATTACATGTGACTGATATCCATCTACTTGTAATCCATCATAATCTATAAATTGTACTCTTCCATCTTTATCTATAAAAATATTATCACAAGTACATAAATCTGGAAAAACTACATTTTCTGCTCTTACTAAAACATTCTCTATATTATGATGTCTCTTAGCATATCCAAATAAATCTACTCTATCACCTGGACTCAAACTATCATCAAATGTATTGTAATCAACACCATTAGCACTAGGCATTACATACCCTGCAAAACTTCCATTTTTATATGCTGCAGCAGTAGGAATAAGTATCTCTTTAGCGTTAGGTATCTTTTTAGCATCTAAAATCTTCTGTTCAAAATTAAGTCCGATACTATCAAAAATACGTAAAAACTCTGTATCAAACACTTTTAATACACTACCATCTCTAAGTCTATAAACTTTAGAATGACCCTTATCAGAAAGTAATGTTGACTTTTTTAATGTACTATCATTAATAATACGTTTATTCATATAACCACCCCTCAAATCAGTTGCCTATTATACCACAAAAACTATAAAAAATAAAGTCCATATAAAGAAAAAAACTAAATCCTACTTAAGATCTAGTTCAACCCACTTATTATCTTCCCATACCATGTTAAACTCTTCAGAATTATTTGCATTTTTCTTCCATATATAATGTTCAACATCAACTATATTTAATTTCAAATTTCTACAAGCACTTTCAAATAATTGAACTGCATACTTATCATTAACTTTTCTTCCAACTATTTCTGATATTTTATTTTTAATATGTACATCAGGTTTAACCGTATTAGCTCCTAAAAGCATTCTAATATATTGATACGTTGTAAAACCAATACCCTTAACACCAAACTTATCATAATCAAGAACACTAGCATCACTTGCCCATTTTCTAAGTGAAATTAATTCATCATCTTCTTTAT
>HF992485.1:0-20433 GCA_000433455.1 Mycoplasma sp. CAG:877 | reverse complement strand
ATTCATCATCTTCTTTATATAAATTTGAAATTTCAATTAATCTATTACACAAATCATATAATATTCTAACTCTTTCTGGATGATTATAATTCCAACATTCACTAAAGCCTTGAGTACCAACATTATTTATCAATTCTACTAAATCAGCAAGTTTTAATATATTTGGATATTTATTCTGAAAATACGTAATTCTAGGCACAACAAATGTATAATACTTCCTATTTATAGACAAAGTAGCATCTAAACATACTAAAACAGCACTCTTATAATTTCCAAGAGACTTTGTCTCTACATTTTCCATATCAATACTAGACAAATATCTTTTTAGTAAAACTAAATCATTTTCATTTTTCATATGAAACACCACCTAATAAATTATCAATCATACCAAACATTTAAATGTAAAAAATAAACGCTTAAGTACATTACAGAACCTACATCTAAATCAATTATATCTTAATAGAATGTATTTTTCCATCTTTTAATCCAAAGAAAAAAACTAAATCCTACTTTGGATCTAGTTCTAAAACTTCTATCTCATCAACAACAGCCATCTGTTGCTCCACTATTATTCTTAGTTTTCGTTTAAATATCTTTAAGTTTCTTTCTAATATATCTGCTCTATTTTCTATTTTTTCTGCTCTAAGTAATGATTCATTAACTATTCTACTCGCATTACCTTTAGCGTCCCCAATAATCATTTCAGCTTCATTTCTAGCCATTCTCTTAATATTATCGCCAGTCTCTTCTGCCTTTAATATTGCCATATTCAAAGACTTTTCTAAATTCCTATAATGTTCTAATTCCTTCTTTAAAGACTCAATCTCATCCCTTTGCTTCCTACATCTAGAAACAATATTCTCAGTTTGAACTATAACATCATTAATGAACTTATTAACTTCATCTCGATTATAACCATTTGTCTCATAACTAAACTTTTCCAAAATGATCACCCTATATTAAATCAAACTTTTAGAAAAAACTATCCTCATCTTTTTCAGATTTTTCTTCCTTTTTACTACTCTTAGCTCCACTATTCTTATTAGCTCCATCATCACTAATTTTACCTTCTACATTTACATTATTAGGAGTACATAAGAATATACCCCCACCTAATTTTTGTAAATCTCCACCAATCGCATAAATAGTACCATATAAAAAGTCTACAATACGTTTAGCTTGATCTGGAGTAACTCTCTTCAAATTAACAACAACAGCACTTCTATTCTTTAAGTAATCTGCTATTTGTTGACTCTCTGAATATGCTCTTGGTTCTAAAAGCATCATCTTACTACCTGCCATACCATTTTCAGCATGATATGCTTCTCTTGAAGTCTTGTAAAAACTCTCTTCTACAGTTCCTTCACTATCTACATCAGTATCACCATCACTACCAACTAATTTATCAATAAATTTATTAAATGCCATAACTTATCCTCCAATTATCAAAATATAATTACTATAAAATATTCTACCATAAACACAAAATAATTAAAAGTATTAATTTACCTTAAATTGTAATATTACTAGGAATTGGTCTAATTTCTGCAACTCCACCAATATTATTCATTAACGTAGGACTATCACTATACCAAACAGAATTAATATCAACATTATTACTCATTGGTCTAGGATTAGGTAAATCTATATACATAGAAATTGGTACCTTAAATGCATTACCAAAAGCAATACAGTTACCTGGTTTTAAATTCTTTAATTGTTGTACAATCTCCATTGAAATATTAGGTACCATATTCTTAATATATTCCAAATCTTTAGGATGTAATGTTCTCAAAATAACAAAATTAGTACATTGAGAAATACAAGTATCTGAAAGTTCACTAGGTCTTTGTGTAATTAATCCTAAAAATATTCCATACTTACGTCCCTCTTTAGTAATTCGTTCAAATATATTATATCCAAGTAAATCAACATCTTTATCTTTAATAACATATCTATGAGCTTCTTCAATAATAATATGAAATGCTCTACTACCTCTAGGAACAGTATTACTTGCTATTTCAAACAACATTCTAGAAACTATCTTTGTAATTACTTTAGCCATTCTATCATCAACATAGTTAATATTAAAGTTAACTATCTGACACTTAGCCCCATTATTACTAATCAATAAACTCTCAACAAATTGTTCTTTAGTAATATATCTAGGATAAGAGAAAAACTCTTTATATTCCCCATTAACTAATGTATGTAATCTAACACTCAATATATTAGCATAATCAAATACTTTACTACTCTTTAAAATACCTTCATTTATAAGAGCAAAGTCCATAGCCATTTCCAAATCAGCAAGTGAATAAAATGGATTTAAATCAGTAACTTGAACTTCTTCCTCTTCATCAACTATATATCCTCTAATAAATTCAACTACTAACTCCATCTCTTGCATCTTACCAGTTTTATCTACAAATAAACATTGTTTTAAAGTACGAACATATCCTGGTTGTATTATTTGACTTTCTAGATTCAACTCTGCTGTATTAAACTTTGTAAGTACAGCTGTAACTTGGTCTCTAATCTTAGTTGAATCATTACCAGAAAGTAATATATCTTGAATAGCTCTCGCTATAATATCATTCTTTTTCTTTATAACAGCGTCACTCTGACCTGTTAATATTGGTACTAAATTTAAAGTCTTTTCAATGATAGGTAATTGTGTAGGTGTATCAGCATCAAGCAATAAAGCTAAATCATCTACATCAAGTAGCCATACTGGAATACGTAATATCTCATCAGTAGCAGACTTAACATTAGTTGTATAATATTTATAATTAAATTCTGGATTAATAGCATGTAGTCCAGAAAAAGCACTATTGTATTCTCCAAAAGCATCGAAGAAAAAGAAATTAGCATTTTTAGGTACATGTCCATTACCAATCATTAATTTCTGTAAAATAGAAGCAACTGTACAACTCTTACCTGATCCAGAATTACCAAGTACTGAAAAATGATTACTAAAGAAGTCATTTAAATCAACATTAATTCTATATCCATCATAAATATTACTAGTACCAAAATTAGTTTGACCAGCAACTATATTTTGACTTCCTAACATAAGTTCCAATTCTTCTAAAGTAACAAGTCTAATACTAGATTTAAAAGAAGGTCTCTTAGTAGCTCCAGGAATAAAACTCTTCTCCAAAAGTTCCCCAACTATAACCGCAGTCATCTCAGTTTGTGAAGCATTAACTATCTCCGCAACAATTTTCTTAGTCTCATCTTCAAATACAACGTGTAATCCAACTAAATTTGGTTGTTTATTAATATCTATAGCTAACTTAATTAATACACGGTTATCAATAATTTCAATAATAGAACCTATCATTAAAAACACCCTCTTTTATCCTATATAAAGTATAACAAAAAAAATCAATAATTAAAAGACTAATTTAAAAGAAAAAAGCTTCTCTGTCAAGAAAGCTCTATCCTTCATATAGACCATGTATCTTTTGTCTATCTATATCACTAATATCTTCTAATTTCCAATTATTATTTTTATCTTTAACTAAATTAAATGTAATATCATACTTCTTTTTATCAGTAACATTTTTTAATTCTTTAATCTTATAATCAATATACTTAGTATTATCATCTATAACAGTCTCTGTCTTATCTATATCTTCATCCTTAAACTCATCTCTATGTTCACTATAATACTTTCTAGATTCATTTATTGATGTTGCATAATCTAAAACTTCTATTTCTACATCTACTGATGCATCATCCCCAGTAATTTCTTCTCCTTTAATTTTATATGACAAGTTCTGATACTGTTTTTCCATCAAACTACGATATTCTTTTTTCTGTTCATCTGTCATAGTTGTATCTTCTGCAATAACATTATCTAGTTGTGCTAAAACTGCACTATCTAATTTTTGATATTTACCAAGTAATTCTTCTACTCTTTTAGTTGGTGTATTCATAGTATTTGTACATCCAACTATAAAAAGTACTATAAAAGATAATCCTAATAATAATCTCTTCATAATATTTCCTCCCATTACTAACATGGAAAAAAAATATTTTTTTATACAAAAAAAATTACAAAATATGTAATTTTGTAATTTTAAAATTCACAGTTACCTGGAGTTCTAGGGAATGGTATAACATCTCTAATATTTTCAACTCCTGTTAAATATATTAATAAACGTTCAAATCCCATACCAAATCCTGAATGGTAGCAACCACCAAATCTACGTAAATTTAAGTACCATTCAAGTCCAGCTTTATCCATTTTTAATTCATCCATTCGACTAACAAGCTTATCATAATCTTCTTCTCTTTGTGATCCACCCATTAACTCTCCTGCACCTGGTACTTCCAAATCAACTGCCGCAACTGTCTTACCATCTGGATTTTGTTTCATATAGAAAGCTTTAATATCTTTAGGCCAATCTTTAATAAATACTGGTCCATTAAAGTATTCTGTAATATATTTTTCATGTTCTTTAGCAATATCTTCCCCATATTCAGGTTCAAATTCCCATTTAACATCTGCTTTCTTTAATATTGAAATAACTTCTTCATGACTAATTCTAACAAATTCACTATTAACTAATTTATTAAGTTTTTCAATTAAACCTTTTTCAACAAAACTATCAAAGAATTCCATCTCTTCTTTACAATTATCAAGTACATACTTAACAACATACTTTAACATTTCTTCCATGATATCCATATCACCTTCTAAGTCACAGAAAGCAATTTCTGGTTCAATCATCCAAAACTCGTTAGCATGTGTCTTCGTATTAGAATTTTCAGCCCTAAATGTCGGTCCAAATGTATATGTCTTTTTATATGCTAAAGCAAATGTTTCTGCTTGTAATTGTCCTGATACAGTAAGTGCTGTTTGTTTACCAAAGAAATCCTTACTATAATCAACCTTACCAAGTTTAGCAATTCTATCTAAATCAAGTGTAGTTACTTGGAACATTTCTCCTGCTCCTTCACAATCACTTGCTGTAATCAATGGTGCATGGAAATATACATATCCATTTTCTTGGAAATATTTATGTATTGCATAAGCTGCTACACTTCTAACTCTAAATACAGCATTAAATAAATTAGTTCTAGGTCTAAGATATGCTTGTTCCCTTAAAAACTCTCTTGTATGTCTCTTAGGTTGAATAGGATAATCTTCACCACAGTCCCCAAGTAATTTAATAGATTTAGTTTGAACCTCAAAAGCTTGTCCTTTAGCAGGAGACTCAATAACTTCTCCAACTACTTCTATTGCACAACCTACATGTAAAGCTTGTATCTCATCAAAAGACTCTAACTTATTATCATATACTACTTGTACACTCTTAAAAAATGTACCATCATTAAAATCAATAAAACCAAATTCTTTTTGTTTACGATGATTACGAATCCAACCTTGAAGTACAACCTCTCTTCCCATATAATCATCTAATTTTTCATATAATTTCTTAACATCTATTGCCATAATATCCTCCTACATATCATAAGCTATCTTCCAAGCAATATTTCTCTTAACTGCTTGATCAATAGTTTCTATATCTATTTTTTTATCAGTAACCGCTTGATAAACTTCATCATACATCTTAACAAAATCTGATGTAATAATCAAATCATCTCCAGAATTAACTGCAAGTACTGCCGCACTTCCATCTTCTACATAACTACTAACAGCACCCATCGATAAATCATCTGTAATAACAATTCCTGAAAAGTTTAACTTTTCTCGTAGCTCTCCAATTACTTTCTTACTTAGTGTTGCTGGATACTTGCTATCTATACAATTAATTATATTATGAGAAACAAGTACAGTTGGAACTTTATTCTTAATACCTTCTTCAAATGGTAAATAATCATTCTCTAAAAAGTTCTCATAACTTCTCTCATCTATCGCAACACCTGTATGTGTATCAACATTATTTCCATATCCCGGAAAATGTTTAAGTGAAGAAGAAATACCAACATCATTTGCATAATTAACCATTTTACCAATCAATACTGCAGTATCTCTAGCATCTCTATTAAATGTTCTATTATTGATAAAATCATTACTATTAACAGATACATCAGCTACTGGTGCTAAATTCAAATTAACTCCAATACTAAGTAATAATGTAGCTTTTTCCTTTTCAGTTTTCTCTAATAACTCTTCTCCACCAGTTTCATAATATTCTCTAGGAGATAAGAATTTACTATCTCTAAAATTAGGATATCTACTAACTCTAGTAACATATCCACCTTCTTCATCTACTGCTACTACTAATGGTATTTTACTAATACTTTGTAAATTATCTATTTCTTCTTTTATTGAATCCTTAGTATGATTATCAAAGTCCTTAGCAAACATAATAAATCCTCCAGGATGATAATCATAAACCCAACTACTAGCTAAATTCTTATCATATCTAACTAAAAATAATTGACCAATCTTCTCTTCTAATGTCATATCTTTCATTATCTTTGAAGCATCATCATAATACTGTCCAAACAAATCAGTACTAACATTATTCTTTTTAACATCATTAAGATTACTACTATTATTATCTACTCTTTTTCCAAATAATTCATCTTTCCAAATAAATATCAAACATCCTACTACTAAAACACTAACTACTACCATTAATATTTTTTTCATATATATCTCCTATTTATTCGTAAACTTCTTAAATTCTACTGGATTACTAGTTTCAAATAAAATATCTTTCTTTATAACTGGATAATACATCTTCAATCTATTAGCATGTAAACATAATCTACTTTCTCTATCTTTTATTCCATATTTATTATCTCCAACTATTGGATTACCTAAACTAGCAAAAGCAACTCTTATCTGATTCTTTCTACCAGTCTCTATATTTATACTAACTAATGAATACTTACTATTATCTTTAATTACTTTATAATTAGTAATTGCTTCTTTTCCATCATCATGTTTAGTAACATATACTAAATTAGTCTTAGTTTCTTTTAGATTTTGTACAATTCTTCCTTCACTCTCTTTTAAATGTCCATGAACAACAGCTACATACTCTCTTAAACTAACATAATTATTCCAATTCTCTTGTAATTGATTCTTAATCTTTTCGTTTTTAGCAAGTACTACAATACCAGATGTTTCTTTATCTAATCTATGTACTATAAATACTCTAGCATTTCTATCTTTACTTTTTAAATATTCTGAAACAATATGATACAAAGTCTTTTCTTTTTCTTTAGCAGTCGCTATTGTCAAAAGCCCAGCTGGTTTATTAACAACAATAATATTATCATCTTCAAATAAAACTTCAAAAGGTAATACTTTCTTATTCTTACTATCAGTATCTATTACTATATCCATCCCATTAATTACTGGATAATTGTATTGTCTAACTTTAACATTATTAACAAAAATAGATCCATGAGTCAAATACTGTTTAATTTTCTTCTTAGGCATATCTAAATTATTATATAAATAATCTAACAGTTCCCCATTCTTATTAACCTTTATTTTCATATATTACCGCCTCTCCTATACCAACAATTATAATACAATTATCAATCATATCAAAGAAAAATCTACTTAAATTTTTCCCCTATCCACTTATCTAAACTATTAGTCATAACTTCCTTAGAAACTTCTTTTACTTTATCTATTCCATTATTTGTAGAAACCCCATATCCGCTATCTCTAACTAACTCTATATCGTTATCTCCTTCTCCTATAGAAATAACATCGCAAATATCTATCTTTTTCTTATTACAAATAACTTCTACTCCCGTAAACTTATTTATCCCTTCATATACTATATCTACATAATATGTACCATTAATATAATTTTTAGTACAAGTAATTTTTAAACATAACTTATTTAATCTAGAAATAATCTCTTCTCTATCAATATCACTCTTACATACTATCTCTAATTTATATATATCTTTAATATCTTCTAAATTAACAAGTCTAAACTTTCTATCTTTTCTACAAGCATATATATCATAACCCTTAAAAGTATTATAAATTTTCTTAACATTAGAAACCAAAACACTCTTCTTAAATAATATTTTTTCTTTATTTACATCATAAACAACTGCCCCATTAGAAGCAACTACATAATCTAAAAATGAAAAGTCTCTATTATAATAAAGTATATCTCCTAAACATCTACTAGTCGCAATCGTAAATAATACTTTTTTCTCTCTTCTTATCTTATCTATTGCTAAAACAACTGGAAAACTTATTGCTAACTCTTCACCTACTAAAGTTCCATCAAAATCACTAACTAATAATTTATACATATCTTATTTCCCCCTAAGTTTAATTAAATCTTCACATTGTATTAATAAAATTATCTCTATCCCAGCTAAAGCATATCCTGCTATTATGTCTGAGGCATAGTGTACTCCAACATATACTCTACTAATTCCAATTCCAAATATTAAAAATCCAAGTATAAGACAACTTACCCATCTTAAATATTTATTTTTTATTCTAACCATTGCCAAGTAGAATAAAAATCCATATACACAAACTGATATCATCGCATGTCCTGATGGGAATGAATATCCACTCTCACTAACAAGTCTTAATATATTAGGTCTATCTCGCTTAACCACATGTTTAATTATTGAATTTAAAATTACTGAGTCCAAAGCCGATATAGTTAATAATAAACTATCTTTATTTCTAAATATAACAATAAATATAACTACTAATCCAATTATTGTAATCGGATTACCAAACCAAGTAATTGTTTTAAAAAGAATATCTAAAAAACTACATCTAAATCCTATTAAAAACTCATAAATACTACTATCAAAAACAAGATTCTTATCAAATAAGACCACCCCTAACATACTAAGAAATATTAATAGAAGTATACTTATAATAATTAAATATTTCTTCTTCATCTTATTCTTCTCCCAACTTATTTCTAACTAAATTTTTATACACATCAACTCCAGGTTGATTAAATGGCTCTACATCAAATAAATATCCCGAATATGCTGCGCTCATCATAAAAAATGCACATAATCTACCAATATTTTCTTCGTCTACCTTATCTAGAGTTATAACATTACAAAAAGTATTATTCGAAGAATGTGCTAAAACAACAGAATCTAAAACCAAGTTATTTATATCATCAAGTTTCTTATTCTTATACTTAAAATCAGTAACTTCTAAAATTTTAATAAATGTCTCAAATATAATTGGATTTCCCTCCTGTATAAATTGACCTAAAGAATGTAAATCTCTTGTACCTATAGTAGAAATAGGAAATATTCCTTTTTTTTCTTTTCCTTCAGTCTCTCCAAATAATTGTTTTAACCACTCTAAATAGTAATCAAACTTCTCTTCATACACTGAATAATTTTCTATATATTTACCCATTTCAAATAAACTTTTTCTACTACAAGCATAAGTATAAGCTATATCTTTTAAAGAGTTAAGTCCCTCATTATAACCAATAATTAACTTTTCTATATCTAAAGAAAATGCCATAGGCAATAAATGTCCGGCAGTTATTAAGGAGTATCTTCCTCCAATATCATCATCTATTACAAATGATCTATATCCATACTTCCTAACTTCTTCTCTTAATTTACCAGAATCACTATTAGTAGTAATAATTATTCTCTTCTTTATCTCTTCTAAACTATATTTACTCTTCATTAATTCTTTAACTAATTGATAATTAATATCTACTTCCATCGTAGTACCAGTCTTACTAATAACATTAACATAAAAATTCTTATCTTTTAAATATTCCAAAGTTTCACTTATATATCCACTAGATAAATTATTACCCAAATATATTACTCTAAACTTATCTTTATAATAACCATTAAATAATCTGTTTAAAGCACGACTTCCTAAATAAGACCCCCCTATCCCAACAACAACTAAACAGTCAGCTTCAGTCATTATTTCATCTCTAAGTTCTAAAATAGTAGAAACTAGTTTTTTATCTACATCCCTAGTCCAACCAATCATCCCACTATTATTAAACTTCTCATAAATCTCTTCTTTTCTATTTATATTTTTATTAAAGATATCATTATCTAGTTTTGCTAAGTCAAATTTAATCATTAAATCACCTTCAAGCCTATTATAACAAAAAAATAGCCAATCGGCTATTAATTTAACGTACTAATTTCTTATTAGTAGTAGAATGTTCTATTCCACAAAAGCTATAATCATCTGAACCATATATTGGATTCAAAGCATTAAAACAAGCTGAAGCTAACTCATCACGTTCAGAAAATACTACTAACTTTCTCTTTGTAATTCTAGGAGTACAATATGAACTAAAGTCTCCTGCTCTATATTTAAATCTACCTATCTTAACTTCAGTAGGTGCACCATACGCATCACACTCACTTGGAGTACCTAAATAACATTCATAAGCAACTACATCATCATCTATTTTTTTAATAATTTGTGCTCCAACAATATTAATATCAAAGCAAATTGCCTTACCAACACTTATCGCAACTCCACCTTGATTAGCATATAAAGAACGATCTTCTAGTCTTCCTCCACCATCATCATAAATTGGTACTACCATACAATCTTTAGTACTTGATTCTACAATTCTATATTTATTTTCTCTCATTTAAACTCTTCCCCCTAAACAGTTATTGTATTATATCACAAATAATCCCAAAATGCAAAAAAAGTTGTACAAACCACAACTTTTCTATTTTAATAATAAAACTATAACTATACTTCAAAACTTCTTTTGTCTTTATCAACATAGTCTACAACTGCATCTATTCCTAAAGTTTTAAGTATTTCAACTAACTCTTTTTGTAACGCTAAAACTTCATCTTTATTAACATCGCTAAATCCATCTATTGGTACAAATATATTACTAGTCTCTTCTGTAACTTTACTTTTCTCTCCTTGTCTCCAAGTCCATCTTCTAGTTTTAACCTCATCACCAGAAACGTAAACTATTTCTCCAACTTCTGGATGTTCAATTTCCTCACTTCCAAATGGAACGAATGTATCAGATTCTACTGCACCTCTTATTTCTAAATCTCCTTTGAAGTTATCAACATCATGTACTCCTACAGGTAAAATATATTTAATAGATAGTGCATTACATATATCAACAATAGGATTAATATGAGGTATTTCTCCTCCTTTAGAAATCCTTGTCATTAAAGCCTCTATTGAACACATAAATTTATTAGGATTAATTCCTAAATTTCTAAATGCATCACGATAAGGAATGATTAATGGATTCTCTTTCACACGTTCTTCACCAAGTCTTTCCTTAGCACTCTTAATAGATTCTTCTAACATTTTATCTGTGAAATCTAGTTTTGTTTTATTATCAAAATTATTAAAATAAACTATCCCAAAATATGCATTTGGAACCTTCTCAAAAAATTCTTCTGAAACCATAAATTTCATAATTAACCATCTCCCATAATAATTATAACAAAAAATCCCCCAAAAATAAAGGACTCCCTTTAGAGTCCCATAAAACTACATATCCCTATTCTTATTTTTTATTACAATTAAACTTCCAACTGCTATCAATAGTACAATACCAAGCACCATATAAGCAGCAGACACTGTATCAGGATTAGTTACTCTTTTATATATTGCACTAACAGTAACTTTTCCTTCTGGCATTACAAATGTTCCATCACTATTAACTTCTATCTCTTTACCAGACTCATCTTTAACAATAATTCTAGCTAAACTATACCCTTCTTTAACTAATACTTTTACTTTAACCATCTCTCCTGGATAAGCATCAGACTTAACAGTAATAGTTCCTCCACTAGTTTCCTCCTTAGCTACAGGAAACATATCATATGTGTATTTTAAAACTCTATAATAGCAATTATCTTTTCTAGAGTATATTTCAGTATTACTATCATCTTCTCTACTATGAATACCTCGTTCATATAACAAATAGCCATTTTTTCTTCCACTACTATCATAATTATTAAAAATTGAAAAATTAATATTACTACTATCAGAAATAGTTTTTTCATAAACTTTAATTCCTTCATAATTATACTTTAAAAGAAGAGTTTTATTATCAGATGTTACAGCAACAACTATATAGCCATCATATGTACCATCAGGAAGATAACTAGCCCTTCCAGCAGTAAAATAAGAATAAACATCTCTTTTGTCATAAACAGTTGAAAAAATAATATTACCATCTAAATCATACTTTATTATTATACCAGTATCATTATTTGCTCCAACAAGTATAACTCCATCAAAATTACCATTTTTATCATAACTATAGTTAAAAGAATAAAGATCAATATTTGTATTTTTTTCCCAACTTTGACTAATAATTCCTTTTTTTCAAGAGATGAATTTTTAATATAAAAAATAGAATCAACTTTATTATCAACTACATAATATAAATTTTTATTATAATAATCATTGATGTTTTTTTTCCAAACCACACCACCATTCAAATCAAACTTTACCATAACATAACCAGGAATAACATCCAAGTCAGAAGAATCAGTTCTAAATACTACAACATTACCATCATTAATTCCAAAATCATTATACGACTTAAAATAAGAAATATATTCATCTTCACCATTACCACCATACTGCTTAATAAAAAGTTGGTTACCATCTTTATCATAACCAGTTATCAACAAATCAGAAGAACCAGCAATATTATATTCACTATCAACATTTGAATATATGTTTTCAACCACAATTTCACCTAAATTAGAATCATAGTATTTTTTATAAATAAGTTTATTGTCTAAACCATACTTTATGTTCGTACCACCATCAAGAAATAAAAAGCCATCTATAGAACCAGTATTATCATAACTAAGTAGCATCGTAAACCCACATCCATTAGACGCACTATAAGAAAGAGTTAACTCTAGTGCATTCACCTTAGATGGAAACAAAAATGCAATGAATAAAACCATCAAAATAAAAATATATCTCTTCAACTTCATAACTATACCCCTCTTATCTTATAAAACAATTATATCAAAATAAAAAGAATTATCAAACCATAAGTCCGATAATTCTCTTTTTCTTAAAATTTACCTGTACAATACAAGATGGTGGTCTCTTTTGTCATTAATTAACTCTACCACATCACTCTTTTGTACATGACCATCTACCATAGTTTTCCTTTTCTTATCCTTATGAACCTCTATTTCATAAATGGTCTCCTTAAATTTATAAGTAATCTTAAATGTAGTCCAACCATCCGGTATACTAGGCTCTATTCTTAATATATTACCATTCTTCTTCATACCTAAAATATCTCTAATACCTACATTATAGAACCATCCAGAAGAACCAGTATACCAAGTCCACCCAGCCTTACCAGCAAAGTTTTCATTAGAAGAAATATCAGCCGCAATTACATAAGGCTCTGCTCCATACTTCATAACCGCTGAATTATCCAAAGTCCTATTAATTGGATTTATCATCTGATAATACTTATAAGCCTTATCAACATATCCCATCTTAATTAAAGCCATAATATACCAACTAACCGCATGCGTATATTGACCTCCATTTTCTCTAATACCTTTAGGATAATTCATAATATATCCCGGATTATTTAATGACTTACTAAAAGCCGGATCAAGTAACTTAATAATATCATTATCTCTATCGACTAACTTCTCTTCAACTTCTTCAATTACTTTTAAACTTCTTTCCTCATCCGCAACTCCCGATATAACTGAAAAACTCTGAGAAATTAAATCAATCTTACATTCACTATTATCTTGACTACCTAACTTATCTCCATTATCAAAATATGCTCTTAAATAATAATCCTTATCCCAACCATACTTATTCAAATTATTCTTCAATTCATCATTAAACTTAACATACGAAGAAACATCTAACGCTACATTATTCTCCTCTACCAAAGCAACAAACTTATCAATTATATTATACAAGAAGAATCCTAACCAAACACTTTCTCCCTTACCTTTAATACCTACTCTATTCATTCCATCATTCCAGTCACCTCCACCCATTAATGGTAACTTATGACTACCTAAATTAGACATAGATAATTTTAAAGACTTCAAACAATGATTAAGAATTGTATCACTACTACTAGAATAACTAAAATTCATCGTCTTCTCATACTCATAAACACTAAGTAAACTACCAGTAACATAAGGAGCCTTTTCCTCTAAAATAGTCTTATCCCCAGTAACTTCAATATAATTAATAACAGCATATACTAGCCATAGAAAATCATCCTTATAACGACTTCTAAGTCCAAACTTACTATCTTCATGCCACCAATGTAGAACATCACCTTCTCTAAATTGATGTGCCGCATTACAAATAATCTGCTCTCTCGTAAACTCCGGTTTTACTAAAACTATATTCATAGCATCCTGTAACTGATCCCTATATCCAAAAGCCCCAGATACTTGATAAAAACCAGCTCTAGCCATAATCCTAGAAGAAATAGTCTGATACAAATACCAATTATTAATCATATAATCAAAGCTCTTATCTGGACTTTGAACCTTAATAGTACCAAGAGTCTCATTCCAATACTTCTTAACTTTATCAAAAGCCATATCAACAAAATTAAGATCACTATATTTTCTAACTAAGCCTTCTCCTATACATTCACTTCTATCAGCAACCAACATAAATACTATAGTCTTCTCTTCCATAGCCTTCAAACTAATCTTACTATTAATACTCTTAACTAAGATTCTATCACTACACCAAGAACTAATCTTTTCATTACAAGACATATATACACAGACATCACTATAATTAATACTATAAGCATTACGTAGTTTTAATAAATTATCTTCCTCCATATACTCAGATAAAATATGTCTAGCCGTCTTCTCTTCAAAATTACCAAACGTTGGATTAATCCAAAAACAAGTATCAACATCCTGCTTTTTATTAGTCTTATTCTCTAACTTAACCAAATATAATTTTACTGGCTCATTAATACTAACAAACTCTGTAATTTCTTTTCTTAACTCCAAAGATTCACTCTCTAAAATACTATATCCCATACCATGAGTACACTTATCAGGTACAAATAACTTATCATTAAACTTAAATCCCTCAGACCTGTCATTAACAACTAAATCGTTAGACCAAGACGTAATCTTAAACTCCGAAGAATTTTCAAAATAAGTAAATCCAGCCCCATTATTAGTAATAACAGTTCCAAACTCCCTATTTGCAATAACATTACTCCAAGGAACAGGTGTCTTATTATTATAAATAACATACTCTTCCCCATTATTTATAAATCCACCAAAGCCATTATCAAACTCATACTCTCCCCGTTTCTTTATCGCAACATTCTCTTCATACTTTTTCTCTTCATAATTACTAATCTTATTATTCTTCTGTAACTCACTAACGGCATCACTCAAACTAATATGATCTCTTACGATAAATCTAAGTCTAGGTACAACTCCAAATAAATTCATCTCTTCTCTAGATAAACTACTTCCATCTATTACTTTAATAATACCTGGAGTATGATAAAAACTATTAACTGAATATATTCTATATATCTCATCATCAATCTCTTTATTAATAACATCTCTATACTCATCTTCATTATTAATAATAACTATATCTACAAAAATAGAATTATTCTTATAATACTCAAATGCTTTAAGTATACTAAATACAAAAGATAAATCACTAATATCATTAATATCCACTAAAATAATTGGTCTATCTCCACTAATACCAAACTTCCACAACCCAGTCTGTGATAAACTATTTCTTCTTAATAAATCCATTCTCTCTTCATTAACTGATATTTTAGTAGTCTGATATAAATAATTAAGCATTATATTATAAAGCCTTAACTCATCCCCAGTAAGATCCATACTCTTATTATTTACAACACTCGCTAATGCTGCCACTCTAAATATCTTATTAATATCTCTCTTATTATTATAAGCTTTAATAATTTCATCTATTTGCTCAGTACTTCTTCCAAAGCCAACTAGTACATATACAGTTACCTCTCCATTAGGAACTATCTCTATCTTATTTCTAATACTACTAATCGGATCCAAATTATCCCCTACATAATTACTAAGTTTTTCAGAAAGACTAATTGGATTACTAGTCGTATAACCTCTACCAATAAATCTACTTCTCTCAGTCTCATAACTATATTTATCAACAGGACTATCTATAATTAATCTACTAACCATATAATTATTAATACTAGAGTCTCCCCTACTTTTTCTCTTCATTATAAGAGCATTATTCTTATTATCCCATTCACTAGAAATAAACATATTATTAAATACCCTATGTGAAACATCATCCATATTCTCAGATAATATAACCTCAGTATAAGTAGTAAGTTCTAACCTCTTATTAACCTCACTATTATTTCTAAAAGTAATCTTTCTAACTTCCGCATTATGATATGGACTAACTACAATCTCTGTAGTAGTCGTAATTAACCCATCAGTTCTTAAATACTTAATCCTATCAGATGCAAAAACAACTTCATAATTATCACTATTCTTATTAATTGGAGCATAAGTATTAGACCAAACATAATTAGTATCTACATCTTTTATATACATAAATATTCCATAGTCTTGTTCTGTAACCTTACGATATCTATTTAATTGTAAAGTTCTATATCTAGAAAAACTATTACCTCGATCATTCATAAGTAAAGCATATTTCTTATTCGATAAAACAGACACTTCTGGCATATAAGAAATATAATTAAATGTTCTAATATCATTCTCTATTCTTTCTTTTCTATAATCATACTTTTTATATTTAGCCATCTTCATATCTATATCAGTCTTTATCTGTACTTTTTCTTTAAGTAATATATCAAAAGTTCTAACTAATACATTTTCCTGGAAATAGTTCTTTACTGCTCCTAGTTTCAAATAATTAACTATTCCTGCTAAAACCATTCCTTGATGATGTGCAAAGTAAGCTGCCACTACTCCCGTATTATCATAGTCATATGATTCATATAACCCATATTTACCAAGCATTTCTAAGTCCTTAAATTTTTCTATATTAGATATTACTTCTTTTGGAAATAACTCTAAAGCCATTATTGATGCATATGGAGAAAGAACTATTCTATTATCTTTATCTTCTTTTGCTTTTAAATACGGAGTTGAAAAAGCCCTATATTTATAATTTAGTGAATTATCTAACTCATTATAAGCAGACTCACTAATACCCCATGGCAACTTCTTATTTATTTTTTCTATATAATCCTTCTGACAAAAATAAGCAAACTGATATGACTCATCCATCAATGTATTAGGATAATTCTTTAAAAATAATAGCGGCATAAAATACTCAAAAGAAGTACCAGACCAAGAAATAAGTCCTTTACGACCTTTATATGTAGTTAAAGATTTATCTAGAGAAAACCAATGTTTAACAGGAACATCTCCCTTACAAATTGCTAAATAACTAGTAAGTCTAGCCTCACTTGCAAACTTATTATAGTTATATATTGAAAGTCTTCCCTCACTATCATCATATCCAATACTAAATACATTCTTCTTTGTATATAACTTCGAAAAGTCAGCTTTTTTAATTAAACTATCACATCTTTTAACTAAATCTATAAATTCATGACTATTTAAAAACTCCCTACAAACAACCAAACTAGAAACAAAGTTACCTGAATCTACTAAAGATACAAATCTTGGACTAATAACTTCCATTGTCAAAATATTATACCAGTTATATAAATGTCCATTCCACTTTTCTAACTTTTCTACTGTATCTAAAATATTAGAAATTAATTTTTTAGCCTCATTCGTAGTAATAAATTCCATCTCACAGGCAGAAACTACACTAACTAATGAATACCCTATCGCTGTAGGACTTGTTCTCTTATCTAACTTTTCTTCTCTATTTTCCTGATAGTTATCCGGTATCAAATAATTATATTTACTACATAAATTATCTGAAAAATACATCCAAGTATCATAAGCCAACTTAGTAAGTTTTTCTTCTACATCACTACTAATATTATTCTTAGGTTTAATATCCAAACTAACAAAGTATAAAATAAATGGAGCCGTAATAAACATAACTGCTAGCACATAAGAAATATATGACTTAAATATAACTCCTAAAATAATAAAAATAATACCAAAAACATAATTAACTATAAAACTTCTCAAATACCCAACTAAATTTTTATTTAATTTCTTACTTGCTTCCTCTGCTGTAGTCCAATTAAGTAAATTTTTATGTGATACAAAAAGTCTATATAAAGTTCTAAAGAAAGCATCCATATAAACCCCAGTATAAAAAGGAATATTAATTAATGCAATATAAGCTCTATATAATAAACTACGTCCACCTACTAATAAATTCTTATAGTACACAGTCTTATTTTTATTCTTAAATTTAACTTTACTATATAAGAAAAATATAATTGAAATAGCAATTTCTAAAACTACAAATAAAGTCCAAAGTACTGACTTAGTCCAATTAAATGACATCGCAAAAAGTAATATAAGTAATAAACTAGGCATTAAAAACATTCTAAGAATATTATCTAATATTTTTAATTTTCCTAATAAATTTATTGGATTCTTTACTTTAAGATTTTTTTTATTTTTAACAGTATTTAAAAGCCACCCAATAATTTGTGTATCTCCTCTAGCCCATCTATGCTGCCTTGATACATCTGTTAAAAAGTCAGATGGTGCATCATCTATCAATTCTACATCTGAAACATAACCTACTCTTAAATAATTGCCCTCTAATAAGTCATGTGACAAAATCAAATTATCAGGAAATGTATCTCCAAGTATTTTATCAAAACACTCTAAATCATATATTCCTTTGCCAATAAAGTTTCCTTCTCCGAAGAAATCTTGATACGTATTAAAAAGTGTAGCAGAATAAGTATCAAATCCACCTACTCCAGCAAATATCTGACTATATAAACTCTTATTAGTAGCCTCTATTGAAGAACTAACTCTTGGCTGCATAATCCCATATCCAGAAATTACCTTAGTCTTCTCTTTATTTAAAACGGGTCTATTTAAAGGATGTGCCATTGCTCCTATTAAGTTTAAAGCCGTACTTAGAACAAGTCTAGTATCAGTATCTAATGTAATAACATATTTAATACCTAAATCTTTTCCTTGTAATGTATTAACAAAAAAATTCTTCTTACTAAGATTATCATTCATCTTGCCAAGCAATACTTTATTAAACTGAACTAGTGCCCCTCTTTTTCTCTCATATCCTAAGTAACACTCTTCACTCTCATTCCATACTCTTCTTCTATAAATGAAATGAAATAATTCTTTACCATACTTTTTATTTAAAGAAGAAACTATTTTCTCTCCTGCTTCAACTAATTCTTGATCATACTCCTCATCTTTCTTAGAAGATGCCTTAACATCTCCTAATAAAGTAAAATATAAATTATTAGACTTATTAATCAAATAAAATGTTTCTAATACATCAAACATCTCTTTAATTTTCTCTGTACTACTAATAATAGTTGGAATTACTACCATCGTTGTAGCACTCTTATCTAATCCATTAGAAAAATTAATTTTAGGCATAACCGTAATTGGTAAAATCTTACTAAAAATAACATCTACAATTTTTATTAATAACTGACTAACTGGAATTAATAGAATTAAAAATCCTAAAGCCCTAAGTCCAATAAAATATTTAGACAAGAAAAAACTAATAATAAAAGTTCCTAAACACATAAAAACTAAATAAAGAATTGTTCTTAGTTTATAATTTTTATTTTTAAATAAATAAAATCCAATATGTCTCTCTTCTTTTAAACTAATACTATAAAGTTTCCCAAGTAATTCTAATTCACTACATCTTTTCCCTTTAGCAAGTCTAACTATCTGCTCCCTATACACCATCTTTGTATCAACAGTCATATTCTTATATACTTTATCCATAAGTAATAGTTTTTCTGTTGCTGAAATATTTTTAAATAGCTCTTCTTCATTAAGTTCAAATAATAGTTTTAAATCTCCAAATATATTAGAAATCAAAATATTATTATCAATTCTCTCTTGAAAAAAATCATTAATAATTTCTTTTAAACTAATATTCTTTGCTTCTAATAATTCATTTATCTCTTTAAATATAAAGTTACTTCTATTACCAAGTTTTTTTATTTGACTATTAACTTCATAAATATAATACTGATTCTCAGTAATATTAAACTTATCATCTATAAATTCATTTAATGTTACTTCATTCTTATCACAACTATTAATAATTTTACTAACTTTATTCTTTATTAATAATTTATCTTTCTCATCCTCACTAAGTAAATACAACTTCTCTGTATAAATAAATATCAAAAGATATTTAATTGCTAAAATCTCTCTATATGAAAAATCATAATTCTCATTTCTTTGATATTTTTTTAATTCTGAAACTAATGTTTTAAAAGAAATATTATAATTATT
>HF992484.1:18040-18271 GCA_000433455.1 Mycoplasma sp. CAG:877 | reverse complement strand
TTTTATACTTTCTATTTGATCAGGCATTATCTTTAATAAAATAAAATAAGCAAGTACTTGAAATACTGGTCCCATTATTAAGATTATTATTTCCTTTATAATACTTGTGTTTAGAGGCATATTAAATTTTGCTATTCCACCGAAGGGATATATTACTATTTTATCTACTTTTATACCTAGTGTTTTAGCAGTTAGGAAATGACCTAGTTCATGTACTATTATTAGAAAACT
>HF992484.1:17113-18005 GCA_000433455.1 Mycoplasma sp. CAG:877 | reverse complement strand
TAAAGGTAGAAAAAGAGGCGGTTAAAATAGAGATAAAAGCAAATATATATACTAAGAAATGTATTTCAAAATACTTAGATATAGTCTTTATAGTTTAAATACTTCCCATCTTTTGAAAATACTAAATACAATTTATTATCTTTAACCTCTCCTATTAATTTTCCTTTTTCAACATAATCATATAATTTTAAGTTTAAGGCATCAACATTAGAATAGAAAACTTCTACTCCATTTATTTGTTCTATAATTATAGTAGTACCATACTCTTCTTTTTCTCCTAAGAAGACTACAACACCAGACTCTAAAGCTGGTATCATATAATTATTATCTACAGATAAGACAACACCATCTTTATAGGCATTTTCTTTTTTATAAGTTAATTTTTCACTAAATACAGGTTGTTCTTCTTTAACAACTTTATCTATGGGGAGAATACTACCAAAGTACTTTTGATATAAGTCTTTTGCTTTAGCGAATTTAAAGTTTTTTTCATAGACATTTTTAGTAATTATAGTTTTAATATTACTGTTTGTTTTGATAGCGATTAAGGCTAGTAATACGAGTATTATAGTAATCATACAACGAGTTAAGAAGCTACGGATACTTTTTTTGAGTACTAGTTTTTTCTTTACTGTTTTCTTGTTCATAATAATTCTCCTTTTAGTTAATTTTATGAACAAAAAAAATAAATATACTTTAATTTATATTTACTTTTTTATATTTACTTGGAAGTATATTTATAATTAGAAGTAGTAGTTCTGAATAGATTATGTTTAGAAGAAGACTATGAGTAATTTTATAGAATAATTTTGGTATACTCATAGGTACTAAGTTAAATATGATTATTATTAGAGCATTTAATAATTCATAGATAGTTACTATTAGAATTATT
>HF992484.1:14550-17060 GCA_000433455.1 Mycoplasma sp. CAG:877 | reverse complement strand
ATAGTGTTTGTAAATATATTTTGAAATAATACCAATTATAGTAAAGGTAATAGCATTATAAAAGATAAGATTTGTATACAATAAGTCGTAGATGATACCTGTTAGAAAGATAGTTAATATGTACTTATTTTCTTTCTTTTTATAAAATGGGTAAATGAGATAGATGCTTATTAAGGTTAGTAAAGGAGTAAATAAAGAGAGATTATTTACGGTATAGGGAAAAATATTAGAAAGGATTCCATCTAAAATCAGAGAGAGTGTAATTATTATTAGTGGAATCATTATTTTTTCTCCTTTAAGACTGTTACGTAGTGAATGTTATTAAAGTCTTGTTTTGTTTTTATATAAATAGTTTTACTTAGGTTATATTTATCACTTTCTATTTTTTCTGCTGTACCAATATAAATACCTGCTGGAAACTTTTCACCTAGACCAGATGTAGTTACTACTGTATTTTTCTCAATAGCAGCATCTTTATCTACCCAAATTACTTTTAATAAATTATTCTTGTGGTCATAGCCATTTAGAATAGCATAAATATCTCGATCATTACTTTTGATAGCAACACTTACTTTATTATTTATATCATCAGCTGTAATTAATTTTACTTCACTATAAGAAGAGTATACTTTACTTATTTTACCAATTAGACCATTTTTAGTTATGACAGCCATGTCTTTTTTTAGTCCATCTTTTCTACCTTTATCAATATTTAGAGTATTGAACCAATAACTTTTATTTCTAGAAGTTATGGTAGCATTTACTGGGGTGTATTCTGTTATGGTTTTATTTAAATCTAATAGTTTTTTTAACTCCTCTACTTCATTTACTAATGTTTCATTAATATTTTTTTGAATTAAGTAACTTTCATCTTGGGAGATTGTATTTTCTTTTGATAAAGCTATTTTAGTTGGAAACATAGTAATTGTTTTTAAAATATCTTCAGGGATAGTTGTATCAGTTAAATATAGAGATGTGATAAGTAAAGTAAACATTATAATAAGTGTTAGAGTTATGGTTACTAGATACTTTTTTATTTTCATATAATCATTCCATTTCTTTAGATACTTAAAATATTATTATGTTCATAGAAACTATAGAATGAACTATCTCCTACTATAATATGATCTACTACTGGTATTCCTTGAAGTTTTCCTATTTCTACTAGTGAGGTAGTAAATTCTATATCCGATTTACTTGGTCTTAGATCGTTACTTGGATGATTATGCATACAAATAATACTAGAGGCACTTAATCTGTAAGCCTCCTTAAATACTTCTCTTGGATGAGTAATACTTTTATTAACTGTTCCCATAAATAATAATTTCCTTTCTATTAATTCTTGTTTTTCATTTAGATAAAGACAGTAAAATAATTCTTGCTTTTTATCAATGAACAGGTAGCGCATTTCTTGAAAAATAACTTCTGGATTATTTAGTTTTTTCTTTTTTTCTTCTGTTTTATAGTTAATTCTTTTTCCAAGTTCGATTGCCGCTAGAAGTTCTATAGCTTTTACTTCACCTATTCCTTTTATTTTAGTTAGTTCAGTTATAGTTACGTCTTTTAATTCATGGAGTTTATACTTTCTTAAAATACTTAGAGCTAGGTCTGCAACATTTATGCTTTTAGTACCTGTTTTTAAGATTATTGATAGTAGTTCTTTATTAGTAACATTATTTATACCATATTGTTTTACCTTCTCTCTTGGTCTTTCTTCTAATGGAAAATCTTTTATTGTATAATGAATTTTTATCACCTCATTATATTATTAGATTTTTTTAGAAGTTTTCCGAGATTTTTTATTAATTATTTGTCTTTTTTTATTAATTCTTCGTAGTTTGCTAAAACGACTTCTTCGATAGTTAGGATTTCTGAGGCTTTATCAGTACTATTTACTAGGATATCAAATTGGGTTACGTTATTATAAAATTCTTCGTTGGAGAGATTTTGTTCTTTTATATATATTTGGTAGCCTTTCTTTTCGTATATATCTTTAATCTTTTTAGCGTTGTTATTATCACGAGTAATTCCTAGGTAGACATAATGTTTGTTATTTAGGGTGTCTACGGTTTTTACTTGGATATCTTTAGTATTTTCAGTCATTATTTCTTTGGAGGAATAGACTCCTTCTTGAATAAAGTAATAAGTTTTTCCTTCACTAAAAGTATTTACTAATTTTTCTTTATAAGTACTATTTAATAGCATGGCACTTAGAGCTCCTAGTATTATTGAGGCAAGGCTTATTATCATTGTCTTTTTCATATTATCACCAAGTTTATGATAGCAATAATCTATGACTGCTTTTGTCGAAAAAAGTTTGGACTTGCTAAGTTTTTTCTAATTTTTGACACAGAAAAAGATGCGAAGGTTCGGTATTGTTTTCGCATCTTTTAGTAGTTTATTATTTTAATAATTTTTCTAGTTTTTCTTTTTCTTCAGCTAGTTTTTTTCGATCAAGTTCAACGATATTAGCAGGTGCTTTATTCACATAGTTTTCATTACTTAGTAAT
>HF992484.1:0-14506 GCA_000433455.1 Mycoplasma sp. CAG:877 | reverse complement strand
ATTGAACTTTTTAATTTATTAATTTCTTCTTCGATAGCTTTTTCATCAACATGAGCTTCTTCAAAGAAATAAGTAATGGTAATATTTTGTGATTTGTAATTACAACTTACCATATTATCTGGATCATCACTAGTTAGATTGTCTTCAATTATTTTTAGTTGAGAAGCATAGATTGGAATTAGTTTTTCATTCTTACATTCAAAATTTACTAGGGCTTCTTTAGTAATTTTATTTGAAGCTTTTAAGTTTCTTACTGCTACTATGTCTTCTAAAATACTTTCTAACTCTTCTGATTCTTCTTTGTAAATATCTTTTTTGTTATATGTTGGGTATGAAGAAATCATAATTGATTCTGCATCTTTGATTGGTAATTTTTGATATATTTCTTCAGTAACATATGGCATGAATGGATGTAGTAATTTTAAGATATCTGTTAGAGTATCTAAAAGTACAGTCTTTGTTGTTTCTGTCATATTTGACTTAGTTAATTCAATATACCAGTCACAGAAGTCTTCCCAAATGAAACTATATAGTTCATTTCCAACGTTATGGAACTCATACTTGTCCATATTTTTAATAACGTTTTTGATTAGTTGATTTTTCTTAGTTAAAATCCATTTATCATATAGTGTTAATTCATCTTCATTAATTGTTCTTTTCTTTAGGTCTTCGATGTTCATTAAAACAAAACGTGAAGCATTCCAAAGTTTATTTATAAAGTTCCATGATGATTTAACTTTATCTTCATCATATCTTAAGTCCATTCCAGGTGCAGAGTTTGTAGTTAGGAAGTAACGAAGAGCATCACAGCCGTATTCATCAATTACATCCATTGGATCTACACCATTACCAAGGGATTTTGACATTTTACGTCCTTCTTTATCTCTGATTAGTCCGTGAATTAGACAATCTTTGAATGGACGTTCATTCATGAACTCTAATCCTTGGAAAGTCATTCTATTTACCCAGAATGGGATGATATCATAAGCAGTTACTAAAACGTTATTAGGGAAATATCTTTCTAATAAGTCTGTTTTATCTGGCCAACCTAGAGTTGAGAATGGCCATAGAGCACTTGAGAACCAAGTATCTAGAACATCTGGATCTTGTACCCAGTCTTTACCAGGACATTCAACTTGAACTTTTATTTCATCACCTTTATACCAAGCAGGAATTCTATGTCCCCACCATAATTGTCTAGAAATGCACCAGTCATAAGTTATTTCCATCCAGTGATTCATTGTTTTTTCATATCTTGGTGGTACAAAGTTTACTTTAGTATCTTTGTTCTTTTGATTTTCTAGAACTCTATCAGCTAATGGACGCATTTTTACAAACCATTGTTTTGATAAGTATGGTTCTACGACAGCATTACTTCTTTCACTGTGTCCAACTGAGTGTACCATTGGTTCTATTCTTATTAAAAGATTTTCTTTTTCTAAGTCTTTTACTAGTTGTTCACGACATTCTTCTCTAGTTAGTCCTTTGTACTTACCAGCATTTTCATTCATAGTGGCATCTGGATTCATTACTACTATTCTTTCTAGGTTGTGACGATTTCCTACCTCAAAGTCGTTAGGATCGTGAGCAGGAGTTATTTTAACAACACCAGTTCCAAACTCTGGGTCAGCATGCTCATCACCAACAATTGGAATTAATTTGTTAACTACTGGTAGAATAACATTTTTTCCTATTAAATGTTTGTAACGCTTATCTTTTGGGTTAACAGCAACAGCAGTATCACCAAATAATGTTTCTGGACGAGTTGTGGCGATATCTAGATAATCATCTGTACCTTCGATAAAGTATTTAATGTGATAGAAGGCACCTTTATCTTCTTTGTAGATAACCTCTTCTGTTGAAAGGGCAGTCATTTGTTCTGGATCCCAGTTGATAATTCTTTCTCCACGGTAGATTAGACCTTTATTGTATAATCTAATAAATACTTCGTTAACGGCACGATTTAGACCTTCATCTAGAGTAAATCTTTCTTTTGAGTAATCTACTGAGATACCCATTTTAGCCCATTGCTCGTGAATCGTTTCAGCATATTCATCTTTCCAAGCCCAAGCTTGTTTTAGCCAATCTTCACGAGACATTTCTCTCGGTTTGATGCCTTGGTCTCTTAGTCTTTTATCTACTTTTGATTGAGTTGCGATACCAGCATGATCCATTCCAGGTAACCATAAGCAGTCATATCCTTGCATTCTTTTATAACGAATTATTATGTCTTGAATAGTTACATCCCAAGCATGTCCTATATGAAGTTTTCCCGTTACATTTGGTGGTGGAATTACAATACAAAATGGTTCTTTTGAACTTTTTGAATCAGATTCAAAATAATGTTTAGTTTTCCAAGTTTCATATTTTCCTTTTTCTACTTCTGTGTGGTTATATTTTTTGTCTAACATAATATCATCCTCCTTATATAAATAAAAAAACTTTCATCCAAAAGGACGAAAGTTTCGTGGTACCACCTTAATTTCTACTTTGCAGTAGCTTAAATATTAATAACGGAATTATCCGGGATTACTTACTAACTTCAGAAATCATGCTCCTCTGCTACCTTCATTATCTGTTTTTGTTCATTTCCACCTAGCCATGAACTCTCTTTAAAAAACTTGGATAATTACTCCTCAGATTCCTTGCATCTATTTGGTATTATAGACTATTTTGTTTTTATTGTAAACATTTTTTGTAATTTTTTTGTTTTCATGATACTTGTATTGTCTTTATTACTTATTGTTTTTTAGTTCAGCTTCGTATAGACTTCGGTAATTTTTACAATTACTTAGAAGTTCTTTATGAGTACCTTCTGCTTTTATTTTACCCTCATCTAAGAATAATATGCGATCACAGTCTATTACTGTACTTAGTCTATGAGCAATTATTAAAATTGTGTATTCATTCTTCATATTATCAATTGCTTTTTTAATATTAGCTTGAGTTTCATTATCAAGTGCTGATGTTGCTTCATCGAAAAGAATTATTTCTGTTTTTTGAACTAAGGCTCTAGCAATAGCAAGACGTTGTCTTTCACCGCCTGATAAGTTGATTCCACCTTCTCCAATTACTGTGTCATAACCATCAGGAAGAGACTTTATAAAATCTTCTAGGCAAGCTGTTCTACAGGCTTCTATCATTTCTTCTTCCGTTAGATTTTCTTTTACAAGACGTAAGTTATCTCTTATACTCATGTTGAAGATGTACGGATTTTGACTAATGATAGTAATGTTACCTCTGATTGAATCCTTATCTAGTTCTTTTATATCAATACCATCTATTGTAATTTTACCAGAATCAATATCATACATTTTACATAGTAAATTAAAGACTGTAGTTTTACCTGAACCTGATTTACCTACAAAGGCTACAGTTGAATTAGCTTTTATTTTAAAGTTCATGTTGTCTATTACTTTGTGACCATTTTTATAAGTGAAAGTGACATTTTTAAACTCAAAGTCACCATTAGCTTTTCCTAGATGCTTTTTACCAAAAGTTTCTTTTCCAAACTCTTCTCCATCCATAATAGCAAGGACTCTTTCTGATGAAAGGTTGAAGTCTTTTACTTTTTCTAGGAGTTGACTAGCAAAGTAAATAATTGATGTTAGTCTACTTAAGTAATTATTTATGACTAAGGCATTTGGAATAGATAAGAGATTTTGTGTTATTAAAAAGACACAAAGTAAGATATTACCGGTATCAAATATATCTGTAATTGTTGAGGATAGTAATAGATAGTTTCTATTGGTACCATCCATTTTATACTTTTCATTGTTTAAATCAATTATTTTGGAATCCAGTTCCTTTATAAAACTATTTTCAGCATTTAACATTTTAATATCATGAGCACCACGTACTAATTCACTGATAAATCCTGATACTTTTTCACTTTTCTTGCGATATATTTTATCTTTAGCATTAAGAGTATTAGTACGTTTCTTTTCTACTACAAAGATAGTACATACCATTACAATTAAGTAGAAAAATACTATTTTATTTATGATAAAGATGGCTAGAAAAATACCAATATCAGTTAGGATATTCGTTAGATAGATATTTAAAACTACAAAGATATCAGCTATTTTACTAGCATCATTTGTTAATCTTTGAATAAAAAGACCAGTACCTTTTTCATCTAGACTTTGATTTTCTATTCTTAGAATTTCAGCTCCTAGAGTTGTTTCAATCTTACTATAAGTTTCACGATAGATTTGTTGGCGGAAATAGCTAGTAATATAATTAGCAAAGTTTCTAAGTGTTTCAACAATAAAGATTATAAAGCCAATTGATACTACTTGAGCAAGTTTGTTGTTTGTTAATTCGACAATTGCTTTAGCACTTAGTATTGGAACAAATAAATTTATAAAAATAAAGATTATATTAAATATAATGTAGCCTATTATGTACTTTTTTTGACCTTTTCCATAAATCCAGGCTTTTTTTAGATTAGAGAAAAACTCTTTCATACTATCACTTCTACTTTCAATGATATTATAATATAAATTTATGATGAAGTAAATTGTAATTTAGTTTAGCTTTATGATAAAATATTTATGGAGGTATATATGAAAACTGTTAATAATACACAAAATGTTAAAAGAGATGACTATATTACTTGGGATGAGTATTTTATTGGTATTGCTAAACTATCATCTATGAGAAGTAAGGATCCTAGTACACAAGTTGGGTGTTGTATAGTAAGCAAGGATAATAGAATTTTATCAGTTGGTTATAATGGAGCTCCTAATGGATTTGATGATGATAACTTTCCTTGGGGAAGAGTTGGTGAAAGACTTGATACAAAATACATGTATGTTTGTCATAGTGAATTAAATGCTATTTTAAATTATCGTGGTAGTATGCTTGATTTACAAGGTGCTAAGATTTATGTTAGATTTTTCCCTTGTAATGAATGTGCTAAGGCTATAATTCAATCTGGTATTAAAGAAGTAATTTACTCACATGATTATGATTACGATAACCATAGTGATGAGATGGAAGCATCAATTCGTATGTTTGAAAAATGTGGAGTTACTTATAGAAAGTTTAAGTCTGATGGTAAAAAAGAAATTATTTTAACTCTTGATGACTAAGATAAGAAATTTATTTTAATAAGAAAAACTCTAATTACGATGTTTGGTAATTAGAGTTTTTTGTTTGTCTTATAATTAATAGTTTTTGTTGTGTTGTTTAAAAATATTTTATTCACTAATTTTTTCTACTTCTTGGTATTCTTTTCCTTTTAAATCTATTAGTGTTTTTTTGATAACTAAGTTGTTTTTTAGTTGACCTGTTTCTTGATTTTGAACTTGTTCATTATTGATGATATTTTCAATATTAGACCAACCATCTATTACTTTTCCAAAAGCTGCATATTGTCCATCTAAATAACTAGCTGTTCCTAGCATTATAAAGAATTGACTTCCAGCTGTATCATTTGATACTGATGTTCTAGCCATTGATACTATTCCTTTTTCATGTTTTAGATTATTTTCAAAGTCATTTGCTGAGAACTCTCCTTTGATAGTGTATCCTGGTCCACCAGTTCCTGTACCAGTTGGATCTCCACCTTGTAAAACAAAGCCAGGTACTAAGCGATGCATGGTATTGTTGTCATAGAAGTTAGACTTAGTTAGAGAAATAAAGTTAGCTACCGTATTTGGAGCAATATCAGGATATAGTTCAATAACTATAGCTCCATAGTTTTCTATGTACATTGCAACTACTGGATTTTCTGTTTCATACTGAGATAATTCTACTTCGTTTGTTTCAGTATTAAAATCGATTCCTAGTAAATCTTCTTTTATTTCTTTAGTTTTATTACTAGAACAAGCAGTTAATAATGTACTTGCTAGTATGATTGTTAGTAAAATGAATAGTTTATTTTTCATATTTGTCTCCTTGTATAATATATTTTGTAAGTTGTAGCTTACTTTTTTTGTTTGTTTACTTTTTGTTACTCTTTATTTTGTTTAAAATATCGTCTGCTGCTACTAGACCAGTTGCGGCTGCTGTAACTATATTTCCAGCTTTACCTGCTCCATCTCCTATAAAATATATATTATCATCTTTTAATTTGAATTTGTTATCAGTTTCTATTTCATTACTGAAGAATTTTATTTCTGGACCATATAGTAGTGTATCATCATTAGCAACACCTGGTATTATTTTATCTAGGGTTTCTAGTCCTTCTAGAATGTTTGTAATAATACGATGTGGCATAACAAGGGCTAAGTCACCAGCAACACAGTCTTTTAGAGTGGGTTCTATAAAACCTTTATTTATACGGTGCCATTCACTTCTTCGACCATTCTTTAGATCTTTTAGAGATTGAATTATTGGTTTTCCATCTCCTAAGACGTTAGCAATTTTAGCAATTGATTCTCCATATAAACGAGTGTTTGTTACTGGTTCTGTTAGGTTTACTTTGGTAATGAAGGCAAAGTTTGTATTGTTACTTTTTATTTCTTTTAGGGCATGACCATTTACACAAATGTAACCATAGTAATTTTCTTTAGCAACAAAGCCTCCTGGGTTGGTACAGAATGTTCTTACTTCGTCTCCGTAGGTATTTGTTTTTATAAATATTGTTGGATCATAAATTACATTTGTAATTTCTTCCATTATTTCTTTACGGACTTCTACTCTAACTCCTATTTCTATACTTTGTGATAGATATGGAATTGAGTGTTTATCAGAAAACTCTTGTATCCATTTAGCACCAGTACGACCTGGAGCAATTACAACTCTTGTTGCCTCTATAGTTTCTTCTTTTGATATGGTTGTGTATTTTACTTTATGTTTTTCTTCTGATATAGTTTCAACATCACTGACATCGGCATTTTCAATTAGAGTTACGCCTTTTTCTTGAAGATATTTACAGATACCATCGATATAGTCTGGTAAGTGATCACTACCTAAATGTTTTTGCTTTATTATCAATAACTTTCCACCTGCTACTGCTACTTTTCTTTTTATGTCATCTGCAAAGTTTAGATTACTTGGGTAAACTTCAGCATCCATATTAAATTTATTAAACACTTGCTCAGTTCTATCAATTAGAGCGTATGATTCACTTTCACTCATATATTTTGTAAGATCACTTTTTCCAAGTTTAGGAATAAAGTTTAGTTTACCATCAGAAAATGTACCTGCTCCACCGTAACCAGATAAAATGGCACATGGATTACAGTTTTTACATGGTGTTCCATATTTATTCATTGGACAAACTCTTTTTTTGGCAAAATGTCCTCTATCAAGAATTACTATTTTTAAAGTTGGATTATTCTCTATTAACTCATAAGCTGTAAATAGTCCTGCAGGACCTGCTCCTATTATAGCAATATCATATTTCAATTTATATCAATCCTTTCATGTCTGCACTTTGAACTTTGTAACGTGTTATAAAGTTATGGTGCTATCTATTTTTTCTTTACTTTATAATTTTAGCATATCTTTTATGTTTTGTTTACTAGGTAATTTTAGATATCTTTTATTTTTTTACTATTAGTCATAAATGTATGTTACAATATAATTGGTGATAGTAATGACTAGAGAAGAATTAAACAGGGAAAAACAATCGGAAATTTTAAGTGAAGAAAAAAGAGAAAAAAGAAAAAAAACTGTAATTTTTTGTGCTAAGATTATATTTATTTTGGTAGCAGGTGTTACAATTTTTTATCTTTTAAATACGTATATTTTCACAAAGAAAGTTATAGTAAAAGAAGAAAGAATAATAGATGAGAGGATTCCAGATAATTTCTCTGGTACTAAAATTATTCAGTTTTCAGATTTACATTATGGATCAACTGTCTTTATGAGTGATGTTAAAAACTTAGTAAAACTTATTAATACTAGAAATCCAGATTTAGTTATCTTTACGGGAGATTTGATTGATAAAGATTATAAGATTTCTTCTAAGGAACGTGAAAAATTAATAAAAGCTTTGTCAGGTATTAAGGCTAGTATTGGAAAATATGCTGTTATGGGTGATGAAGATGGTGATGAGTATACGACGATAATTAAACAAGCTAATTTCTCATTACTGAATAACTCTTATGATTTAATTTATGATGATGATAATTTACCAGTTATTATAATTGGAGTTGGTAGTTTATTAGGAAAAAATTATAATATAGATGAGGCATATAGTTATTTTAAGGATGCTAATAGTAATAGTAATTTGTATAAGATTGTTATTTTTCATGAACCAGATTTAACAGATTATATATTGAGTGGAAATGAGGCAAATCTTTTATTAGCAGGACACTCACATAATGGAAATATTATCTTACCTTTTATAGGTGGTGTTGTTAAATATGAGGGAGCAAATAACTATTATAGTGAAAAATATAATGTAGGTAATTCAAAGTTATTTATTTCATCTGGTGTTGGTACTAATGGTGTTGGAGTTAGATTTTTATGTCAACCAAGTATTAATTTCTTTAGATTATCTAATAAATAAGTTTTTAATCTTTTGAAGGAATGTTTCCTTCTTTTTTTGTTTGTTTTTATATATGTCAAGGGAGCCAATTTTGTCATCTTTTAAGTAGATAGATATTTCCCCTACTTTATTTTTATTTTGATTATTTATACTGATTAGTGTTTTTATTTGGTCTGTTTCTTTTGGAGTTAGTGGATAAGAAAAAGACTTTTTTATGTAAAGGTTTTCATCTGTGTAGCTTTTAGTGGAGTTAAAAATATTTTTATCAATTATTTTATAATTTTTATAATTTTCAAAAAGGTACTCATATAGTTCTTGATGTGTCGTGTATTCATCACCATCATTTAATGTAACTATACTAATATTTAAGTCATCTTTTTTGGCGGTTGTTACAAGTGTTTTTCCAGCACTTGGTGTGTATCCGTTTTTGCCACCTGTACAGAATTCGTAGTTAGATAAAAGTTTATTACGATTATACCAAAGATAAGTTTTTGTACCAGTTGATAATTCATATTTTTTTGTTGCTACTATTTTTTGATACGTTTTATTTTTGGAGGCATACTTTGATAATAAAGCCATATCATAGGCAGTTGAGTAGTTTTTTGTTTCTTCGTCTAAGCCATGAGAATTAGCAAAAGTACTATCATTCATACCTATTTCTTTGGCCTTTTTGTTCATTAATTTAACAAAATTTTCTTCACTACCTGACGTTGCTGTTGCTAAGACTACGGCGGCATCATTTCCAGATCTTAGTAGAAGCCCATATAGCAAGTCCTCTACTTTCATTTTTTCACCGACTTGGAGGTATATACTTGTTCCGTACATTTTTAATACTTCATTGCCAACAGTTACTTTTTTATTTAAGTCATTATTTTCTAAGACTACTATAGCAGTTAATATTTTAGTGGTTGAGGCAATAAGTCTTTTTTCATGAGCTCTATTTTCGTAGAGGATTCTACCCCTATTGTTATCTATTGCGACTGTTGGTGCGGTTATGTTCTTTAATGCATTTATTGGAAGTGGGATTGTTAGGGATAATGTAATTATTAAAATTAAGAGAATTTTTTTTATTTGTTTTAATTTAACCACGTATAATCACCTACATAATTATATGAGAATGTCTTTATAATTTGCATTTTTTAAGAAGAAGTGTTTATTTTTTATGGGAATTTATAAGGATATGTTTTTTATAGGTAGATGTTTGAAAATAAAAAAAGCATACACTTTTTGTGTACACTATTTATTTTTTTAGTTTGTTTTTTATTGATGATAAGATCTTTACTGATTTATATAGTGGTTTATCTACTGGTAAGATAAATTCACCAATAAACTCTATTACATGTCCTCCAAAACCACGCTTAAATTGATATATACCATACTGGCTATCATTTTTATCTAGAGTGTTATTGATAGCATAGAAATTATATCTTTTATATTTGTGGTCAATAGCATATTTTATCATTTCATAATGAATTGTATAGAAACATTGATATTCTTTAAACTCTTCATAGCAGCCACCAAATAAGGAAGCGACTTCATTGCCATATAAAATATATAAGATTCCACCTAAGGTTATTTTATTACCATATTTTTCTTCAAGTTCAGCTAGTTCAGCTTTCTTTTTAGAAATTCTTTCTAAGGCTTTTTCTTCTTCAGCTTCTTTTTGTTTGGCTTTTTTCTCGTTACATTTACCGAGTTTTCTCTTTTCTTCACGGTCTTTTCTTGCTAGTTCTATTTCTTTTTGTTCACTCTTTAAATTTTCTCTGGCAAGATTAATGTCTAATTCAGCAAAAACTAGTGAAATCATATTATCTTTGATTAAAGCTTCATACATGTTTTTATAAAATGTAAGTCCACGATCATTAAATTTACGTCTTTGACTAGTTTGATTCATTATATCTTCAAACAATTCAACATCGTTTTTATCTCCGACTCTTATTACGACACCCTGTTTTTCGTTTTTTCTGATCATTTGTCTTGTCTTAGAATCCATTTCAGCCATAGTATCATTTAAATTATCTTCTAGGTCAATGACATACATAAATTTTGCTTGAACTGTATCAGTCATTTGCTTTGACTCTACTTCAATAAAACCAAGGTCTTTTAAGTTTTTAATTATATTAGAATTATCAAAGATACCAGTTTCTTTACCATCTTTATCTAAAGATTTTACTTCTATGTATGGGTCAATGCGTAGGAAATAGCCATTATTGTTTTTGACATGTTTTTTTAACTCAGTCATAAAAAAGCTTAGAAGTTTTTTATTTGTATAGTCTAACTGTGGTCCACGTAGTGTATAAAATTCTTTCTTGATATGACGCTTTTTTGATAGTAAAAGTGTTGCGGCTAGGACCTTTTTATTTTCTTTTACACCCACATATTCAGTATGCCAACCTTGTGTTTTTCTAAATTCAGCTATATTAGAACTTTGAAGATAACATTTATCTTTATAATTATTTGAAAAATCATCGAATTCTTTTTTTGTTAATGTTACAAATTCCATATTCTTACCATCCTTAATATTAATTTATCATTTACGTTTAATTATTCTGTACTTTTTCTTCATTATTATTGGTGACTTTTTTTCTTTTTAATATTTTGTTTATAAACTCTTTGAAGGTACATTCAAATATATCTTCAAATATATGTATTTTTGAGGTTAATACAAAATATATTATTCCACCGATAAGTGCATATAATACTACTATAATTAATGAGTATACTTTACCACCTGATAGTGGAATGAAGAATTTTATTAAGAAAAGAACTGCTAACATGATAATACTTGAAAAAGTTATTTTACATATTTTTTCTTTGGTACTTTTGAATGAAACATTTAAATTTTTCTTTATGTCTATAAGACTTATAATAATTGAAGTAACATATGCAAGTATTGTTGCGGTTATTGAACCATAATATGCTGGAATTATTGTAGTCTTAGAGAAAAGTATTATTAATGGTACTGTTAGACATAGTTTTGTTACTAGGCCAAAAATTATAGCACGATTGGCAGCTTTATGATGCCCAACAGATTGTAGTATTGTATGAATATTTAAGAATAATGAATAGAATATTGCGGTAAAGATACTATATGAGAATACTTTTACACCTAATGGACTTTTTCCATAGAATAAGTACCATACTGGTTCTGCTAAAAATGAAAGTCCAATTACCATTGGCATTACAAAATATAGAACCATCTGGATTGTCTTGTTTATTTTTTTGTCTACTTCTTTATAGTTTTTCTTTACGTAGTCACTAGTAATATTTGGTAGAACAGCAACTACTACTCCGGCCGCTATAGAGGTTACTATACTATTTAATTTTGCTCCCCAGGTTGAAATTATTGATAGGACCATTTCTGCATCTTGAATAGCTAAGTGTCCATACTTCATTAATGGTTTTACAATACTTAGCATATCGATGGTATTATATAGTGAAACTGCTACAGATACGATTATAAATGGTATGGTGTACTCTAGGAGCTTTTTTACTAGATACTTGTTTGTAATCTTTTTTTCTTCTTCTTTTACCTTGATATTTTCTTCACTTTTTAACTGCTTTCGCATTTTTAGTTCAAGATATATTAAAGCAACTATTGCTCCAGCTGTTGCTCCAAAAATTGCTACTCCTACAGCTTCTTTGGTGCCAAATAATTTTACAGCTATGTAGCTTCCAAAAATGATTATTATAACTCTAACTAATTGTTCAATTACTTGACTTATAGAAGATGGAGTTATATATTTATGACCTTGTAAATAGCCTCTTACACCACTTAGCATCGTTACAAATAGTATAGCACTTGCTGATATACGTAATACGTATGTTATATCTTCAACTGTGTTACCGCCTTTTACATCACCTATAATCGTATTAGCAATTGTTGGGGCTAATACTAATAAAGCTATGGTTGATAATATAGACATTACAAATATTATTTTTAGGGCAATTCTATAAGCTCTTTTTTTAGTATCTTCATAGCCTAGGGCGTGATACTCACTAACTATTTTACTTATTGCTAATGGTATTCCTACTGTTGAGAAATTTAAAAATAGCATATACATATTATAGGCATAACTATATAGTGCTCTACCATTAGTTCCAATTATAGCGTGAAATGGTATGACATATATAATACCTAGAATTTTACTAAATACTATACAAAATGTTGCCATTACAGCACCTTTTAAAAATGAATCTTTTTTCATATTTCACCTGCGTTCATAATTTGTACTTTTATAATTAATTATTCTTTTGAATTTTTACCTTTATATGTCTTAATAATTTTAGTGGTTTTCTGTAGAATACGACTAGTTTTTCAAATAGAAAATACATAACTGGATTTACTATGTAGGTGAACTCACCAATAAACTCTGTATACTCACCACCAAATTTTCGTTTAAATTCATGAAGACCTGCTATTGATTTTTTTGTTTTTGGATTTCCAACTGTACCAAATTCATCAAATATATCTTTGTTTAGCTCTTTTGCATGCATTATTTGAAAATCAAATAGTTTGTAATTGGCATAGGTATCTTTATAATCCATATCATTTGCTCCATACAAATACCAACTCTTATTGCCATAGTGAACATTTATGTAGGAACTTACAGTATCGTGATGAGGACTTTTCTTTAGTGCTTCAAAATGTTCTTTTTGAAGAAGTAATTTTTCTTTTTTACCTTCATTGTCACAATTTTCTATTTCTTTAGTGATGACCGTTAAAATGTTATCTATATCTACTTTAGCAAGAAGAAGACTTACAGAATCTATTTTTTTAAATTCATCATACATACTTTCATAAAATGAATATTCGTGTGAGAAAAAGCCTTGTCTTTTTTCAGTCATTTTCATTAGTCTTACAAATTCTGGTAGTTCATCTTTATTACCTATTTTTGTCGTAACACCATATTTGTCTGCAATCTTTATCCATCTGTTTACACTTTTACTGTAGTTTTTTCTTAGTGTTTCAACACTTGGACTTAAGTCTATTCTAAATGTGAAACGTGGTTGCATATTTTCAAAATATAAGTTTAGTTTTTTATGTTTAAAACCAAGTTCTTTTAGGGTATTAACTAATTCATAGTTATTTTCCCCTTCTATGACATTAGCATTCTCATCGATCGTATGTAGTTTTATATCCGGATCTATTCGAAAGAATATGGCTTTGTTTCTTTTTGAATAAGCTGCTATTTCTTTTGTTAATTTATTTAATAAGTCCTTGTTTGTATAATCTATAGTATAGCCACGTGGAATGTAATAATATTTATAACCAAGTGGTAATTTTTTTTCCAATAGTAAAGCTGTTGCGACTAGTTTATTTTTGTCTTTTAATCCGACATAGTGTGGTGTTAACCCTCTTTTTCTAGAAACAACTCCCCATTCGTATGATTTTAGAAAATGTGAATTGATGTGATTAATTACAAACTTTGTATATTCTTCTCTCTCTATATTTTCAATAAATTCCATTGCTATCAACCCGTTTCTTATTGTTTATTTAAGTATATAAAATGTAGAATAAAAAGTCAAATTTACAAAATAAAAACGTTGATTTCTCAACGTTAAATTACTTATGGTCGGGAAGACAGGATTTGAACCTGCAACCCCTTGGTCCCAAACCAAGTGCTCTACCAAGTTGAGCCACTTCCCGATATTATGGTGCGCCCGAAGGGATTCGAACCCCTGACCTTTTGGTTCGTAGCCAAACACTCTATCCAACTGAGCTACGAGCGCATAACCCTCGGACTATTTCTCGAAAGTTAAACACGTCTCGTGAATATATAAAAAAATGGTGGCTCCAGCGGGAATCGAACCAGCGACACAGGGATTTTCAGTCCCTTGCTCTACCGACTGAGCTATGAAGCCAAAAATAATGGCGGTCTCAACGGGACTCGAACCCGCGATCTTCTGCGTGACAGGCAGACGTGTTAACCAGCTGCACCATGAGACCAAATTGGTTGCGGGAGAAGGATTTGAACCTACGACCTTCGGGTTATGAGCCCGACGAGCTACCGAGCTGCTCCATCCCGCGATATTATAATGGCGGAGGAAAAGGGATTC
>HF992483.1:8951-23917 GCA_000433455.1 Mycoplasma sp. CAG:877 | reverse complement strand
ACTTGGTATACTAATGTTTTACAAAAATGTGAAAATGATCCGGATAGGCTTCATGTTGTATATTTGGATGGACTTACTGCTGCTTCAAAGGAAGTTCAAGAGATGGCTATTGATGTGATGTTAGAGGGCGAAGTAAATGGTAAATGGAAATTACCTGCTAATGCAAGATTTGTTGCGGCAGGTGGACTTGATGATCCTTTATACGATGGCTTTGCACATGTTAATATTGAAACTGATACTGATCATTGGTTAAAATGGGCAACTACAAATGATATACATCCTGCTATTGTTTCTTATGTTACTTATAAATCTTGTTCTGGAGAGGATGTTTTAAATACTCCTTACACAGGTGAAAAGCCAAATGCTAATCCTAGAAAGTGGGAATTTGCTTCTAAAGTACTTACTAAAACTAATCAACCTGATATGCTTAAATCTTTAATTGGCGAAGATTTAACAACGGACTTTAAAGCATTTGTTCAACAACCATTAATTACTGTTGATGATGTAGTTATGGGTAATTACTCTAGTGATGACTTAGAGATGACTGATTCGAAAAAGTTTGCTACTGCGGCTTCATTAGCGACAGTAGATGAAGAAAACTTCGCGACAGTTCGTGATTTTATGAAGAAAGTTGGACCGGAACCAGAAGCAACATTTGAAGCAATATGGGCTCATGGAGATGAAAAAAGATTAGAAAAATTGGCTGATGCTAAAATAAATGATACTCTTCAACAGGATGTTGGAGGAAAACATAGATGAATACAGAGAAGTTAACTCTCTTAAAATCTTATTTAGAGGCTTCTATTTCACCTTTGTTGATCGAAGGTATTCAGGCTAACTTCTTTGGTGATGCAGTTGTACTTAATGCAAATATTGATAAAAAAGAATTGAATGGACATTATGAAGGTACTAAGTTTTGTCCACCTACTTGGTATAGTGAGCTACTAGAAAAAGATACGGGCGATTCGGCTATTTTGATTATAGATAATATAAATAATGTAGGTTTAGAGGAACAGAAAAAGTTTATCGAACTACTTAAATATAAGAAAATTAGTACATTTGAATTACCTAATGACTGTTTGATTATTGTGACTTGTTCAAATTTAAAAAAGAATAAAATAAGTGAAGAAGTGTATTCTTTGTTAGTACATATTTAGAACAAGTACGTTTTTTAAATTAGATAAGTATATGGACTTAGGGATAAGTCCTTTTTGTTTACTTTTTATTTTTATGGTGTTATAATAAGCATATTTCAGATTGGGGGATTGATTATTTTGAGTGACCAAGAAAAGAAAATTTTTATTAATCATTTAGTGGATTTTGGACTAGATCCTGAGTTTTTAATTAGGGAGAGTTTTTTAGGATATAAGTGGAGAAAAGAGAGAAAAAAACTTTATGGTACTGATATTTCTGTACCTACTAAGTTAATTAAGATGTATTATGAGTTAAATCCTGATGATATAGTTTTTGATAGATTGAAAAGTGCATTTGTAAGGAGATATATTCGTAATGAGAGTAGATTAGAAGATGTTCATATTGATTCTGAGGTTAAAGGATTAGAAAAGATGTATGAGTACGTTCATTCTGATGATATTGAATATAGATTTGATGTTTATACGTTACTTGATTTACATAGAATGTTATTTTCTTTCTCGCCATTTCCAGAGTATTCAGGAATGATTAGAAATGAAGATGTTTATTTACCTGGTACGGGAACTGAATTATGTGAGTGGAGAGAAATTCGTCATAGATTAAATGAGATTGATGAAGAAGTACAACATTTACGTAGTATTGCTCAGGCAGTTAAAGATTCTAAGGATTCTGATCAGTTACTTTGGTATTTGGATCGTTGTGTAGAGGTTAATTGTCAATTAGTTAAAGTACATCCTTTTAAAGATGGAAATGGTAGAACTATTAGAGCGTTTACTAATAAATTATTGGAAGACGTAGGATTACCTCCTATATATATTTTGGAACGTGAAAGAGGAGAATATCATAAGGCTATGAATCTTGCTAATAACGAGGGTGATTATACAGATATTAAAAACTTTTATCGTTATAAGATATGTGATTCTATTGTAGAATTAGATATTAATGAGAGAGTTAAAAGGAAAAATGAAAAAATACGTTACAAAGTAAAGAGTAAAAGTAGTGATTTAAAAATAAAAGAGAATAGTTAAAATACGACATTGTTTTACTATTCTTTTTTTTATAATTGTCTTGGTGATAAGATGAAAGTTAAAATATTTGATGATGAGGATGAAAAAGATTTAGAAAGTGATATTAATAGTTTTCTTGGGGATTTAGATGGAGAAGTTGTTGATATTAAGTATCAAGTTAGTGTTGGTATTTTTAGTGAAGAGCAAGTATTTTGCTTTTCAGCAATGATTGTTTATTATTAATTTGTTATGTGTTTTACGGGAAAGACTATTTGACTAGTTTTTCTTTTTTTTGATCTGTGTTATGATTATTATAGGAGATGTATAATGAATAAGAAAGTAGTAATAAAAAATAAGTTTATTAATTTGGCCTTGTTTAGTAGTATTTTGGTTGTACTTAGTAAGGCGTTTGAGTTTTTATATGTTATTCCATTTCATTCTATTATTGGTGATAGTGGTGGAGCTTTGTATGGATATGCATATACAGTATACTTAATGTTTATGTCATTATCTGTTTGTGCATTACCTTTATCTATAAGTAGAGTAGTTACAGAGTATCAGACACTTGGTTTTTATGATGTTAAAAGACGAGTACTTATACTTGGAAAGAAGATTGCTGTTGTTTTTGGAATTGGTTGTTTTCTTTTGATAAATGTTTTAGCTCCAGTTATTGTTTCTTTAATTAATAAAGGAAATAGTTGGGATAGTGTTAGATGTATTAGGGTTGTATCTGTTTCAGTTATGGTATTTCCATTACTTGGGGTTTACCGGGGATATTTTGAAGGACATAGATTTTTAGATATTTCGGCTTTTTCAGGAGTGGTTGAAAAAATATTTAGAGTATTAGTAATTGTTTTAGGTGGTTATTTAGTTTTTAATGTTTTTAAATTTACGATACCTAAAACTGTAATGTTTACTTTATGTGGTATTTTAGTTGGTATTATTTCTTCATATTTATATTTATATATTAAAAGTAGAAAGTATGAGAGTAGGTTTAAAGAGAAGATTCGTAATGTTAATGAGCCTTTAATTACTGATAAAGCTATAATAAAAAAGATTTGTTTATATGCAATGCCTTTTGTAATAATAGATGGATTTAGATATTTATATAATTTTGTTGATATTTGTACTGTAGTTGATGGACTTGTTAAACATACTAGTTTTAGTACTTTGGAAAGTGAAAGTATTTCTTCTATGCTTTCTATTTGGGGATTTGTATTTAATACTTTTATTTTTTCTATTTGTGTTGGTATTGTTAATAGTTTGATTCCTAATTTGGAACAGAGTATTATAAAGAAAGAGAAGAATGAAAGTTCAAAAAAGATTAATTTAGCTTATGAAATGTTGCTGTTTTTAATTATCCCAATAACTGTTTTAATAAGTTTCTTAGCTAAACCTATTTGGAATTTATTTTATGGTACTAGTCAATTTGGACCTAGTGTACTTACTTATTATATATTTGTGGCTTTGTTTATGAGTATTTTATATTTGACAGTTTCAATTATTAGAATTTATAAGGACTATAAGACAATACTTATAAGTTTGTTAGTGGGACTGGTCTTAAAGATATTACTTAATACTAGTTTAATAACAGGTTTTTATAAGATGGGAGTACCAGCATATTATGGAATTATTTCAGCTAGTATTATTGGTTATATTGCTTCTTTTGTTATTGCGATTATTAGACTTTCTAAAAAGTTTGAAATTAATTATGAAGATTTGATTAAACATTTTATTGATATTTTATGTGGTTCAATGTTAATGAGTGGAATTTTATTTTTACTTAAATTTATAGTTCCAATTTCTTCTAATGTTAGAATTGTTAATTTACTTATAATTTTATTTTATGGAGTTGTTGGAGGACTAGTTTATGTGATTTTTACTTATAAAACTGGTACTATTAGACATGTTTTTGGGAAAAATATAAAAAAATAAAAGTAATTTAAAGTGCTTAAATTACTTTTTTTGTTTCTTTTATACATAAATTTAATTTTATTTTAAAAATATTTTTGTTATTATGAAATTAGTTATTGGACGTACTTTATACGTATATGTTCCAATACTTTCGATAGTTTTGGCATTAAACTCTGTAAGGATACTAGGAGAGATTTGTTCTAAATATTTTATATCATGGTCTTTACAATACTTAATATCCTTATAATAAGTATAGTATTTTAAATATGTTTCTTCTAGTACATTTTTGTTATAGTCATATAATAACCAAGCTTTATCATTGTGTTCAATTAAAAGATGAGCGCAGATTGTTGACTCTTGTGAATGCTCTTGTTTAAAGATACGGAATTTTTCTAATTCTTGGGTTAATTCTTCTTTTTGTTTTGTTAGGTTAGCAAGTTTATCTTTAGAACTTTTAGTTAGGGAATCAATTGGTATTATTGACATTTGATCACTAGTTCTTTTAATTTTCTTTTCTAGACTTTTAATAGTTTTAGTTAGATTTATTTTACCTAGAATAATAGTTGCTTTGGTATAATTATTACCATTTAGTATTTCATATAGAGTTTCATAATAATCTTTAGAATGAACTTCTTCTTTGTTAATACTAAGCATTATTTCATATAGGAAATCTAAATCTTTTTTCGAACCTACTATAACTTCTGTTTCTAGGGAGATTGCTTTTGTTAAGTAGTCTTTTATTTCATTAGAAAAATTATTTTCAATAGTTTCCATGTCTTCAGTTAAATCAATACGCTCTGTTTTTTCTTTTAACATTATATCAGAGCTTTTATTTGTTTGTTTGAAGCCAACGGCTTTTAAGTTCTCTATTATAATAGATTTATCTTCATCTTTTAGGTTATCACTAATGTATGGTGACATCTCTATTGATAGGGCTTTTTTACTTATAGCAAAGCCCACTATTTTTTTAGTCATGGTTTTTAATAGATATTTATTTTTATAATCCATAATAAAACCAGCTGGTATATATAGACGACAATAATTCATTTTTAAATATTCTTGGAATATTGTCGTTGCGCACACTATTTCATCATTTTCAGATACTAAACCTAGATAATAGGGAGTTAAGTTGTTTTCAACTTTGATAAACTCAGTTAAACTCTCAGAATGTAAGAAATGGGATTTATCTTTATGACTTTTTACATAGTTGTCATATACTTCCTTATCTAGATTTTTAAGTCTTAACATCATGTTACCTCACTTTCTTATATAGTTAGTATAACATGTATAATTTTAAACATAAAGAGAAAAAATGAAGATGTTTTTCTCATCTTCAATTATTACATTATGTAGTAACCATCTTCTTTTTGGAGATAACCTTTTTCTTTTTTTGTTTCTAAGTTTTTTACTCTTTCTTTTAGAGAAGCTATTTCATATTTCAATTTATTTATTTCTTCCATATAGTTTTCTTGGTTTGGAGTTGGAAAAGGCATTGGTACAGGCATATATGGATAAGGCATATTGTTCATATTATCAACCTATCTTTCGTTTTTATTATATGCGTTTTATTGTATTTTGTGATAAAATATTTTATGGTGATATATATGCGACTTAGAAATGTTAAAAACAAAGAAGAAATATTAGGTAATTCAAGTTACTTTATTAGTAATGGAGAGGAATATATTGGTAAATGGAGTGAGTTATTTGGCAATAATAATCCAATATATATAGAAATAGGTATGGGTAAAGGAAAATTTATAATAGAGAACGCTATTAAGTATCCAAATATTAATTTTATAGGTATTGAAAAATATGATAGTGTTATTGCGAAGTGTTTACCTAAGATACCAGATGGTTTAAATAATTTAGTTATTCTTAGATTGGATGCTTTAAATATAGATAAAGTATTTTCTCATGAGATTAGTAGAATTTACTTGAACTTTTCTGATCCTTGGCCTAAAGTTCGACATAGTTTGCGAAGACTTTCTAGTAAAGTATTTTTAGCAAAGTATGATAGTATATTTAAAAATAATATGGAAATATGTATGAGAACTGATAATAGAGACTTGTTTGTTTATTCATTACTTAGTTTTAGTGAGTATGGGTATACATTAAGAAAGTTAAGTTTAGATTTACATAGTGAAGAGATAGATAATTTAATAACAACAGAGTATGAAGATAAGTTTTCTGATAAGGGAATGCCAATTTACGCTGTTGTTGTTGCTAAAAGTGATGTCTAAAATAGTAAATAGTTGTTAAAATATTTTTACATTTACAAAAAGTTTGATATAATGTAGTAAGAGTAGGTGAAATATGAAGAAGTTAATTGTTTTACTCTCTATTGTTTTATTATTAGTGACAGGTTGTAGTATTAAAAAACTTGATAGTTCTGATTTTGAAGAAAATATGGAACTTTTACTTAGTGAGAAAGTAAAGACTAGTAATGTACAGTTTGAAGGTTATAAGTATTATGTACCTGAAGGGTTAAAGTTTGTTAATAAAGAAGATTATAATGCCATTTTAATGGATAGATTTAATAATAAGTATTATGTGTACTTTGATGTTATTAGTTATTTTCATAGGGTTGATAATACTTATAAGATAAAGCAAGATGCTTATTATTCTAAGGTTATTAATTATAATAATAAAGATGGTTATTTAGAGATAACTGAGTATGGTAGTAAGTATTTTATAGTTTTTGTATATAATTATACGAAAATAGAGGCTTTAGTTAATAAGAATGACTTGGTTAATGTAGTTAATAATATGTGTTATATTTTACGTTCTGTAAAGTTTAATGATAAAGTTCTTGAGAGTTTAGTAGGAGATAATGTTTTAAGCTATGCTGAGGAGAGTTTTACATTATTTGATACTACTCCAACACATGATAATTCTTTAGAGGTTGAATCTGGTAATTTACCTGGTTATAAAGAGGCTAAAGATCAAGAAGTCATTGATTTAGATGAAGAATAAATTGAAGAGGTGAGCTCATGAGTATATTTGAGAAACTTAAAAATGCTCTATTTGAAGAGGAGTATGTTGAAGTTGAGGAAAAACCTAAAACAAAGAGTATTCCTAAAAAGAAAGTGTCTTCTAAAGATAAGATTAAAGAAAAGTATAGTAAAAGACAAGACTTAGAAGATGACGAAGAGATGGAAGAAGAAAAACCTGTTGCTAAAAAGGTAGTTCTTCCAGAGAAAAAGGAAGTTTATGTTGAGGATGATGTTGAATTAACTGATGAGGATTTTGAGATTAAACCTGAAGAAGAATCTCGTAATACTTTTAAGATGATTGATGATGATGACTTTAGCGTTGATGATACTCCAGTTTATCCTACTAGTGAGCCTAAGATAGTTAAAGTTATTGATAAAGATGATAGTATTCCACCATATTCAGTTAGTAGAGATAGTAGAGATCAAAAACTATATCCTTCTAAACCTAAGAGTACTGGACCTCATCCATATGGAATTGAAGAGACTCCACAAGCTACTGTTAAAGAATATAATAGTTATGAACAAAAAGAGGAAAAAAGTTATTTTAAACCATCTCCTATAATATCTCCAATTTATGGTATTCTTGATAAGAATTATTCTAAAGAAGATATAGTTCCAAAGAGAGAAATAAAGTTTACTAGTAGTTTTGTTAGAGATAAAGTTAGTGTAGATGATGTTAGAGAAAAAGCTTTTGGTAATACCATTGAAGAGAAGAGTACTAAGATTAGTACCGATAGCGTTCTTCCTACTTTTGAAGTTGAAGATAGTGATTCTAATCTTTTAGTAGATTTAAGTTCTGATAATGATAAACCTGCTGTTAAAGATGTGACAATGGGAGATGCATTGGAATATTTTCAAGACTTAGGATTAGAATATAATGTAGACTATGTAGATGCTGGAACAAAAGCAACTGGTAGAAGAGAAAAGGCTTCTTACGGGGATGATGATATTACAGCTGCTAAGTTTTGTGAAGAAGATGAAGAAAATAAGACAATAGTAGAAAAAAAAGAAGAGAAAAAAGAAGAAGTTACTGATGATGACAACTTATTTGATTTAATTGATTCAATGTATCAGGACCAAGACTAATATAAGGAGAAATAGATATGGATTTATTAAATTTTGTTTTACCTGTATTATTATATTGTGTTGCGATTATACTATTAGTGGTATTAATTATACTAAGTATTAAATTAATTATTATGCTAAATAAAGTTGACAAAGTAGTTGATAATGTTTCAGATAAAGTTAATTCTTTAAATGGTATATTTTCATTTATTGATAGGACAACTGATAGTTTAGCTATGATTAGTGATACTGTTATTAACTCAATAGCTAGTTTTGTATTTAAGCTATTTAGAAAAAAAAGAAGAAGTAAAAAAAGTGAGGAGGAATTTGAGGATGAGTAAGAAAAAAGGTTGTGGAAAGTTTTTATTTGGAGCTGCTCTTGGTGCTGGTTTAGGACTTTTATTTGCTCCTAAAAAGGGTAGTGATATGAGAGAAGATTTAAAAAAACAACTAGATAAGTTATTAAATCAAATCAAAGATATTGATACTGAAGAAGTAAAAAAAGAGTTTGATAAGAGAGTTAATGAAATAAAGGATGAGCTTGCAGACTTAGATAAAGAAAAAGCATTGGACTTAGCAAAAGAGAAAGCTTTAGTATTAAAAGATAAAGTTGAAGATTTAGTTGATTTAGCTGTTGAAAAAGGAACTCCAGTATTACGTGATGCAGCTGAAGAATTAAGAGTAAAAGCTATTGCTGTTACTAAAGATGTACTAAAAAAGCTTGAAAAAGAAGAGAAAAAGTAAAAACTATAAACTTTTAGTTGCATTATTTTAATAATGTGTTATAATCTATTTATATTTTCGTTGATTGATAAATCAGTAGAAATTAATTATTTACGAAGAGATTTAGTGGTTGGTGGGAACTAAAAAATGATTAATTTTGAATTACACTATCAGGAGAAAAACGTTAGTCGCGTTAAGATAGAAGAGTGCATAGATTTTTATCTATGAATTAAGGTGGTACCACGAGTCAATTCGTCCTTATGGATTAGTTGGCTCTTTTTTTTGAAGGGAGTGATGCTTTTGCATACTGAGTATGAAGTTAGAATTTTAGAAATTAATAGAGATGAAATTATTAAAAAACTAGAAAGTTTGAAGGCTATATTTCAATGGGATGCTATTCAAAAGCGATATGTATATGATTTCATACCAAGAGTAGATGGTAAATGGATTAGACTTAGAACTAATGGAATTAAGTCTACACTTACAATTAAAAATTTAGTATCTTCAGAAATTGATGGTACACAAGAATTGGAAATTGAAGTTGATAATTTTGAGAGGTGTAACTTAATATTAAAAGAGTTAGGTTATGAACATAAGGGTTATCAAGAAAATAGAAGAAGACAATATTTACTTAATGGAGTAGAGATTGATATTGATTCTTGGCCAATGATTCCAGATTATCTAGAGATTGAAGGTCCTAGTGAAGAAGCTGTGTTTAATACTTTAGAAGTTTTAGGATTTTCTAAGGAGGATAGTACTACTAGAGATGTTGAAGGCATATTCTTAGATTATGGATATAAGTTGGATGAGATTTATAATTTAAAATTAGAAGAAAATAGAAAAGAAGGTTTGGAGGAATAAAAATGAAAATATTTGATGAATTAAAATGGAGAGGATTACTTAAAGATATTAGTAGTCCAGATTTGGAAGAAAAACTTAATAAAGGAGGAATGACATTCTATATTGGTACTGATCCTACTGGGGATAGTTTACATATAGGGCATTTCTCATCATTCTTAATCTCTAAGAGATTAAAGGATGCGGGACATAATCCAATTTTATTAGTTGGAGGCGCTACTGGACTTATTGGAGATCCAAAGCCAGATGCTGAACGTCCTATGATTACAAAAGAAGAAGTTCAACATAACTTTGAATGCTTAAAAGCACAAGCACAAAAACTATTTGGATTTACTGTTGTTAATAACTATGATTGGTCTAAAGATCTTAACTTTATAGATTTCTTACGTGACTATGGAAAATTCTTTAATGTTAATTATATGTTAAGTAAAGATACAGTTGCGAGAAGACTTGAAACTGGTATTACTTATACTGAATTTTCTTACATGATTATGCAAGCATTAGATTTCTGTTGGTTATATGAAAATATGAATTGTGAAATGCAAGTTGCAGGACAAGACCAATGGGGTAATATTACTGCTGGTATTGACTTAATACGTAAAAAACTAGGTAAAGAAGCTTATGGATTTACAATGCCATTATTAACTAAGAAAGATGGTACTAAATTTGGTAAAACTAATGGTAAAGCAATTTGGTTAGATAGAGAAAAAACTTCTCCATATGAGATGTACCAATTCTTTGTAAATGTTGAAGATGAAAAAGTTATTGATTACTTAAAATTCTTAACATTCTTATCAAAAGAGGAAATAGAAGAATTAGAAGCTAAGAATAAAGAAAATCCACATTTAAGAGAAGCACATAAGAAATTAGCTGAAGAAGTAATTACTTTTGTACATGGACATGAAGCATATGAAGAAGCTGTTAAAATTACAGAAGCCTTATTTAATGGAAAAGTACGTGATTTGACTGCTCATCAAATTAAAGATGCATTTAATGGAATCGATCCATTTAAAGTTAGTGAAGATATATTATTAGTAGATGTATTAGTTAATAATGAAATTTGTTCTAGTAAGAGAGAAGCAAGAGAATTTATTACTAATGGATCAATTACTGTAAATGATGAAAAGATTACAGATGTAGGATTTGTGATTACTAAAGATGTTTGTATTGAAGATAAATTCATTGTAATTCGTCGTGGTAAGAAAAATTACTACATAGGTATATTTGAATAAGTAAATTTACAATAAAGAAAATATAAATTAGTTATATTTTCTTTTTACTTGTGGAAAAAATATTTTGTTTTTGTTATTATGGTATTAGGTTGGGGTGATATATGTGGATAAAAGAATTTTAGGAACTTTAAAAATCGTATTTGTTATTTGTTTTTGTGTTTTACTTGTGGAAGTTTTATATTTGACTTATGTTAGTTTTTTTAGAGAGAAGAAGTCAATATATTTTGATGGTATAAATGCAGTTGAGATAAATAAAAATAATGATTATGTTACTGTTGGTAGTAATAATAATAATGATATGCATTATGAAAAGGCTAAGATTACTAAGTATAATGCTAAGAAAGAGAGAATTTTTGAGACCTTATATAATAAAGGTTTTAATGGGGCTTTTTTTGATGTTACTATAGATGATGGTGATTATATTGCGGTTGGAAGTTATGAGGCAACTGAAGAAGAACATGAAAAGGGTATTAGAGAGGCTTTATTTGTTAAGTATGATAATAATGGAAAAGTTATATTTGATAAGAGTTTTAAAGTATTGGATGATTCTAAGTTTGTAGGTGTAGAAGTAATAGACGATGGTTATTTAGTAGTTGGACAAAGTATTTATAATAATATGACTTTAGGTTTATCTGAAAAGGGTGGAGCTTACTTAGTAAAGTTAGATAAAGTTGGTAATATTGTATGGAGAAGTAATTATGGTGGTAATAAAGCTGCGATATACAATGATGTAGTTGTTTATGATAATTATATTTATGTTACAGGAAGAGATTCTTCTAGAATTGGACTTCTTAATAAATATGATATGGATGGTAATTTAGTTAAAAGTGCAGGATATGAGTATACGGATAGTTTGGGATTTACTAGTATGGTTGTATTAGATGATGGTATAGTTGTATCTGGTGCTAAAAAGAGTGTTGATCAGAAGAATAATTCGATTGTGGATGCACTTTTGGTTAAGTATGATTTTGATTGTAATTATATAAATGAAGTTAGTTATGATGACTCAGGAATCGAGAGATTTAATAGAGTAATTAAAGATAAGAATAATAATTTATTAGTTGTTGGTAATAAAGTTAGTTCTGATACTAGTGATACATCTATTTTATATAATGGAATAATTGGTAAGTATAAGAGTGATTTAACTAGTATAAAGATTGATAATTATGGAGAACAAGCTGATGATCATTTTACTGATGTTTTATTACTAGGAGATAATTATTTAGTAGTTGGTTATGGTTCTTATGAAGATGGTAGTTATTTAGGTAAATTTATTGTTTATAGTGATGCGTTAAAAATATTGGAGGTTCGATAATGAAAATTACCTTGGTTAGACATGGAGAAACTGATTTTAATAAAGAGGGTAAGATACAAGGATTATCTAATAATTTATTAAATGATACGGGGAGAAGACAATGTCGTGATCTTAGAATGAGACTTAGTGATGAACATTTTGATTACTGTTACATGTCTCCTTTAGTTAGAACTGTTGAGACGGCTATGATACTTATTGGGGATAGAGTGGAGATGATTCCTGATAAACGTTTAATTGAACGTGATATGGGTGAATTAGAAGGTAAGTCTAGAGATGAATATGATTTTACTAAGTTTTGGGATTATAATTTGAATTTAGGAGATTATGGTGTTGAAAAAGTACAAGATATTTTTAAAAGATGTCGTGATGTTTTAAACTATATAATAAAAAAACATCCTGGTAAGGATATTTTGATTGTATCTCATGGAGCTCCTGTTAGAGCTATGCACCATATATTAAGAAATAGTGATTTGAATGGTAACTTAAGAAATGTTGATGTTGAAAACTGTTATTGTGAGACAATTGATGTAGATGAAGAGAATATTAAGTTATAAATAAAAAGAACACTTTTTGAAAGTGTTCTTAATTTTTTTACTTGTTGTAGAATTCAACGATTAATGCTTCATTAATATCAGCATTAAGTTCATTTCTTTCAGGTAATCTTACAAATGTTGCTTCTTTCTTATTTTCATCATAAGTTATGAAATCAACACGTTTTGTGATTTTTGATAATGCTTCTTCAACAACTTTTAAGTTCTTGTCATCTTCTTTAAGAGAGATAACATCTCCAACTTTAACTCTGTATGATGGAATATCAACTTTCTTACCATTAACAGTTACGTGTCCATGGTTAACAAGTTGTCTTGCACCACGACGAGTAGAAGCAAAACCAGCACGGTAAACTAAGTTATCTAAACGAGATTCAAGTAATCTTAAGAAGTTAGTACCATGAATACCTTGTAATTTAGCAGCTTCATCGAAAGTCTTTCTAAATTGTCTTTCATTTAATCCATACATGAAACGAACTTTTTGTTTTTCTTTTAATTGAGTTCCGTAATCAGATAATTTACCTTTACGATCTTTTCCATGTTGTCCTGGACCATATGGACGACGAGCTAATTCTTTACCAGTTTCAGTAATAGAGAAACCAACACGACGAGCTTGTTTATAACTAGGACCTGTATATCTTGCCATAATTAATTCTCCTTTCTTTATATTTGCAAGTTACTGAAATGATTTAGTCATACCTTAGGGAGTTTTTCGCTTTTTCGCATAAACAGCAATAGTTACTAAACACTGTATGAAAAACACTTTAAAATATTCTAAATCTGCTGTTTCAAGTTAATTTGCATTTATAATTATAGGGTAAATATGTTGATATGTCAAGGAATTTTAGATATGGTCAAATAAAATTTAATAAAAATGTAGAAAAATGACACATTATTGTGTTAAAATGTACTTATACTATGATAGAGGTGAGGATATGGATGGGCAATATTTAATTATCGGTTCGGCTGTTGTTATTGCGCTAGTTATTGTTATTGTTATTCTTCACTTTATTAGACAATTTGAAATGAAATATTATCGAGATAAGATAAAAGAGTTAGAAAAGCAGAGAAATATTGTTGCTAGTACACCAGTACTTTTAGAATTGTCTAAAGTTGAACCAATTATCAAGAATGATAAAATGGAAGAGAAATATAACAAATGGCAAGATGAGTTTGTTTTTATAAAAGAAAATAGATTGACTTTAATTGATGATATGTTGATTGATTTAGATATTTATATAGATAAAAGAGATTATAAGTCTTGTGGATATTCTATGGCTAAAATAGAGATGGAGATTTATAAAGTAAGGGAAGCAGCAGATCATTTATTGGAAGAGATTAAAGATATTACTTTGAGTGAAGAAAAGTATAGAGCGATTGTTACAAAGTTGAAGACTAAGTATAGAGAACTTAATAAAGATTTTCAAGATCATAAGAATTTGTATGAACAAATGCAAGAACCTATATCTTTACAACTAGAGAATATAGAGAGAAGATTTTTAGATTTTGAAAAAGTAATGGATGATAATGATTATGCAGAGGTTGTACATATAGTTAAAGCACTTGATACAATGATTGAACATATAGAGATTATTGTAAAAGAAGTACCAGATGTTTTACTTATGGCAAATCAAATTATTCCGAAGAGAGTAAAAGAAGTAAAAGAAAATTATGATGAGATGATTGAGTTAGGTTTTCCACTTGATTACTTAAATATTGATTATAACTTAGAAGAAATTAATAAAAATGTTGAAGGTATTTTAGATAAAGTTAATGTTTTAAATCTAGAAGGATGTATGTTTGATTTAAAGACTATGTTAGAGTACTTAGATTCGTTATTTATTGATTTTGAAAAAGAGAGATTAGCACGAAAAGTTTATGAAGAAGTAGAAAATGACTTTGCGAAGAAGATAGAGAAGACTAATAAGTTAGTTTGTGATGTTTATGAACAACTTGATGATATTAAGAAATTATATGACTTAAATGATGAAGATGTAGAAATTATACATAATGTTAATAAGAGTTTAGTAGTTATTAATGATGACTATAAAAAATTATTGTCTAAGGTTGCTGCTAAAAGTTCTCCATATACAATGCTTAATAAAGAGATAGAAGAGTTAACTATTAGATTAAGTAATATGGAAGAAGAGTTAGATAGA
>HF992483.1:0-8940 GCA_000433455.1 Mycoplasma sp. CAG:877 | reverse complement strand
AGAAGAGTTAGATAGATCTTTAAAATCTCTTGGTAATATGTATGATGATGAAGTAAGAGCTAGGGAACAATTAAAAGAGATTCAAGAGTTTTTAAAACAATGTAAAAATAAGATGAGAACTTATAAGTTGCCAGTTATTACTGATAATTATTTTGTACAATTATCAGAGGCAAATGAGGCAATAGAAGAAGTTAAAAAAGAATTAGATAAGAAACCAATAGTTATTAATGTATTAAATACAAGAGTTGATACAGCAAGAGACTTAGTTTTAAAACTTTATAATACTACTAATGAAATGGTTAGAATGGCACAATGTGCAGAGATTGCTATTGTATATGGTAATAGATATAGAGGTTATGATGAAGTTGATGCTGGACTTGATGATGCTAGAGGAAAGTTCTTTGCTGGAGACTATAAAAAGTCTTTGGATTTAGCAATTAGAACGATATCTTTAGTAGATGAAGATATAACTAAAAAATTATTTAATAATGAGGGATATTAAAAACAAGAATAAGAACTGGTTATGGACTTAGTTCTTGTTTTTTTATGGGTTTTTGTGGTAAAATAGCGCTGGTGATGGAAATGGATCGTGTAATTTTAATTAAATATGGAGAACTTAGTACTAAGAAGGCTAATAGAAATTTCTTTATTAATACTTTATATAATAATGTTAGAAATAAACTTAGTAAGTATGATGTTAAAATCAGTAAAGATAGAGCAAGAATGTATATTGAGTTTAAAGATAGTGAACTAGAAGATATTAAAAAAATTATTGATAAAATTTTTGGTATACATATGTATCATATTGCTTATATAGTTGATACTAATAGTAGTGATATTTGTAATAAGACTTTAGAAATTTTAAAAGAGATGAACTTTTCAACTTTTAAAGTGGAAACTAAGAGAAGTTATAAGAGTTTTCCACAAGATAGTATGGAATTTAGTAGAAGTCTTGGTGGTTTTGTTTTAAAAAATATTAAAAATATTAAAGTTGATGTTCATAAACCAGAGGTTTTAGTACAAGTTGAAATTAGAGAAGGACATTCATATATATATCTTAATAGTTATCATGGAGCAGGTGGATATCCAGTTGGGACTCAACCTAAGGGAATGTTAATGTTATCTGGAGGAATTGATTCACCAGTTGCTGGATATTTAGCAATGAAGAGAGGTATAAAATTAGAAGCTGTTTATTTTGAGGCTATTCCACATACTAGTTTGGAGGCTAGAAATAAAGTTGTTGAATTAACTAAAAAATTAACGGCCTATACTAATCATATTAATTTACATGTTGTCAATTTTACACCTATTCAAGAAGCAATTTATAAAAATTGTAGAAGTGATTATTGTATTACTATTATGCGTAGAATGATGTATCGTATAATGGAGAGAATCGTTAAGAGTCATGATGGTTATGTAATAATTAATGGTGAGAGTGTAGGACAAGTTGCTAGTCAGACATTAGTAAGTATGTCAGTAATTAATAGTGTTACTAATGTACCTGTTATTAGACCAGTTGCTTGTTTAGATAAATTAGAGATAATAGATATTGCTAGAAAAATAGATACATATGAAACTAGTATTTTACCATTTGAAGATTGTTGTACAGTATTTGTACCGGCACATCCAGTTATTAATCCTAGAATGGATGTAGCAATAAAAGAAGAGAATAAGTTTGATTATGAGACTATGATTGAAGAAGCACTTAATAATCTCAATACTATTAAAGTAGATGATAGTGTCGATAAAGAGTTTGAAAATTTGCTATAATTTTCCAATGAAAAAAATGTATTATTTGTAAAAAATTTCACAACCTATTAGTGTACAGGAGGTGAAATAAATGAATAATACAAAGAATTCTTCAATGAAAATGAGAGTTCCAGGTGCTAAACAAGCTATTGATAAGATGAAATATGAAATAGCTAACGAATTTGGTGTAAGCCTAGGTGCTGATGCTACTAGCCGTGCAAATGGTTCAGTTGGTGGTGAAATCACAAGACGTTTAGTACAAAATGGATTAAACCAAGTTAGTGGAAGCTATAATACAAATAAATAAGTAAATACTTTATAGCTTAAAAGATAGGCCTATAGTCTATCTTTTGTTTTTTGCTTTTAATATTTAGTTTGGTGTAGTATAATATTAGTAGGTTTAGAAAAGAGGTTTTAATACATGAAAGTCTTATCTGTCAATGCTGGAAGTAGTTCTTTAAAATTTTCACTGTTTGATATGGCGAATGATAATGTACTTACGTCAGGTGTATTTGAGCGTATTGGAATAGAAGGAAGTACTTTTACAATTAAATTTAATGGTGAGAAAATAGTTCAAGAAGTAGAATTAAATAATCATGTTGATGCGGTTAATATTTTAATAGATAGATTAATTAGTTTAGATATAATTAAGTCTTTGGAAGAGATTAATGGTATTGGACATAGAGTTGCTCATGGAAAAGATTATTTTGATAAATCTACAATAATTAATGATAGTGTTTTAGAGAAGTTAAGAGGAGTAAAAGATATGGCTCCTTTACATAATCCAGCTAATTTACTTGGGATAGAGGCTTTTGAAAAAGTTTTACCAAATGTAGTACAGGTTGCAGTTTTTGATACGGCTTATCATCAAAGTATGGATGAGGTTTCTTATTTGTATCCAGTTCCTTATTCTTGGTATAAGGATTATGGTTTGAGAAAGTATGGTTTTCATGGGACAAGTCATAAGTATATAGCAAGAGAGGCTAAGAAATTACTTGGACGTGATAATTATAAATTAATTAGTTGTCATATTGGTAATGGCGGTTCTATTTGTGCTATTAAGGATGGTAAATGTGTTGATACTTCGATGGGATTTACTCCTTTAGCAGGTATAATGATGGGAACTAGATCTGGAGATGTTGATCCTTCTATTATTCCTTATATAATGGAAAAAGAAGGTAAAAATGCTTCAGAAGTTATAGAAGATTTGAATAAGAAATCAGGTCTTTATGGTATGAGTGAATTTAGTAATGATATGAGAGATATACTTGCTAGATGCGATGAAGGTGACCATAGAGCTTTAGTTGCTAAAGAGAAGTACGTTAGAAGAATAGTTGATTATATTGCTCAGTACTATGTATTATTAGGTGGAGTAGATATGATTGCTTTAACAGCTGGAGTTGGAGAAAATAATAAAGTAATTAGAAAAGAAATTTTAGATAAATTAGAATGTTTAGGAGTTAAAATTTCAGATGAGGCTAATGAAACAGTTGGGGAAGAAGTAAAACTTAGTACTAAAGATTCTAAGATTTTAGTATATGTAATTCCAACAGATGAGGAGTTAATGATTGCTAAAGATACGTATAATTTAATTAATAGATAGGAAATTTAAGATGTATAAGAAAATATTTAAGGAAATAAAAAAATATGATGTAATAGTAATTGCTAGACATATAGGAGTAGATCCTGATGCAATGGCTAGTCAGATTGCACTTAGGGATTCTATAAAATTAACTTTTCCAGAAAAGAAAGTTTTAGCTATAGGTACTGGTAGTGCTAAATTTTCTTTTTTAGGAAAGTTAGATAAGGCAGAGAAAGTTAATAATGCGCTACTTATTATTACTGATACTCCTGATAGAAAAAGAGTGGATGGAGCAAGTGTAGATGATTTTAAGTATTCTATAAAGATAGATCATCATCCATTTATTGAGAAGTTTTGTGATTTAGAATTAATAGAAGATACAGCTACATCAGCTTGTGAGATTATTATGAGATTAATTCTTAATACTCCATTAAAGTGTAATAAGGAGATAGCGGAAGTATTATTTATGGGATTAGTGTCTGACTCGAATAGATTCTTGTTTAGTAGTTGTACTGCTGAAACATTTAATTTAGTGGCTCAATACTTAGATGAGTATAAGTTTGATATAGCACCTTTATATCAAAAGTTATATGTAAGACCATTAAATGAAGTTAGATTAGAAGGATATATTGCTCTTCATATGACTGTTACAGATAATAAACTAGGATATATTAAGATAACTAATGATATTATTAATCAGTTTGAAGTAGATAGTGCAGCAGCTGGTAATATGGTTAATAATTTTAATTTTATTGATAAAGTACTTGTGTGGGCTACTATTACGGAAGATGTTAAAAATGATCAGGTTAGAGTTTCTATTAGATCTCGTGGACCTAGTATTAATCAGATTGCTGAAAAATATAATGGTGGTGGTCATAAACAGGCTGCTGGTGCCAAAGTAAAAACATTTACAGAGGCTATGAAATTAATGGATGATATAGATAAGTTCTTAGAGGAATATAATAAATCAGAGGAGGCTTTAGAAAATGGTAATTAAAGAGGCTAATTTGGATATTATAGCGACTAGAAGAAGTCAATATCCAACAGATGGGAAACCAGAGTTTTTACTAGTTGGACGTAGTAATGTTGGAAAGAGTAGTTTTATAAATTCGATTTTATCAAGAAGAAATTTAGCTCATACATCATCTAAACCTGGTAAGACTCAAACACTTAATTTTTATAAAGTTAATGATAAGTTTTATTTAATAGATGTTCCAGGATATGGTTATGCTGCTACTGATAAAAAGACACAGGCTAAGTTTGGAATGATGATTGAAGAGTACTTAGAGAAGAGAGAAAATTTAAAAAGAGTATTTATGTTGATAGATTTTAGAATGAAACCAACAGAAGATGATTTATTAATGTATAACTTTTTAAAGTATTATAATTTACCTGTTACTGTTATTGCGACTAAAGCTGATAAAGTAGGAGGAAGTAAAAAAGAGAAAAGTTTAAGAGATATTTTAGATACACTAGATTTAGTTGTTGGGGATGACTTGGTTGTTTTCTCTAGTGTTACTAGACTTGGAGTGAAAGAAGTAGTTAAAAAGATAGAAGACTTAGTAGGAGAGTAAACTTATTAAGTCTTTTTTCATATATTATTACTAGGTGAAGAAAGTTGCATATTGAATTACAATCTGTAGATAAAATTTTCATGTTTGTTAATATTTGTTATGTTACTAGTTTAGAAAAGATAGATTTAATAGATGATGTTAAAAATATAATTTTAAAGTATAGAGTTAAGTTAAAATTAAAAGGTTTTTATAAAGTAAAAGTTTTTGTTAATGAGTTGGTTGGTTTATTTATTGAGTTATGTAAGATAGATGAGTTAGAGTATTCTAATACGCTAGATTTACGAATATTAGTTTTTTATGATGAAGATGTTTATTTTGAGACGGATGATTATTTTGTACTAGATGGTTGTGGGGAGATTAGGTTTTATAATAATAAGTTTTATTGTAATGTTAGAGATGTTTCTATACTTAGAATGGTTGAGTTTGGGAATTTTATATTTGGTGATGAAGTATTAAAAATGCTTTCTAATAGTGTAGTAGTGTAGTTAGTTTTTTCATAAAAAAAAGAATCAGATGATTCTTTATATTTTTTTTAGATAACTATCGCTATCATGTTATTCGAACCTTTATTTACGACTTTTGTTAGGGTATTTTGTAGCTTGAAACGGATATTATCTGGCATAAGACTTATTTTTGATTGGATTCCTTCTTGGACTATGGAATCTAGGCTGCGACCAAATATTTCACTTTTCCAGATTTCGTTTGGATTATGATCTTGATCTTTTGTAAGATAGTCAATTAATTCTTTACATTGAACTTCACTACCAATTATTGGTTCAAATGTTGATTCTACGTCTACTCTTATCATGTGAATTGATGGTGCTACGGCTTTTAGTTTTACACCGTATCTTGGACCTTGTTTGATGATTTCTGGTTTATCTAATTTCATATCTTCAATAGATGGGGTGGCAACTCCGTAACCGGTTTGTTTGACCATTTTTAGAGCGTATTTTATTTGGTCGTATTCCTTTTTAGCAGTATTGAATTCTTGGAATAGTGAAAGTAGGTCAGCTTTATTTTTTACATCTATTTTTATAATATCAGTTAAGGTCTTATTATAAAGGTCAGCTGGTGCAGTTAAATTTACTGTTACTATTCCAGTTGAAGGGTCTACATTAGATAGATAACTTTTTTCAATCATAGGATTAGTTAAGAAGTGACTTATGATGTTATTAATGTCTTTTAGTTTATCAATTTCGGTTACACTTTCTTTGATTGAGTCAATGTATGATTTTTTTACTTCATGATCAGGATTTAGTATTGCAATCCATTCTGGCATATTTACTTTTACTTCTAGGACTGGGAATTCGTATAGTGCTTCTTTTAAGATGTTGTACATATCTTTTTCATTCATGGCTTCAATACTTATTGGTAGTACTGGTACTTCGTATGTCTCTTTTAGTTTGTCGGCTAATTTTTCTGTTTCTGGTAGAGTTGGATGAGTTGAATTTAGAACTACTATAAATGGCTTACCAATATTTTTTAATTCTTCTACGACTCTTTGTTCTGCATCTACATAGTCGCCTCTTTCAAATTCTCCGATAGAGCCATCTGTAGTTACAACGATACCAATTGTTGAGTGGTCTTTTATTACTTTTTCAGTACCAATTTCAGCTGCTTCTACAAATGGTATTTCTTCGGTGTACCAGTATGACCTGTTTTTGTGATACCCATAAGTCTTTTTAAAAATTGCTCAAAAGCAACCTGTATTTTTCTTATACTAATACTTCACTTTTTTTAATTCTATAATGAATTTCTAGTTTTTTATCTTTAGTTACATATATTTTATCAATTAATCTATTCATAATCTCTCTTGTTGGATTTTTCATATCAAGAAAACTTTTAATTATATCTAAATATTCAACATAACAAGAGGAATCTTCATTTATACTAGAAATTTCTTCTTTTAATTTTTCTAATTTTTCGTTTGCAGTTTTAATATCTTCTTCAGTAGTTTTAAATAATCTTTGATAAGTTTCTACACTTATAATATTATTAAACTTATCATCATATAAAGAGTCTTGTTTTCTTTTTAATTCAGCTATCTTTAAATTAAGTTCATCAATCTTTTTAAGTTTATCTTGTTTAGGATCAACATATTGATTTTTGATGATATTTTCAAATTCATCTTTATCATTAATATATTGATTAGCCATAGTGCTTAACTTATTATAGACAGTATTTTCTAATTTAGTATAGTTAATATAATGGGAAAAACATATATCATACTTACTAAACTTACGATAGTTATTACAATTCATTGTAACTCTATCTCTTTTTTTATCATAACTAATACTCATTCTAGCACCACAGTCTTTACAATAAACTAAATCAGATAGGACATAATCAACATTTCTTCGTTCAGGATTATAATTATTTGAAGAATCTTTAATAGATTGTGCTATTTCAAATGTTTTTCTATCAACAAGTGGTTCATGTGCATTTTCTTTAATGCACCATTCACTTTCTGGAACATTTTTCATCTTCTTAATCTTATAATTTACTTTTTGAACTCTGTGTTGGATTAAATCTCCAACATAAACTCTGTTTTTGATGATATTACTAACTGATGTGTGTTTCCATATTTCAGGATGGTCAAAGTTATTTAATTTAGCACCAGAGTATTTATACATAATAGGTGTTGGCAATTCTTCTCTTGTTAAGATTTCAGCAATTTGTGAACTACCATAACCAGCAACATATAAATCAAATATCTTCTTTACTACAGGAGCAGTTTCTGGATCTGGCACTAATTTGTGCTTATCTTCGGGATCTCTCATATAACCATAAGATGGAGCACTACCACAAAATTTACCATCTTTTTTCATTTGAAGTAAGTTTGAACGAACTTTTTTAGAAATATCTTTTGCATACATATCATTCATACTTAATTTAAATGGCATCATGTCTGAGCCACTAGTTTCATAAAAAGTATCTATATCGTCATTTACGGCAATATATCTGACATCATTTTGTGGAAAAAAGGTTTCAACATAATAACCTGTCATAACATGGTCACGACCTAATCTTGATAAATCTTTTGTTATAACCATATTAATTTTTCCATTTTCAATGTCACTTAACATTCTTTTAAACTCTGGACGCTCAAAATTTGTTCCTGTATAACCATCATCAACATAAATATCAACTGCAACTAAATTCTGTGCTTTTAAATAACCAATTAATAGACTTCTTTGATTAGTGACACTTTCTGATTCTAAATCATCACCATCTTCACGAGATAATCTTATATAAATGGCTATATTAAAAATCGTATTGTCTATTGCATATCTATTATACACTTTTAACTCCTTTCAGTAGACAACACATTCACTTTATTAGTTGAATCAATTATACTATTTTTTTCGTCCGTTTTAAATACTTTTAATGAATTTTTATTAGCCATATAGTATTTATATATACAGCTTTTTAAAACTTCTTTTAAATCACAACCATTACTATCATAAAACTCTAATGTTTCGTACATGATTATTCCTCCACAATGAATTCTATGTGTAATAGTTTATAAAAATTACTATTCTTCATAAATTATCACACCTTTCTATTGATATTCTTTTAATAATTCTTCCATTTCTTTAAGTTCTTCTTCAGTAGGTGGTATTGCTTCACATCGTTTTCCGTCCCAAACTTCAACTCCATCTGGATCAAGTCTTATATGCGGACCTTTTCTACCAGTCATAATTTCATCTTGATTATTTGCTATATCTGTCACAGTTACAAAACTTTGAATTTTATTATTGGTAATATAAGAGTTAAGATAACCTTTTATAAATACTTTTGTTCCTTTAACAAAAAAATCTTTATATATTTCATAAAGATTTCGATTAATATTAAAACTAGCAAAAACTTTTCTTTCATCATATTTAAGAGTGGTTAAACCAAACTTAATATAATCATTTTTATTATCTGTGATACTATTAATAGTTCCAGATATAATTATTTCATTTAAATCATATTTCATTTTTTATCATTCCTTTCATTTTAATTTTTTTAAAAGATTTAAATTATTTAAAT
>HF992482.1:44126-59695 GCA_000433455.1 Mycoplasma sp. CAG:877 | reverse complement strand
ACATTGTTAAACAATCAATTTGCTCGAATTCGACCAAATTAAATTTTATTCATTTCATCTTCAAAAACTTTAGTAACTTTTTTCTTATTTTCTTCTAAACTTAATATATAATATTTTTCAGTAGTTTCTATTCTTTTATGCCCTAACACCTCTGCAATATCTTTTATTTCACACCCGCCTCTTAAACTTATAGTAGCAAAACTTCTTCTTAAATCGTAAAATCTGCATTGAATCCCTAATTCATGATGAATTATTCTAAATGGATACCTAATAATATCCGTTCCTGAATAAGTTCCATCTTTTCTAGTAAACACCATTTCTACTCTATTGCGTTTAAAATTATTTTCTACAATTTTATATTCTACTAACTTACCGTATTTATTTTTTACTTCTTCTAAAACATATTTCTTATAGTTTTTACCTTGTTGTTTCTTATAATTCAATAAAATTGAATATAAAGTATCACATATATAAACTTCTCTTTGACTTCCTATTGTTTTAGTAGTACCTAGATACCATCCACCTTTTTCTTTTTTATCTTTTGCATACACCGTTTTACTTATTTTAATAATTCTTTTTTCAAAATCTATATCATCCCAAGTTAAGACAAATACTTCACCAGTTCTCATACCTGTATAACAAGCAGTAAGAAATGCAGTTATAAATACTTTATTGTTTTTAAATCTATTTAAAATAAGTTCTATCTCTTTATTAGTATAAATATGTCCTACATTGTTTTTTTTAATTCAAATAATAATGCTCTGGGTATTTGTAAATCTGCTGCTGGATTATATTTAATAAACCCAAAATAATAAGTAGCATCTCTTAATGAACTTTTAATTACTTTTTGATAGTTTCTTAACGCTTCTTTTGTAGTAGAAGTTTGATATAGTCTTAATAATGCTTGATTTAAACAAAACGAAGTAATTGCAGATAATTTATAATTGCCTAATTCTCTTTTGATATTACCAAATGATTCTTTATATCTTTTTGCTGTAGAATATTTATAATTTATTTCAAAGTATTCTCTCATCCAGTAATCTAAATATTTAGAATATAACATATTACATTCTTTTGTACTTTCTCCACTAATAAATTCTTCATATGCTCTTTGTCCTGCTATATATGCATCTTTTTTTGTCTTAAAACCAGATTTTGATATTTGTTTTCTTTTACCATTAACCTTTCCTGCTTCAAATCTGTATTCATACAGATTATTTCTTTTTCTAATACTAATAATAATTCCTCATCTCCTTTACAAAAAAATGTTAGCATACACATACTAACATTTTTTATTTTAAATACTAAGTCCTACTTTTTCTTTTACTATTTCCATTTTTTTAGAAGCATATACTCTAGCTTTATTAGCACCATTTGTTAATATTTCTTTTAAATGTTTTTCATCATTTCTATATTGATAAAATTTTTCTTGAATACCTTTAATAAATTTACAAACACTATCAGCAACTTCAATTTTAAAATCTTTATAATTATAATCCTTATATTTTTCATTGGCTTCCTCTATAGTCATATTATTAACTACACATACTAATGATATTAAATTAGATATTCCCGGTTTACTATCCTCATCATAATAAACTTTTCCCTCGCTATCTGTACACGCAGACATTATTTTCTTTCTTGTTATTTCTATATCATCTAACATAAATATTGTCCCTTTATCATCCTTTGGAGCAGATTTACTCATTTTAACGCTTGGATCTTGTAAGTTCATTATTTTAGCACCTATTTTAGGTATTTGATATTCTGGTAATTTGAAGGTATTACCATAAATATTATTAAATCTTTCTCCAAAATCTCTAGTTTTTTCAATGTGTTGTCTTTGATCTGCACCTACTGGTACTATTTCAGCATCATATAATAATATATCTGCTGCCATTAAAGTTGGATAAATAAATAATCCCATATCTTTTTCACTTTTTCCTAATTGTTGTTTTTTAGATTTAAATTGTGTCATTCTAGATAATTCTCCAACACTACATTGAAATGACATTAAAAACCCTAAATTACAATGTTCTAATACATCACTTTGCATAAATAATGCCGTATTATTAATATCAATTCCACAAGCCATATACATTGCTGTTATATCTAATATATTATTTCTTATTTCTTTTGGATCAATATAAGTTGTCAATCCATGAATATCTGCAATAAATATTAATGAATTATATTTATATTGTTGTTCTACAAATCCTTTTATTCCTCCAATATAGTTTGCTAAAGTTATACTTCCTGTAGGTCTTACACCTGTAATCATTGTTTTCATATTTTTTTCCTTCTTTCTTATATTTTTATATTTTAAATCAATGATTAATATAACTTACACCATCGTTTCACATACTTTTCCATACAACCATCTCCTTCTTATAAATAAAAAAAGATTCCAGTCTAAAAATTAAGACAAGAATCTTGTGCCACCTAATAATAGTTTCATTTCATATACCATCATATATGTTCACTTGATAACGGGTAGAAACTCCCGATTTTTCATACTTTAATTAATTTCTGAAAAACTCTCTTTGGTCCATTCAATATTCATCCATTGCAACTTTCCATCAACCAGTTGCTTTCTATAAATTTCATAAATATCTACTTCTCCAAATCACTGATTTAAAATATGGTTAGATTATAGCACTAAACTTGCATTTTGTCAAAAGTCAAAGTAATAAAAAAGGATGTCCACATTTAAAATGTTGTCTACATCCTTGTTTTACTTAGGTTTTATTAGTATTACGTGGACAAGTTATCAAACTCGAACCAACTTAATATTCTTTGAATTTCTTGTTTTCCCTTATTTTATCTTACTTTCCGCAGCATTGTTTGTATTTTTTCCCCGAACCACAAGGGCAAGGATCATTGCGACCTATTTTTTTAGACTTCTTAGGAGTACGTTTTGCTGTATCATCACTTTCATTAGTGATTTGTTTTTTAGAAACAGCTTTTCTTTCTACGTTATGTCTAATTTCAGCTTTTAATAGGAAGATAGTAATATCTTTATCTATCTTTTGAAGCATTGAGTCAAATAACTCAAATCCTTCCATAGTATAAGCTCTTAGAGGATCCTCTTGTGCATATCCTCTTAAATGAATACCTTCTCTTAGATGAGACATGGTATTGATATGTTCCATCCAATAATTATCAACAACTTGTAAAGTAATTACTTTTTCAAATTCTTCTGATATTTCTTGTGGAATATCTTTTATTTTTTCTTCGTATTCAGAAATTACTTGTTTTGCTATTTTATCAATTACTTCTTCTGGAGTTATTCCTTCAATATCTTTCTTTTTGATATCTTTTCTTAATAAATTTTCATTAGCAAAGTCCACTATTTCAGTTAAATCAGCATCTGTTAGCATTCCTTCTGGTGCTAGATGTGAATTAACTAAGTCTTCTACGTGATGTCTAAATGAACTTAATACCATTTCATGAATTGAATCACTATCTAGAATAGTATTTCTTTTTTCGTAAATGATTTCTCTTTGATTATTCATTACATCATCATATTGAAGTAATTGTTTACGAATATCAAAGTTGTTACCTTCAACTCTTTTTTGAGCCGTTCCAATAGATTTAGTAAATGTTTTGCTTTGAATTGCTTGATCTCCTAGACCCATATTCTTCATCATTTCGCCGATTCTGTCAGATCCAAAACGGACCATTAAATCATCTTTCATAGAAACAAAGAATTGAGTATAACCAGGATCTCCTTGACGACCAGAACGACCTCTTAACTGATTATCAATACGACGTGATTCATGACGCTCTGTACCAACAACACATAAACCACCTAAATTTCTTATTTCGTCTGATAGTTTGATATCGGTACCACGACCAGCCATGTTTGTAGCGATTGTTACTGATTTATTTAAACCAATCTTAGAAATAATTTCTGCTTCACGGGCATGGTTTTTAGCATTTAATACTTCATGTGGTATTTTAGCTTGTTTTAATAAACTACTAATTAATTCACTGGTTTCAATAGCAATAGTACCTATTAATACTGGTTGACCCTTTTCATAACGCTCTTTTACAAAGTTAATAATTGCTTTATATTTAGCTTCTTTTGTAGCGTAAACTAAGTCTGGAGCATCAATACGAATTACTGGTTTATTAGTTGGTATTTCAATAACATACATGTTATAAATGTTTCTAAATTCTTCTTCTTCAGTTTTTGCAGTACCAGTCATACCAGATAGCTTTTTGTACATTCTGAATAAGTTTTGGAATGTTATTGTTGCAAGTGTCTTTGTCTCTTGATTGATTGTTACTCCTTCTTTTGCTTCTATTGCTTGATGAAGTCCATCAGAATAAGCTCTACCTTTCATTAGACGTCCAGTAAATTGATCTACAATTACTACTTCATCATCTTGAACTACGTAATCAACATCTCTTTTCATAGAGTAATTTGCACGTAGTGCTTGATTTATATAGTGTAGAAGACCGGCATTTTCTATTTCATAAAGATTTGATATATTAAATGTCTTTTCAGCTTTTTCTGAACCTTGGTCTGTTAAATTAACACTCTTTGTTTTTTCATCATAAATAAAGTCTTTTTCGTCTTTTAAGCTTTTTGCAAAACGGTCAGCATCAATATATAGATTGGCACTTCTCATTTCACCACCAGAAATAATTAATGGAGTTCTAGCTTCATCAATTAAAACTGAGTCAACCTCATCGATAATGGCAAAATTTAATTTACGTTGAACACGGTCTTCCTTACGTACAACCATGTTATCTCTTAAGTAATCAAAACCAATTTCATTATTTGTTGAATATAAGATATCACAATTATATGCTTCTTGTTTTTCTTTTGGTGTTAGGTCTCTTGTATTTACTCCAACTGTTAGTCCTAAGAATTCGTGAATTTTACCCATCCAAGCAGCATCACGTGTTGCTAAATACTCATTAACAGTTATGATATGTACTCCTTCACCTGTTAGAGCATTTAAGTATGCTGGTAAGACACTGGTTAATGTTTTACCTTCACCGGTTTTCATTTCAGCTATGTTACCAAAGTGTATAGCAAGGCCACCTAGTATTTGGACGTAGAAATGTTTTTCACCAATAACACGGAAAGCAGCCTCACGAGCAGTTGCAAAAGCTTCTACTAAAATGTCATCTAATGTTTCTCCATCTCTTAGTCTATTTTTAAATTCCTCTGTTTTATTCTGTAATTCTGTATCAGTTAACTTTGAATACTCTTCGTCTAAAGCCATTACTTTGTCTGCTAATACAGTAAATTTTTTCATTTCTTTGTATTCGTGATCGAATAATCTCCTCAATAGGTTCATTCTATCAACTCCTTCAAGTATTTATTTTATCAAAAAAAAATGAAGAAAGAAAGTAATATACTTATTTTCCCTTCATTTTCTTCTTTTTTGAATGGTTTTACTCTGATTCGATTACACCATAGTTTCCATCTTTTCTCTTGTATACGACTGCACTTTTTCCACTTTCGCTGTCTTTATACATATAAAACTCATGTCCAAGTAATTCCATTTGAAGAATTGCTTCTTCTTCATTCATTGGTTTTACTTCAACAGTTTTTCTTTTTACAACTTTCTTTTCTTCTTGTTCTTTTTCTATTTCTTGTTCTATTTCACTAATATCAAAATCAAAATTAGTCTTAACTTGTTTTGACATCATTCTAGTCTTATTCTTTCTAATTTGTCTTTCTAAGGTATCTAGAGCTTTATCTACTGCTGCATAGAAGTCATCTTTTGTCTCCTCAGCTCTTACAATATAAGTTTTTAACGGAATAGTTATTTCTACTCGTTGCTCATGATTCTTTACTTTTACTATAACATTTGCACGAATTTCATCGCTATTCTTTAGATATTTCTCTAACTTTCCTAATTTTTCTTCGATATAGTTATGCATAGAATCTGTAATTTTTAGCTTATCTCCACGTATAATTATTTCCATATTCATTCCTCCTTACAATTAAATTATAGCATATTAGAGGGAAAAAAACTACTACTTTTCAGTAGTAGTTTCTTTTACTAGCTTAACGTTTATTGCTTGATAACCTTTGCTGGTTTCAACTAATTTAAACTCTACTAGTTGGCCTTCAGATAATGTTTTATATCCATCGATTTCGATTGCTGAATAATGAACAAATATATCTTCGTTTTCTTTGAATTCAATAAAGCCATAACCCTTTTCATTATTGAACCATTTTACACGACCAATCATCATACCTCTAGCACCTCACTTTTCTACCATTGTCCTTTGGTAGTTTGATTCTATCAAATTTAAGTGTACTTTTTATATTCTTTCCGTAACTTGTATGTATAGCGCCGTGAATTGTATGAAATCCCCTATTTTTCGACAAAATTCGATTTTTTTAATTTGATACTAACAATATATAGATTAAAAATTTATTTAAAATTTTTAATCTTATAATGTAAGTGTGAGGTGAAACATGAAAAGTGCTTTCCTAAACTCGTCAATTAAGTTTATAAAAAACTATAATGATTTTTCTGAAAAAGATATTGAGAAATTAAGATATGGCTTAGAAGGAATTTATTTGACAGTTCAAAAACTAATAGTTATTATTATACTCTCGCTAATACTTGGCATTTTCAAAGAGGTCTTAATAACATTAATACTTTTTAATATTATCCGATTTACTGGATTTGGATTCCACGCTGAAAAAAGTATTCAATGCCTTTTCATTTCCCTATTTCAATTTGTTATTTTACCATACATTTTAATTCAAATATTTATACCGAAAGTTGTTTGTTTAGTTATTTGTTTTATATGTATTGTAAGTTATATATTATTTGCACCAGCTGATACAGTTAAAAGACCACTTCCTAATGCTAAAAAAAGGAAGATAAGAAAATGGTCTACCGTTTTAATTGGATTTATTTATACTTCATTAATTATTATATTTTTTAATACATTTATTACTCCATTGTTATTAAGTGCTCTTATTATAGAGGCTATTGTTATCAATCCTTTGACTTATATGGTATTTAAACAACCATATAATAATTATAAAAATTTTACTAAGGCTTAAAATATCATATATTTTGGCATAAATTTTGAAAGGAGGATATGTATTTTGAAAAAAATTGCTGGATTATTAGCTGCTATTGCAATGATGGCTACTGGTGCTGCTAGTTTGGGATGTATGTGGGTACTTGTTGATGAACCAAAGGCTTTTGACGACTTATGTGACTAATTTACTTCTATTATATAACAGATAAATAAAAAAATGTTCTACTTATTTAGAATGAATAAGTCAATAAAAAGTGGACACTAAAAAAGAATTTTTAGAACCCTAATTCGGCTTTATACTGAATTGGGGTTTTATAATCTAATGAACATGCTAAACGTTCATTGTTATAATAATAAATATATGTATTAATAAATTCGTCAAATGAATTGTAGCTATCAGTATTCCAATCATTCATGATTTCGTCTTTTATCCATCCATTAATAGATTCCATTTTAGGGTTATCTGTTGGAGTTCCTGCTCGACTCATTGAACGAACTATGTTATAATCTTTATGTGCATTAGTAAATGCCTGAGAGGAATAAACTACTCCTTGATCACTGTGCAAAGTTGTGGAGTAATTAATTCCTTTTATTTTGTCCAAAATTACATTTAATCCTTCATAATAAGGAACTATTGAATTATGTTTTTTAGTATAAGAATAAGCTAATATTTCTATATTGAATGCATCCATATATAAAACTGTATCATATAAATCTCCTCGATATTTTATACAGGTCATATCTGTAACTATTAATTCTAAAGGTTTAGATACATCCCAATTGCCTTTAACTAGATTTGGATATTTAATAGATTATTCTCCAGGCTTTCTATATTTATAATTTCTTACAACAGATTTAATTCCTAAAAATTTACAATATTTATGAACAAAGCTATCTGAAACATACCAACCTATATCAACTCTTATTTGTCTATTAATATGTCTATATCCCCATGATGGATGTTTTTTATGATATTCTTTAACTAATTCACACATTTCATTTCTATTTAATTCATAATTGTTTAGAGTATCTTTGTTTTTCAACCATTTATAATAACCACTTCTAGATACTTCCATTTCAACACATAAAGCTCTTACATTAAATTCTTTACTTAATATTAGTACTATTTCGAATTCTTGTTCTTTGAACCATTGAATATTACAACTTGACCATCTCCTTCCACAATGTAACCTTTTTTTAATCGCTCATTCTCGATTCTTAACTTCATATTTTCATATTCTAGTTTTTCAATATCTGATAATTGTTTTTTGTTCATATATTTAGATAATGGATTACCAGGTTTTTTCTTGTTTTCTAATCCTACTTCTCCTTGTTCTAAATATTTTTTTAACCAATTATTATACATACCATTAGATATATTTTCCCTAGTAGTTATTTATAAAGTACTTACGTGTTGTTCAAGATGCTCTTTAACTAATTTTAACTTTTCTTCTTTTGACCAATATTTATTTTTTCCACCTTTTGGTCTTCCCATAAAATCATCTCCTTAATTTAATTATAACAAAAGAAAAGTAGATCACATTCTTTTTATGTGTCTACTTTTACTTTATCACTTCATCTGCTTATTTAGAAACATCTTTTTCTGTTACTATAAGTTGTTGAATATAGTATTTATCAACTACTTCTTGTTTTCCAGATAGCCAAGGATTTTCAGATATTAGTTTAGAAGCAAAGTATAATCCGTTACCATGGCCAGCACCTTTAGATGATACTCCTTTTTTATTTCTATCTTCAAAGTTCTTTGCTTTTTTAAATGTATTTGAAAAGACAAATGTTACATGATCTTTTATTTCATATACTTCTACTAATACTTTCTTCTTCCTAGTTTCTCTAGCTGCTTCTATGGCATTATCAAAATATATACCAATTAGTCTACATAGAGTCTTTATATCTTTTTCTGGTAACTTTTCTAATATAGAATGTGTTTCCAAGCTTACATCAACTTCTAAATCAATTTTATTTTTCTGTGCAATAGCTGACTTGTAGTACATTAAACCTTTGATACCACCTTTTGGTAACATTTTTAACTGATGTACAACTTGACCTTCTATATTAATACTATCTTCTAATATCTCATCTATTTTATCTTTTACCTTCTTTTCTGATGTTAAACATCTAAGTACAGCTAGTTGATTTTTATACTCATGTCTATTTAATTGTTCTTTTTCTATCCAATCCTCAAAATTCTGAACATACGTAAATAGATTTTCATATTCAACATTTAGTCTGTCATAGCTATTTTTACTTTTGATAAATAGGTACGTCAATGCAAAGAATACAAGCATTATTATTCCATTTATTAAATAATTATTATTTAGTTTATTTATTTTTGAAATGTTTTGAACCAATGAACTTAGTCCAACTATTAGCAGAATTGTAAATAAAAGATTGGAAATAGATTTTCTTTTAGAAACATTTTCATAAAAGTTTTTAAATAGATTTATCACAAACTTTATCCTGATTATTATAGTACTAAAAATTGCTACTAATATATTTCCAACAAAACTTAAATACCAACTTGTTCTAATCTCCTCAAATGTGTACATGCTTCTTAGTATTAAGCTACTTATCGCATCACAAAATATTGTTAATATCATTAACATTCCACAAGCAAGTAATGATTCTTCTATTTTAATATCAAATATTTCTTTATACACAATAATTTGTAGTGCAAAAATTGTAATAGTATTAATACCAGTATATTCAGCTTCATATAATATAAGAGTCATTATATACAGTAATACAATTCCTAAAATACTTTTTATATTTAAAATTTTAACATTACTACTTGTAATTCTTTTTATTATATAAAATCCATATACTGGCATTATTAATGGACATACTAATCTAACACAAGCCTCGAACATGTCTTTCTACTTCCTTTCTTTTTTCTCTTGGTATAGAGTTTAATGTTTCTCCATTCTTGAAAGTTATTATATTTTCTTTATAGTTATAAAACTCTACCTGTTCTAAATTTATAAATACACTTCTACTACATTTTAGAAATCTTTTATCTAGACTTTTTGAAATATTATCTAAACTTCCTTGAATATAGTAATTTCCATGTATAGTTTTTATCATGCTTCTTTTCGAATCCGGCTCTTTTTCTATATATAGAATATTTCTTAACTCAATATTGTATGAAATATTACGATAATTATATTTTATGTTTTTGAACTTCTTATCATAATTCTTCATACATATTTGTAGTGCTTCTCTTAGGCGTATTTCAAAATCATCTAGTTTATTTATGAAGTTTACTAACATTAATCTTTTACTCAGGGCTTCATATTTATACTCTGAATAAGCAGTTATTATCATAATCATGGATACCCAATCATCAAATTCCTCTCTTATTCTTCTTGCGGCATCTATGCCTGATCCAGCAGCAGTTTTTATATCTAATAAATATACTTTATATTCTTTTGTGGCTTTTACAAACTCTTCCCATTCCTTTGTATAACCTCTAAATTTATGAATTCTATATTCTTCATCATTACTCATCATAAAGCGATCTATTTCTCTTTCATATTTACTAGCTAAAATATCTTCATCTTCACATATTATAAAGTTAATCATATGAGCTCCTTTTTTCCATATTTTTCCATTTTTATAAGTTAAATTAAAAAGAGTACTTTACTTAGTACTCCTTTTTGTTCCTTTCGACTTGCTTGTCAGTCTTAATTTTGATTCAATTTTTTTTGTGATTTGGGGACTTTTATCAGAGATGATTGTTGTATGAAAGACAAACCATAATACAAGTATTAGTATTATTATATATATTATTTTTCCTGCGATTGGATCTTTTAATGTATATAATATTGAAGCAGCTGCAAAAAGTATATCTATTCCATAAATTATTAATACTGTTGTTCTCTGTGAAAAGTTCATTCCTAATAATTGATGGTGAAGATGTTCTTTATCTGCTTGAAATGGCGGTTGTTTTCGTAACAATCTTCTTATGATAGCAAATAGAGTATCTAGTATTGGAATTCCTAATATAGTAACTGGTACAAAGAAGGAAATCAGTGCCGGCCCTTTAAATTCTAAAAGCGTTATGACACTAATTATGAATCCCATGAATGTAGCACAATCACCTGCAAATATTTTTGCTGGATAAAAGTTGTGCAGCAAGAAGCCTAGAGTTGAACCTAACATTATAAAAGTTAGAACCATTACTAAACTTCCATATCTTCCTTGGAAAAATCCGATTACACCAATTGTTAGATAAAATATACTACATATTCCACCAGACAGGCCATCTAGACCATCTATTAAGTTTATTATATTGGTACATGCTATTATGAAAAATATCGTTAAAGGATATTTTAAAATACCAAAGTCGAAGTAAAATCCAAAAGCAGTGATATTATCCAGACATATGCCTCCATAAAATGTTATTACAAGAGCTGCAGCAATATGCCCTAATAGTTTTTGATATGCTTTTATTGGTTTTAAATCATCAACTATTCCGGTTAAAATTATTATAAAGCTTCCTATTAAAATTGAATTCATTCGAATACTTTGTTCTCCAAATAACATATATCCAAACAAGAACGCTAAGAATATGCCTACTCCACCAAGTTTTGGAGTGGCTTTTTTATGAATATGTCTATTTCCCTCGTCGCTTCTTGGAACATCCATTGCTCCAATATGTACGGCAACTTTTTCCATTAATATCATTATTATAGCCGAAAAGAGGAATGTTACTAGTACCATTTTGCTGGCTGCTAGAATTTGTGCTTTCATATATTTCACTTCTTTCCTCTTTAATTATATCAAATTTGTAGGTTTTAGCAAGAATAATCAAAAATAAAACCAACTTATTGTTGGCTGTTTTCTAAACTTTTAATATCATTCAAAAGAATACCTGTTCCTTCTACTACACAAGTTAGAGGGGACTCAGCTATTAAAATCGATACTTTTAGTTCTTGTTCTAGGACATTTAATAAACCTTTTAAAAGAGACCCTCCACCAGTTAGTACAATACCTTTTTCCACAATATCTGCGGATAACTCTGGGTCTGCTTGTTCTAAAACTTGGATTGTTTCTTTTACTATTTTATCAACACTATCTCTTAGAGCTTCAGTTGTTTCATCTTGAGTAATTTCAATAGATGATGGAAGACCAGTTATCAAACTGCGCCCTTTTACTTCCCTTTTTAATTTACGACTTGGTTTATAGACAGTTGAAAAGTTTATTTTTATATCTTCAGCTGTTTTTTCACCTATTAGTAACTTATATTTATCCTTTATATAATTAATTATATCTTGATCAAAAGTATTTCCAGCTACCTTGATAGAAGAAGAAATTACAATACCATTTAGAGATAAAATAGCAATATCTGTTGTGCCTCCTCCAATATCGATAACCATATTGGCAACTGGTTCTGATATATCCATACCGGCTCCAATTGCTGCTACTTTTGGTTCTTCTTCGATGTAGACTTTTCTTGCTCCAGTTTGTTCGGTGGCTTCTCTTATAGCATTCTTTTCTACTTGAGTAATATTAGTAGGACAACATATTAAAATTCTTGGTCTTGAAAAAAGATTTTTAGCCTTTATCTTTTTAATAAACTCATTTAACATTATTTCAGTTATTTCAAAGTCGGCTATTACTCCATCTTTCATAGGTTTTATGGCTTTTATTTTACCTGGAGTTCTACCTAGCATTTCCTTGGCTTCACTACCGACGGCTACTACTTTCTTAGTTTCATTTTCAACAGCAACAATACTAGGTTCATCTAAAACTATGCCTTCTCCTTTTACATAGATTAAAACATTAGCAGTCCCTAAATCAATACCTATATCTTTTGATAACACTAAATCACATCCTTTCCTATATTCATTTATAATATATTATTCTTTAGTAATATTTATTAAAAAAAGAGTAATTAGTATTACTCTTCTGGTTTTGACAAGTCTTTATCTAAGTAAAGCATAGGATCTACTACTTGACCATTTGCATATAGTTCGAAGTGTAAGTGATTTCCCATTTCTTTATCTAATTCATTAGTTCCTGATTTACCAATTGTTTGTCCTTGACTAATACTATCTCCTTTTTTTACAGATACTTCACTTAAACTTTGGTATACTGATACGTATCCGTTATCATGCTTGATTTGTACTGTTTTACCTAGGCTTTCATTGTCACTTACATCAGCAACTGTTCCAGGTAAGATAGATACTACATCAAATACATTTTGACTAATAAAGTCAATACCAGAATTTTGTAAGTAAGTATTCTCATGATAAATAATTGACTTTTCTTGTTGTTCCTTTGTACCTTTATAATCATAAAAGTATTTTCCAACTGTTACACTTTCATCTGTATAAGGTTTAATAACTTTTACTGTTGTGTTGATAACAGGGATATTATCATTTACGACTGTTCCTGTTACAAAGTCAACATTTTCTAATGGTTCATCTTTTTTACCAGATTCTTTCATACTTACAATACTAATAAATGTACCTAACATGATTAAGAATATTGCGATACTTGGTATTACGAAGGACTTTAATTTTCTCTTTGTCATTTTTTTCACCTCATTATAAGTTTTGACAAAAAAAAAAGATTTATACTTCTTTTAAAAAATTTTTCCAGAAGTAAATAAATCCATTATAAAATTTGTAACTAAGTATATCATTGATAAGCCTAATAAAAAATAAAAGACACGTGCTTGAAGTACTTTATTTTTTTTGAAAATTTGATTTATATTTACAGAGTCTAGTGCCCAAACAACTAGTATTGTTACAGCTACATATAGAAAGAATTTGCCAGACATTAGTTATTTTCCTCGTAGGCAGTTATTTTGTCTATTCTTCTTTGATGTTTTTCTAAATTAGAAAACTCTGTTGTAATAAATATTTTTACTATTGCTAAGGCATCTTCAAAAGATGTTTTTTCTCCAAAAGCAACTATATTGGAATTATTATCAATTCTTGTTACTTCGGCTTCTTCTTTAGTAGTTACTTTAGCACAACGAATTCCTTTTACTTTATTGCAGGCAATACTAATACCAATTCCGGAACCACATATAGCAACTCCAAAGTCAACATTTTTTTCCACAACGTTTTTACCTAGTAAAAAAGCATAATCTGGATAATCAGTTGATTCTTCGGAGTAAGTTCCATAATCTATTATTTCATAATTTTCTTTTTTTAATTCAGATATTAGTTTTTCTTTTAAAGCATAGCCTCTATGATCGGATGCAAAACCTATTTTCATTTTATTCCTCCTTGTAAATAATCTTTTTATTTTGACTATTTATGTATGCTTTAATTATAACACGGATATTGTTAAACTTAAAGATTTCATAAAAAATAAAAAAACTGCGATTAAGCAGCTTTATTTTGATCTAGGCCATATTTTCTATTGAATTTATCAACTCTACCAGCACGAGATGCTCTACTTTGTTTTCCAGTATAGAATGGATGACATTTAGAACAAACTTCAACAGAGATTTCAGGTTTAGTTGATTTAACTGTAAAAGTTTCTCCACAAGCACAAGTTACTGTACAATCCATCATTTCTGGATGTATATCCTTTTTCATATTCTTCTCTCCTTCCGCCATGACAACATTAGTCATAGTAATTAAATGCGTTATTAGTATATCAGTTATTTCTAGACTTTTCAAGTTTTTTTGATGTTTTTAAGACTATTTGTCTTGATATTGCTTCATATCCTTTATTATTTGGGTAAATACTTTGACTTCTAGAACGATAGGATTTATTAGATTCGAAAAGACTGTAGGTATCTATATAGATAACATCTTTATCATTTCTATAGATATTATTTAATTTTCTAATACCTTTATTTAGATAAGTATTAGCATTTACACTGTAGTAACCAACTACATATATGTCATATTGATAGTGCTTTTTTATTTCTCGGATTAGTTTTTTATAGTCTTTTTCAATATTAGAAATTATTTTATCAATAGTTGAATCAGTTAGTTCTTCACTTATACTCATTTGATAGATAAGATCATTTAAACCGATTGAGAGAGTTAGAATAGTACTTTCTCTTAGAGTTTGTTTTAAGTTGTATTCTTGGTCATGTAAAACTATTTTTTTATTTATAGAAATACTATCTAGTAGAGAATTAATAGTCATTGTTTCTGTTGAGAAGGACTTTATATATCTATTAAGATAATCATTAGTACTTAAGTAATCTTTATAATAATCACTATAGCCATAATCTATTTGGCCATAAGAATTTTTGCCTAGAGCATAACCATCTCCTAGAGAAATATAGTTTTGATTATTTTTATTGTTTAGTTTGAAAATTAGAAATATTAATAAGATAACAATTATGGTAATTATAAGTTTATAGTGTTTTTTTATAAATTTCATAAGTACCTCCAAAATAAAAAGAAATATAACTATTAAATTATATTTCTTTTATTCTTATTTTAGCACCTACTTCTGATAACTTTTCGACTATATCTTCATAACCTCTAAGTATATGTTCAGCATTAGTTATAACTGTTTTGCCTTCGGCTTTAAGACCTGCCGCC
>HF992482.1:0-44097 GCA_000433455.1 Mycoplasma sp. CAG:877 | reverse complement strand
GGCTGCTCCAGCTCTTAGGTCAGTTGCGACTACTTGGGTTCCAGTTAACTTAGTTGGACCAATTATAGTTGCTGTTTGGTTTTTTACTGTAACATCAGCACCTAATTCTCTTAAATAAGGAATATGCATAAATCTGTTTTCCCAAATAGTTTCTATTACTTTTGATTTGCCAGATGACTGGGTTAATAGTACGGAGAATGGTTGTTGCAAGTCAGTTGGGAAACCTGGATAAACAGCAGTTTTAATAGTTGTTGATTTATAAGTATCTTGACTATTTATTATAACGTAATCTGAACCTAGTTCTAGATTTACTCCAATTTCTTCTAGTTTGGATGTTAGTGCATCTAGATGTTCTGGAATAATATTAGTTACTTTTAATGGAGCACCATTTAGGGCACCAATAATAATATAAGTTCCAGCTTCAATTCTATCTGGTATTACTTCATGAAAGCATTGATGTAGGTAATCTACTCCTTCTATTTTTATTGTAGAAGTTCCAGCTCCTGTTATTTTTGCTCCCATATTATTTAAGAAAGTAGCAACATTTACTATTTCTGGTTCTTTAGCAGCATTGTCAATGACAGTTGTTCCTTTGGCTTTTACGGCTGCTAACATGATATTTATAGTTGCTCCTACTGAAGCAATGTCTAGATAAATATTAGCACCTTTTAGTTCATCGGCTACGACTGTATATTTGTTTTTGTCTACAATTACTTTGGCACCTAAGGCTTCAAATCCTTTTAAATGTAGATCGATTGGTCTTGCTCCTATTGAACAACCGCCTGGGAAATACATAACTGCTTTACCGTACTTACTTAATAAAGCACCCATAAAATAATATGAAGCTCTTAATTTTTTAGAGTACTTTTCGGCTATTTCGATATTTTCCATTTCTTTTGGATCTATAATTATACTTTCACTGGCTCTTTTGATACTGACATTTAAACTTTTTAAGATGTCACATAAGGCTTCAGTATCAGTTATTTCTGGGACATTACAAATAGTTACTTCTTCATCCGTTAGAATTGCGGCTGGTATTAAAGCAACTGTTGCGTTTTTCGCTCCGGATACTCTTATGGAGCCTGTTAATTTATGTCCTCCGTCTATTTCAATTATTTTCATTCTACACCTCCATCTACCTAATATATATTATAACTTTGTTCCAAATAAGGTTACTATTTCTCGTACTCTTTGTTTCATTGCAGACTCACCTGCTCCGATTATTTTTCTTGGATCATAAACAGTTTCATTATCAAGTAGATATTTTCTTACTTCTTTACTCCATACTGCTTGTAAATCAGTATTTATATTTATTTTAGATATTCCTGATTGAATAGCTTTTTGAATTTTGTCATTAGGAATACCAGTTCCACCATGTAATACTAGAGGAATTGGTAAGGCTTCATTTATTTTTTGCATAGTTTCAAAATCTAAGTTAGGCTCTCCTTTGTAGAAACCATGAACACTACCTAAAGCTGGAGCTAGAGAGTCTATGTTAGTATTTTTATATAACTCTAGACAATCCTCTAAAGTAGCATTAGTAGAACTAGAGACTACATCTTCTGTTTTTCCTATATGACCAACTTCTGCTTCGACACTTATTCCTTTTGCATGAGCATATTCTACTACTTCTTTAGTTATTTTTATATTTTCAGATAGTTCATGTTTGGAAGCATCTATCATTACTGATGAAAATCCAGCATCGATTGCTTGCTTACAACTCTCAAAACTACTTCCATGGTCTAAATGTAGACAAACAGGAATAGTTATATTTAATGTTTTAATTAACGCAGTTACCATGTTAGTTACTACTAAGTAGCCACCCATGTATTTAGCAGCAGATTCACTTACTCCTAAAATTACAGGAATATTTAATTCATTACATTCTTCTAATATGTATTTTGTCCATTCTAAATTATTAATATTGAAATGTGGTACAGCATAATGATTTTCTTTGGCTTTTTGTAACATTTCAATAAAATTAGATAACATTATAATCACCCAATTAAATCATAAGAAAATTAAATTATTTTGTCAATGATTTGAGACTATTATTAAGTAAATACACGTAAATTAACCTAAAAAAATGTATTTTAAGGCTAGTAAGACTAAAATGATAATTCCAAAATAAGTGGCTTTTTTTTCTAGTTTTTGGGATAGGTATTTACCCAGAAGTAAACCAAGTAAAGTAAAGGTTGCACTTACTATGGAGAAGATTATAAAGGCAACTGACGTATAATTTTTTGTTATACCTAGGGCTATTCCTACGGAGAAACTATCAATACTTACGGTAAGAGAAAAGAAAAGTATGGAGAGAAAGTTTGTAATCATACCTTTTTTTTCTTCATCGATTGAGGTATACATTTCAGCGGCTAGGATTAAAAAAATTAGACCAACTATAATGTTTGAGCCATTAATAATAAAGTTTAATTTTTTACCAATTATAGTACCAAGAAGAGGCATTATGTAGTGAAAAATACCGACAAAAATACTTAAAAGTAATTCTTTTTTTAAACTTATTTTATTAGTACCATAGGCTATTGCTAAAGAAAAGGCATCCATACTTAGGCCTAGGGCAATAAAAAAATATATAAGGAGTTGTTGCATCATATCACCTTATATATTTTATTCTTTTGTGTCTTAAAAATACTTGTCTATGATTTCTTTTATAAAGGATGTGTATTCTACTTCGTCTGTTTCTGTATCTTCTGCTTCTAAAAGACATAGTGGAGGAAATAAGACACACCAGAAGTTATCACCTAAGCCATCTCCTAGAGTTATAACTAAAGATTCGTAATCTCCTTCTTGATAAATTACTCCTTTATACTCTTTTTCTGGGAAGTGATTAGTACCATAATTAATATTATAGGTGTTATTGTACGATTCATTTTCTATGGTCTTTTCAATTACTTTATCAAAGTTGTGAATATTTTCTTGAATTATTTTTCTTGATGAAGAGATGTCTTTGGAATAAGTATTTATATGTCTTATTTCACTATATAGATTTTTTACAAGAGTCTTTTTTACATCTTGGTCATGTTCGGTATTACTATTAGCGATTACTCTAAATCTGATTGAGTTGGTTGGAACAACGACGTTTTCCTTTTTAGTTATGGTTAGGGCTAGGACTATTATTGATAAAATTATTAAGAGTTTTTTCATATAAAAACCTCACTTTCATTTTAATAGTGAGGTTTTAGTTAATATTTTATTCAAGATTTTTAAAAATAAATAACATTCTATCTCTTTCGGATAAATCTTTATAGACTTCTACTTTGGTATTTGGTAAGTATTCTTTCACTAAATCTTTAATAGCATCTCCTTGTGTCATACCTATTTCAAAAGCAATTAGACATCTTTCTTTAGTATGGGGAAGAATATCTTGCAGTATTTTTTTATAGCAATCCAAGCCATCTTTACCAGCATATAGAGCTAGACTTGGTTCATTATTTTTAACTATTTCTTCTATTTCTTCATCTGTTTTTATATATGGGGGATTACTAATAATTATATCGTATTTCTTTTCCACATTTTTAAACATGTCACTTTCAATTAGATTGGCTTTAGAATTTAGTTTTACACAGTTTTGGTGGGTAACTTCTAGAGCTTTTTTACTTATATCGACTAAATCCACAGAATTTGTGGAAAGTTTTTTTTCTAGAGTTAGACCTATTACACCTGAACCTGTTCCTAAATCAATTATATCCACAGGAGTTGTGAAAAACTTTTTAGCAAACTCAATAGTCTTTTCAACTAACTCTTCAGTTTCGTATCTTGGTATTAGGACATTTTCATTTATTTCAAAAGTGTTACCATAAAAGTTAACATAACCCATTACATACTGTAGAGGTTTACCTTCTTCTAAGGCTTTTACGTAGGCTTTATAAGTTTCAACAGTTTTGTCATCTACTTCTAAATTTAAATAATTTAGTAGTTCTAGGGGATTTTTATTTAGAAGTTCGGCTAAAAGTATTTTGGCATGGTCGGAATGAATGTGTTGTTTAGCAAAAAACAGAAGATTTTCGACTGTCATTATTCTTCTGTTTCTCCTTTTAATTTTCGTTTTTGATCTTCTTGGATTAAAGCATTTATAATATCATCTAAATCTCCATCCATTACTCTATCTAAGTTTTTAGTAGTATAACCGATGCGATGATCTGTAACACGATTTTGTGGATAGTTATATGTTCTTATCTTCTCAGCACGATCTCCTGTACCAATTTTACTACGTCTAGCAGTACCTGCTTCTTCTAATTTCTTTTGTTGCTCCAACTCATAAAGCCTTGATTTTAATACTTTTAGGGCTTGTTCTTTATTTTGAATTTGACTACGTTCATTTTGACATGTAACAACGGTATTTGTTGGTAAATGGGTAATTCTAACAGCTGAGTCTGTTGTATTAACTCCTTGTCCACCACAACCTGATGAACGATAAATGTCAATTCTTAAGTCATTTGGATTGATTTCAATATCAATATCTTCATCTACTTCCGGCATAACTAGAACTGTTGCGGTTGATGTTTGTAATCTACCATTTGATTCTGTTACTGGTACTCGTTGTACTCTATGTGAGCCTGATTCATATTTTAAAATTGAATAAGCATTTTTACCTTTAATGATTAATTCTATTTGGCTGAATCCTCCAGCAGTTCCATCTACAGAGTTATATACTTGGTATGTGAAACCTTTCTTTTCAGCATATCTAGTATACATTCTAAATAAGTCTCCAGCAAAGATGTTAGCCTCATCTCCACCTGCTGCTCCTCTTATTTCCATAACAACGTTCTTGTCATCATCTGGATCTTTTGGAATTAGTAGGATTTCTAGTTCTCCGTCTAAAGTTTCTTTTTCTTCTTCTAAAGCCTTTAATTCTTCTTTTGCCATTTCTCCTATTTCAGGATCTTTTAACATTTCTTTGGATTGTTCAATACCTTCTAATACCTTTTTATACTTCTTGTAACAATTAACGATATCTTCAATATTAGACATCTCTTTAGAATATTCTCTTGTCTTTTTGATATCACTAAGTACTTCTGGTTTAGTTAATTCATTTTCAAGGTATTGATACTTTTCTAATGTTGCTTCTAAACGTTCAATCATGTTTTTCACCCTTTCTCGGTCATTTCATTGGTATTATAGCATACTTCCTCTGAAAAAAAAACTAGATATTATTGTTCTAGTTCTAATTCATCTTCATCGATTATTACTAAATCTTTTAATTCTTCATTAGTATCATCGTATGAATCATCGTCATCTGTGTCATCGTATGAATCTTCATCATCGTTTTCTTCATCAAGGTTATCTAGTTCTTCTTTATTTTCATCTAATTCTTCATCGTCTTCATCTGTTACTTTAACAATTTTATCTGATGTATGACGACTACGTAAATCCCAGCTACCATCTTCTAATAAGATAAATCTCTTATCTGTTGCTAGAGCGGTATAGTAATCTGCTATCTTATCTTCAAATGTTTTTTCTGGTAGTTCTAGTAATTTGATAATCTTTTTAAATAAGTCAGCCGTTTTCATTGGCTTTTTACTTTCTTCTAAAATTAAATTTGTAATATCCTTGTTAGATAATAATTCAAGTTCATCCTTTGTCATTTTTTTAATGCTCATATGGACCTCCTATATTCAAAACATTATATGTATAATTTCAGTTTTTGACTGGGTAATAAAATTACCAATAAACTTATAACATATATCTTTATCAATTACAACACTTTTTTACATTTTTTCTGGTACTGGTATTCCTAATACATCTAATAACATCATGTTTATATTGTAGACAATATTTGTTAATACTAACCAAGATTCACGTTTTTCTAAATCTTCTTCAGTAATTATTTTGTTTTCTGAATAGAATTTATTGTATAGAGATGTTAATTTGTAAATATATTCTGCTATATCATTTAGTGATTTTGAATCTAAGGCTTTGTTTAAGATATTTGGTAAGTTTAGAATTGTTAGGACAATATCTTTTTCAGTCTTTGTTGAAACTACTTTTGATGTGTCTTGAGTTAATTCTTTAGCTTTTGCTAGAAGAGACTTCATTCTTATTGTTGAATATAGTAGATATGGACCAGTTTTTCCTTCTAGGTCAGCAAATTTTTCTAGTTCAAAAATGTAGTCTGTACCACGATATGGGATAAAGTCTGCATATTTTAAGGTTGCGATTGCAACTGTTCTTGCTACTTTGTCTTTTTCTTCTTCACTTACAGTATCTTTGTTAATTCTTTTTAGAGTTTCTTCATTTACTAAGTCAATTAGACCTTTTAGAGACATTACTCCACCATCTCTTGTTTTAAATGGTTTTCCGTCTGATCCATTCATAGTACCAAAACCAAACCAATCTAGTTTTTGATCTTCGTCAACTAAATGGGCTTTACGAGCAGATCTAAATACTTGAGTAAAGTGTAACTCTTGACGAGCATCTGTACAATACCAGATTTCATCTGGATGATATTGTTTTTGTCTTTGTAGAATGGTTGCTAAATCTGTAGTAGCATAAGAAATTGTACCATTAGATTTTAAGAATAATAATGGTGGCATTGGTGCTTTATCTGTATCTTCTTTTACATCTACTATTTTGGCTCCATTACTGTCTTCTAGTAAGTTTTCTTTTTCAAATATTTCTTTTAATTCATCAAAGTATTCAGCAGCATCACTTTCACCTAGCCATAATTCGAAATGAACATTTAATTCATCGTAAACCTTTTTAATATCGGCTTTTGATATTTCTATTACTTTCTTCCATAAATCATAGTAGCCACGAACATGACTTTGAATTTTAGCAGTTACGTCACGGCCTTCTTCTAAGTATGCTTCATCATCTTTGGCTTTTTGTGAGGCTTCTGGATAGATTTTTTCTAAGTCTTCATTAGTGATTGGTAATTCTACTTCACTATAGTCACCAGTATATGACTCATCAAAATATGGTAAGTCTGGGTAGCGTTTCTTTATTTCTAAAACAACAAAACCTAAAGGTCTACCATAGTCACCTAGATGAGCATCTCCTATAACACTATAACCAAGTAAGGTTGCTAGTCTTTTGATTGCCTCACCAATATTAGCACTTCTTAAGTGACCAACATGTAGAGCTTTAGCAACGTTTGCTCCACCATAGTCAAGAATTATATTCTTAGGCTCTCTTTTATCGATGATTGTATTAATATCATTATTAATCATATTTAGTATTTCTACTAAGTATTCATCCTTTAGAGAAATATTAATAAAACCAGGTCCTGCTACATTGATATTAGTAAATTTAGGACTCTTTTCTAATTCATTTTTAATATCTTCTGCTATTTGATGAGGATTTTTATGATAAGTTTTTGCTAAAGACATAGCATCATTAATTTGATAATCACCTAAGTCTACTCTAGATGATGGTTGTAATGAAAAGTTTTCTATTTCATACCCTGCATTTTTTATAATTCCTTTTATTTCTTTTTCTAGATTTGTAATTATACTCATTTTATCACCTCTAATTTATATCCTATTTCTTCCTCTTCAACTAGAAAAATTAAATCTAAATTATTTTCTAATACTTCATATTTCTTTGTGGCAATATTTAAGTTTAAATAACGTTTTAAGGACTTTACTTCAATACTACCAATAGTTTCTTTTTCCAAATTAAATTCATAAACCATTTCTAAGTCCTTGTTTTTCCTAATAAGTAAATTATTTGAGTAATCAAAGATAACTTTAGTCTTTTTAGGATCAGGTTCATTATATATTATTTTATCTTTTTTTAACAGAGCATTTATCTCATAATTGTTTTCTTGACCATTAGAAATAGTTGTTACTTTTACTCGTATTTTAGGCATAAATCACCACCACAAATTTATAGATTAGATTATAACACAAAACATTAAAATTTAATACATATTTTGACTTTTAAAAAATAATACTAATAAGGAAAGGAGAAATTTAGTATGCGTAAAAAGATTTTTAAATTATTAAGACTTAATTTTCTTCTACTTATATTATTATGTGGAGGAATATTTATTTATATTAAAACTTCTCCTAAACCAGAAATATATAGTGCTAATAACTTAGTACTTTATGATTCGGAAGAAAATGTCTTTTTTCAAGGAAATGAGTCTAAAGAATGGATTAGTTTAGATGAGATATCTGATTATTTGATTAAGGCTACCATATATACGGAAGATAAGAATTTTTATAAGCATTTTGGGTTTGATTTTTTTAGAATTTTAAAGGCTAGTTATATAAATATTACATCTGGTAAGACTATGCAGGGGGCTTCTACTATTACACAGCAATATGCTAAGAATTTGTTTTTAGACTTTGATAAGACGTGGAAGAGAAAATGGGATGAGATGTGGTATACAATGAAGATAGAGGCTAATTACTCAAAAGATGAAATATTAGAAGGGTACTTAAATACTATTAATTATGGTCATGGAATGTATGGAATAGAAAATGCTAGTAAGTTTTATTTTAATAAGTCGGCAAAAGATTTGGATTTGGCTGAGGCTAGTATTTTGACTGGTATACCTAAGTCACCAGCAAATTATTCGCCCATTGTTAATTTAGATTTGGCTAAGAAAAGACAGTTAACTATACTGGAGTTGATGGTAAAAAATAAAGTTATTACTGAAGAGGAGAAAAATGAAGCCTATAATGAGGAACTAGTTTTTTCAGGAGTAGATAATAATGAAGAACTTAGTACGATTATGTATTATCAAGATGCTGTATTAAAAGAGTTAAAAGATATAGATTCTATTCCTTTATCTTATAGTGATAGTAAGGGTCTTAAAATTTATACTAATTTAGATATTAAGGCACAACAGAGTTTGGAGAAGAATATAAAAGAAACTCTTCCGGAGGATTCTAAGATTGAGACTTCAGCTGTTATGATGAATCCTAATACTGGTGGAATTATTGCTTTAGTTGGAGGAAGAGATTATAATAAGTCTTCATATAATAGAGCGATTGAGTCTAGAAGACAGGTTGGTTCTACTATGAAACCATATTTATACTACGCTGCTTTAGAAAATGGTTTTACTTCTAGTTCGGCTTTTACTAGTGAAAAGACTACTTTTACTTTTAATAATCAAGATGATTATGCTCCTAATAATTATAATAATACGTATGGGAATAAACCTATTTCGATGGGAACTGCTATTGCCTATTCTGAGAATATATATGCAGTTAAGACACATTTATTTTTGGGAGGAGATGCTTTAATAAATGTAGCAAGAAGAGTTGGAATAACGGCTAAACTTGAGAATGTACCATCTCTACCACTTGGAACTAATGAAATTAGTATTATTGAGATGGCGGCAGGATACTCGGCTTTTGCTAATTTAGGATATAAAGTAAAGCCTCATTTAATTGAAAAGGTCGTTGATGCGAAGGGAAATGTTTTGTATGAGGCAGATGATAGTAAGGAACTAGTTCTTAATTCTAGTATCGTTTTTATTCTTAATAATTTGTTAACGGCTACGTATGATCCAGATTATATTGATTATAATTACCCTACTGCTATAACTCTTGCTTCTAAACTTACTCATAAATATGGATTAAAGTCTGGTACTACTAATTCTGATAACTGGAATATTGGTTTTAATAGGGATATTGTTACTGCTGTTTGGATTGGCTATGATGATAATAAGTCTCTTAGTACGTCTGAATATAAGTATGCACAAAATATTTGGTTTAAGACTACTGAGGCTTATGAGGCCGGTAAACCGGAGGCTTGGTATGAGATGCCTAGTAATATTTCAGCAATGTTTGTGGAACCAATTTCTGGGAAGCCTGTTACTGATAATAGTACAAAGAAGAAACTTATGTACTTTATAAAAGGAACTGAGCCTAGTTCTACGGATCAGACTTTCGATGAGAAAAATAGTAATTATACAGCTTCCTAATATTGTCTAATTATTTTAACTTTGATATAATAGTCAATATAGGAGGATACGTATGGAAAAGGAAAAGGATAAAGAAAAAGAAATAATGGAGTGTGAAAAAGCCGTTTCTCAACTAGATCGTGCTTTATTAGTACTATGTGGATTATGTAATTTTCCAGTAGGAATTGCTCTATATTTTTATTTCAAAGATAGAAAAGATAAAAAATATCATATTGAGTTCTTAAAAAGTGGAATATTTGCTGGAATGTTCCTTACTATTGCTATTATGGTAGTTCTTTTAGTTTTAGCTATTTGGTTTGCTATATATGAAGCTTAATTTTTAAGTATTTTGAATTTTTATAAACACTTCGGTGTTTATTTTTTTGTAAAATTACGGGACTTGATTGTTAAAGTTTAAGTATTTTGATATAATTGTAATAATTAGAGGTGGTTAGATGTTATTTGAAATAATTTTAGGTGTTGTTGTTGTTTTAGCAATAATTGTCCTATTTATTACAATTGTTAATAATAAATATTTATTTGCTATTATAAAGATAGAGGAAGCAGAAAATAATATTGAGGTTTTGTTACATAAAAAATACGATTTATTAGAAAGATGTTGTCCAATTATAATTAAGGAGTTAAAGTTAAAGGACTTTTTACCAGAGATTAGTGAAATTAAAATGGACGAGATAAGTCATTTTGAACTTAGTAATGCATTAAAAAATGGATATAATGATGTACTTAAGACTATTGATGATAATGAAAAGTTACTTAAGAGTGAATCTTTAATGGCTATAATGGATGATTTAGAGAAAAATGATATTGACTTAACAGCAGCTGAGAAGTTTTATAATGATAATGTTACTATATTTAATAAGTTAATTGTATCTTTTCCGTCTAGTATTATTGGTTTCTTTAAAAGATATAAGAAAAAAGATTTTTATAGTAATGAAAAGAAAGAAATGTTTGAAATATTGAATGATAGATAGAAGGTTATTATATGAGTTTTATTGATGATATTAAGGCTAAGGCTAGAAATGATTTAAAAACTATTATTCTACCTGAGTCTATGGATGAAAGAGTTCTTGAGGCGGCTGGTATTGTTGCTAGAGAAGGTATTGCCAGAGTAATTGTTATTGGTGAAGTTGATAAAATTAAGGAATTAGATAGTAATTTTGATTTTGATTTAATTAAGGTAATTGACCCTAGGACGTATGAAGAAACTGATGATATTATTAATGAATTAGTTAGTATACGTAAGGATAAGGGACTAACTTATGATGAGGCTAGAGAGTTAATTTTAAATGATTATATGTATTTTAGTTGTATGTTAGTAAAGATTGGCTATGCTGATGGTATTGTATCTGGAGCATGTCACCCTACTGCTAATACTTTAAGACCAGCTTTACAAATAATTAAAACTAAGCCTAATACTCCTTTAGCTTCTACATTTTTTATTATGTGTGTTCCTGATTGTAGTTTAGGTAATAATGGAATGTTTGCTTTTGCTGATTGTGGCTTAGTACAAAATCCAACATCTTTAGAGCTTGCTGAGATTGCTAAAAGTACAGCTGATAGTTTTAAATTACTTACTGGAAACGAGACTAAAGTAGCGATGATTTCTCATTCTACTAAGGGCAGTGCAAAACATGAAGATGTTACTAAGGTGGTTGAAGCTTGTAGAATTGCTAAGGAAAAGTATCCACAATACAATATTGATGGAGAGTTACAAGTTGATGCTGCTATTGTACCTGAAGTTGCTAGAATAAAGGCTCCAGATAGCTTAGTAGCAGGAAAAGCAAATGTATTAATATTTCCAGATTTAGATGCTGGAAACTCTGGTTATAAACTGGTACAATGTTTAGCAAAAGCTTTAGCATATGGACCAATGTGTCAAGGAATTGCCTCTCCTATTAATGACTTATCTAGGGGATGCTCAGTTGAAGATATAGTTGGAGTTGTTGCTATTACAGCTGTTCAAGCACAAAATAATTAAAATTTATAAAGAAAAAGGGAAAAGTTGTTTGCTATATTAAACTACTTTTCTCTTTTTTAATTATTATTTATATAGTTTGTTATATATTGAGGATTGAAGGTGAATTTTTTTGATAAATCTTCTTCGATTTTTTTATTTCTTTGAATACGATATGCAATAGTTGATGACTCTTCTTCCAATGTATCTTCTTGAGCATTATCTTTAGTAATTGGTGGAGGTTCTACTATTTGAAATTTCTCCCTACTTTGGATTTCTTTTTGTTTTTGTAGAGCAGCCAATAATTTAGTTTCTAATATTTTATATTTTTTTAAACGAAGTGTGTTTTCATTTTCTTTATCACTAGAATTGTCAAGTATTTGAAATTTTTCATTACTTGATGGGACTTTAGTAAATTTATTATTCTGTTCAGAATTAAACATGTTTTTCCCTCTTTCTTCTTTTTATTCAACTCTCCAATCAATTTCTTTAATACCTTTACTTTTTAAAAACTCATTTGTTTTTGAAAATGGTTTACTTCCAAAAAATCCATTATAAGCTGAGAATGGGGATGGATGTGGAGACTCAATAACATAGTGAATTGGATTTGTTATTAAACTCTTTTTGTTTCTAGCATATGATCCCCATAATATGAAAACTACTGGAGTTGTTTTTTTATTTATTATTTTTATAACATCATCAGTAAATGTTTCCCAGCCATGTTCTTTATGAGATGTTGGATTATGTTCTTCGACTGTTAATACTGCATTTAGAAGTAAAACTCCCTCTTTTGCCCAAGGTTTAAGTGAGTTTAGTTCTGGAAATGGTATTCCCAGATCACTTTCTAGTTCCTTAAAAATGTTTTTTAATGATGGTGGTTTTAATACTTCATTACTTACTGAAAAAGATAGTCCTTCAGCTTGATTTGGTCCATGATATGGATCTTGTCCTAAAATTACTACTTTAATATCATTAAAGTCTGTATAACGAAAAGCATTAAAGACATCACTTTGCTTCGGATAGATTGTTTTTGTTCTATACTCTTCTTTAACAAAGTTCATTAGATTTTGGAAGTATTCTTTTTTAAACTCCTCTTTTAATAACTCATCCCAACTATTACCTATCATGTTGTCCTCCTATTTATGATAACTTTCATTATTCATTATTTTATAAGCTCTATATATTTGTTCTAATAATATTACTCTAAACAATTGATGTGGAAAGGTCATTTTTGAAACTGATAAATGTAGTTTCGATTTGGCTTTTATTTCAGGACTTAGTCCATAACTTCCACCAATAATAAAGACGATATTACTACTTTCTAACTGAATCTTTTCTAACTTTTTGGAAAATTCTATAGAGTTTAACTGTTCCCCTTCTATTTCCATTGTTATTATATAGTCCTTTTCAGTGAGGTGTTTTTTTATTTTTTCACCTTCTAAGTGAATTGCTTTTTCTTTTTCAACCAAGCCTTCATCTTTCAGTTCTATTATTTCAAGATTAGTATATTTTTGAAGACGTTTTTGATATTCAGCTATAGCGTCTTTTAAATACTTTTCTTTTATTGTTCCAACAGTTATTATCTTTATCATATTACACCTCTATTATTGGAGTAGATTCATGTTGTTTAGCAACTAGTACTTCAATGTCTTTATCATTTAGTAAGTCTTTTGTTGTATTATAGGCGAGTTCCTCTGTATTGTTTGTTTCACTTAAATGGGCTAAAACTATTCTCTTAGTATTATCTCCAATTATTTTTTGAAGATATTTAGCCGTTGTTGTATTTGATAAGTGGCCCTTATCGCTTATTACTCTTTCTTTTAAGAATCTAGGATATGGTCCATCCATTAACATTTTTTCATCATGATTACTCTCTATAATGTAGCAATCTTTTTCTGTCATTTTATTTAGGTACTTACGATTAATGTAGCCTGTATCTGTTACGTATACTAGACTTTTATTATTATTTTCTATAATGTAACCAACTGATGCTGGAGCATCGTGTGATGTATGTATTAATTCTATTTTTATATCATTTATTTTGAAATTATCTTCTATAAAAATACAGTCGTCTTTTGAGATTAGTTCTTTAAGGCTATCATACATTTTTATTGGTATATATACTTTTAATTTGGTATGTTTTACTAATGACGCTAAACCATTAGTATGGTCTTTATGACAATGGGTAATTAGTATTCCTGTAAAATCATTTAAAGAAAGGGAATCTTCTTCTAAACTTTTTTTCAAAGTTTGGTAAGAAATTCCCATATCTATTATTATCTTTGCTTCATCTGTCATGATAACTGTACAGTTACCTTTTGAGCCAGATGCTAAAACTTTAAACTTCATTTTAATAGTAAGCCATTGGATTTAACGCTCTACTACCTGGATAATAAGGGAATCCTCTCCAAATAGAGAAGTGTAAATGTACTCCTGTTGCCCATCCTGTTTGACCCATACCAGCAATAATTTGTCCTTTTGAAACTGTATCTCCTACTTTTACGTATCTACAACCAGGACATAAGTGTGCATACATTGTATAGTATCCATTATGATGGTCTATTGTTATGTACTCACCATTTGTACCATATCCACCAGCAAAACTACCATATGTACGTTTTGATTCTACTACGGTACCATCCATAGCAGCAAAGACATTTGAACCATATCCACAACCGGCTATATCTGTACCATCATGTAATACTCCCCAACGATAACCAAATGGTGATGAAATTGAAGCACATGATGCAGGCCATCCCCATTCACCTTTTGTTGGTATAACTGAACCGTAACCATTGTACATGGATTTTCGACCACCTTTAATAATGATTTCATTAATTGGTTCTTTTATTACTTCAGTTCCAGCAGGTGTAATGTTAGTTGTAGCACCATTAACCTTAGTTATTATTTGTGTAACACGGTTTAGTCCGTTGGCACCTTTTTGTTGAACTTCTGTATATCCAAGATATTTAGAATCATCATATCTAGTTTCAGTAGTAAACTTCTTTTCTTCTTGAATTACAACATAATCTTTTTCCACAACGTTAAATTGAGGCTTTAAAATACCTAGTGTTACTTCTTGTCCGGCATACAATAAGCTTTTAGCATTTGATATTGAGGGATTAGAAATTAAAAATTCTTCTGTGGACATCTTATTATCAAAAGCTACATCTTCTATTGTATCTCCAGCTTTAACAATATACTTTTGTTGATCTTCTGTTGTTCCAAATAATAGGTATTTACTTAATTCTTTTTCATCTTGATAAATCTTTTTATCAACAGGTACTTTTTGTTTTCTTATTGTAATGGTATTTTCTATATAGATCTTTTCAATTATTTTTCCTACATCTTCTATTTCTTTTTGTGTATCATTTACAAAAGCTGTATACTCTTCTTCCGGAACAAATGATTTTACGATATTATTTACGGAATTTGAAAAAACCTTTTTGTCTAAAACATATATTGTCTGTTTTTTACCTTTGACTGTTTTTCCTTCACTATCTGTTGAATCTAGGCCTTTTATCGTAACTGCATACCCAGAGATAGTAAATGGTGAAATATCTTTGATTTTATTATATATTTTTTCTACTGAAGTAAGATTATTATCATAAGTTATTTCTTTAACTATGTCTAAATCTGATGGTAGATATACGTTTTTTACATTATACGTTTCTTTTATTTCTGCTTGTTTTTTATTGATATATTTTTCTAGGCTATCTTTTGATTTTATTATACCTAGAGATTTTCCTTTTAAATAAACTCTATAGACTGTATGTGTATTTTGTCTTTTGGTAGTAAAACCAGTTACTAGGAAAAGTGATAATACTAACATTACTGCTACTAAAAGGCTTAATTTCTTATATTTCACTAATTTGCCTCCTTATTCTCCTTGTCTCGTTTTAAGTTTAAAAACGTTGAAGTATTCTTTTTAAATAATAGTTCTATTGTTGTTGTTGGTCCATTACGATGTTTTCCTATTATTAATTCACTTATACTTGTATTATCTTCTGTTCTCGCTTCTTTATTGTAATAATCATCTCGATATAAGAATGATACGATATCAGCATCTTGCTCTATTGAACCAGACTCTCTTAAGTCACTCATTATTGGTCGTTTGTCTTCTCTTCCTTCTACACTACGCGATAATTGTGATAAGGCAATTATTGGTACGTTTAATTCCATAGCTAGTGTCTTTAGACTACGAGAAATGTCTGATACTTCTTGTTGACGGTTAGCTCCGTAGTTTTTACCACCAGAGATTAACTGCAAGTAGTCAATTACTACTAAGGCTAGTCCTTTTTCACTACTGGCTAGACGACGACATTTGGCTCTTATTTCGCCTATTGTAATACCTGGTGTATCATCTATTACTAAATTGGTATTTGATAGTTGTGAGATAGCCTCATTGATTCTTTTCCAGTCATTGTTCATTAAGTTACCAGTACGAAGCTTAAATCCTTCTATTTGACCTAGAGAAGATAGAATACGCATCGCTAATTGCTCAGCACTCATTTCTAAGTTGAATACGGCTACACTTTTATTTTGAGTCATGGCAGCATGAGTTGCTAGATTAAGTGCAAAAGCAGTTTTTCCCATAGCCGGTCTAGCAGCAATAATTATAAATTCATTGGGATGAAGTCCTGTTGTTAATTTATCTAAATCATACCAACCTGTTGCTAAACCTGTTATTTCATTTTTAAATTCCGATAAACGTTCTAGATCAGATTGAGTTTTTGCTAGAACTTCTTTTATCGATCTAAACTCACTAGACTTACGATTTTTTACAATGCTTAAGATTTTCTTTTCAGAACTATCTAATATTTCATTGATACTTTCATCATTACGATAACCTTCTGTTGCTATTTCATTGGCTGTTTCTATTAATCTTCTTAATATAGCATTTTCTTCTACTGTTTGAATATAATAATCTACATTACTTGCTGTTGGTACGAAGTTTAATACTTCTGTTAGATATTCAACTCCACCAACTTCATTTAGTTCATTTTTTTTCTTTAAATAACTAGTTATTGTTGTTAGGTCTATTGGTGTTTTTTCTTCTTGAAGTGCAATCATTGAAGAAAATATCTTAGCATTCTTTTCATTATAGAATGACTCTGGTAATAAGTTTTCTGTAGCTTTTTGTAGGGCATACTTCGATAAAAAACATGCACCTAATACGGATTCTTCAGCTTCTAAGTTGTTGGGCATAACTTTATTAACCATATATTTTTCCTCACTTTACTAAATGTACTTTTATTGTTGCTGTTATTCCAGCGTATAATGTAATATCTACGTTATGGAAACCAAGACTAGATATTTGTTTACTATTATCTATTTGATTTTTTTCTATTTTAAATCCTTGAGCTTGTAGTTCATCTTTTATTTGTTTTTGACTTATACTACCAAATACTTTGTCACCTTCACCGGTTTTTACTTTGAATTCTAGAACTACTTTTTCTAATTTTTGTTTTAGTTCTTCTGCTACTTGTTTATTGTTTTTGTCCTCTTCTGCTTTTTTAGCATTTTCATGTTCTAATTTTGATAAGTTTTCTTTTGTTTTAGCTACGGCATAGCCATTCTTTATTAGAAAGTTTTGTGCGTAACCATCTTTTACATTTTTTATTTGTCCCTTTTTACCTTGATTTTTTAAGTCTTTTATAAAAATTACTTCCATTTTATTCACCCTCCTGAGCTTCTATTTCTTTTTTTAGCATTTGCTCTACTTTGCTAATTGTTGTTTTCTCAAACTTTGCAGCACCATTGTAGGTATCTCCGCCTCCACCTAGTTTTTCTAGAATTTTACTGATATTATAGTTTCCTAAACTTCTAGCACTTATTCCTACAGTGTCTTTGCCAATTTTTCCTATTACAAATGATGCTTCTATATTATTGAAGAATAATAATGTATCAGCAACCTTGGCTAAGTCTTCACGTCTATATATTGTATATGGTGTTGCTTTTGTAAAAGCTATTCTATGATTTATTGTTTCAATATCTGCTAGTAATTTTTGTCTTTCTGTATACTCCATGATATCTTGTTTTAGTAAATATTGAACTTTTTTAGCACTTGCTCCTAAACTTGTTAAATAATATGCTGCATAGAATGTTTCAGCTGTTGTTTTTAGAGTAAAGTTGTTAGTGTCTAAAACTATTCCTGAAAGTAGAACAGTTGCATAGTATGGTTCTAATTCTACATCATAAAACTCTATTAATTGTGTAATCATCTCACAAGCACTTGATACTTCATTGTCTATTATTGTAACAGCGTTTTTAATAGTTGACTTTGAGATATCGTGATGATCGATAACTACTTTTCTTTCAATTTTCTTTAATAGGTCTTTACTTTGTACTAATTCATCTTTATTAGTATCTAATATTATTAATAAGTTTTTTTGAGCATTAGGATGTAGATATCTAGAAATATCTTCACTTCTTATTATTTTAATACATCCTTCTAGTTCTCTTAGTACTTTTTCAACACCAAGTTCATGGTTTTTATCATCTATTATTATATAACAATCTTTTTTCTTTTGACCTAAGATTGTACTTAGTCCTATGCAGCTACCTAAAGCATCTAGATCTAAGTCTTTATGGGCCATCAAAAAGATATTTTTACTTTTACGAATACTTCTATTTAGTTCGCGTCTTTTATCAATAATTCCCATATAGCCTCCTATCGAATTTCAAATATATTATATAATAATTCGGGCTATTTGTCTAATAAAAAAGCATACCATTGCTGGTACACTCTTATCTTGTATAAGGCATTAATGCGATTGCACGTGCTCTTTTTACTTGTTTTGCTATATATCTTTGATGTAAGGCACAGTTTCCTGTTACACGTCTTGGTACGATTTTACCTTTTTCATTTGTATATCTTCTTAAAGTTTCTGGATCTTTATAATCAACTACTGCATTTTTTGTGCACATCATACAAACTTTTTTCTTTCTACGATTAAATTCTGCCATTGTTTATCCTCCTTTTTAGAATGGTAATTCATCATCACTAATTTCAATACTTGAACCAAAGTCGGCAAATGGATTACTATCTACATCTGTTCCTTTAGGTTCTTTAGCTCCTCCAAAATCATATGGAGTTGGACCATTATCTTGTGATGGTGTATTATTTACGTTATTTGAGGAAGATCTTGATCCTAAAAATTCTACATTATCAGCAATTACTTCTGTAACATATCTTTTTTGACCATTGTTATCATCATAACTTCTTACTTGAATACGACCTTCTATTGCAGCTTGACTACCTTGTGTTAAATAGTTTTTAACATTCTCGGCTTGTTTTCTCCATACTACAACAGGAATAAAGTCGGCTTCTCTTTCACCAGATTGACTAGTAAAAGGTCTATTAACAGCTAGTGAAAATGTTGCTACTGGAGTATTATTACCTGTATATCTTAATTCAGGATCTCTTGCTAATCTTCCTATTAAAAATACTTTATTCATATTTTTTTACCTCTTTCTCTTAGTCTTCTACTTTTACAACTAAATGACGAAGTAGGCTTTCATTGATTCTAGCTACACGATCAAATTCTTTTGTAGCTTTGCTTTCAGCTTCAACTACAAATAGATAATAGTATCCAGTCTTAAACTTGTTGATTTCATAAGCTAATTCTTTTTGTCCTAATGATTTTTCTTCTAAAAACTTAGCACCATTATCAGCTAAAACCTTTTTCATATCATCAGCAGTCTTTTTAATTTCTGCTTCCTCCATGTCAGGTCTTACGATAAACATAACTTCATATTTATTCATTGTTTGCACCTCCTTTTGGACTATTCGGCTGTAATTACAGCAAGGAGTATTTTAAATACTCGGATGTATTATAACAAAGTTATTTTTTTTTGTCTATAATTTTGCCTTAATATCTTATGAAATTTATTTATATTAAAGTACTTTTCATGGTTTGTGAGATTTTTTACAATCAAAAATAATAAAAGTGTTCACCTTTGTTGTGTTTACTTTTATCTTACAACTTTTGTTTTAGACTTTTATTTTTTGTAGAAGAAGCCCACAAAATTTTGACCGGTCTTTTTTTCATTTCCTTGATGTTCTGCTAAATGTGAATAATAATTTTCATTTGTGTATGTATCTATTTTGCTAATGTCTATATGCTTTATATTAATACTTTCTAATTGTTTAATAATTGCCTTTACTAAATCTATTTTATATAATCCATTTTCTTCTGAAATACAGTCTTGCCAAACCTCTGTAGTGGTTGCCCATTTTGGATAACAATCATATGTATAACTTTCTTTTTTTATACAACTTCCTATGTATACATATATATTAGATACATCACTGTCGTATTCTTTTATTAAAGCTTCAATTGTTTGAATTGGTAACTTTCTATTTATATGACTTGCTCCACAATGAGATAAAGCAGTAACTCCATTTTTCCTATCTTCTGCTATTATTACTGGACAATCAGACATTTGATTTCCTACAATTACATTTTTATATTGATTTGAAAGAATTAAGATATCTGCTGGTAATTCTTCAAACCAATAGTCCTCTTGTTGCATGTTTTTTTCTGATATAACTATGTACTTTCCATCCTCATAATTTAATTTATTACTAGGAGTTTTTTGTAAAGCTTGAAACATATGAAGACCATTGATACCATATTTTCTTCCTATTTTTTGTCTTGTCTTTAAAAATATTTTGTTTATTTCTGGTTGAGTTAGATTTTTATTGTAGAACTTTTTATTTCTACTCATTATTCCATCTTTTATTCCTGTTTCAAATATTTTGATTTTAGAATCCATTATTTTCCCCTTTATACGTTAAATCTGAAGTGACAAATATCTCCATCTTGCATTAAATAGTCTTTTCCTTCTAAACGAGCTTTTCCAGCTTCTTTTACTTTTAGTTCACTTCCACATTCTATTAAATCAGTATATGAAATTACTTCGGCACGGATGAATCCTTTTTCAAAGTCTGTATGAATTATTCCAGCACATTGTTTTGCGTTCATACCTTTTTTAAATGTCCATGCTCTTACTTCATCTTTACCTACTGTAAAATAAGTTGCTAGACCTAGAATGTCATAAGTTGCAGTTATTAGTTTATCTAGACCTGAACCATCTAAACCTAGTCCTTCTAACATTTCTTGTTTATCTTCTTTAGACATTTCACTTAATTCTTCTTCTACTTTAGCACAAAGACTTACTACTCTGGCATTTTCTTTTGAAGCATAGTCTTTTACTAATTTTACGTATTCATTATCTGGATTTCCTAGTTCACTTTCTTTGATGTTAGCAAGATAAATTATTGGTTTTAGAGTTAGAAAACTATAAGATTTTATTATTTTCTTTTCTTCGTCTGTTAGACCAATTTGTCTTAACGCTTTGTTTTCTTCTAAGGCTTTTTTACACTTTTCTAGTACTTCAGCTTCTAATAAATCATCCTTATCTTTTGTAGTTCTTGCTTTTTTAGCAACTCTTTCTAATCTATTATTGATAACATCTAGATCAGCAATAGCTAATTCTAGGTTTATTGTTTCAATATCACGAATTGGATCGATATTGCCTTCGACGTGAATGATTTTTCCATCATCAAAACATCTTACTACTTCTACTATGGCATCCACTTCACGTATGTGGGATAAGAATTTGTTACCAAGTCCTTCTCCTTGAGATGCACCTTTTACTAATCCTGCTATATCAGTAAATTCATAAGCTGTTGGTATAAAACGATTGGGCTCGTACATTTCTTTTAATTTGTCCATTCTTTCATCTGGAACTGTTACGACACCTACGTTTGGTTCAATTGTTGCGAAAGGGTAATTTTCCGCTAATATTTTTTGATTTGTTATGGCATTAAATAGTGTAGATTTACCTACATTTGGCAATCCTACGATACCTGCTGTTAAACTCATATATGTACCTCTTTTCTTTCTTTAGTTATTATAGCATAGTTTTTATTTTTTGGTAGAGTTTTCGATTATATAAAGAAAAAACACCTTACGGTGTTAAATCGTTGGAAATACATTTGGTCCAATAGGTAGTCTTAAAATATACCAACCAATTATTAATAAAATCCAAGTTGCAGATATTAACAAGAAGTATGGCGTTATTAATTTTAAAGATTTACTTATTGTATATGGTTTCTTTAAATTTAAATTATATATATTTAAATAACCAATATAGATAGTAAAAGCTGCTAGTAAAGGAGTAAATCCTTTTGTCATTGAATCTCCGGCTCTCATAACTATTTGAGCAAATTGAGGAGAGATGTTTGACTGCATAAATAGCGGAACTACTACCGGAGCAAATATCATCCATTTTGTTGCTGTTCCTGTTAAGAAAATGTTGGCTAAAGCTATAAAAACTATTGTTATTACTATTAATGGTATACCAGAAAAATCTAATATTCTAATTAAGTTTGCCAACCAAGCTGTAATAACTAGTCCAATATTTGTCTTTTTAAATATAGCAATGAATTGTGCTGCTACAAACATAAGTAAAAATACACTACCTAATTTAGAAAATTTTTCACTTACTTTTTCTATTAAGTTATGATCACTTTTTATTGTATGAGCTGCTACTCCATAAGCAAGTCCTGTTATACAAAAGAATAATGATACTAAATATGTGAAGGAGTTTTTAAAATATGAATTATCTCCAAACACTTGATTTAGATATGTATTTTCATTCATGTCTAGTAACATTCCTGAATATGGTAAATTTGGTATCATTGACCAAATAAATAGTACTAAGAAAACTATTCCTGTAATCAAAGCTGATTTCATACCGGCTTTTTCACGACGATCTTTTTCTATTTCAACTTGTTCTTTATCTTCATCTAAAACTATACTATATTTTTCTGTTTGAGCTAATTCTTCTTCTTTTTTATACTTTCCTATTTTTGGAGCTATTATTTTCTCTATTATAATTGTTCCTACTACAGAAATTATAATTGAAGCTGCTATTATAAAGAATAAGTTTGAGGTTAGAGCTATATGTGTTGTATCATCTATTAAAGCTGCTGCACTCTTTGTATATTCTATTAAGGAGTCTTCCATACTACCTACAAATATTGAAACTCCATAACCAAAGGCAACTCCAGTAAAGGCTGTTATTATACCTAAAATTGGGTTTCTATCATTCATGAAGTAAATTAGAGCAACTAGAGGAATTAGTATAGCGTAACCAACTTCATTTATTAATGATGAAATGGTTGCTACAAAAAGAATTATAAATGTAAAAATATTTTTAGGTATCTTTTTTAATTTTCTTCTAGTTATTGTTTCTAACATACCAGTTGATTCAGCTATTGTTAGTCCTAATAGTGATACTAGTAATGTTCCTAGAGGAGCAAAACTAATAAAGTTTTTAGTAGCATTACTTATAATAAATTTCATGCCATCAAAACTAAGTAAGTTTTCTACTGCTATTAGTGTTGGCTCTAGTTCATTTGTATTTACATTAATAGTATTATAGGTTGCTTGCATCTCTAGTCCTGAAAATATGGCACTAAGTATTACAATACCTATTGTTAATAGTAAATATGTTGTTGTTGGATGGAGATAAATTTTTTTTAAGCGAAGTTTTTTCTTTTGAAACATTCTATTCCTCCTCTTCAACTATCTTTTTTAGTTTTTTATTGAATTCTATTCTAGGTATTAAAACTGTTCTACCACAGTTAATACACTTTATCTTTATATCGGCACCTAAACGAGTAATTTCCCATTTATTTGTACCACAGGGATGTGGTTTTTTCATAATTACTTTGGTACCTATTGTATATTCTTTATTTTCCATTATGCACCTCTACTTGTGGATATGGTATATTTATTTTTGCTTTATCGAAGGCATTTTTTATTTCTTTTCTTAATATTCTTTCTACAGCATAGTGTTGCATTGGTTTAGTTGGTGCTGTTATACGATATTCAACTGATGAATTTCCTAATTTATTTATTCCTAGTAACTGAATATCTCCTGTTACATTTGGAATTTTTCCATTTAGAGAAGTTATTAGCTCTTGTAAAACTTTTTCTACTTCTTCTGGAGTATTATCGTAACTTGCACCAATATCTATTAAGGCTAGACTATCATGAAGACTATAATTTATTATTTTATCCATGTTATGATTTGAAACAATTTTAGTTGCTCCTTTAAAATCTCTTATTTTTGTTGTTTTTAAACCTAAGAAAACAACTTCTCCCATAAATCCATCAACTTCAATAGTATCCCCTACTTCGTATTGATTTTCGGTTATGATGGCTATTCCTGCTATTAAATCTTTTGCTAGATCTTGGAAAGCTAGACCAATAATAGCTGTTGTTATTCCAAGTCCAGCTAAGATTGATTTAACATTTATGCCATAATTTGATAGGATTGCTAATGTTACTAAAATAACTGTTATATATTTAATTATATTTAGAATTAGCATTTTTATTGTCTCTGCTCTTTGTTTATGAGATTTTAGAGTTATCTTACTTACATTTATGCTTTTATCAATAATTCTTTTTAATAATTTATATATGATCATTCCTATTAATATATAAACTATTGGTAAAACTATTTGCATTATATCAAATTCAATACTCTTCATTTTTAACATAAATTACCTCATGGATTCTAGATTCATTATTTCTAGTAGTCTATTTAAATCACTAGAATTAACGAAGCTTATTTCTATTTTATTACTCTTTATTCTAACTTTTGTTCCTAATCTTTCGCATAATTCTTCTTGTAAGTATTGATATTCTGAATTTACTTCTTTTGGTTTTTTCTTTATTTCATGTACTCTTATAAATTTTTCGTTTGATTGAGTAATGTCTTCTAATTGTCTAACACTAAGTCCTTCGTCTTTAACTCTATTTGTTAGAGCTATTTGCTGCTCTTTATTTTCTAGTTTACTGATTATTCTAGCATGTCCCATAGTTAATTCTTTGTTACTCAAAGCTGTTTGAACTTCTTCTGGTAATGTTAAAAGTCCTAACATATTTGTGATATGACTTCTACTTTTTCCTAGTCTTTTAGCAAGTTCTTCTTGTGTTAGAGATAAGGTCTCTAATAATTTTTTGTAAGCTGTTGACTCTTCGATAGCATTTAAGTTTTCTCTTTGCAAGTTTTCTAATAGAGCTATTTCCATCATTTCATTATCAGAAAAATCACGTACTATTGCTGGTATTTCTTCAAGTCCAGCCATTTTTGAGGCTTTTACTCTTCGTTCACCTGCTATTATTTCATAGCCTTTAATACTCTTTTTAATTATGATTGGTTGAAATACACCATGTTCTTTTATTGAAGCGGCTAATTCTTGTAGTGCTTCTTCATCAAATACTTTTCTTGGTTGGTATGGATTACTTCTTAATTCATCTATTTTTACCATTTCAATTTCTTCTCTTGGTGTTTCTGTTAGTATTTTTTCTTCTACTTTATTGTAATCGATTGGTTCATTATAGAATAATTCTTCTAATCCTCTACCTAAGGCTCTTCTTTTTGTACTAGTTTCCATTTCTTGCAATCACTTCCTTTGCTAAATTTATATAGGCTTCTGCTCCTCTACTTTTTGGATCATATACTATAATTGGTTCTCCGTGTGATGGAGCCTCTGTCAATCTAACTAATCTAGGAATAATTGTATTGTATACTTTTTCTTTAAAGAATTTTCTAATATCTTCTACTACTTCAAATCCTAAATTAGTTCTAGAATCAAGCATTGTTAATAATACTCCTTCTATTACTAAGTCTGGATTTAATGTTTTTTGGGCTAACATTATTGTTTTTAATAGTTGGGTAATACCTTCTAGTGCAAAGAATTCACATTGTACTGGAATTATTACTGAGTTTGAAGCTGTTAGAGCATTTGTTGTTATAACTCCTAATGAAGGTGGACAATCAATAATTATATAGTCGAAACTATCTTTTATTTCTGATATATGTCTTTTTAGTTGTTCACCTTTTTGAAAGCCTGACTCATGTTTACTTTTTTCTACTAATTCAATATCTAACCCTGCTAAATTAATTGTTGCTGGTAAAACATAAAGATTTTTATACTTTGTTTTAATCATAGCTTCTGTTATTGTACATTCGTCTATTAAAACATCATATATACTTCTTTCTATGTCTCCTTTATTGATTCCTACACCAGTAGTTGTATTTCCTTGAGGATCTAAATCTATTAATAGAACTTTTTTCCCTAATACTGCTAATGATGCAGAAAGATTAATACTTGTAGTTGTTTTTCCAACTCCGCCTTTTTGATTTACTAATGATATAACCTTTCCCATCTAATCACCCATTTTCCATTTTACTTAATTATTGTATCAAAGTTTTCTAACTTTTTAAATGTTTTTGATGAAAAAAAAGTAGATTTCTCTACCTAATGTAGTCTTATCTACTTTTTGCTACTTATTTATATTCTTTGTTGCTGTTTACTAATTGCTATTTTTATTTTATTTATCTACTTTAATTATTACTTGATATGCTGTATCAAAATTCATTTCATCAAAAGTTACTTTTACTCCATGAGATTCAATATCTTTAACAGCTTCTCTAATTCTATTGATTGCATCTTCTACTGTATAATTAGAATTTGTTTGTTGTACTGGTTCTGGAATATTTAAGATACTTACTTGATTTTGAGCTGCAGGTTGTGTCATGTTTTGTGACATATCAGGTATTTTTATATTTGGTAAATTAAAGTAATCTTTTTGTACATCTTCTGGTTGTTCTCCTTTTACTATTGCTTCTGCTGGTGTTAAATATTGTTCTTGAGTTTTATTTGCAACAGATGGAGTTGATGCGTATCTACCAGGTGTACTTTGAATATTTAATAAATTATCTAAGTCAGCTTGTGGCTCATTTGTATTTGGTTTTATATCCATAGCATTTTCCTTTATTGTACTAACATCTACTGGTTGTACTTCCACTTTATTATAGTATGAGTCTTTTGGCTCTTCTACTTCTTCTTTATCTATTTCACCATAATTTATAAATCTTTGTGCTGGCATAGGTTCACCATCAGGTGGAACTATTCTAACTTGTCCATATTGTAAATTATCTTCTGGCATTTCTGTTGTTGGTGCTATAGGATTATCATTTACAAAAGCATTTCTATTCAATGGTATATCATTAATGTTAGTATTTGCTTGAACTACTGGTTCTTTTGGAGGAAGCATTTTTGCTATTTCCTCTTCTAAAGTTCTAACAGACATTTTATTACTTATTACTTTCTTTAACATTTCTTTTTGTTTTTGAGAATCTGGTAAATTTAATAGTGTTCTTGCATGTCTCTCAGATATTTGTTCTTTTAATAATGCATCTTGAACTTCATCTGGTAAGGCTAGTAAACGAATCTTATTAGCAATAGATGATTGACTTTTACCCATTGTTTTAGCAAGTTCGTCTTGTGTCATTTGATCTATTTCTAGAATTTTTTGATATGTTCTTGCTTCTTCGATAGGGTTTAAATTCTTTCTTTGTAAATTTTCTAGTAAAGCTACTTTAGAACTTTCTTTATCATCTAAATCTCTTATAATGGCAGGAATTTTAGTCATTCCAGCTAAGGCAGAGGCTTTATATCTTCTTTCTCCAGCAATTATTTCATATTTACCATTCACTCTACGTACAATAATTGGTTGAATTACACCATGTTCTTTTATTGAAATAGCTAGTTCTTTAAGTGCTTTTTCATCAAAAACTTCTCTTGGTTGAAAACGATTTGGAATTATGTCATCTAGGTATAGGTAAACAACTTCATCTTTAGTTTCTGTATTCATTTTAATCCCCTCGCTTTATTCTTATTCTATTTTATTATAAACTAATTTAATAAATCTTTCAATATGTATTTTTTAGATAGAAAAAGCATATCTGTAATACCATTTTAAGGTTACAATGATATGCTCTTTAATTTGTTTAATAGTTATATACAACTTATATCTTTATTTATATTGACTATTTGTTTTTAATTACAATAAGACTTCTTTGACTGTTTTCGTATGGAAGTTGAAACTCTTCTATTTTTACTATTTCATATTTTGTTGAAATTTTCTTTGCTACTGGTTCTGTTAATTCTTCAATAATGTTACCTTTCATAGCAATGAAAACACCGTCTTTTTTTACTAAGTGCATTGTATATCCTAATAGTTTTTCAATATTAGCAACTGCTCTTGCTGTTACAACGTCATATTTTTCTTTTAAGTCTTCACCACGAACATGGATTGCTGTAATGTCTTTCAAACCTAAGTCTTTGATAACTTCATTTAGGTAGTTTACTCTTTTTTGAAGAGCATCTACTAGGGTTATTTTCAAGTGTGGATAGGCTATTTTTAGAACTATTCCTGGAAAACCTGCTCCAGTTCCTATATCACATAAATTTTCTTTTTCTTCTAAATTTACAACTTTTACTAAAGTTAGACTATCATAAAAATGTTTTAAATAGACATCTTCTTTGGAAGTTATTCTGGTTAGATTTATTTTTTCATTCCAAGAAATTAATAATTGGTAAAATTGTTCTAGTTGATTTCTTTGTAATTCTGTTAATGTTATGCCTAGTTTTTCTAATTCAATTATAAATTGTTCTCTTGTCATATTATTTTCCTATTCTTTTAAAATTTTTCATATTTAGTAATTTCATATTAATTGCTTTTTTATTTTCCTAGTCTTCTTAAATATACCATTAAAATTGAGATATCTGCTGGATTTACTCCTGATATTCTTGATGCTTGACCTAAGGTTGTTGGTTTTATGTCATTTAATTTTTGACGAGCTTCACTCGCTAAATTAGGTATATCATTGTAGTCTAGTGTTTCTGGTATTAGTTTTTCTTCTAAAGATAACATTTTTTCAGCTTCTTTATTGGCTTTTTTGATATAGCCTTCATATTTAATATTTATTTCTACTTGTTCTTTTACTTCTTTTGAGTAAGGTAGTTCTACAAAGTGCTCTAATTGATCTATTTTTACTTCTGGTCTTTTTAATAAATCGTATAATGAGATTCCATCTTTTAGAGCAGGTGTGTTTATTTCTTCTAGGTAGTCATTTGTTGCTTGTTTTGGTGTTATTCTTGTTGTTTCTAGTAAATTAAATAGTTCTGATATATCTTTTAATTTTTGATTGAATAGTTCATATTTTTCTTCATTAATTAGCCCTACTTCATGACCATATTTTCTTAATCTTATGTCGGCATTGTCATGTCTTAGTAATAGTCTATATTCGGCACGAGATGTTAATAAACGATATGGGTCTTTTACTCCTTTTGTTACTAAGTCATCTATTAAAACACCAATGTATGATTCATTTCTTTTTAAAATTAATGGTTCTTTGCCTTCTAGTTTTAAAGCAGCATTTATTCCGGCTATTAATCCTTGACCAGCAGCCTCTTCATAACCTGAGGTACCATTTATTTGACCAGCAGTAAACAAACCAGATATTAATTTTGTCTCAAGAGATCTTTTTAATTGTGTTGGATCGATAGCATCATATTCTATGGCATAGGCATATTTTAGAATTTTAGCTTTTTCTAAGCCTGGTAGACTATGAACCATTTCTTCTTGAATATTGTGAGGCATACTTGTTGAAAAGCCTTGTAAATAAATGTCATCATAGTAGATACTTTCTGGCTCTAGGAATAGTTGATGTCTTTCTTTATCACTAAATCTTACTACTTTGTCTTCTATTGATGGACAATATCTTGGACCTACCCCTTCTACATAACCACCATACATACTGGACTCTTTTAAGTGGTCTTTTATTATTTCATGTGTTGTTGGTGTTGTATATATTAAGTGGCATGGTACTTGATTTTTATAGTCATAGTATAGTTTGTTGTCAAATGAGAATGTTAATGGCTCATCATCTCCTTGTTCTAGAGATGTTTTACTATAATCTATGGAGTCTTTTGCTATTCGTGGAGGTGTACCGGTTTTTAAACGTAAGATTTTAAATCCTAGTTCTTTTAAACGTGTGCTTAAGAATTTAGATTCTTTTTCTCCATGTGGTCCTGCTGAATGCTTACTTGAACCAGCTAGAATTACTGAACGTAAATATGTTCCGGTTGTTAGTATAACGGCATCTGCTAGTATTTCTGTTCCATCGGCTAGGATTACACCTTTTACTGTGTTGTTTTCTACTATTAGATTTTCGACCATGGCTTCTTTTATTTCTAGATTTTTTTCTTGTTCTAGTGTTTTAACCATTTCTTTTGGATATGTTATTTTATCTGCTTGAGCACGTAAGGCTTGAACTGCTGGACCTTTTTTTGTATTTAGCATTTTTAATTGTAAGGTACCTTTATCAGCATTTCTTCCCATTTCTCCACCTAGAGCGTCTATTTCGCGGACTACTATTCCTTTGGCTGGTCCTCCTATTGATGGATTACATGGCATATCGGCTATGTTTTTTTTGTTTCCTGTGATTAAAAGAGTTTTATGACCTATACGAGCTGCTGCTAAAGAGGCTTCGCAACCGGCATGTCCTGCTCCTACTACTATTATTTCATATTTCATGTTATTCACTTCCTATTTTCCTACACAGAAATGTTCAAATAAGTTATCTATTATTTCATCACTATAAGTTATACCTACTATTTCTCCTAGTAAGTCAAAACAATCTTTTAAATCTATTTCTACCATATCGATTGGTAAATCATTTTTTAGAGAGGTTTCGGCAGATAGTAGACTTTGATAGGCTTTTGTTGCTAAATCTAGTTGTCTACTATTGCTTAGGTAAGTATAATCTTTTGATTTTAATTCTTCTAAATTAAACATTTCTATTATTTTATTCTTTAAGGCTTTTATGCCGTTTTCGGTTGTTGTATTTGTTTCAATGACATTTTCTAAGTCTTTTGGTAATTCTATTTTTCGTTGTAAATCGTTTTTATTTACTACGATTATTCTTTGTTTGTCCTTTGTTGCTTTTAATATGTCTTTGTCGTTATCTGTTAAGGCTTCATTACTATTTAGAACTACTATTATTAAATCGGCACTATCAATAGCATTTAAACTTCTTTCTACACCAATTTTTTCTACGACATCAGTTGTTTCTCTGATACCTGCTGTATCAATAAGATTTATTAGGATTCCTTCTAAGTAAGTTTCTCCTTCTACTATGTCTCTCGTTGTACCGGCTATATCTGTTACTATGGCTTTATCTTGATTTAGTAGTCGGTTTAGAATACTACTTTTCCCGACGTTTGGTTTTCCTAGTATGACAACGTTTAGGCCGCTTTTGATTATCTTTGTATTTTGCGACTCTTTGATTAATTTTTGAAGGGAGTCTTTCATTCGAGTTATTTCTGTTTTTATTTTTTCTTTTGTTACTACTTCGATATCGTAATATTCTGGATAGTCAATATTTACTTCTATTGAGGAAAGTAATTGTTTTAGGCTATCTCTAAAGGATTCTATTAATTTTGATAAGGAACCTTTTAATTGTGAAAGGGCTATTTTTTTGGCTTCTGTACTTTTACTTTCAATTATATCCATTACGGCTTCACTTTCTACTAGGTCTATTCTTCCGTTTAAAAATGCGCGTTTAGTGAATTCACCTGGTTCTGCTAATCTAGCACCATTACTTAGCATTGTTTCTAGTATTTGTTTGGTTGGGATTATTCCTCCGTGACAATTTATTTCTACAACATCTTCGGTTGTAAAGGTTTTAGGAGATTTCATTATAGATACTAAAACTTCATCAATTACTTCGTCGTTATTTATAATGTAACCATAATTTATAGTATGGGACTGGGCTTTAGTTAAGTCTTTTCCTTTAAAACTTTTATTTACTATTTCAATGGCATCTTTACCTGACAATCTTATTATTGATATTGCCCCTACTCCTATGGCTGTTGAGATTGCTACTATTGTATCTTCCATGGTATCTCTCCTTTTTCTTCGTATATTATAGCACATTTATGAAAGAAAAAAAGAAGAATTTATGAAGAAAGTTGAGGAAATTAATATGATAATGAGAGATAAACCTAATAAATATGAAATAAGAGAAGCTGATTATAGAAAATATATTGAGATAAATGGGACAAGAAGAGCAACTTGTCCGGCAGCTTTAGAAATTAGAGATGGAAATAGTTATTATTACGTTATCTATAAAAATGGGGATTTTTTTGATGACTTCGACTTGGATAAAAAAGATAGTTGGCTTGCTCTTAACAATAAAAAATACTATCTTGATGATGAGCTAATGAAGGTGGTTTTAGAAAAAAATTCAGAGGTTACTGATCTTATTATCTTCTATCTTTTAAACTCTGAAGAAAAATTAAATAATCTTGATAATACTGTAGTCAATGAAATAAAAAAACACTATCCAAATATCAGAATTGAGGATCATATTCAAGGAAAATGGAAGTTTTTCAAATATACTTTAGATATAGATGATGCTCTTAAATCTATTTCTAAGGAATAGATATTTCAAAATTAGATAGTTAATACAAAATAAAAAACATCTCCTGTGTGGATGATGTTTTTTTGTACCTACTCTTCTCTTGGTTTTATTACTACATAACGATTTGGTTCTTCGCCTTCGCTTTCTGTGTAAACTCTTTTGTTGTTTGTTAAAGCATTATGTATAATTCTTCTTTCATATGAGTTCATTGAATCTAGTTTTGCTTCTACTTTTGTTGTTGCTACTTCTCTAGCTATTCTTCTTGCTAATGATTCTAATGATTTTTCTCTTTTTTCTTTATAGGAATTGATGTCTATTGTAAATTTGAAATTTCTTCCTAATTCGTTAAGTAAGTGTTGACTTGTAAGTATTGATAAGGCTTTTAAATTTTTACCATTTTTTCCTATTAATAAGGCATCGTTATCTGAATATATTGTATATGTTGGTACTTCTTCTTTATTTTTTATTTCTATATTTGAAGTAAAGCCTAGGTCTTTTAAAAGTTTTTGAAGATATTCTTTTATATATCTTACTACTTCTCTTCTTTCTATTACTTCTATTTCTACTTTCTTACTTTTAAATAACCCACCTTTTATTTCTTCTAGTTCTTTTATTATTAGGTTGTCTTGTGTTTCTTGTAAATCTATTGTTGCATTTGATATTGCTTCTTCTTTTGTTTTTCCTGTGTATCTATGCTTTTCCATTTACTTCTTTACTCCTTTTAACAATAATATTTTGAACTATTGTAAATACATTTGATGTTACCCAATATATACCTAAGCCTGACGGCATAAATATACCTGTTAATAATAGCATTACTGTCATCATTGTAGGCATCATCTTCATTGTTGGATCTGACATGTTTGCTGATGAATTCATCTTTAATGAGTAATAAGTTGTTTCACCTATTAAGATTATTAATAAGCCATATGCTAACCAACTACTTGTTGCGATTCCTACTGATGGTGTTGTTCCTAGTTGTAGTGTTAAGAATTTATCTTCAAAAATGGCTGGTGTTCTTTGTACGGCTTCGAAGAATGCTATAAATAATGGTAATTGTAAGAATGAGAATAAACATCCTGCCATTGGATTAATATTATATTTTTTATAAATTGCAAGCATTTCTTGTTGTTGTCTCATCATTGATTCTGTATCTGTTTTATCTTTATATTTTTTTGTTAATCTGTCTAACTCTGGTTGTGCCTTTTTTATTAATTCTGATTGCATAGCAGTTTTTTTAGTTACTGGATATGCAATTAATCTGATTATTAATGTTAGTATTATTAATGAGATTGCATAATTTCCAATGTTTTTACCGAAGAATATTAGAACGAATGCTAGTGGCTTAACAAAGAAGCTTGTCCATAATCCTTCATATTTACCGGAATTGATTTTAAAATCTTCACATTTTGGAAGTTTATCTACTTTTACTCCGTTTTCATTATATAACTTAATTGTTTCTTTATTTGTTGGCTGACAGATAATGTTTTTTGTTAGGTTTTGGCCAGTTTCTGTATTTCTTACGGCTTTTTTATCTTTATCTGTTAGTGTTGTTGTACAGCCTGTTGTTATTAATAGTAAGGCTATTATTAAAATTAATTTGATTTTTGTATTTGTTTTACTCTTTTTTCTATTCATTTTATTTGTCCTATACATCCTTTCTAATATTATTAATAAGTGCTATGTAGTCTTTTTCTAGGTCATGATATTCTTTGTCTTTAGCACTTCTTCTTAATATTATAATATAATCTTGGTGATTTATATAGCTTTTTTTGTAATTATCAATGATTGCTCTAATTTTTCTTTTATATTTATTACGATATACGGCATTGCCTAGTTTTTTGCCTACTGAGATTCCGTAGCGATTATATGGTAAGTCGTTATCTGAATAGTATATTATGAAACTTTTATTTTTGGCTAGTTTTCCTGTTTTTATTATTTTTTCAAAATCTCTAGCATTTTTGACTACATAAAGTTTTCTCATGCCTCTCACCTACTTCATTTTATAATAAGAGTAAAAAAACCACTGTTTGAATAGTGGCTTATTTGCAAAGCAACTTACGTCCTTTGCGACGACGACGATTTAAAATATTTGTTTTCTTACGTGCAAAAAAGCCTAATCTTTTTGCTTTTTTACGATTATTTGGTTGATATGTTCTTTTCATTTGCTCCACCTCCAGACATAAATCTACCCTATTATAATAAATCTTTTGTTTATTTGTCAACAAAAAGTGGATGATTTTATTTTATATAAAGTTCTGTGATTTTATTTTTATGGAGAATTTGGTTTAATTTTTATAGTTTGAAGATTTTTATACACAGATTTTGTGGATTTATTGAGTATATTTTTTTAGTTTTAAACAATTTCCACAATGTTGTGGAATGTAAAAAGTTACCCTGTGAATTAAAAATTGTGGAAAATGTGGAAAAGTCAAAAATTGTATTTAATATCAATGGTTTGATTTGTGGATAAAATTGTGGATTAGTTGTTGAAAAAAAATTTTGCAATAAAATGGTTTCTTTTTTTCACAATTTAATGTACACTATTCGTAGTTTATTTATCTTGTGGGGAGATGGTGGAATGAATGTCGATATTTTATGGACCAAGTTCTTAGGTCAAATAAAAGAAGAATTAACTTCATTATCTTTCGAAACCTGGTTTGCAGATACGCATTTACATAAGTTAGAAGATGGTAAGGCTTATATTATTGTACCTATGCCAATCCATAAAAAACATTTAATTGATAATTATTCAGAACTTATTGTTAGTACCTTAAATGAGATTACTGGTACTAATTTTGAATTAATCTTATTATTAAAGGAAGAAATAGAGGAAATACTTCCTAAAAAGGTTGAAATAGAGCCAGAATTAGAAGGAGTTCCTAATAATAAGATTCAGTCAAATTTAAATGCAAAGTATACGTTTGAAAACTTTATAGTTGGTAATAGTAATAAGTTTGCACATGCTGCGGCTTTGTCTGTTGCTGAAAATCCTGGTAAAATGTATAATCCTTTATTTATATACGGAAATAGTGGGTTAGGGAAGACTCACTTGATGCATGCTATAGGTAATTATATTATGGATACTACTAATAAAAGAGTTTTATATGTTACATCGGACCAGTTTACACAGGATTTTATTAAGGTTAATAAGAAAGATGACTCTGGAACTAACTTCAATTATGTTGACTTTTTTAAGAATAAGTATAGAAATATTGATGTTTTAATTATAGACGATATTCAATTTTTAGGAGGAGCAACTAAGACTCAGCAAGAGTTTTTCCACACTTTTAACTCATTATATAATGATAGTAAGCAGATAATTATTTCTTCAGATAGGTCTCCAGATGATTTGAAACTGTTAGAAGACCGTTTAAGGACAAGGTTCTGCTGGGGACTAACAGTTAATATTTTTCCACCAGATTTTGCTCTTAGAATGCAAATATTAAGAAAAAAGATAATAGGTGGGAACTTTGAAAAGGAAATATCTGAAGATGTTATAGAATATATAGCCTCTAATATAGGTACTGATGTTAGACAATTAGAGGGTTCTATAACAAGATTGATTGCATATTCCACAATTATGGGTGGAGCAGAGATTACATTAGACTTGGCAATAGAGGCTTTAAAAGACTTTATTAGTAAGGGTATGAGTGAAAAGAATGATATACAAAGGATTCAAAAGATTGTATCTGAGTATTTTCAAATATCTGTTGAGGATATACGAAGTAAAAAGAGGAGTTCTAATATTTCTTTTCCAAGACAAATTGCTATGTACCTCTGTAGGAGTATGACAAACGAGTCATTTCCTAAGATAGGAACAGAATTTGGTGGAAAAGACCATTCAACAGTAATGCATTCAGTGGAAAAGATAGAAAACGAAATTAAAATCAACAAAGACTTGGCAAATATAGTAGAAAAGTTGAAAAAGGATATAGGTATTGTGTAAAACTTTTAGTTTTAAATATTTTATCCACAGAAAACAGTTGATAAAAAAGATTGATAAATAAAGAAAAAATGAAGTTTTCAACATTTTCCACAGTAATAATAAAAATAATATAAAAGAAAGAAGGAATATATATGAAATTTACAATTAAGAAGGATTTATTACTAGACGCTTTAAACAAGGTATCAAGAGCAATTTCTACAAAGAACTTAATACCAGTTTTAGCAGGAATTAAATTTGAGTTAAAAAAGAAAAAATTAACTTTAACTGCTAGTGATAATGATATTACTATTCAAACAAGTATTGAGAGTAATAATGATGAAGATTTTAAAATTGAAAATGAAGGTAGTATTATTATTCAAGGTAAATATATTTTAGATATTGTTAGAAAGTTACCAGATAAGTATATTAATATTGAAGTAGTTGATGAATTAAAGATATTAATTTACACAGAAAATAGTGAATTTAACCTAAATGGTATTAGTGAAAGTGAATATCCTAATATAGGACTTGAGGAAAGTAAGAAAAAAGTTAATGTTAACGCTAGTGTTTTCAAAACTATTGTTAATCAAACTGCATTTGCTTCTTCTAATGAGGAAAGTAAGTTAGTTCTTACTGGTATTAATTTTAATATAGTAGGGGATGTATTAGAATGTAATTCTACAGATTCTTATCGTTTAGCAAGAAAAGTTGTTAAATTGGATAAGGAAAGTGAAGAAAATTATAATATTGTTATTCCTAGTCATAATATAGTTGAATTTTGTAAAATTTTATCTGATGATGATGAAATTGTTGAATTACATATATTTAATAATAAGATTTTGTTTAAAACAGGCAATTTGAAGTTTGAATCAAGACTTATTAATGGTACTTATCCAAATACTTCTAACTTATTACCAGATGATTCACTTTTAGTTGTAAGTACTAAGTTAGCTGATTTTTATGATGTTATTGACCGTGTTAGTATTTTAACTAGTGATAAGGAGAAGAATATTGTTACTTTAGAGACTACTGATGATTGGCTAATTTTACGTAGTAGTTCTGCCGAGATTGGTAGAGTTGAAGAGAAAATGCCAATTATTAAGAATAATAGTGAGAATATTAAGATTTCATTTAGTGCTAAATATATGATGGAAGCATTAAAGAGTTTTTCCACAGAAACTGTTGATATTCACTTTGTTGGTGAAATTAAACCTATTTTAATCAAGTCTAGTGAGGATACAACTTTAACACAATTAGTTTTACCAATTAGAACTTATTAATTTTAGTAAAAAAATTCCGGGAAAAATAAAAATTTTTCGTATAATTATAATAGAAGGTGATAAAAATCTTCTATTTTTTTGTTATTTCTACATATTTTGACAAGAAGTGACAAAGAAAAATGATATATTTTTGAACGAAAACGTGTAGTTTTCAGAGGGGGAATTTTAAATGAAATATGAAATTAGTAGGGGAACTTTAGCAATAGTTCCTAATTCGGAGGAGAATAGTTTAGTATACGAAGATGATAGTCGTTATATTGTTAATGAGACTCCTTTTAAGATAATGGAGGATAGTTGTAAGTATTTTGGTAGTACTTATAATGGAAGAAAGGATAGTGCTAAGTCTATTTTAGGGGCTGAGTATAAGGTGCCTATTATTGTTGAGGAAAATAATAATATTATTGTTTTTCCAACGACTTCACCAAGTTCAGCTGACTGTGTTTGGATTTCTTTAGGAAGAATAAAATATTTTGAAAAAATTGATTCTTCTAATACGAAAATAGTCTTTGATAATAACAGGGAAATTATTGTTCCATGCTCTTATAGAACAATAGAAAATCAGGTATCAAGGGCATCTAGATTAGACTTAGTTATGAGAAATAGAAAAAATCGTTAAAATAGTGAAAAAAATAGTTAATAATAACTATTTTTTGGTGCTTTATTTGCCCTTGTATGGTATAATATGTATGTCTGTATAGGAATACTGAAATAGGGGATAGGTGAAGTATATGGGTCTTTTATACGTTTTTAAATGAAAATATCAAAAATTAGTTTGGTAAATTTTAGAAATTATTCTAGTGTGTTAGTTAATCTTAATAAAAAGATGAATATTTTTATTGGAGATAATGCTCAGGGAAAGACTAATATATTGGAATCTATTGTTATATTGGCACTTACAAAATCGCATAGAGTAGGGAATAATCCTAATATAATTCAGTTTGGAAAAAGTAAGAGTGCAATAAAGGGAACTATAAGGAAAGATAATATTATTTCTAAGTTAGAGGTTTCTGTTACTAATGATACAAAGAAAACTAGTGTAAATGGTACAGAGGTAAAAAAATTAGCAGATTATATTTCTAATTTGAATGTAATTGTTTTTACACCTGATGATTTAGATATAATAAAGGGTTCACCAAATATAAGAAGAAATCTGTTAAATATTCAGTTATCACAAATTTCAAAAGTTTATTTGAATACTTATAATGAGTATAATAAAATTTTAAAAACTAGAAATGAGTACTTGAAAATACTTTTTAGCAGTAGTATTGCGGATAAAAAGTATTTAGATATTATTACTGATAGATTGATAGAGAAGGCTATTATTATTTATCAGAAGAGAAGAGAATATTTAGATTTTGTTAATGAATATATTGATACTTATTTCAGTGATATTTCTAATACAAATGGTTTAAAAATTGTTTATTTACCTAATGTTGAGTTTAGTAGTTATGATACTTTAGAGATGCAAAACACGTTAAAAAAAATTTTTACTAAGAATTATATGAAAGAGTTAAATAATGGGATGACTTTATATGGTCCACATAGAGATGATTTTGTATTTCAATTTTTAGATAATGATTTGAAGTATTTTGGTTCACAAGGTCAACAAAAATTAGCAGTTTTGGCTTTTAAATTGGCTGAAATTAATATTTTTGAAAAATATACAGGAACATTGCCTATATTATTACTTGATGATATTTTTAGTGAATTTGATTCTAAGAAACAAAATAGGATACTTAAGGTAATCAATGAAAGGGATATTCAAAGTATTTTGACTACTACTAATTTAAAAGGAATAAATAAAAAATATTTAGATGATGCTTATGTATATAAGGTAGAAAATGGAAAAGTAGAGAGAAAGTAGGTTATAAAATGAATGAAGATAAAGTTCAGGGTTCTTATGATTCGTCATCCATTCAAGTACTTGAAGGATTAGAGGCTGTAAGAAAACGTCCTGGTATGTATATTGGTACAACTAGTTCTAGAGGACTTCATCATTTAGTTTGGGAAATAGTTGATAATGCTATTGATGAGGCTTTGGCTGGGTATTGTACTCATATTGAAGTTACTATTGGCAAAGATAATAGTATAACTGTTAAGGATGATGGACGTGGAATACCTGTTGATATACATCCAAAGACTGGTAAAAGTACGGTGGAAACGGTTTATACAGTATTACATGCTGGTGGAAAATTTGGCGGAGGAGGCTATAAAGTATCTGGTGGTCTTCACGGAGTTGGTGCTAGTGTTGTTAATGCTTTAAGTGACTGGTTAGAGGTTAAGGTATATAAAAATGGAAATGTTTATTATCAAAGATTTAGTCATGGTGGTCATCCAGATGATAGTTTGAAGATTATTGATAAATGCGATGAAGATAGAACGGGTACAACAGTTCACTTCTTACCAGATGATGAAATTTTTACTGAAACTACAGTATTTGACTATGATATTTTAATGAAAAGATTAAGAGAATTAGCATTTTTAAATAAAGGTTTAAGAATATCTTTATATGATGATAGAGAGCCTGATAAGAAAGATTCTTTCTGTTATGAAGGTGGAATTAGTGAATATGTTAAAATGATTAATTCTAATAAGAATCCTATTCATGAAACTATAGTTGATGTTTCAGGTAAGGATAAGGATATTAGTGTAGAAGTAGCATTACAATATAATGAAACTTATAATTCTTGTATTTATTCATTTGTTAATAATATTACGACTCCTGAAGGTGGAACTCATGAAGATGGTGCTAGAAGAGCATTGACTAGGGTTTTAAACAAGTATGGTGTTTCAGCAAATATTTTGAAACAAAACGATGATCCTTTAACTGGTGATGATGTTAGAGAAGGTTTAACAATGATTATTTCTGTTAAGCATCCAGACCCACAATTTGAAGGTCAAACTAAGACAAAACTAGGAAATAGTGAAGTTAGAGGAGTTGTGGATAAAATATTTTCAGAGGCTTTTGAAAGATTTTTAATGGAAAATCCTGATCAAGCAAAGATTATTTTAGATAAGGCTATGACAGCAAGTAGGGCAAGAGTTGCTGCTAAGAAAGCAAGGGAATTAACGAGAAGAAAAGGGGATTTAGATATTACTAATTTCTATGGAAAACTTTCTGATTGTAAAAGTAAGGATGCTGCTGTTAGTGAAATTTTCTTAGTCGAAGGAGATTCAGCAGGTGGATCTGCTATTAAGGGTAGAGATAGTATGACTCAAGCTATTTTACCTTTACGTGGTAAGATTTTAAATGTTGAAAAAGCTAGATTAGATAGGGCTTTATCAAATGAAGAAATTAGAACTATAATTACGGCGTTTGGTACTGGTATTGGTGATGAGTTTGATTTGAATAAACTTCGTTATCATAAGATAATCATCATGACTGATGCTGATGTTGATGGTAGTCACATTCGTGTATTATTATTAACTTTGTTTTATAGATTTTTTAGACCTATTGTTGAAGCAGGACATGTATATGCTGCTCAACCACCATTATTTGTTATTAAACATGGTAAAACTATCAAGTATGTTTTAAATGAACAGGAACGTGATGAGTATTTGGCAACACTTTCTCCAAATACAAAGTATGATATTGCTCGTATGAAAGGTTTAGGAGAAATGGATGCTGAGGAGTTAAATGAAACTACCATGGATATTCATAAACGTGTTTTAAGACAGATTACTGTTGAAGATACTATTGCTGCAGATGATGTTTTCTCTAAACTTATGGGTGAAGATGTTGGCCCTAGAAGAGAATTTATTGAAACTAATGCAACTTATGTAGAAAATTTGGATGTTTAGGATGGTGGTTTAGATGGATAGATTAGAAAAAAATAATATTGTTAAGGAAGTACAAGATTCATTTTTAGAGTATTCAATGAGTGTTATTGTTGCTCGTGCACTTCCTGATTTAAGAGATGGTTTAAAACCTGTTCATAGAAGAATTCTTTATTCTATGTATGAATCTGGATATACTCCTGATAAGACTCATAAGAAGAGTGCTAGAATTGTTGGAGATGTTATGGGTAAATATCACCCACATGGTGATTCTAGTATTTATGAAGCAATGGTTAGAATGGCACAAGATTTTTCATATCGTTATATGTTAGTTGATGGTCATGGTAACTTTGGTAATATTGAAGGTTATGGAGCAGCAGCGATGCGTTACACTGAGTCTAGACTTTCAAAGATTTCGTTGGAATTATTAAGAAATATTAACAAAAATACTGTTAATTTTAGTCCTAACTTTGATGAGAGTGAAAGAGAACCTGATGTTTTACCTTCTCGTTTTCCTAATATTTTAGTTAATGGTACGACTGGTATTGCGGTTGGTATGGCTACTAATATTCCTCCTCATAATTTGGGAGAGGTAATAGATGGTTGTGTTGCTTATATTGATAATCATGATATTACTTTAGATGAGTTAATGCAACATATCAAGGGACCTGATTTTCCTACTGGAGCAATCATTTTAGGAAATAGTGGTATTCGTAAGGCTTATGAAACTGGTCGTGGTTCTATTACTATAAGAAGTAAGGCTACAATAGAGGATAGTAATGGTAAACATCATATTATAATTGATGAAGTTCCTTATGGTGTTAATACTTTAGAGTTAAAGAATAAGGTTGCTGAACTTGTTCATAATAAGACAATTGAAGGTATTGCTGATTATCATTCTGATTTAAAAAATGGTATTAAAATAACTATTACTTTAAAGAAAGATGCTAATGCACAAGTTGTTTTAAATAAGTTATATAAACATACTGCTTTTCAAACTACTTATGGAATAATTTTCTTGATGTTAGATCAAGGAGTTCCTAAGACTTTAGGTTTGAAAGATATTATTGTTAAGTATATTGATTTCCAAAAAGAGGTTATTATTCGTAGAACTAAGTATGATTTAGATGTTGCTGAAAAACGTGTTCATATATTAGAAGGTTTAAAAATAGCCTTAGATAATATCGATGCTGTTATTAAGTTAATTAGAGCTGCTAAATCTGATGATGAGGCTAGAACTGGTTTAATGACTAACTTCAAATTGACTGAAGTTCAGGCTAATGCAATATTAGAAATGAAATTACGCCGTTTAACGGGCTTAGAACGTGAAAAGATAGAAAATGAATTAAATGACTTACTAAAACTAATTGAAGAGTTACGTGGCATTTTAGCTAGTGATGAGAAGGTTTTAGAGGTTATCAAAAATGAATTATTAGAAATTAAGGATAAATATGGCGATGAGCGTCGTACTAATATTGATATGACTGCTATTGAATATATTGAAGATGAGTCTTTAATTCCTAATGAGGATGTTATTGTTACTTTAACTAGAAATGGTTATATTAAAAGATTAAGAACTGATACTTATCGTACTCAAAATAGAGGCGGAGTTGGTGTTAATGGTATGACTATTAATGAGGAGGACTTTGTAGAACATTTAATTTCTATGAAGACTCACGACTATATCTTATTCTTCTCAAATAAGGGTAGAGTTTATAGAATGAAAGGATACGAAGTTCCTGAATTTTCTAGACAATCTAAAGGTTTACCAATCATTAATTTACTACAATTAGATAAAGATGAGAACATTAGTTCGATTGTGGAAATTTCTGCTGACAGTTCTGAAATTAAATATCTGGTATTTACTACTAAGAATGGAGTAGTTAAGAGAACTGATATTTCTGAATTTGATAGTATTAGAAAATCTGGTAAGATTGCTATTGTTTTAAAGGAAAATGATGAGTTAATTTCTGTTAGAAAGACTTGTGGAAATAATGAAATTGCTATTGGTGCTAATAATGGTAGAATGGTTCGATTCCCAGAAAGCGAAATTCGTCCTATGGGTAGAAGTAGTTCTGGTGTTAAGGGTATTGATTTAGATGGTAGTTATGTAGTTGGAGCAGAGGTAGTTAATCCTGGTCAAACTATATTAATCGTTACTGATAAAGGATATGGTAAGAAAACTGTTATTGATGAATATCGATTAACTCATCGTGGTAGCAAGGGTGTTAAGGCACTTAATGTTACTGATAAAAATGGTATGATGGTTGCTTTAAAATGTATTGATGATTCTGAATATGATGTAATCATTGTTACTGATAATGGTACTTTAATGAAGATGCCATTAGAGCAAGTATCCACTTTAAAACGTGCTACTCAAGGTGTTAAACTTATTAACTTAAAGAATGATGAGAAAGTTGCTACTGTAGCAATTGTTACTAAGGAAGCAAATGAAGAATCTGGTACTGATAGTGTAGTGGAAAATGTTAACGAATAGTTATAATTAAAAGACAGGCTTTAGGCCTGTTTTTTGTTGTGGAAAAAAAGTATTTCTTGAAGTTATGTATTTTTTTGTATAATTTAGTAAACATTTTATAATATTTATGTAAAATTTTACTTGTGGAAAAAACGTTTTTTTTGATATTCAAGTAAAAAAATGAAAACCAATTTATGTAGTTAACTAATTTAGTTATAAATGTAGTCATAATGATATAGAACAATTACTATTTATAGTTTTGGTGTATAAATCCTTGAAAAATCAACGTTTTTAAGCTATTTTAATGCTAAAATGCATTTTAAGCGATTTTTCTTTTAAAAGGTGTATAGTTATCTATTTAAATTTAAAATATTGCATTTTAAAAAGTACTGTTTTATTAAAATTATTTCCCGGGAAATAATTTTA
>HF992481.1 GCA_000433455.1 Mycoplasma sp. CAG:877 | reverse complement strand
GTACCTAGTTCTAAAGTTTATTCGGTATTTGATACAGTTAGATTAGATGATAGTACTCCTACATGTATGGGTTATCAGTTTAAAGAATGGAAAGTAGTAACTGATGTAGAAAAAGTAAGTAATGATCAATTTGTAATGCCAGAGTCTAATGTAGTAATAAAAGCTATATGGAAGAATGTTAGTTTGGAAAAGTCGATGAATGGGACTGTCTATGAAGGACCAACACTATATGAGCTAGTAGCGGGTAGTACAATAGGCTTAGATACAGATGTTGATTTTTCTGTGGTTCCAACTGATGATAATTCTGGGGTTTATACATTAAACGGAACAGAGAATGATAAATATCCAGTATATTATTATCGAGGAAATATTGATAATAATAATGTGCTATTTGCAGGTTTTTGTTGGAAGATGGTTAGAACTACAAGTACTGGTGGTGTTAAGTTAATTTATAATGGAAATCCTATTGAAGATTATGAGAATATTACATCTATAAAACAAGATAAATATATCAATATTTCCAATGATGAAACTTATCCATATACATATGATACAGAAACAAATAAATGGATAAGTACTAATAAAACTCATTCTAAAACTGGTACTATATCATTTTCTGTTTCTGAGTCAGGAATATACAGATTGACATATTCTGTTTCATCTGAAGAAAGATTTGATAAGGCATACTTTTATAAAGATGGTGTTGAACTAAAAGTTGATTCTGGTACTAATAGTGGCACCATATCACTAGGAGAACTGACTGAGTCTAATGTAATAATGGTTAAATATACTAAAGATGTTTCTGGTTCTAAAGGAAC
>HF992480.1 GCA_000433455.1 Mycoplasma sp. CAG:877 | reverse complement strand
ACCATATAAGCAGCAGACACTGTATCAGGATTAGTTACTCTTTTATATATTGCACTAACAGTAACTTTTCCTTCTGGCATTACAAATGTTCCATCACTATTAACTTCTATCTCTTTACCAGACTCATCTTTAACAATAATTCTAGCTAAACTATACCCTTCTTTAACTAATACTTTTACTTTAACCATCTCTCCTGGATAAGCATCAGACTTAACAGTAATAGTTCCTCCACTAGTTTCCTCCTTAGCTACAGAAAACATATCATATGTGTATTTAGCAACAATTAATTTTTTGCAGGATAGATCCTGTGTTTCTACATCATTTTCCCTCAACAAAACTTTTTTGTGTTCCAAAGCATACAACAAATATCCATTTTGATTCCCAGACTTATCAAAGTTATTAGCAATCTTAAAAATCAAACTACTATTATTTAAATAAACTATTTCAGATACTTTTTTTCCATTAAGATCATACTTTACTAAAAATGTTCTATTATCATCAGAAGCTGCCGTAACTATATATCCATCATAAGTTCCATCTAATAAATAACTACCTGTAACATCAAAATACATAGAAGATACAGCTTTACCATCATAACTACTTCTAAACATTTCATTGCCATCTAAATCATACTTTATAATAGCACCTTTTGTACCACCTGTCTTACCAACAACTACAATACCATCAATAACACCATTCTTGTCATAACTATAATTAATATTATTAATTTCAATACCTGTTTCTTTTTCCCAAGCAACAGTTCCAGCAAATAAATCCTTAATTGTCAATTTAGTATTATTTATCACCCTAATAGCATAAATAGACTGATTCTTCGTATAAAGTAATCCCCCTAAACGAAATTGTTCATTGAGGTTTTTTACCCAAACAATATCACCATCTAAACCAACTTTTAATAAAGTAAATCCCTGTTCAATACCTAAATCAGAAGAAGTAGTAATAAATAAGATTAAATACCCATCTAAAACTCCATTATTATCATATGAATTAATGGCTTCTGAATCTGCATCAATACCATTACCACCATATTGTTTTTCAAAAATAACATTGTCGTTTTCATCATAAGCAGTAATTAAAATATCAGCCTCTCCCTTAACGACATAACCACCACTGTTAGAAGAATCAATTGTCGAAACATCAACATTAGATGCCTCAAAAGTCTTATCTTTATAAACTATCTTATTATTAAGATCAAGCTTTGCAATACCAATACCAGAAGAATTACCATTTTGTTTTAATTGCTTACTATTATAAATAACTAAATTACCATCTACATTTCCAGCATTATCATAACTAGATAATGTCCACACATCATCAACACACTCATTCCATTTTTCATTATAAGTAAGTTTTAAATCAAGAGCTTGAACACTACTAGGTAATATTAAAATAGCCACTAAAAACATCAAAGTAAAAATACATCTTTTTAACCTCATAACTACACCTCTATACTATAATTCATACTACAATTATAACACGTAAAAAGAAAAAGTCACTAAATATTTCTATTTCGTAACTTCTTCTTTTGTAAGCGAATTATATATAACTATTTTTCTACTTAACTTATCACTTAAAAGACCATTATTCTCAAGTTGTCTCTTAACCTCCATTGCCACTCCTCTAGATCCATCAAGTAAAATACCTCCTGGCATTTCCTTAAGAATATTTTCTTTTATAAATGGATAATGTGTACAACCTAAAACGATTGAGTCGATTTTCTTATCCTTATATTCCCTAAAAGTATCCTTTAATATTTCTTCTATTTTCTCTTGATCATTATCCTCTATAGCATTAGCAAGACCAGGACAAGCAACTAAATAAATATTTTGATCTTTTCTTATATTATCTCGAATAAGCTCCATTGTCCTTTCGGACTCAATAGTAACAGGAGTAGCCATTACTAGAGTATTTTTAAAATCTCTATCACACGCAACTTTAATAGCGGGAACTGTTCCTACAAAAATAATATCTTTATACTTTTCTCTTAAATACTTCATACATCTAGTAGTAGCCGTATTACAAGCAATAACAATCAATCTACATCCTTTATTAACTAAATAGTCAACTACTCCAGAAGTAATTTCAAATAACTCTTCATCACTTTTTTCACCATACGGATTATTTAAACTATCTCCATAATAATAAAAGTCTTCATTAGGTAATAACTTTTCTAACTCACTAAGTACACTTAAACCACCAATACCAGAATCAAATACTCCAACTATATTACTCATAACATCCTCCACTATATTTTATTTAAGTAACTCTTCAAAAATATCACAAACATTTTCAATAACAAGTTCCTTATTATTACATCTACTATCCCTAACAGCTTCTACTAGTCTATGATAATACCTCTTATTTTCTCTATCAAAAACACTAACAAAAACAACATTATCTTCTCCATACAGATTATTCTTATCAACTCTATTTAACTTACCAGTAATACCAACACCAAAATCACTACCTGTAAACTCACTAATATTAAAAGCCATACTATCACTAACTTCAAAACTATATACTGAATACTTATCAATTAATTCTTTAGAAACACCCATCTTAATCTTATATTCATTAGAATAAGTAACTGCACTAAACTTTAATATATCACTAGCTCCTTCAATATTAGTGATCTCATTAGCAAAACCTCCACCAGTGCAAGACTCCATTGAGGATATTGTTTTCTTTTTATCTATTAACTTTAAAACTAAATCTCTAATTTTCATAATATCACCAATACTATTATAACCCAAAACCCTAAATTTGTCTTTAATACAAACAAAAAAAGACTCTATTTATGAGTCCCCTTTGTAATTATAAACGATACCCCGACTTTTTCATTAACTATAACAATATCATAGTTCATAAGATTAAGAGTCTTTTTAACAATAGATAAGCCAAGCCCAAATTCACCTTTAATTCCCTTTCGGAACGGAGTAAATATTCCATCAAGGAAATCACTATTAATATTATCACCATCATTGTATAAAATTAATTTATTTTGCTTAGCCGTAATTTTTATAGTTGTAGTAGCATATCTTATAAAATTACTAAGTAAATTATCAAGTATTGTTTCCCAGTTTTCAACAGTTCCAACGAATTGACTCTTTTTATCATATTCAACTATAAAATTCAATTCTTTTCTATGGAACTTAAACTTTTCTACTTCCGTCTTAATAATATTTTCCATATCAACTGGTACTAACTTTATGTTTTTAGAATTTTTAAGATAATCGAGTTTGTTTAAGTAAAGAAGTGAGTGTACTTTTTGTTCTAATTTAGAAGTCTGTTCTCTAATAACGTTAAGTGCTGTAGCTTCATCTTCAACTTTATCATCAACAGCTTCTATATATGATTTTATAACGGTGAGAGGTGTCTTAAAATCATGTGATATATTTTGATACATCTGATTACGATATTCTTCTTGATTTATTAAAGAAATTCGCATATCTTCTATTGCTAAAGCAAGTGACTTAATCTCATCATCTACTTCAAAATCTATTTTATGATTATAATCGGGATTATCTATATTATCAATCTTATTCTTCAACTTCTCAATCTTTTTAACTATAATTGTTGACCAAGCAATTAGAATAAGACCAATAAGTAAACATGTACCTAATACTATTGGAAATATTGCCCCCAATATATCTGTCTTTGTCTTATTTATATAACTGTCGTTTGTAATAGCGATCTTTTTAACTTTTTCATTTTCGATAGCATAATAGTAATAAAACTTATGTTTATACTGAATCTTACCATAATCATTATTTATTTTTTCTAACAAAGATGTAACATTATCAATACCAAGTTCACCACTCAAGTTCTCTGTTGTTAAAACACTATCACCTACAACATAAATGTAAGCAATCTCTGTATCAAGTAATTTATAGTCAACATTGGCATTAACTAATTGTAATGGTTCTCTTAAATAATTATATATATTATTTTCAGCAACTGGAATCAACATCTTTGGTAATACTAAACCTAATAATATAAAAAGTAATACGAATATAAAACCTACAAGCCAAACTAATTGTTTACTAAGTTTGTTAATACGCTTCATGATAGTCTGTACCCATACCTATAGATTGAATTCAAATTAAGCTTTGGAAGTTTCTTTCTAAGTCTTCTAACCAAGTCATCTACAACCCGATCAGAACCAAAGTAATCACTACCCCATATAGCATCTAATATTTCATCTCTTGTAAACGACTTATCTCTATTCTTTAAAAATAGTACTAATAAGTCAAACTCTAATGTTGTTAATTTTACTTCTTTTCCTTCTTCAAAAACCATTCTCTTCGTTAAATCTACGCTGTAATCTTCATAAGTTATCAATGTTGTACTTTCATCTTTATAAACCCTTTTAATAATTTTATTAACTCTAAGAACTAATTCTTTACTGGAATAAGGTTTAGTAATATAATCATCGCTACCAAGTTCAAGTCCAAGTATTTTATCTAAGTCTTGATCTCTTGCTGATGTAAATATAACTGGAACTTCTTCATCTTTTTCTCTAATAGCTTTAATTATATCGTATCCATTAATATCATCGCCAAGCATAATATCTAAAATCCAAATATGTACTTTATTTCCAATATAGTTAATTGCATCACTTCCTTTAGTAAAGTTAACTACATTATACCCAGCTTTTTCTAAATAAGTCTTAATTAAGTTTGCTAAATCGACTTCATCTTCTACCAAACAAACAGTATACATATCATATCACCACCAATAGTATAACACTATTTTCTAAATTATTCTATAATCTAATAAGCAACCCTCCTTATATATATAAAGTAAAGTAGTTTAACATTCATTTGCATTTTTCTAATTATCTAACCTTATACTAATTCCTCCTTTCTACACCTCTATAGTAACACTTAATTGTTGTCGAATTATTGGAACTTTATGTGAAATTATGTGAAAAAAATGAGACTTATCTATACTGACAAGTCTCGCCTCTATTTTTTACTATTACCTTCTTTATTTTCAGCCTTACTACTAATCAATTTCTGATTATTTTCCTCAACATATCTTTTTAAAGTATCCTGATGTAATAGTGATACATCTCTTAGTTCTTCTCTTGATAAATGAATAGCATTTAAAAGTTCCAATTCTTCTTCAGCTAAAATCTCACACTGTTTACTATCAAAACCAACTTTATTCAAGGAATATACATAAGACTGATATAAAAGCAAATCAATACTCTCAGGTTGTCTAGCAAATTTAGAAGAAACCTCCTTAGAATTATCTTTTTCTCCCACAATAACAGAAAAAGCTAAAGTATAAAAAAATTCATCTATATTATTACCAAAATAATGTATAGCATCTTCATCAAGAAAAACATCTTCATCCTCTAATATCTCTTTTGGTAAATATTTTTGCCACTCACATCCAGGCATAAATGCTATATATGGATCAACAGCTAGACTTACATATCCATCATGAGTATATGATAAGTGTGCACCCTTACAACAAGCTTTAGTAGGAACATTCCTTTTCCATAATACTCTTAAACACATTTCTAACGCTACCGATCCTTCAGAAAAATCTTTTAATTGACTTTTCAATTCATCTTTTGAAATATCTTCTGGATTCAACAAAGAAAAATTATCTCTATCTCGCATTGAAAAGTCAAAATACTTCCACTTACCACTAGAATCAGTTTCTAAAGCTCTTTTTGATAAACTATCTTTAATGATTTGAAATATTTCACTTTTTCTTTCTTCTGGATATAACCTCATACAATCAACTATATCGATAACTTTTTCTAAATCATTAGTATTACAAAGACTAAGAATTATGTCATCTAAAAGATTAGGAAAAAACTTATTTATAAAACCTATAGAATTCTTATTACATTCCCCATCTTTAAAATTATCAGTAATTATTTCAGATACAAACTTCTCATATTTATATTTATCTCTCTTTACCAACAAAATACTTTTTTCAACTTTTCTTAGCCAATCACTTTTAGAAACCCCATTATATCTTATTTCTGGAACAAACTTGCTCCCCAAAGATTCAGCCCATATTCTAAACGAATTATCATCAATATCTTTAAGTTTACTTCTATAACTTTTTAAAAGTAATATTAAATCTTCCTTCATCCTAAAACTCCTAATATACTAATCATTAAATAAAACTTCTTCTACTTCTCTCCAAGATCCAACTCGATCAACTATATCTAAATATTTACCCTTATCATCAAAAAGTAATGTTTTAATTCCACTATCTTTAAAAGCTAAATAATTATTGATATCATCATCAATAATAATATCAATTGCCTCATCCTTACAAACCTTAACTTTTCCTTCTTTATATGCATCATCATAATACTTATCATAATATATATTATTTTTTTCTAACCATTCTAAAGTAGCTTTCCTCATATTTTGAAAGCTCCTACTTAACTTTTCATTACGAGCTGTAACTATTATTATCTCATTATTAATTTTAAGCTTGTTTAACACATCTAAAAAACCATCTTTAACCTGATCCTCAAACACAACCTCCAACAACTTCTCTTCATAAAAATCACTCATATATTTAATATCACTAAAGAATTCTTTTTGACTCATTCCTTTTTCTTTAATATAATCATCTATTTTCTTATCCAGTAATTCATCTGTCGAACAAATAGTATTATCTATATCTATTCCTATTTTCATTCAAATCAAACCTCCAAATTTTCTAATTTTTCTATAGCTTCTTCTATTGTTGAAACTCCTATTATCTTAATTTTATATTTATTATCTCTTTTTAATTTAACACACTCTTCATAATTATCTCCACTAGGTACTAAAAACACATCGGCCTTATTTTTAACTGCTCCTGCTAACTTATATTTAACTCCACCAATTTTACCAATTGACCCATCTGCTTCAATTGTACCAGTACCAGCAATCTTTAATCCTTTAGTTAAATCCTCTTCCGTTAATTTATCATATATAGATAAAGTTGTAATTAAACCCGCTGATGGACCAGACTCTCTACTCTTAAACTTAATCTCCACGTCTGGATCAGTTTCATACTCACTAACTTCTTGTAAATAAACACCAATTAATTTCTTACCATTTTCAGAATAAACTTTAGCAGTTATATTAACTTCCTTATTATTTCTAATAACTGTAATAGTAACCTCATCCTTAGAAACACTTCCTAAATACTCTCTAATACTATTAACATTTTCTATTTCCTTATCATCAAACTTAACAATCCTATCTCCTATTTTTAAATTACTAGGCATATCATCACTAACAGATATAACATAAACCTTAGTATCTACAATCTTATACTCCTTACTAGCTAACTCATAAGCCCATTTAATAGCGTTACCATTAGTACTAACTAAATCAAGTCTATTTCTAAACTCAATATCTTGAATAGTCTCCTCATCTACATATTTATAATCATTAGCACTTTCACTTTCCCATCCTGGAATAATATAACTAAGTAAATAAGGACCAAGTCTACCCTTTAATTCTGAAACATAAGATATATTGAAACTCCCCTTACTATTATAAGAATCACTAATTATAACTCTCTCATCAATATCACTAATATCTCCCCCAACAATAATATAATAATTAACTGGGAACAAGAATAAAATAACACTAAGTAGTAAAAATATAATAAATTTATACTCTTCCTTAATAAATTCTACTGTATCATTAAAAAATCTTTTAATCATCATATCACCTTGTTTAATTATAACAAAGAAATGGAGAAATATGAAAAAAACTTATCAAAGAATTATTATTATTACATTTCTATTAACACTATTAATTCTCTATACTATTAATTCCACTCTTATAATTAAAAGTATCATAGACTACACAAAACTCTTCTATACAAAACTTTTCTCTACTAATTTTATTTTCTTTATGTTATCAACTATCCTAATAGATCAAGGTCTAATAGAATTAATAAATAATAAATTAAAACTAAATGGTAGTATCTTCTATGTAACCATAATGAGCATTTTATCTGGTATTCCTTCCGGATCTAAATACACAAAAGATTTACTAGATAAGGGCCTAATATCTAACAAAACTGCTAATTATCTCTTATCTTTTACTCATTTTCCTAATCCTATGTTTGTCCTAAATACTGTAACAATTCTTCTTAATAAAACTCTTGCTCTAAAAATACTAATCTGTCTAATTCTAAGTAACTTAATAATTGCTTTAATATTTAAACCACCAAAAAAAGAAGTCATTACTATAAATGACTCCACATCAAAAGATTTTTCAGAGTCCTTATCTAAAGCAATCATAGACTCTCTAAAAGTAATCTTAATAATCTATGGTACTTCAGTATTTTTCTATTTAATAACAGTAATCATAAATAAATATTTAACTTTAAATGTCTTATCTCATGTCCTATTAAATGGTATCTTTGATCTAACTAAAGGTCTATTCTCTATTTCTCTATTATCAAATAAATTATTAAAATCTCTTCTAATTATAATTTTCTTCTCTTTTGGTAGTTTATCTATTCATATCCAAATAAAAAGTATTATTACTAATACTTCTCTTAAATATAAATATTTTATTCTTGGAAGACTCCTTCAAATACTATTCGCAACAATTCTTTTCTTATTATCGTATTTTATCTATTAAAGTTAATTGGTGTTACTATATTAATTCCATATTTATTTCCAAAGTCTGGGTGATAAAAAATAATATGTATTTTTAAAACTTTATTAGTAGCACTCATATTTATAGAAGATATTCTTAAATCCTCTATTCTACATCCTTCGTCATTTGTACCATAACCAACACTAGGTAGTGGATAATCATACATATTACCATCTGTTCCATAACTAACTACAAATTTATCATTACGACCAGATGGACAAGTAGTAGCAGTAGCAGCAGAAGCCCCATAATCATCAGCAACTATTCTAGTAGTTTCTAAAACAGTATGACTACCATCCTTAAAATAAAATATTGCCTTATATTTTTCTGGAATAATATTACTAGAATTACTAGCATCTAAAGGTGTATTTTCTATTTTTACATCAATTAAACCCTTCTTTATTAAATCACTTTGAACTTCTTTTGTTAAAAGATTCTTATAAGTATAAATCTCATCTTTAAATTCTTCTATACTTTGTCTATTTTTATAAGTTTCAACTGTTCCATATAAAGAAGCCACTAATATAGCAAGTAAAACAAATGAAATTAAAAGTTCAATAGTTGTAAGGCCCTTATTATTAAGTTTTTTCACTACCAACACCTCTCATTTCCTTTTATTAATTCTAATGTTGAATAAGTCCAATAATCGTTATCATTCTTTGTATGATGAAATTCAACTAATACTCTATAACATGCACCATTTAAAGATGAAACTTTTGAGTATGTCGGTAAATAGCTTACATAATCTTGAAATCCAGAAGTAAAATCCCCTCCAGTATTCTCTTCAACTACTCCCTTAAAATTATTTTTATCATTCATATCATTTCTATTTCCTATTTTATAACTAGTTATATATATATTAAGTTTACCTGCATCATCTTTAGCAACTTCAAACTCACTAAATAACTCATTACAGTAATTTAAAGCTGTAACATCGGTAGGATCAATATCTGCACATTGAAACTTATGATATTTATTATTGGCTATGTCCGTACTAATAGTCCCATCAAATGAAACACTCCCACTCTGAATAACTTTCTTTATCCAATAAGTAGCATATTTACTGTCAACATCATCATAAGCCTCTCTCTTTTCATACTCTGCCATTATTGGATAAAAATTCACATAAATAATTGAAAACAAAGACATAATAAATACAGCACTTATTAAAGTTTCAACCAGAACAAAACCCTTATTATTTAATTTTAACAATTTATCACTTCTCTCCTTGCTATTCTTCTAAATCTATTATATAATAAAATATAGTAAAATACCATACAAAAGTAAACAAAAAGAGGGGTTGAAATAATGGTAGAAGAGCAAACAAAAAAGGCTGTTAAAAAAGCAGAAACTAATATGGTTGCGTTTGATTTTGAACGTACTCCTATTACTCAAATTGCCGATTATATTATTATAACTGCATCAAAAAATAATACATCAGATATCCATTTCGACCCTAGAGAAGATGGTATGATGGTTAGATTTCGTATCGACGGTGATTTACAGGATTATACACATATTCCAAAAGCTTTTGAAAGAAACTTAACTACTCGTTTAAAGATTTTAGCTAACATGAACATAACTGAATCAAGACTACCACAAGATGGTGCTATTAAAGGTGAATTTGGGGGAAAATACTTAGATATGCGTGTATCTTGTCTTCCTTTAAATGAGGGTGAAAAAATAGTTATTCGTATCTTAGACTATACCAGAAGTTTACAAGGTATTGATAGTCTAGGTTTTAATCCAGCTAACTTAGTAAAATTAAAAAGAATGATGGGTGTTCCTAATGGAATTATCTTGGTAACTGGAGCAACCGGTTCTGGTAAATCTACAACAGTTTACTCTATATTGCAAGGACTAAATAAACCTGAAATAAACATTATTACTGTTGAAGACCCAATTGAAATGAACATTGAAGGTATGAACCAAGTTCAAGTTAATGCTGAAATTGGTATGACTTTCGCTGCTGCTCTTCGTTCTATCTTACGTCAAGACCCGAACGTTATTCTAATCGGAGAAATTCGTGACTCTGAAACAGCACAAATTGCCGTACGTGCTTCAATTACTGGACACTTAGTTTTATCAACAATCCATACCAATAACTCACTATCAACTATTGAACGTTTACTTGATATGGATGTTGAACGCTACTTATTATCAACTGCCCTAACTGGTATCATTTCTCAAAGACTTGCTAAACAATTATGTATAAAATGTCGAGTTGAAAGAGAAACAACAAAATACGAGAAAAAAGTATTTAAAAAATTCATGAATAAAGACGTTGAAAAAATATATGATGCTAACCCAGAAGGTTGTAAAGCTTGTCGTAAAGGTTATAAAGGACGTATCGCAATTCAAGAAGTACTAGAATTAGATGAAGAAATAAGAAATGCTCTAAATGATACAAAACTATCAAAAGAACAATTAAGTGACATGGTATATACAAATAAAACAATTACTATGTTACAAGACGCTCTAGGTAAATGTATCGCTGGACTAACAAGCTTCGAAGAAGTATACAGAGTTATTGAAATAGAAAGTGATCCAGATGATGATTCAACTGGAAGTTCACTAACAAAATCTATTGACGATGAAAATATATTAGATAGTGCAATTCCAAAAACTGAAGAAAATAAAGAGAAAGAAAAAGAAGAGGAAAAGGAAACAGTTCCAGAAAACAAACCAAAAGTTGAAGAGGTAAAAATAGAAAAGAAGGAAGAAGTTAAAGAAAAAGAACAAGAAGTAATTATTACCCCACCTACTATTAAAGAACCAATTCCTAATATAGTTCCAGAAAAACCAAAGGTTGAAGAAATAAAAGGACAAGAAGTAAAATCTTCTACTACTCAAGTAATAACACCACCTGTACCAAAACAACAAGCAGTAAATATTGATAAGAATCCTACTATCCCTATTGTAAAACCAGAAACAATTGCTAAACAAACAGCACCAATTACAAAAGAGATGCCAGTAATTATTCCAAATCAAGTAAAACCAGTAACACCTCAACAACCAATAATACCTAATATACAACAAAAACAAAGTACTATTCCAAATAATAAAGTATTAGAACCTATTACAATAAATAAACCAATTCTACAACCTCAAAGTTTAATAACTGATTCAAAGCAACCAGTAATGCAAAATGCTAAACAAATCCAACAAGTTCAACCAGTAACTAAAAACACTAAACCAACATTAGTACAATCAACAAGTCAAACACCAGTTTTAGTAAATAATCAAAAAATAGTACAACCTACTAATCAAGCTATATCACAACAAGCAAAACCAGTAATACAAAATATTAAACCGGTTGGACAAATAGTAAATCAAACACCAAGTTTAGTAAATAATCAAAAAACAGTACAACCAGTTGGACAGGTAACACCAAGTATTAAACAAACACAGCCTATCGGACAAATTCCAATAAAACAAGTACAACAAGTTACTAAGCAACAAGTAAAACCAGTTGCAACTGTACAATTACCAAAATTAGGAGAAACTCAATAGTTTCTCTTTTTTAATTCAAAGAAAAAGAAACGATTTTTTTCATTTCTTTTATTTTATTATCTTAATCAGTACAATTGTATTTTGCACATCCACAAACCGAACCAGTTCCATATTTATATGACTGACAAGTACAGCTAGTTGTATAAGTTAAACCATTTAAACCAGAAGAACAAGAAGGTCTAGAACCACCAGAATTACAAGTTGGAAGTCCATTTCCTGCAAAACCAGATACCCAACCATAAGTATAACTTGAAGCATTTCCTGGAGAACAACTTCCACTACTAGAAACATTCTTAACACAGAACTTTCCACTTAAAGTCCAACCAGAAGGACAACTATATACCCAATGTGCACCAGCACAAGTCATTTGTTTATAAACACAGCCTGAAATAGCCTCACATTTTTTTCTTCTTTCTGAAGCATTTGAACCAGTAACTTTAAGACATATATTAGTACCTGTGGCCGACATAGTACAACTCTTTGAAGTCATCTTGCATTGATCATATCTTGAAGAATAACTTTCACATCCAAAACTACTATGCCTACATGAATTATATGATGTGCATGATTTACGTACAACTGTAAATGACTTAGTAACAGTAGAAGTATTACCTGCTTTATCAGTACATGAATATGTTGTAGTATTACCAGATCTTGGAGTACCTAAAGAATCAGATGCAGAAGATGTTCCAGTAGTTGTTGTACCCATATCTTCAATAACAGCTCCTCCACTTCTCATCCCTGATAAAGAATCAGAACAACTTACAGATATAGCTTTTCCAGAACACCATGTAGTACCAGTACCAACACTATCTGTTGAAATACTAGGATTAGTTTTATCTATTCCAAATGTAGTAGAACAAGAATTAACATTACCTGCTTTATCTTTTACATAACCATACCATTTTATACTACTACCTTCAGAACTGACCGTACCAGAAGTTCTATTAGAATATGATGCTGAACTAGATGATGATACATCATAAGAAGCAACGCCTGATAAACTATCACTTTTTCTTGCTAATTTTACAGTAACATTACTTCTAAACCATTTTTCTACACCTTCAGTTCCGGAAGTAGAAAGAGAACAAGTTGGTTTAGAAGTATCAACCTTAAAACTACCTGAATTACAGGTTCCTTTATTACCAGCTTCATCTTTTACAAATCCATACCAAGTTATACCAGCAGTATCAGATTGAGTGCCTGAAGTATTACCACCATAAGATGCAGAATTACTATTTTTAACATCATAACTTAAAGGACTGTTAACAGCTCTATCACTAGATCCTTTTGGATCAGTCGTATTAATAGTTAAAGTAACATTAGTCTTGTACCAACTATTATCTCCATTTGGACTTGCTATATTCTTAGTAACTGTACAAGTAGGAGCAGTCTTATCTATCTTTATCATACTACGTCCAGGTTCTGAAC
>HF992479.1:22692-56442 GCA_000433455.1 Mycoplasma sp. CAG:877 | reverse complement strand
CGGATGATGGGAATCGAACCCACGTAGTCAGCTTGGAAGGCTGAGGTTCTACCATTAAACTACATCCGCACTAAATTTTAATCGAACCTCAGCCTTTTCCGACGACTGAAATCGACTAAATCAAGTAGACAACATTAATTATACCAGAACTTACTAATATGTCAACACTTTTTTTTATAAAATTTATTATTTATAATAATAGTATAAAAATGTAGGTGAAAAAATGAAATTTTTAGCAAGTGACTTTGATAATACTCTTTATATAAAAGATGAAGAAAAATTTACCAAAAATATTATGTCACTAAAAGACTTTATTAGTAGGGGCAACATGTTTTGCATTATAACTGGTCGCAGCTATACCAGTATAAAGATATTGTTGGAAAAGTACAACATTCCATATACTTATTTAATTTGTGAAGATGGAGCTAAAGTATTTAATAGTGTTGACTACTGTATCTCATCAACTATGCTACCATCACAAGAAGTGGCAAAAATTAAAAAAGTATTTGAGAAAAACAACATAGAATGTTTTCTAGAAGATGGTTACAACATTACTGAAAACCCAGATGATTGTGTTAAGGTTCTAGCAACTTATCAAGACAAAAACTTAGCCAACAAAGTTGTAGACGAACTGCAAAAAACCACCAATACATATGCTTATGTGAGTAGTAAACACATCAATGTTACCTCACGAGCAACCAATAAAAAAATTGCCTTGGAAGAACTAATATCTCTAGAAAATCTTTCAAAGGATAATATGTATGTAATAGGTGATGATATAAATGACTATGAAATGTTACAAGAATTTAATGGAGCACTAATGAAAAATCATCATCCAAAGATTTCGTCATTACCAAAAAAAGAATATAAATACTTTTACGAATATATAGAAGAGTTAATTAATAATTAATTCTTTTCTTTTGTCATATTATTCTATAGGTGATATTTTTGAATATAGGAGAGTTCGTAATAAAGCTAATAAGCAACTACGGTTATTTGGGCATGTTTTTGGGCATGGTCCTAGAAGCTGTAATTATAGTTATACCAAGTGAGGCCATTCTAGCAACAGGAGGAATTTTAGCCGGTAGAAAAATCTTTACCTTTTTTGGTGCCTTTATGACTGGTCTAATAGGTAGTGTCTTTTGTGCCATAATAATATATCTAATGGGTTATATCGGTGGTAAACCATTTATCAAAAAATATGGAAAATATTTCTTTATGAAAGAAGAAGACCTTGAAAAGACAGACTCCTGGTATCAAAAATATGGCCTTATGGCTGCATTAATTGGAAGAAATTTTCCTATCATAAGAACTCTAATATCATTACCAATTGGCTTTATGCGTCTTTCATTTTCTAAATTTTTAATATACACAATTATTGGTTCTATTCCTTGGACTTTTGTATTTGTATATGTTGGCTATACCCTAGGAAATAATTGGGTAATCTTAAATGAATATGTATCAAAACTAAAAGTACCAATAAGAATACTTCTAATAGTCCTAGTAATAAGTTTCATATATAAAAAGTTAAAACAAAAATACCAAAATAGAAATATAACTAAGTCTCATCAACCACATAAAAGTACCCCAATCGCAACCTTACACTCCAATAAAAATTGCCTAGTACAGAAAAAAAACATCTGCAAAAAACATAAAATCCTAAAAAATACTAGAAACATCTAGTTTTTTTTAAACTCTTATGCTATAATTATGAACGTTGTAAAAAAAGAGGTGTACCCATTATGGAAAAAAGAAACGTAGCAATTATAGCGCATGTTGACCATGGAAAAACTACTTTAGTAGATGAAATTTTAAAAACATCTGGAATGTTTAGAGATAACGAAGATGTTAGTAATGTATCTATGGATTCAAATGCCTTAGAAAAAGAAAGAGGAATAACAATACTTGCTAAAACTACAGCACTTGATTATAAAGGGGTAAGAATTAATATTTTAGATACTCCAGGACATGCTGACTTTGGTGGAGAAGTAGAACGTATCATGAACATGGTTGATGGTGTTTTATTAGTTGTTGATGCCTATGAAGGACCAATGCCACAAACTAGATTCGTTTTAAAAAAGGCTTTTGCCGCAAAAGTAAAACCTATAGTTATTATTAATAAGGTTGATAAACCAAGTGCTAGATGTAAACAAGTACTAGATGAGGTTTTAGATTTATTTATCGAACTAGGTGCTGATGACTCACAATTAGATTTTAAAGTACTATATGCATCTGCTTTGAATGGAACTTGTTCATTAAGTGACAACCTAGCTGATCAAACTCCAGGATTTACAGAAGTATTAGATACTATTCTAGAAGAAATACCATCTCCAACAGGAGATCCTAACAAACCATTACAATTCCAACCAGCATTATTAGACTACAATGAATTTGTTGGTAGAATTGGTATTGGTAGAGTTCACAATGGTAAAATAAAAACTGGTGAAGTAGTAACCTGTTGTCGTCTAGATGGTTCAACTAAACAATTTAGAATTCAAAAACTATTTGGCTACTATGGATACAATCGTATTGAAATAAATGAAGCAGAAGCTGGAGACATAGTAGCAGTAGCAGGACTTGCTGATATCTCAGTAGGAGAAACAGTATGTAATAACAATGCCATTGAACCATTACCACAACTACATATTGATGAGCCAACTTTACAAATGACATTTGGAACTAACTCATCACCATTTGTAGGACGTGATGGTAAAATAGTAACAGCCAGAAAAATAGAAGAACGTCTAATGCGTGAAACACAAAAAGATGTAAGTTTACATGTTACACCAGCAACAAACGATTCATTCTTAGTTGCAGGACGTGGCGAACTACATTTAGGAATTTTAATTGAAAATATGCGTCGTGAAGGCTTCGAACTTGAAGTATCAAAACCAAGCGTAATTATTAAAGAAATAGATGGACAAAAATGTGAACCATATGAAGAATTACAAATAGAAGTTCCAGAAGAAAGTGTTGGTTCAGTAATTGAACAACTTGGTACTCGTGGTGGTAGAATGGAAAGTATGTCAAACTTTGAAAATCAAGTTAGACTAATCTATACAATTCCATCTCGTGGATTAATTGGTTTCTCAACTGAGTTTATGACTCTAACAAAGGGTTATGGAATTATGAATCATACTTTTAAAGAATACTTACCATATGAAAATATTGAAGTAGGTGAAAGAAAACTAGGAGTTCTAGTTTCAATGGAAAATGGTTCAGCAACAGCTTACTCAATTGGTAATCTAGAAGATCGTGGTGTTATGTTTATTGAACCAGGAACTGAAGTATATGAAGGTATGGTAGTAGGTGAATGTAATCGTGATAATGATCTAGCCGTAAATATTGTTAAAGGAAAACAGTTAACAAACACTAGAGCAGCAGGTTCAGATCATACAGTAGTATTAAAAAGACCAAGACCAATTTCACTTGAATATGCTCTTGATTACATTAATTCAGACGAATTAGTAGAAGTAACTCCACACAATATTCGTATTAGAAAGAGAATATTAAATACTGAAGAACGTAAAAAATATGATGCACGTGTAAAGAATAACTAGAAATAGTTATTTTTTTCTTGGTAATTTTTCCAATGTTTGCTATAATTAATTTAAGAATAGAGGTGGACATACATGAGAAAGAAAGAAAACATAAAAAGCAGTGCACAAGAAATGACAAGAGAAGAATTAACAAGAACTCAAGTATTAAATCTTAGTGATTTTGAAGAGGTTACAAAATACGAAAAATCAACAAGTAAAAGACCAGCAATTTTTTTAGCAATCTTAGGAGTAATTTGCATAATATCTGGTTTTTCATACAATCCAATAATGAATATTGTAATAGATAAAATAACACCACCAGCACCGGTTATAAGTAGAAGAGTAACAGATGCTAACCTAACAAAAACTTTAACTGATACAATGCTTTGCCATTTTACTGATGTTGGTAATGCCTATGGCATTGATTTAACAATGAATATGACTTTATCATTCTATGATGGAAAGTTAAATTCTTATAATAAGACTACAGAATATGTTGTTGCCCTAGGAAAAGAAAAACTTGGTCAACCAAACGTAAATACATATTATCCTATATTTAAAACTTTAGAATCTATAAATATTACTGGTTATAAAACTAGCACTAAATTATTAGACAACGGTTTTGAAACAAAAGTAAATATAGACCTAAAAACGCTAAATCCACAACAATTAACAACAGAACATAATAATAACCCAATAACTAGAGTAGAATTTGCTTATGGTGACACAAAAGATTTAGCATACCAAAAAGCTAGTGTTTACGGTTATATATGTGAAAAATAAAAAGTAAGTTAAGCTAACATGATATAAAAAACATAAATTAAAAATTATAAAAAGATACAAAAAACTGATAGAATCAACTATCAGTTTTATAATGTGAAAAAGTCCACAAAAAAAGCCACACATTAAGCAGCTTTTTGATTCTTTAGTAAAGTTCTCTTTTCTTTTGCTGAGATTCTAGTTTTTGTACCATCAGCAAGTCTATAAACTTGTAAATTTAAATTTTGTCTAGTCTTAGTAGAATTTAAAGCATGAGATCTTTGATTTTTAACATTTCCAACTCTTTTTGATATATTAACTGCCATACTTTCCCTCCTTTGGTTTTCTTCATCTGCTTTATAACTTTATCATAAAAAATAGTGAAAGTCAAACAAAATACTTAAAAAACAAAGCTCTACACAATATTATTACTTAAAATTATTAAAATTAACTTATCATCACCAATTCTACAAATACTAATAAGATAATACAATTAATCCTGATATAATTTAAAAATCTACGTAAAATATAAATGTAGTTAAATTATTTTAATTCGTATATCAATAATTTATGGTAAAATAAAATTAGAAAAGGAGATGTTAATATGTATATACCATTATTTAATAAAAGTAATTATTCACTATTATCTAGCTTACTTCGTATTGATGATATAGTTGAATATGCCGCATCATCAAACATTTCCAGTATTGCTTTAACTGATACAACTATGTATGGTACTATGGAGTTCATAAAAAAATGTAAAGAAAAAAATCTAAAACCTATAATTGGTCTTAATGTAATTTTAAGTGATTATAATATTATCCTATTAGCAAAAGACTATAAAGGTTACCAGAGTATCATAAAGTTATCAACAATTCAAAATGAACGTCAAGTAACAAAAGATGATATAGAAAAATTTAACAGTAATGTAATTTGTCTAATACCATTTTCATACAACACCAACTATAATGAGTTACAAAGTATTTATTCAGATATTTATCTAGGTTACCAAAATAAAAAAGAGGAGCTAGAGGCCGAACTAATAACTAAAAATATTGTTTTTTTACGTGAAAGTCTCTATCTAACTAAAAATGATTCCTCAATTCTACCATATCTATATCGTATTCGTGATGGAAAAACTATCAGTGAAGAATGTGATTACGATATAGAAAATCACGAACTAAAAATAGATAACATTCTCGACTTAACTGACAATAAGGGATTAATAAACTCTCTAAAAATAGCTGACGAATGTAATTTTGAATTTCCTCCATCTGAAAACTTATTACCAATATATGAATGTGATAACCCAGCAACATATCTTTTTGAACTATGCAAAGCTGGACTAACAAAAAGATGCAATGGTACAATTCCTATCGATTACCAAAAGCGTCTAGCATATGAACTAAAAGTTATAAATGAAATGGGATTTTCAAACTACTTTTTAGTTGTCTATGATTTTATTAAATATTCTAAGAAAAACAAAATACTAGTAGGTCCAGGAAGAGGTAGTGCAGCAGGTTCACTTGTTGCTTATTCTCTAGGCATCACGGATATTGATCCTCTAAAATATGATTTATTATTTGAACGTTTCCTAAATCCAGAACGAAAAAGTATGCCAGATATTGATACTGATTTTCCTGATGATAAACGTGGACAAGTGATTGACTATGTTATTAAAAAGTATGGTGAAAAACGAGTTTCAGGGATAGTAACTTTTGGTACTCTAAGTGCTAAACAAGTTTTAAGAGACACCTCAAGAGTACTAAATATTCCAACTTATAAAGTTGATAGTCTAAGTAAATTTATACCTGGCTTTACTAAGGATAAATTAAAAGACTTTTATGAAAAAAATCCATCTTTCAAAAGTCGTATAGATAGTGATACAACTTTAAAAAATATGTTTAATATTGCCCTAAAAATAGAAGGTTTTCCTCGTCATACCTCATCACATGCTGCTGGAATTGTAATGAGTAGAGTAGATCTAGATGAGGTTATTCCTCTAACAACTGGTGACGGTATGTACCTAACTAGTTTCCCTATGGAATATCTAGAAGAATTAGGCCTACTTAAAATGGACTTTTTAGGATTAAAAAATCTAACAATTATCAACAATATTATTAATGACGTAAAAGAACTAACAAATACTGATATTGATTTTTCAAAAATTCCCCTAGATGATAAAGAAACTTTAAAAATATTTGAAACGGCAAACACTTCTGGAATATTCCAATTCGAGTCAACCGGTATGCGTAATTTCTTACGAAGACTAAAACCAAATACTTTTGAAGACATCTTCGCAGCTATTGCTTTATTTAGACCAGGAGCAGCTATAAATATTGATTCATATATTAGAAGAAAACATGGTGAAGAAAAAATAGAGTATTTAGACCCCTCACTAGAGTCTGTCACAAAAAATACTTATGGAATTCTAATTTATCAAGAACAAATAATGCAAGTTGCTAGAATTTATGCAAACTATACATATGGAGAAGCCGACATTCTAAGAAAAGCCATGAGTAAAAAGAAAGTCGACCTATTAAAAAATGAAGAAGAAAAGTTCATTTCTAAAAGTATCGAAAATGGCCATAGTAGAGAAAATGCTAAAAAGATATTTGATTTAATCTTAAACTTTGCTGGCTATGGTTTCAATCGTTCTCACTCGGTTGCTTACTCAATTATTGCTTATAAAATGGCTTATCTAAAATGCCACTACAAAACTATTTTCTTTGCTAATCTTCTAACAAACTTTATTGGCAGTGAAACAAAAACTCATGAATATATAATGGAAGCTAAAGCTAACAAAATAGAAGTTTTAAAACCTACAATAAATGAATCTAAAAATCGCTATATCGTAAAAAATGATAAAATTATCTATCCAATTTCCAATATAAAATCAATTGGAGCGGTAGTAACAAAAGAAATAGAAGAGGCAAAATCAGATAAGGAATTTACTGATATCTATGATTGCTTCAGTAGACTATATATTGCCGGAGTAGGTAAAAAGACACTTGAAGTCTTAATATATGCCAATGTCTTTAAAGAGTTTGGTCACAATCGAGCAACTCTAATATATAATCTTGATAATCTCTTTAATTATGCTGAACTAACTAAAGATATCGATAAAGATTTAGTTATGAAACCAGATATTGAATTTCAAAATGAATATCGCAGTGACTATTTACTAGAAAAAGAAAAAGAAGTATTTGGCTTCTACCTTTCGTCACATCCAACTAATCTTTATAAAAAAGACAATCCATACTGTATTCCTCTAAATGAAATAGCTGCATACTTTTCAAAACGTATTGATACTCTAATCTTAGTTGACAAAATAAAAACAATTAATACTAAAAACGGAGATAGAATGGCTTTCTTAACAGGTAGTGATGAAACATCAACTATGGAATATACATTATTCCCAAAAGTATATAAAGAATATAGTGATATCAAAAAAGGAGACCTCTTAAAAGTACGGGGAACTGTTGAAAAAAGATTAAACCAATTACAAATAGTTGTAGAGAAAATAAGAAATCTAAAGGAAACAGAAAACTAGTAGCACACCCCAAATAAAAAAGATAAATAACAAAAGAAGGAGAAAAAAATGAGAAATAACAAGTCTAAAATATACCTAATTTCCTTAATTTTATTGATAGTTGATCAACTTGTAAAACTACTAATAAAAAGTACATTTAAACTTCATGAAGAACTAGAACTTATTCCAAATTTTTTCTCTTTACATTATCTTCAAAATGACGGAGCTGCTTTTTCTATTCTTCAAAACAAAACCTACTTACTAGTAATAGTAGCAATCATCTGTCTAGGCATAATGGTCTACTACATTCAAAAAGAAAAGACATTTACCAAACTTTCTAGTATTTCCCTAGGACTGATATTAGGCGGAATTATCGGTAATCTTCTGGATAGAATTATCTATAAGAAAGTAATAGACTATCTATCATTTACATTTTTTACTTACAACTTTCCAGTATTTAATATAGCAGACGTAGGAATAACTGTTGGAGCACTATTATTAATTGTCTCTTGTCTCAAAGAAGAACAATCATCAAATAATTAAAAGTCCTAAATTTCCGGCTTCTAACATAATAAAAACAACTAACAAAAAACACTATAAAATTACCAAATATTAATTTTTAGTCCATGTCCTTTAAAAATAATAATAAATATGTTAAAATATCTAATGCAAAAAGAGGAGGTATACATCATGATTAAAGTAGAAGAAGAAATATCAACAAGAATAGATTTATATTTAGCTGAAAAACTATCAATCTCAAGAAGCAAAGTTCAAAAACTAATCAAAGAAGATAAAGTACTAGTTAATGGTAAAAAAGTAAGTGCTAATTATCAAATAAAGTTAAATGACGAAATAGAAGTAAATGACGAATTAAATTATGAAATAAATATAGAGCCTGAAAACATACCTATAGACATAGTTTATGAAGATGATGACTTATTAGTAATAAATAAGAAATCAGGTATGGTAGTTCATCCAGCTCCAGGTCATTACACAAAAACATTAGTTAACGCTTTACTATATCATTTTAATATAGAATCAAAAGATAAAATGCGTCCTGGAATAGTTCATAGATTAGACAAAGATACATCAGGTTTAATGCTAGTTGCGAAAAACGAAGAAACACACGATAAACTTGCTAAAATGATAGCAACAAAAGAAGTAGAACGTCATTATCTAGCAATTACCGATGGTGTAATTAAAGAAGATTCAGGAACTATTGATGCTCCAATTGGAAGAGATCAAAATAATCGTCAGAAGATGCAAGTAACAGATGTTAATGCTAAAGAAGCTGTAACACATTTTAAAGTTCTAAAACGTTTCAAGAAAAATACTTTGATTGAATGTATCCTAGAAACAGGAAGAACTCATCAAATAAGAGTTCATCTTGCCTATATCGGTTACCCAATCGTAAATGATCCAACATATAATAAAGGAAAAACTACTGAGTTCGGTCAAATGCTTCATTCAAAAAGTATAAAATTTCATCATCCAAGAACAAATAAAGAACTATACTTCGAAGTAGAACCACCTCAAGAGTTTAAAGAAAAGTTACAAGAACTAGAAAGTGAGGAGTAATATGCACACACTAAAAGTTCAACCATTATTTTATGACTATATAAAAACTAGTACAAAAAGAATTGAACTAAGACTATTAGATGAAAAAAGACAACAAATACACTTAAATGATACAATTAGAATAACAAAAGAACCAGAAAATGTAGAATACACAGACGTAGTAGTAACTGGTCTTCTAAATTACAAGGACTTTGAAAGCTTATTAAATGACTTTGATATTTCAATGGTTGCCGATAAAACTTATTCTAAAGATTCACTTTTAAAAGAACTAGAAAAATTCTATTCCAAAGAAAAACAACAGCAATATTCTGTTGTTGGAATAAGATTTGAATTGCTATAAGCCTGTATTCATAACATAAATAGTTAAAGATAAAATAGAAGCAAACAAAGATAAAAGTACGTAAGGGTCTAAAAACTTACTACTTTTTTCTCTTAAACTATTAGTCTCATGATACAAAAATAAACATGATATAAAAACAGCAACACAATCAGCAAACGCTAAAAAGTTATTCTTAAGTCCAAAGAAAATCAAAGTATAAGCCTGATTCAAAACATAATTAATAGCTAAGCTAGTCTTATAAGACTTAGGTATATCCCTAAACTTATAATTAGTAACTATTCCATAAATACTAGTAGCAAGCAAAATATAAATTAAAGACCAAGCAATACCATAAAAAGCTTTAGGTGGACAAAAGAATGGTAACTTTAAAGTATCAAAATAACTATAATCTACTGGAATAATAGAAGATAAGAACCATGGCAATAAACATAATGTAAAAATAAATACTTTTTTTAACAAAATAAACACCTCTTTCTTTATTTTATGTTTTAGTATATAATAATATTATATTTTAGGAGGAAAAAATGGAATCAGAAATAATGCAAGACAATAAAAACGTAATTGTAATGAAACTATTACATTACTTCATAACTGAAAAAAATTATAATCCAATTATTCTTCAAGGTGTAGAAAATGAAATTTGGCTTGAAAATCTAAATGAAGATTACAAAGTAGTTAGAATTGTTTCTGGCTATATCCATAATGATGAACAATTTGATTTTGATAAATTTAAAACTAAGAGAATTTTAAAGAAAATACGTAAAAAAACTCTTTCTCTAAAGATGAATGTTATAAGTATATTCTTAAATTTAGGAGATAATGTAACTGAAAATTTATCAGAGAATCCAGATGCTCTTTGTATAAAATTAACAGAAGAAGAGGATATTGATAAAAATGAAATTTTAACTAAAGCTTTTCCAGATTTAACGAAGAAACTATCATTTACAGAGAAGGGAATGGAACTATTCATGAAAATAACTAATGACATTGAAAAACACAATCAAGCTGATGCTAAAAGAGTAGAGAATGTTTTTAAAATGAAAAAGCCAATTATTACTTATTCACTAGTTATTATTAACATCCTTATGTATATAATACCAATTTTATTTGGCACATATAATGCCTTACTTGATAAGTATAGTATCTATGGTCCTGCTGTAAGAGCTGGGCAATACTATCGTTTAATAACTGGAACATTTATTCATGCTAATATCTTCCACTTATTCTTTAACTGTTATGCACTAGCAATTATTGGTAGTCAACTAGAAAGCTTTTTAGGAAAACCAAAATATCTAATAGTATACTTATTTTCAGCGCTAATAGGTTCATTATTTTCCGTAACATTTGCTGGTAATTATTACTCAATAGGAGCATCAGGAGCAATCTTTGGTCTAATGGGATCATTAGTATATTTTGGATATCACTATCGTGTATATTTAGGAAACGTTGTAAAAAGTCAAATTATTCCTTTAATTCTAATGAACTTAGGAATTGGTTTCCTAGTACCAGGAATAGATAATTCAGCACACATCGGTGGTCTTTTAGGTGGTGCTCTAATAACAGTTGCCCTAGGTGTAAAGAATAAAAGTAGTAACTTTGAAAAAATAAATGGCTTAATTGTTACAATTTTATTCTTAGCCTTTGTAATTTATATGGCATTTGTCTATTCTGCATAGAAAATATTGTAAAGCCTAAAAAATAATGATAAAATAAATACATAATAGAGATAAAATGAGGTGATAATGTGTCACAAGACAAGACTAGTTTATTTGAGTTAAAAAGTATTGATACAAAGATAACTAGAGACATCTTAAATGAAGTTTATGTTGCATTAAAAGAAAGAGGATATAATCCTACGAATCAAATTGTTGGATACTTAATTTCTGGAGATCCGGGCTATATATCTAGTTATAAAGATGCTAGAAATAAAATCCAAGAAATTGATCGTGCTAAAATCGTTGAGATTTTATTAGAGGAATTTCAAAAAGAAAACAAATGAAATATTTAGGATTAGACTTAGGAAGTAGAACACTAGGTGTTGCCCAAAGCGATAGTACCGGTTTAATTGCTAGCAGTTACACAGTTATTCGTCATAACGAAGAGTATGATAGATTAATTGAAGAAGTAAAAAAACTAGTATCAGAGTTAAAGATAGAGGCCATAGTTTTAGGCTTTCCTAAGAACATGAATAATACAATTGGTCCAAAAGGTGAACTTAGTCTAGCATTTAAAGAAAATCTCGAAAAGGTTCTAACCATACCAATTTACCTACAAGATGAAAGACTAACTACAAAAAGTGCAACAGATACATTAATTATGGGAAACGTATCACGAAAGAAAAGAAAAACAGTTGTTGATAGTTTAGCAGCAACAATAATATTACAATCTTATTTAGATAGGGAAGGAAGAAAAAAATGAAAGAAAATAAATTTGTGTTATTAGATGAAAAAGGACAAGAAAAGGAATATGACGTATTATTTACTTTTGAAAGTGAAGAAACAAATAAAAATTATATTGTCTATACAGATAATTCATTAGATGAGACTGGAAACGTTCAAGTTTTTGCATCAGTTTATAATCCGGAAGATGAAAATACAAAACTAGAACCAATCGAAACAGAAAAAGAATGGAAAGTAATTGAAACAATTTTAGATACACTACAAGAAGAAGTTAAGAAAAAAGTAGAACAACAAAATAATGAGCAATAGCTCTTTATTTTTTAAGAAGGAGATTTTGGCAGTGAAGAGAAAAGCAAAACCATTGTTCTATGTAATAGTAGTACTAGGTATACTTATCATCGTATCAATTTTAGCACTATGTACTTGGAACATACTTAAAGCCCCAGTAGATAGAAAAAGTACTGAAGAAATAACAGTTACTATTCCTCAAGGTTCTGGAGTATCAACAATAGCAAAAATTTTAAAAGAAAAAAACTTAATAAAAAACACGACTTTTTTCAAAATATATGTTAAAATAAACAACACTTCGAATATGAAGGCCAGTACGTATACTTTGAAAAAGAGTATGTCACTAGATAAAATAGTAAAAGTCTTAGTTGAAGGAAATAATTATAATCCAGATTCTATAAAACTTACCTTTAAAGAAGGAAAAAGAGTAACAGACTATATAGGTGTAATTGTAAATAATACTAATAATACTCAAGAAGAAACAGAAAGTATTTTTAAAGATAAAACATATCTAAATAGTTTAATTACAAAGTATTGGTTTTTAACAGATGATATACTAAATCCAAGTATTTATTATCCATTAGAAGGATACCTATTCCCAGACACATATTACTTTGCTAATAAAGATGTAGAAGTAACAACCATAATAGAAACAATGTTAAATGAAATGGATAAGAAACTAACAACATACAAAACAAGTCTTGAGGCTAGTAACTTATCAATTCACGAAATACTAACACTAGCTTCAGTAATAGAAAAAGAGGGTAAGATAAAAGACTTTAAAGATATATCTTCAGTTTTCTATAATCGTATTCAAATAGGTATGCAATTACAAAGTTGTGCTACTTCATATTATGGAATGGGCTTAGAATTTAGTGACGTAGGAATAGCAACAGCTGAAATGATGGCTAACAAAAATCCTTACAATACTTATGTTGTATCAGGACTACCAGTCGGACCAATTTCTATGCCAGGTTTAAATGCTATTGATGCAGCTATAAATCCTAATAAAACAAACAACTTATTCTTTATTTCAGATAATGAAGGAAACACATACTTCTTTGCAACAGCAGCAGAACATACCAAGAAAAAAGAAGAGTTAATAAAGACTGGTAAATGGAAAAGATAAAGGTGACTATAAGTGAATAATGCATATGAAATAGTAAAAGAAATTCGTACCTATGCTAAAGAAAATAATGTTCCAATTATGTTAGATGATGGTATTGAGTTCTTGACAAAATACATAGTAGAAAATAAAATAAATACTGTTTTAGAAATTGGAACAGCTATAGGCTATTCTGCTATAATGATGGCACTAGCTAATCCCAACCTAACAGTAACAACAATAGAGCGTGATGAAAAAAGATATTTAGAAGCTCTAAAAAATATCAAAAAATTAAATCTTGAAAATAGAATAACATTAATTTTTAATGATGCCCTAGACGTTAATATTGAAGGTAAATATGACTTAATATTTATAGATGCTGCTAAAGCTCAAAGTATTAAGTTCTTCGAAAAGTTTGAAAGAAACTTAAATCCAGGAGGAGTTATCGTAACAGATAATCTCGAATTTCATGGATTAGTAAAGAAAAAAGAAGAAGAAATTGAAAGTAGAAATTTACGTGCCCTAGTTCGCAAAGTAAAAGAATATATTAACTTCTTAAAAGCAAACGATCGCTATCAAACAGAATTTTTAAGTATAGGAGACGGGATATCCGTAAGTAAAAAAATAGAAAATAAATAGAAACAGGTGAAGTATTATGAAATTAGTCCAATTACTAGCATGCAGTGAAGAATTACAAAATTGCTGTAGTGACTATGGTTTAGCTCAACTACTATCCATATTACATCGAGCTCTAAATTTAATACAATTAGTAGCTCCAATTCTATTATTAATCTCTTTTATAATTGGATTAATTAAATTAATGATGAATCCTGACGATAAAAAAGGTACTAAGCCCTTATTTAATAGGATAATAGCAGCAGTAATGTGTTTTATAATGCCAACTATCATAAATCTATTCTTCAATATTATGCCACAAGGTGTAGAAGTAGGTGCTTGTTGGAAAAGTGCTGCAGAAATAGAAGAAGAAATAGCAAGTACTCCTGTAACTCCATACGTAACAAGTTATTATTCTTCAACTCCCCAATCAAGTAGTAGTACTACAAAAGGTAGTGCAACAGGTCAACAAATCGCAAATTATGCTAAACAATTCGTTGGACAAAGATATGTTTATGGTGGAACTTGGAATGGTGAATTACCATATACCCCAACAGATTGCTCTGGTTTTGTTCAAGGTGTTTTCCGTCACTTTGGAATTAGCTTAAATAGAACAACCTCAACTCAGTGGAATGATAAGAGTAGTTATACCTTAGTATCACCATCAGACATAAGAGCCGGAGACATTGTCATGTATGAAAACCATGTCGCAATCGCAACCGGAAATGGTAACGAAATAGTACATGCATCAAACTCTAGAGATGGTGTAAAAATAACTTCAGATTATAACTATAATGCCAAAAGTCTTTTAGGAATAATGCGCATAAATGGTGTTAATTAAAGAATAATAAGGAACTGGTAATTAGGAGGATACTATGATAATTTATGATAAAAAAGAACCTACTACAAAGAAGAAAAAACAGACTAAAAAAACTATGAAAGATCTTCATCCTGTACAATATCTTCAACTAGGATTAGCTGTTTTAACCATCTTTGGAATAATATATTTCTATATATATCAAAACAATATCAAAAACTACAAGAATATAAAAATAGATAAGAATTCTCCTCTAGTACTTACTAGATTTAGTAATGATAATTCTAACTATCCAATAGATGTTCCCTATATAAATATAAAGTCAGATACAGTTGAAAAAATAAACTCAGAAATATTAGCCAACTGTCAGACTCTAGCAAATAAAAAGAATAGTGTAATAATATATGAGTATGAAACAAATGGAGAAATATTATCTCTCGTTTTAAAAACAATTGATAATACTAAGTTAGTACCAGTTGTAGAATTTAAAACTTATAATATAAACCTAAAAACTATAAGTCTACTTAACGACGATGAGATTCTAGCTTTATATAATCTAAGAAAAACTGACGTAGAAAAAACTATTGAGAGTAAATTTAGAAATTATTATAATGAAGAAGTAAAAGAAGGCTACTTAACATCCAAAGAATGTAACTATGACTGTTTTCTAAAGTATCGAGAAGTTTCAAACTACTTAGATAATGTAGAATACTATATAAGTAATAAAAACTTAGTTGCCTATCGTGCCTTCGCAACTAAATCAATATTTAGTGAAGAAGAATTTTACAAAGAAGAAACATTTGCATTTCAAATAACAGGTTCCGAACAAGAAAGTTAATCTTTCTTCTTTTTTTCGCCATAATCGACAAATTATGTTATGATATAAGCAATAAATATGTAACAAGAAAAGAGGTAAATATGAAAATATTAGTAGAAGGAAATATTGAAAATAAAGAACTATTAAAAAATACTGATGGTCTAATTTTATCCCTAAAAGACTATTCAGTACAAAGTTCTAAAACTTATACCTTGGAAGAAATAAAATCTGTAACAGAAAATAATTCTTCTCTAGAAATATTTGTTAATGTAAATAAAAACTTTTTTAATAACGATATAGAAGAACTAAAGAAAACTCTTCTAGAACTAGATAAATTAAACCTAACAGGAATCTTTTTCTATGATCTAGCAGTCTTAGAATTAAAAAAAGAATTAAACTTAAAAACAGACTTAGTATGGAATCAAACATATATGGTTAATAATTATAAAACATGTGATTATTACTACAGTAAAGGTGTAAAGTATGCTGCCCTAAGTAAAGAAATTACTTTAGAAGAAATACTAGAAATAATTGAAAAAAGTAAAATAACTCCTCTAGTTGAAACATTTAGTATTCCAAGCGTTGCCTTTTCTAAGAGAAGTCTTTTAACAAACTATTATAAAGACCTAAATAAATCTCCTAAAAAAGACTTAATTATTACTGAAAAAGCTACTGAGACAGATTACTTAGTAGAAGAAGATAATTTAGGTACTAACTTCTATTTAAATAAAATAACTAATGCCAGCAGTATTATAAAAAGCCTATATCAAGCATCATGTCCATACATAATACTAAGAGAATATGGAATAGAAGAAGAACTATTTATTAATATTTTGTCTGATACCAAAAAATATATAGAAGGAAATTGTCAAGATGAAGAATATATCGAAAAATATAAGAGTCTAGGAGACTTCACTAACTTCTTCTTTAAAAAGACAATATATAGGGTGAAGAAAAATGACTAGAGTAGAATTATTATCACCAGCAGGTGATTTAGAAAGATTAAAAGTAACTTTACTATATGGAGCAGATGCAGTCTACATTGGTGGACAAGCTTATAGTCTAAGGGCTAATGCTACAAATTTCTCACTAGAAGAAATAAAAGAAGGTTGTACTTTTGCACATAAACTAAATAAAAAAGTATATCTTACTTTAAATATTGTTTTTCATAATGAAGATATGCAAGATGTAGAAAGTTATATAGATAATGTTGTAGCTTGTGGAATAGATGCATTTATTGTTAGTGACCCATTTATTATTTTCTACATTAAAAATAAACATAAAAATGTAGAAGTACATCTATCTACTCAAAACTCAACAAGTAATTATAAAGCTGTTGAATATTTTAAAAACGAAGGCGTAGATAGAGTAGTTCTTGCTAGAGAAGTAGGTAAAGATGGTATGAAAGAAATAATTGAAAAGACTGGTATGGATATTGAAGTCTTTATTCATGGTGCTATGTGTACTTGTTACTCAGGACGTTGTGCTCTATCAAACTACGTAACTAATAGAGATGCTAATCGTGGAGGCTGTGCTCAAGTATGTCGTTTTGCCTTTAAAACTACAGAAGATAAAGATTTTACTATGGCAACAAAAGATCTAAATATGGCAGAATACATCAAAGACCTAATAGAAATAGGTGTAAAAAGTCTAAAAGTAGAAGGAAGAATGCGTTCTCTATATTATCTAGCAACAGTAATTGGAACATATCGTGAAATAATAGATAGATATTATAATAACACTCTAACAGAAGATATAATGAAAGTCTTAGAATATCGACTAAGTAGAGTTGCCAATAGAGAAGTATCAACCCAATTCTTCTTAAAAGAAGCAGACTATACTGATCAATACTATTCAGGAAGACAAGAATTGTCTAACCAAGATTACTTAGGATTAATTACAGGATATGATGAGGAAAATAACTGTATCATTCTAGTAGAAAGAAACTACTTCAAACCAGGTGATATGACAGAAATATTTACCCCTGATGGAGAAGTATATAAATATAAAATAGATAAAATATATGATGAAAATATGCAAGAATTAGAACTAGCTAGACATCCAGAACAAGTTCTAAAACTAAAATTTCCTCATAAACTAAAAGAGTATTCAATGATAAGATTAATAAAAGGAGAATAATAATGAGTAAATTTTATAAAGTACCATTATACGAATATCGTAATAATGAAATATCTAAGATAGATGATGTAATAATTGAAAGAGGTTGGCTTGGAGTAACTCGTGAAATTGTTTCCGAATTATATATTGATGAATATAGGACAGGAACATCTCCAGAATATGCTAAAAAAGAAGTAATTGAAAATGATATGCAAAATAGAGGTTACTATCTTTTTGTAAGAAGAGAAGATATGAAAAAAGCAAACCTTGTAACTCCAGACCAAGTACGTGAATATGTAACTACTTTTGGAGAAAGACCAATAAGAGAAGTTGTCTGCAACATCTATGAAACAGAAAGAAAAATAAAATCTAAAATAAGAGACTAATAAAAGAAGGTGTTTTATGAAAAATCTAGAAGCAATCAAAAATAACTTTTTAGCTCAAGAACAAACATATTCTAAATACGCAACAAAAAGTAGTGAAGCTATTCGTTTTACAGAAATAAATGATAATGATATAAGAACTCCCTTTTTTAGAGATGTAGATCGTATTATTCATGCTTATAGTTACACAAGATATGCTGATAAGACACAAGTATATTCCTATAAAAATAATGACCATATTTCTAAAAGAATGACTCATGTTCAACTAGTAAGTAAAGTAGCCAGAACAATAGGACGTGGACTAGGTTTAAATACTGACTTAATAGAAGCTATTGCTCTAGGACATGATATTGGTCATACACCACTAGGTCATACTGGTGAAAAAATTCTAAATGAAATATCTCTAAGAGAATTAAACGAGTACTTTGCTCATAACATTCAAAGCGTAAGACACTATATGTATGTAGAAAATAATGGTAATGGTCTAAACTTAACAGTACAAGTACTAGACGGTATAATGTGCCATAATGGTGAAATACTAAGTAATAAATATGAACCAGTAAAAAAGACTAAAGAAGAGTTTCTAGAGCAATATAAGTCTGCTTATAAAGATTTAAAAACATCAAATAAAAATCATCCTATGACTATAGAAGGTTGTGTAGTTCGTATAAGTGATATAGTAGGCTACATAGGTAGAGATATAGAAGATTCTATAAACTTAGGACTATTTAATAGAAATAACCTTCCGGAAGAAATTACTAAAGTCTTAGGTAATGATAATAAAGATATTATAAATACAATAGTTAAAGATATAATTGACAATAGTTATAATAAACCATATATAACAATGAGTGAAGAAGTATTTACTGCTATTGGAGAATTAAAAAAATTTAATAGTGAAAATATCTACAGTAAAAGTCTAACTAAAGAAGAAATTGAATGTTATCGTCAAGGTATGAATAAAATATATAACAGGTATTTATCTGATATAACTAATAGTAATAAAGAAAGTATTATTTATAAACTTTTCTTAAATACCCAATCAGCTAAGTATAAAGAAGAAACACCAATAAAACGTCAAGTAATAGATTTTATTGCTGGTATGACTGATGATTTATTTCATAAAGAAATAGAAAGATACTAAAACATTTATAAAAACTAAATAAAAGCTTGAAAAATTAACATAATAATGTTATAGTATGGCTAATTTTTTAGGAAATGTTGGTGAAAAAATGGAAGTTTTAACAAGAAACAAAAAAGATAAACCTAATTATATTGTTAGAGTCACTGATGGAGATACTCTACATGTAAAATTTGCTGATGGAACAGCGTATGATGATTATGAAAATTCTGAAGCCAATGAAGAATTATTTAATGATGTTATGGAAAAACAAGTTGAAGAAGGTATCAAAAACATTGGAACATTCAAAAGTCTATTAGGAGTTGACATAGCTGCCTCTCTAATATCAGCAACTGCCACAGTAGCAACAGTAGCTGGAACTAATATTTTAGAAAGTGCCCCAGAAGAAGTAAAAATAGGTACTATTATAACTGGTGGAATTATAGCGTTAGGAACTGCTATAAGAGCTAATATTAATAATCGTAAAGTAAAAGAAATAAAAAAATTTCAAAAAAGAAATGAAATGTCTGAAGATCTAGCAAACCTAGAGATATATCCTCATGCCTTAATTGGTCTAAGAGGTAGAATTGTAAGTTTAGTAAAATCTACTCCAAATCCTTTCGCAGCAATCAATTCAGAAGAATATACAGAGAAAGATTTAGAAAAGATTGAAAAAAATATTGAAAGAGATAAAGTCTTTCAAAAAGCTCCAATAAAGCGTTGGCAAAATTAAAAAATAGTTATTGCTAAAGCAAAAAAAATATGTTATACTAACGCAAGTTAAGTCTAAGAGATTTAACTTGTATTTTGTAATAAACATTCAATGAGGTGATAAAAATGGGAAATAAAAACACAGTATATTTAACCCAAGAAGGCTTAGATGAATTAAAAGCTGAATTAGATAATTTAATTAATGTAAGAAGACCAGAAAACATCCAAGCTATAAAAGAAGCTAGATCATTAGGAGACTTATCAGAAAATGCTGAGTATGATGCAGCTCGTAATGAACAAGCTCAAATAGAAGCAAGAATTAAACAACTAGAAAAAATGTTAGAAAACGTTTCAATAATTTCTGAAACTTCAAAAGACAAAGTAGGAATTGGTAGTACAGTTGTTATTAAATATGTAGACGATGATGATGAAGAAGACGAATACAAAATAGTAGGAAGTCAAGAAGCAGATCCATTTGAAAGTAAAATTTCAAATGAAAGTCCAATTGCTAAAGCTCTATTAGAACATAAAGTAGGAGACGTTGTAACTGTAGAAAGTCCAAATGGTTCTTACGAAATAGAAATAGTAGAAATTAAATAGTGATAGTCAAGAAAATGACTATCATTTTTTTTAGCTTCATTGACATTTGACGAAGATATGATAAAATCAATATAGATAATAATCCGACAGAGAGGGTCGAAAATATCAAATAAAAAGTAGTGAGGACAATATGCAAGAAAAGAAAAAGACACTTCTTATCTTTACAACAAGTATCTTAATATTAATGGTTATAGTACTTACAGCTAGTTTAATTAATTTTATTATTTCAAAGACTACTTACTATAAAATATCTCCAAGAGTAAAAAATATGGAAAAATATTCAGAAAATAATAAAAATATGCCAGCTATAGGTTGGATAAGAGTACAAGGTACTAATATAGATTATCCAATAGTCTATTCTCAAACAACAGATGTATTTTCTGAAATGACAGAAGACTTTACCTGGTCAATAACAAATGCTACTAAACTAGTTAATAGAGTATATATATTTGGTCATAATATTTTAAATATTTCATCAAATCCCATCATAGCCGATAAAAATCATCATCGATTTGAACAATTACCATCATTTATGTATACAGACTTTGCTAAAGAAAATAAATACATTCAGTACACCGTAGATGGAAAAGACTATTTATATAAAATATTCTCTGTATCCATAGTAGAAGACTACAACTTATACCATGAAAGTGTAGAGTATAGTAAAGAAGATTTAAAAAAATACATAAATCAATCATTATCAGATAGCTTTTATGATTATGACATTGATGTAGATGAAAACGATAAAATAATAACTTTAGCAACTTGTACTAGATTCTTTGGAGCAACATCAAAATACACATACAAAGTAGATGCTAGAATGGTTAGAGATAATGAAAAAATTACTAATTACTCTTTAAAAGAAAATAAAAATTATAAAGTAATAAAAGATAAAATGAATGAAGCAAAGAAAGGAGAAATGGAAAATGTCAACGACTTATAAAAAAACATTAAAAATATTACTTATATTATTTTTAATATGTATAACTTGTGCTAATGTAAATGCTGCTAAAGTAGAAAAAGGTAAAAGTTGTACTCTTGATGCTGCCACAAATACTTATAGACCAGCAACTACAATAAAATATAAAGAAGGATATATAGCAGCAAGTATTGAAAAGGGTCAATTCCTAGTAAAAGTTTATAGAATGGATAGCTTAGGAAATAATCTAGGAAATGAAGAATATGTCCTAAATGCTAATACTGCTAATGGTGATATTAATAAAGCTGTTAATGTATATTATGACACTTCTATAACACAAACAATTAGTATTGTATTTGTCTTTATTGATCAAAATGATGACTTATGTTATCCAAATGGTCAAAGTACTAAAAATGCTATTAAAAACAGTGATAAAGTAATAAATTTATACCAAGTTGATGCCAAGAGTTTTATTTCAGTTCATACTCATGATATTGCAGGAACAGTAGTTAAAGCTCCCGTTAGAAATAAAAATTATGATGCTTTATGTAAAAATCTTCGTGAAGGTACTTGGAACGATAAACTATCTACTCTAACAAATGGCAGTCTAAAACAAAGTGACTTTCTAAAGTACAATCCAGCAGTAACTAACTCAGAAGTTGAATATAGAGGTTATATAAATTATTGTTACATGCAAACAGTTGAAACAAATTATAGTGATGAAACAGTCGCTAGAATGATTAAGAATGCTATTAGAAGTTATAGAGCCAATCATTTACCATCTGGCGAATATCGTGATATAACAGTTCCTACTGGTATAGAGAAAAACTATGACTTATCATCTTGGAGTGAATATCCACGTTTTTCATCTAGTGATATTGAAAAACTAACTTGTGACCCTCTAAAGCTAGGAACGAAGGATAATCGCTATGTTAATAATCATAAATTTTATGCCCACAATTCTAGCAGTAGTGAAGAGTATCTTCCAAACAGCAAACAAACTATAACTTGTGACAAAGAGTGTGCCGAAGAAATAACCGTATCATATGGACCTCCAGTCGCAACAAGAGGTGGACTATGTTTTGAATACAAAGTTAAAGTAGAAAGTAAAGTTACTTGTAACGCTATATTTAATGGAAAACTACCAACAAGATCAGGATATCTAGAATGTGACCCAGTACCAATCTGTTCACAGCACGAAGGTTATGTAGGTAACCAAGCTGGTCCAACTGAAGATTTTGATAAATGTATCTCAGATTGTGATGGCGGTAAATATAGTCAAAAATGTATTAATAAATGTTACAACAAAGTTTATAAAAATACCAAGAGTAATAAACTATCATCACCATTCTTAGAACCTAAAGTTGTAAAAGTAAATAATCCCGCTTGTCCAACATCAGCTGATGAGATTAATGGTTATTATTATCGTAAATCTAATGGAGAAATATCATGGGCAGCAGGTTCTGGATATTGGAGTAAATATGCCAGATGGTATTTCTATGGAGATAACCTTGCTAGAACATGTGAACACGATAACGATAGTGGTGGAGTAGGTGACTGGCGAAGAGGTTATAAACTAACTTATACAGCTGATAGTGATGGTTTCAAAACAGCAGTACAATTCAGATGTACTGATAACTGTCGTTATGAAGGTTGTGACGATGAAAACGAATACTTAAATGCAGATGAGGCAGAAACCGATTATGAAGAAGATATTGAAGCTTATGAAGCCTTTAAAGAAAGTTGTGTAGCACAATCATCTTGTTCTACAAGAACAGCTGAATTTACAATTAAAGTAAATAATAAAACAACAGATAATCCAACTAAAGATAACTGGATAAATTATGATGAAGCAACAATTAGAAATGGAAATCTAAACGACCCATCAGAAGTAGTTTTAGATAGAAATTATTGCTACGGACTAATTCAAAGTCAAAATAGATATCAAACAGAATGGAGTTTCCCAGGTACATGGATTAATAATAAAACTGGTGAAATTAGATATACTCCAGTAAGTGGAAAAGAATGGCATAAAAAAGAGTCTTACTTCTGTACAAATCTAAATTCGGCAGATGTTAATAGAGATTGGTGGTACTATGGTATGACAAAAGATGAAGCATACATACCATCAACAACAGTTCTAAATAATCTAGAATATAACATTCTAGCAAGTACCAGAAGCTTTGGTCACTATGCATGGAATATAGATATAAGTTGTTTCTATGCTCTAAGAGATAATACTTGTGATAACTGTAAATGTGATTGTTCGGACCCAAGCTGTACAGATCCTAAATGTAAAGAACCAGGAAAGGATCCAACAAAGATAAAAAAGAAAAATCTTTCATATCGTATTAGAAGTGTCAATACAAAAGATTTATTCCCATCAGTTGATGGAAAAACAAATGATGGTTATGCCGAAACTGGTAGAGCACCAGGTTTTAACTGGACAGGAGACGCAACAAATACTAAAAATAAAGATTATGTAATTGTCCCAGATTTACTAACAACAGACATCCAACAAAAAGCAGGAACTATATATAATGATGAATCAGACTCATCAAAAGACTTGGATTATAGATTCTATCTAGATAGAACTGCTATAAATACTATTAGAAACTATTCTAAAAATGAATCTAATGGTAAATATACAAACTTTAGTGGAGTCTTTGAAATAAGAAATGGTGTTTCTGTATATAAGAGTGCCCTATTTAGAAATGCTGGTTCATCTAGTTATCGTCTAGATTCAAGATACATTAAAAAGCTTGGTCTACTAGGATGTAATAACCAAGCAAATAGTGATAAATGTGAAAACTATTCTGCAATAATAGGAGGTTAATATATGAATAAAGGAATGTTAACAGTAGGAATAATTATATTAGCTCTTATGGGCTTACTACTAATAAATGTAATTTCTAACTATTCAACAGGTAGTGAATTAGATTATTACTTAGTAAAAGAAACAGTAGAAGCTTCAATTGAAGATGCCGTAGATGTAAAATATTATCGTGATAATGGAGCAATTCGTATGGACAAAGAAAAGTTCGTAGAAAGCTTCTTAAGAAGATTTGCAGATAGTGTAGATAACACAAGAAACTATCGTATAAGTATATATGATATAAATGAAGTCCCACCAAAAGTAAGTGTAAAAGTTGATTCAGCAACCGTACTAAGTTTTGATAGTCAAAACTTAATCTTATCAACAAACTTTGACGCCATAGTTGAATCAACTAAAAAACACGATGTCTATCTAACACAAGCTTATGGTGATAAAGACAATGAATTAGGTCAACCAGTAGAAGTAGATCCTACTGATAAGGCAACAACAACATATTAAAAAAGAAGGAGAGAATGTAAAATGGGGAATAAGAATGGATTATTAAAATTCCTACAAAACAAAAACACCGTTACTGTAATTGGTGTAGTAGCAGCAGTTTTGGTATTATACGTAGGCTATAACATTCGTGTTAAAAATGCTATAAATCCAATAACTGTACCTTATGCTAAAGAAACAATAAAAGGTGGAACACAAATAACAGAAGATAAAGTTGGAACTATCCAAGTACCACCATCAATGCTAAAAGGTAATGTACTTACAAATCAATCACAAATAATTGATAAGTATGCAAGACCAGATAGTATTATTCCAGAAGGAAGTCTTTTCTATTCAACAGCAGTAGTTGAAGAAGGACAATTACCAAATAGTATCATTATGAAATATCAAAAAGGATATGTTTTATACAACATGGCAGTTACTACAGAATCAACTTATGGTAACTCTATATATCCAGAAAACTACATTGATATTTATCTAAAAATAGTAAATAAAATTGATACAACAAATCCAAATGCTAGTAAAGAAAATGCCGATAAAATAATGTTTGGTAAATTATTAGAAAACGTTAAAGTACTAGCAGTAAAAGATGCTTCTGGTCAACCAGTATTTGCTAACTTAGATGAGCAAAGAACACCAGCAATGATAGTGTTCGCTGTACCAGAAAAATACTATATCCTATTGAAAAAAGCAGAGTTCTTAAGAAACTATGATACAACATTAATACCAGTACCAACTAATGAAAGTTTGGCTGATAAACCAGGAAATATTAAATTATCAAGTGAAGAATTAGAACAATTTATCAATAAAGTAACAGTTACAATAGATCAATAAAAGAATAAAGAAGAAAAGAGTGGATGGTTAGATGAACGAAAATATTTTTGATAAACTTGATTTTGGACCTTTAAAGTCCCTACTAGAAAATGATGACATTACTGATATATCTTATGATAATAATGGACAAATATGGATTCGTTCTCTAACTCAAGGTTCTGTAAGAGTAGAAGTAAATGGAGCAACCCCTGAGTTCATTGAAAAACTAGCTTTTCAATGTTCTAACGTCATGGGTACAACTTTTAATAATGCTAAACCTTTCCTAGATGCAGAGTCAGCTGAATTACGTTTAAACTTCGTACATCCATCAATAGCAACTAATGGTATTGCAATGGTTATTCGTAAAACACCAGCAAAGATTAGATTGGAAAAAGAAAAATTATTAAAAGAAGATTACTTCACTCAAGATATTCACGATATTTTAATAAAATGTGTTGAAGGACACTGTAACATAATTGTTGCCGGTGAAACTGGTTCAGGTAAAACAGAGTTTGTTAAATACTTAGCCAGTCATACCAAGACAAACGAAAAAATAATTACAATTGAAGATACTCTAGAATTACACTTAGATAAGATTTTCCCTCAAAGAGATATCGTTGCTATGAAAACAAATAATGTTGCTAGTTACACAGATGTATTAGTAACATGTATGCGTCAGAATCCAAAGTGGATTCTACTATCAGAAGTACGTAGTGCTGAAGCAGTTTCTGCTGTAAGAAACTCAATTTCATCAGGTCACAACATCTTATCAACAATCCATGCCGATAAAGCATCTGCTATCCCATATCGTCTATATAGTTTGATGGAAACAGACCTAGATGTTAATCAGTTCTTATCAACAATATATCGTTATATTCAATTAGGTGTTCATATTAGAGCATATTACAGTAAAGAAAGAGGACAATTTCATCGTGAAGTAGACGAAGTAACAGAATTCTATGTAGATGAAAATAATGAGCCTCAAAGTAGAGTAATTTATCAAAAAATGTTTGGCAAAGAACCAATGTTAAGAAAGCCAAGTAAACATTTAATTGAATACCTAGAAAATCAAAATATAGATATTAATTCAGTAGCTAGTCATATGGCTGATGACTTTCCATTTAATGCCGATATTGATGTAGAAAATAAAAATCAAGAACACGTAGTAGAACAACCTACTCAAGCAAATGTAAGTAGTGAGCCATTAACTCCTCAAGTACAAGTAACACCTGAAGTAGCACAAACAAAGCAACAAGTAATCCAACCTGTTATGCCAACAGAACAAGTAATACAACCAGTAATTCCTCTACAACCAACCATTCAACAAGAAACTGTTCCAGTTAATAATACTGTAGTGCCATTACAACCAGTACTTGAAAAACAACAAAATATACCAGTTAGTAATGTTGTACCACTACAACCAACAGTAGTACCAGAACCTTCTGCTCCAATGCAACAAGTAATCCAACCACAACCAGCAGTAGCACCAGTCATTCCAGTACAACAACAAGTTATACCTCAAGTTCAACCTGGAATAATAACTAACCAGGTACAACAACAAGCACCTGAATTACAAACATTACCAACAAATATTGAACCATTACCAACATTAGATGGTTCAACAAGTCAACAATAAATAAAAAAGGGGAGTAATAAAAATGTATATTGAAGAATTACTAATAATAATAGTTATTGCTGTTGGTATTGTAGGATATCGTAGCTATAAAGGTCAAAACTTTGGAAAATTTATTACTGTCCAAGTTCAACAAATGTATGATAGATTTGCCCCATATTCATTCAAAGTAGTAAGAGAAAAAACCAAAGAATTAGGTCAAGAGTATACAGCCAAGCAATATACAGTACAAGTAGTAACAATGTCTATCTTTGCTGGAGTAGTAACATACTTATATTTTTATAACTTAGTAATATGCTTATTCTATATATTTGCCGTTATAATGATAGTTCCATACTTATCATATTTAAGATGTAAAAGAATATATAGTGAATTTATCTTTGAACAAATTCAAGTATATACATCAAACGTTATTATGGAATTTGCTACTACTCAAAGTTTTGTAAAAGCTCTAGAAGGAGTAAGAAACTCAGGTATCTTAGAAGACCCAGTAAAAAGTGATGTTGATTACATGATTGAATTAGCTTATAAAAATGGTAGTATTGATGAGTCACTTGCCCATATGAGTAGAACATATCCATACTATATCGTAAAAAACATGCACCAATTATTCTTACAAATAACAAAAGAAGGTGCTAGAAACTCAGCTGATTCACTAGATAATATGCAATTAGATATCGATATGTTAGTTGAAAGTGTATATCGAGATCGAATAGAAAGAGCAACATTCCATAAATCATTCTTACAATTTGGTATTATGTTATATTTAATGGCAATGTTAGTTCAATACTTACTTGGTAGAGAAACATATATCATTCTATTAGGAAGATGGTATGTAAAATTATTGTTACATGGCGTATTAATAATAAATTCATATTTCCTTCTAAAAGGAGAAAAATATTATAATGAGAATGTAGGTGCTGAGTAATGGAAGCGTTAATAGTAGGAGCAATCATAATAGGAATCTTAATATATAACGATACAATCGATAAAAAGAAATTTATGATTGATAATGAAAAATATTTACAAGCCTTAAGAGAAGAAGATTATACATTTTTAGTATATGCCAAGTATGGAGAAGAAGTAGATGCCGATCAACTTTATATGAAAAGATGTACTAATGCTATTATTATATTCTTAGTAATATTAGCACTAACATCAACTTCAGGTAGTTCATCAGGTAGCTTACTTAATCCACAATTTTTCTTAAATCTAGTACTATCAATAGTAGTTGGAGTATTAGGATTTAAACTACCATACATGCAATTAAAAAGTTTTTATAAAACACACTTACATGAAATAGATATAATGTTACCATACTATCTAAAGAGTTTAGAGATACTAATTCAACACTATACAGTACCAGTTGCTCTAGGTAAATCAATAGATGATGCTCCAGATATATTTAAACCTGGACTAAGAGAATTAATAAATAAAATAAACTCTGGAGATTCAACAATAGATCCATATATGGATTTTGCTAATACTTATCCAGTACGTGATTCAATGCGTATGATGCGTCTATTATATAGATTGGGTTTAGGTTCACAAGAAAAGAAACAAGAAAGATTAATGATGTTTTCAAGAACTGTATCAAATCTTCAAAATAAAGCTCGTGAAACTAAATATAAAGAACGTCTAAATCATATGGAAAGTCAAACTATGATTATGTTAGTAGTAACTGGTGTAGGAGTAATGTTAATTATCTTAATTTCTATGATGATGATGTTTAATATGTAATAAAAATATTGATAAAAAAAAACTATTTTGTTATAATTAAATTGTAAAGATAGGAAAGGAGATGTATATATAAATGAAAGCAGCAACAGGTGAATTAAATTTAACAGTAATTACATTAATCGCAATTGCAGCTGTAATCGGATTCTTCTGGGTTATGTGGCCAAATATTAAATCTGCTATGAATAGCCAATGGGGAAATATTAGTGGTAATGATCCTAACAATGGTATCATTGTTCTTGAAAGAAGATAAATAAAAAGAGGTGATTAGCTATGCGTGATGCGTTTGGTGGACTTATGAATATGGTAATTATTATTGTCTTTTTAGTATTAGTTTCTGGCTATTTAGCATTTAATGTTAACTACACCAAAGCTTTTCGTGTAAAAAATAAAATAATCACTACAATAGAACAATATGAAGGAAACTGTGGTAATGAAAATAGTGCTTGTAATCAAGAAATTATAAGTTACATGAAAGAATTAGGATATAATGCTGATACAAATATGAGAATTGATGGATATGAATGTCAAAATGGATATTGTATTCAAAGAATAGAACCAAATAGAGATTCAGCATCAGTAAATGATCAAGAAAAGAAAGTTTATTACAGAGTAGTAACTGCTATAGTAATAGACATTCCTATAATAAACAAAATTATGCCACAGTTAAAAATATTTCAAGTATCAGGTACAACAAAACAATTTGTACCAACTTCATAATAAGGAAAAGATAATATGAATGTTATTATAGCTAATGAACAGCAACAAATACTATCAAATCTTGATATAGACATTATAAAAACTATAACAGGAAGTTATGATGCTAGAGAAATAGTTGATATGTTCAAAGACTTTTTCTTTAATAAAATGATACTTGATGTAACAGCAATAAAAGGATATGAGAATGCAGATAATTATCTAGCTCTAGCTCAACAACTTGATCCTGATAAAATAATTTTGTTTATACCAGAAAATAATAAGCAATTATGTACTTCAATGTTTTTATCAAAGATAATTTCATTTGGAATATATAATTTTACTACTAATATTGATGGTATTAAGTATTTAATACAAAGGCCAAATACATACGCCGATGTAGAAAATCTTCAACATATGGCAAGACCTGTGGTGGTGTCTGAAAATAGTAATATGGCACCAAATACTGTATCAAAAGTAATTGGATTTAGAAGTATAACTGATTGTGCTGGTTCTACAACATTAATTTATATGTTAAAAAAAGAATTAGAATCAGCAATGAATGCCACAGTTTTAGCTATTGAAGTAGGTAAAAGAGACTTTGTATTTTTCAATGAGAAGAATATGATTTCAACTACTAAAGAAGATTTAAAAGATATTATTACTCAAAATACACAGGCTCAAGTAATATTAGTAGATTTAAATGCATACCCACATGATGAGGTATGTCAAGAAGTGTTTTATTTAGTGGAGCCAAGTATAATAAAACTTAACAAGGCAATAAGAAGAGAACCTAATGTCTTCAATAGAATAAGAAATAAAAATGTTATCTTAACAAAAAGTCTATTGTCAAATAAAGATATTGCTGATTTTGAGTTAGAATCAAATATAAAAGTATTTTATAATATGCCACCATTAGATGAAAGACAAAGAAATGGAGCTATAAATGATTTCTTAGGTAGAATCGGTTTAATATCATCGATGTCTAGTTCAAGTAATTCAGGACGTGTTTTTGGATTATTTAGAAGATAAGATTGACAAATAACGGTTAATAAGATATTATATTTATAGCAAAGGAGAGGTATTATGTTAGGTACTATGAAAAATGTAGGTCAAGTCGGCGGTGCATGTGACGGACTAGAACCAGTAATCAAAATAATAAGAGATGGAGTTTTAAAATATATATGTATATTAATTCCAATTGGTCTACTTTTATTTGGTGTTTTTGATTTAGGTAAGGCAGTTATTGCTAGTGATGAAAAAGAAGTTAAAGCAGCTCAAAGTAGATTAATTAAAAGAGTTATTTATGCCGTATTAGTATTTTTAGTACCACAAATAGTTTCATTAATAATGAATGTGGTAGCAATTGGTGTAGGCGATGAAGATACTACTAGTTGGGCTTCTTGCTGGAACAATGCATATATAGTAAATAAATAAATGAATAGCAAATAATTGCTATTTTTTTTTTGTTATGGTATATTTATTATGTTATAATGTATTTGGAGTGATCTATATGAAAAAAGGAACTACTTTTTGTTTCTTACTAATAATAGGACTAATAATGCTTAGTTCTTTTAGTGTATCAGCAAAAAGTTTAACAACAACAACTAATATAAAAGTGAGTAATTATGTGCAAATAGGTGCAGGTTCAGGTTTCGAAAATGGTGATTTTACATGTGATGGAGATAATGCCATACTTGGAAATGTAAATGATGAAAATTCAGTAGCTTGGCTTGTAAATGAAATATTAAATTACTTAAAAATAATTGGACCATTCTTGGTATTGATATTAAGTAGTATAGAGTTTGTAAAGGCTATATTAACATCCGATGATGAGAGTCTGTCTAAAGCACAAAAGAACTTAATAACACGTTTAATATTGGCAGCAGCGCTTTTTGTTTTACCAACATTAATAAGTGTAATTTTAAATGTCTTCGGAATAACATCAAATGAAATATGTATATTTCAATAGAATAAAGGTAAGAGGTGATAGTAAATGGTAGATTTAATGCCAGCTTCAACAATATCGGATTTAATAAGAACAGTGTTGGTAACTGTTATAGACAGACCAGCGTACTTAGTATTGGATGTAATCTATAGAGTATTTTTTAATGTTGCAACTGCAGAATTATTTAGTAATCAGCTTATAAGAACAGTTTATTATAGATGTCAAATGGTAATTGGCATTTTTATGCTCTTCAAATTTGCAGTAACCATATTAGAAGGAATTGTAGATCCAACAAGGATCACCGATAAAAAACAAGGAGCTGGAAAAATAATAACTAGAATAATTACATCACTTGTTATTTTAGCTTTAATAACCCCAATCAATATTCCAAATCCTGCTAACAAATGGGAGGAACAATTAAAAAATAATGGTATTATTTTTGGAGCGTTGTATTCATTACAAGATAGAATATTAACAAATAATACTTTAGGAAAATTAATTCTAGGGACTCTGGAGGATAGTGACGCCAAAAATAATAGTATTGCTGAATCTGCTTCACAATTTACAAAGAGTATTGTTCAAAGTTTTATAAGATATAACTTAAAATCAGGACAACTTGAAGAGCCTCCAGAGGGAAAAGATTATGAAGATGTGCTTTCAAATCGCGTTTGTTCTACGAATAGTGATATTGAGGAAATATATAACAATGGTAGTACCCAAGAAATACTTTCACTAGTAAATTTAGAATGTGGTGCACAAAATGGAGGAAATATAGCCTCAACACTAAAAAAAGTATTTGGTGGAGCACAATACGTTTTTGCTTATAGCCCAATCGGAGGTATTGCAGCACTTGTAATTGCAATAATATTAATAGGATTTACAATTGATCTAGCAATTCGTGCAATAAAGCTAGCAGTGCTAAGATTAATTGCCCCAATTCCAATAATAAGTCACATGAACATATCTGCGAAGGAAAGCAAAGGTGCTGATTCATTTAGTCTTTGGGTAAAATCTTTAACTACAACATATTTAGACTTGTTTATTAGACTAGCAGTACTATATTTTGTAATAGCACTAATTCAACAAATGATAGCACCAGGTGGAGTAAGAATACAACTTGGTGGTGGATTAACAGGTGCAATAGGATTTGTATTCATAGTAATAGGTTTATTCTTATTTGCAAGACAAGCACCTAGATTTTTAACAGAAGCTTTAGGATTACAAGGAACAATGAGTAATATTGGACTATCTGCTATACTAGCAGGAGCTGGTGCCCTAAGACAGGGTGGTACAATGTTAGAAACTGTAGAAGCAATGCGCAACTCTACGAGAGCAAATATTGATAATTACAATGCAGGGAAAGGCTTCTTACCTTTAGGAGGACCAGGAGGAGCATATAATTCTGGTCGAGATTACGTAGCCAGAATTATTACTGGTGATAGCAAAATGACGGGAAGAGCAATGACTGATGGTGCAAGGCACTTAAGAGCTATGGGAATTGACCCGAATTCTCTAGCTGAAGATAAAACCAACGCACGCAAGGCACAAGCAGAAGCATCTAGAAGAGAAGAAATGCAAAAACGTGGCTGGGATAAATTATCAAATGCAGAGCGTAGCGAATTAGAAGCATGGTATAGAGAGAAAAATGGGGTTCAACATGGCCCTTTAACTGCGGAACAATATGATGAAATGACTCATTCTGGAGCTTATCAATACTATGATGAAGCAGCTGGCGATGCTAAGACAGCACAAGACGATTATGAGGATAGAAAAGGAATGGCAAAAGCATATGGCGGTGCAAGGTCATATGAAGCAAAATATGAAGCCAATAGATACAATAGGGCTGCTGTCGGAGGTAGATACGCTAGTAATGATAGGAGGAGTAGTGGAATTCAAAGAAACAGAGCACAAGGAACTGGAGCAAACGCAACAACCCCAACATATTCAAATCC
>HF992479.1:0-22668 GCA_000433455.1 Mycoplasma sp. CAG:877 | reverse complement strand
CAGGTGGGCCAGGCGGCCCAGGTGGTCCAGGCGGCCCAGGTGGTCCAGGCGGCCCAGGTGGTCCAGGCGGTCCTCCTCCAAGCCCTTAAAATAAAAAGGAGTGTGATATAAGTGAATGATTATTTAATACCTGCTAATACAAAAAAAGGTCAATTGATTTTAGGTATGTTTAGAACAAGTGACTTGATATTATTAATAGCTGGTGTCTTTACAACAGTATTGATACTAGCTTTAATACCAATCACTTCAACAATAGGTACAATACTAGCATTATCCCCTGGCGTTATATGTGCAATGCTAGTTGCACCTGTACCATATTATCATAATGTTTTAAACATAATTATCGAGGTATATGATTATTTAACATCAAGACAAACATATCGTTGGAAAGGTTGGTGCTATAAAGAATGGCTAAAAAAGTAACATCTGGTTATACAGAAGATTGGTTACCAGTAAGAGGTATTCAAAATGGTTTTATAATAACTACAAATAATCAGAAAGTAACAGGAGTAAAAATTACTCCAAGAAATATTTTTATTCTTGATCCGCAAGCACAAGATAATGTTTTGATAAGTTTAAAAAACTTCTACAATATGTTAGATTTTGAGTTCTGGCTAGTAGTTGCTGATAGACCAGTAGACATCTCAGTTTACATGGCTCAATTACAATTACTATATAATGAAGCTAGTAATCCAGCTATTAGAAAATTAATATTACAAGACATAAATAAAGGAAATATGTTTATTAACAATAATGTTGTTGATACAGAATACTATATTTTATTTAAAGATAAAAATGTTGATTTATTACAAAAACGTGTAAGAACTATGATAAACGGTTTAGCTAGTTGTGGACTTAATGCAGCTCAAGTTAATAATTCTGATTTACGTATAATCTTAGAAAATTTCTTAAATGGGGGAACGAATACTGAGTTTGGGACGGTGATGTCATAATGAGTATTGGAATAAGAAGTCAGTTAGCTCCAAAAGGACTACATTTTAATCCAAGTGATTTTACTATAAGCGACAATTACGCTACAATTTTAACAGTAGTTTCTTACCCAAAATATATTCAACCAGGTTACTTATCATCATTAACAAATATGCCTGGTATTAAAGTAGTTGTAAAACACATTCCTGTACCATTCCAACAAATGGCAAAAATGTTAAATAAACAAGTGGCTGATTTAAGAGAAAAATATCGTAATGAAAGAGATTTAACAGTTCAAGAAAGATATCGTCAAGATGCTGAAAGTTTGGAATATTTCATTTCCATGCTAGCAGCTAGTCAAGCACGCATCTTTGACTTTCAAATGCATATTATGATTACTTCTCCAACAAAAGAAGGATTGGAATTAAAAAAAGTAAATGTTAAAAACTACTTAGATGCTATGGGATTACGTGCTGTATCACTACGTTTTGAACAAGAAAAAGTACTAAAATCAATTTTACCTATTTTCCCATCTCAAGATGTAGAACAAAGAATTGGTACTCCAATTCCATCAGTTACAATAGCAGCTATGTATCCATTTATTTTTGATAGTATAAAAGATCCAGGACTATCAACACTATTGGGTGTAGATTTCTCTGGAGGAGTAATTTTATTTAACCAATTCTTATATAAAATAAGAAAAGAAAATAACCGTAATAACGCTAATATGATTGTTTTAGGTACATCTGGTTCAGGTAAATCAACTGCTGCTAAACTTCTTCTAAGAGGTCACATCCGTAATGGTTGTCAAATAGTTATAATCGATCCAGAAGATGAATTTAGAGATATTACTCAAACTTATGGTGGAGATACAATAGATATTGGTAAAGGTGGAGAATTTGGTTTAATTAACCCACTAGAAGTAGTAATCGATGCCGATGAAGAAGAAATAAAACAAGGACTAGGTTACACAGTCCTAACAAGAACACTTCAATTCTTAAAAGCCTTTATGAAATACTATGATCCATCAATTCAAGAAGATGTCCTAACAATGTTTAGTGAAGTAGTACAAGATACATATAAACGTTTTGGAATTGACTTTAATACTGATTTTTCACACTTTACAAGTGCTGACTATCCAACATTTAGTGATGTATACGCAACAATAAAAGGTAGATTAATGTCAATGACTGAACAAACTCAAGAACGAGAAATAATGGAACGTCTTGAATTAAAAGTTAGACCAATCACAAAAGAGTTAAAGTTCTATTTTGATGGTCATACAACCATAAGTAGAGATAGTGACTTCATGGTATTTAATATAAAAGAATTAATGAATAGTGATTCAACAGTTAAAAATGCTTTATTCTTTAACGTTTTAAAATACGCATGGGGCTTATGCTTAGACTATGACGTTGATACAGTACTAATGGTAGATGAAGCACACGTCCTATTAGGCGATAAAAATACACTAGGTGCTGACTTCTTAGCTCAAGTACAACGTCGTGCCCGTAAATATAACACAGGAACAATTATCATAACACAACAACCAAGTGATTTCTCAGATCCTGCCGTTATAACACAAGGTAAAGCAATTTTTGATAACTCATCATATTATTTAGTAATGGGCTTGAAAAAACAAGCTGTAGAAGATTTATCATTACTAATTGATTTAAATGATAGTGAAAAAGAAAGTATAAAACGCTATTCTCAAGGTGAAGCATTATTTGTATGTGGAAACAGACGTATGAGAATAAATATAACTGTAACAAAAGAAGAATTAGACTCTTTCGGTACTGGAGGAGGACTATAGTAAGTAGTTAGGTGGTGATAGCATGTCAGCGTATAAAGCCAATAGAAATGGTGATAGTAGCAATCTTTCTGAAAAAGAAAGAGCTGATAAAAATAATGCCCAAAACGTTAGAAATGCCGCTGACGTAGCTATTGCCAGTGGGCATCCAGTAGCTGCTGCTATTGGAGGTGCTGTAAAGACAGCAGACAAAATAACTGGTGGAAAAGCTAGTGAAGGATTAGGTAAAGCTGCAACCAAGGTAATGAACAAAATGCCTAATGGTAAAGCAATGCAAAATGCTTCCAATAAATTAAATGAGTCCGGTGCTGGTGATGCCATAGGTAAAGCTGCTGCCATGAAAAATGGTGCTGGAGGTACATCAGGAGCTACTGGTGCTGGAGCAACAGCTAGTTCTGGTGCTCAAGGAGCTGCTGGAGCTGGTGACGGAGCAAAAGCTGGTTCTGGAACGCCTAAAAAACCATTGCTAGGAAATAAGGATAACTCAAAAGAAAAATCTCCAGGTACTTTTAGCGGAGAAGGTTTTGGAAATATAAACTTTAAAAAAGTTGCGATGATTCTATTACCAGTGGTAGTTGTATTATTTGGCTTTCTATTATTAATATTATCAGCTTACTCAGTAACAATGGGGGAGTTTGACGAAGCCTTTGGAGCTGCAGGAGCCTCTGGCGAATCAACTGGAAATCTTAATTATTCAACAAATGATCCAAAAGCTCAGGAATTTTATAAAAGAATAAATGAAGTAAAATTAAGTCTTCAAATGTCTGGTAAAAACGTAACAGCAGTACAAATAGTTGCTGTTTATCGTGTCCTAGCTTCAAAAGATGCAAACATCAATTATGAAAGCATGACTACAGATAAATTAAAAGCTATAGGTATAGCAGCAGCTGATGGTTATAGTGATGATGCCGATATTTATGCATCTAACTTAGCAGATTCAATATTTGCAGAATACTTTCCAGAGTATGAATTTGAAAGAAGAAAAAATCTTGGAATGCAAGTTGTTGATTATATAGAAAACTATAACGACCTTGTTAGTGGTTATAATACAAGCACTTGTGCAGCACAAGGAACTTGTAGCTACACTATCAAAGGTATAAATACAGGTAATACATCAGTAGCTAAAAACTTAAATGCTGGTAATATAAAAGTACGATTAATGAATTGTAGAAATCAAGGATGGGGTACACCAATAGCAGGTGAACAACTAATTGATTTAGAAAAATATATATTAGGTGTTGTCTACGGAGAAATGGGTGAAGGACAAAATACAGAAGTATACAAAGTCCAAGCTGTTGTAGCTCGTTCATTCGCCTTAAGTAGACCAACTGCCATGAATAACTCTGGTGGAACAAAACTAATAAGTGAAAATGGCCAAACAATATTACAAATAAGAAACTGTACAGAAGATCAAGTTTACTGTGATCCTGATCAAGGTTGTTCAACTACTGTTAGTGCCGTAGATGCCGATAGAACAGGAGCAACAATCTATTCCGGAGCAACAACAAAACCAGTAACAATAAAAAGAGCTCTTGCCCAAGACTCACCATTACGTTCAGCAGTAAGTTCTGTAATGGGACAAGTGGCTGTAGATAGTAATGGTTACATTGCCAATATTGGTTATCAAAGTACTATTCAAAATAGATGGAAACAAATGGTCTCATCTGGTATGGATTATAAACAAGTAATAATATCAGATTATTCTTTAGTATCAAGCATTGTCGAAAATACTTGTAATATAAATGGAACATCATCATGTGCCGTAGGAGCCTCAGGTCCATACGCCAACTGGAAACAATACGAAGGTTCATGGGTTAATATAACCCTAGGTAATTCAAGTAAAACAATAAACCAAATCGGTTGTCTAGCAACTTCAATTTCCATGTTAATAGCTAAATCAGGTGTTCCAACAAATGTCCAAGGAGATTTTAACCCTGGTAGTTTCGTAGAAGCCATGAATAGAAATGGTGGTTTCGTAAATGGTGGTAACCTAGTATGGGGAGCTGTTCAAAGAGTAGCGCCACAATTTAAATACGTAAACAAAATAAATGTTCATTGGATGAGTCAATCACAAAAACTAAGTAAACTACAAGAGTTACTAAACCAAGGTTACTATGTAGTTGCTGAAGTAAAAGGTGATACAGGACAACACTGGGTAGCAATAGATAACATATCTAATAACCAAATAGTAATGATGGACCCAGGAAGTAGCTCAACTAATATGTGGGCAAGATACAATTGGGCCAATACAAGTTGCTTTAGTTATTTCAAAGCTGGATAGGAGAAAAGAATGAAAAAAAGGTATATTGTGATTCTAATTATTATAGTAGTTTACTTTGCAGTTTTCTTTTTATTATATGGAAGAGAAAATTATAAACAAAGTAAATTAAAAACAACAATTATAGTAAATGATAGTTCAATTTGGCAATTAGAAGAGAATAGTTGGACTAATATAACAAATTCTACCTCTGAGAAAAATGCCTTAAATTGGGAAGAATTTAATATCATTATAGACAATAAAAATGTTGGTAAATATGCCATTGTCTATGATGAACAATGGTATCTATTTGATAAAAATAGAAAGCCATACAACTATACCGGTAATTTAATAGCTTATCAAGCAAACTATACAATGAAAGTAAAAGATTTTACTAAACAAGAAATAACAGACTTTACAACAGTAAATAAAGTACTTGAAGAAAATAATCTAAGTACTAATCAAGAATTTACTGTTAGTAATTATATAGATGTAGATTATGATAATGATGGAGTAGATGAAAGACTATACTTTATAAGTAATGCCTTTCCAATAGATACTAATCCAAGTACTATATTTAGTATTGTCTTTGCTGAAAAAGATAATAAAATATACCAAATATATAAATCAATTGAAGAAAATAGAAGTTTTAATGGTTGTAAACCATATATAAGTGCTATAATAGACGTCAATGAAGACAACAGGTATGAATTTATTCTATCTTGTAGTAGATATAGTGTAGAAACACCAATTGATATGCTATATCAATTTAAAGATAATGAATTCAAAATAATTGTTAGTAATCAATAAAATATAATGACGTTTTCAAAAGTAGATGTTATAATATAAGCGAAAGGGAGTAGTAATATGAAATTAAAGTTTAGAGCAGATCCACATGATTTACTAGTGTTCGGAATATTTGCTGGATTCTTACTATACGTAGTTGCAATTGTTGTATCAAACCTAGCTTCATTTGCAACAGAAGGGACATTATCAGGATTCAATCCATTTCCAGCATTTGAACCAAGATATATTCTAACAACTTTAATGCTTTTCATATTAGCACTTGGAGCTTTATTTATAAGTGTAAGTTCTTACTTCTTTGATAGAGAAAAAGGTCTAGGTCTAACAACAGAGAAGAAAGATAAAGGATATTCTCGTTGGGCTAAAGATAAAGAAATCAAAGAAGAATTGGAATGTGTACCAGTTCAAGCCAAAAGAGCTAAAGCTGCCGGTATTCCACTAATTGTTACAAAAGAAGAGTTATGGGTAGATAATGGTGAATATCATTCCTTAATCATTGGTGCTACTGGTTCAGGTAAAACACAAGGTGTTGTTTTTCCACAAGTACATAGTTTGGCAAAAGCTAGAGAATCAATGATTATAACCGACCCTAAAGGTGAAATTTATGAAAAATCAAGCGTTATGCTAAAAGAAATGGGTTATCAAATTTTACTATTAAACTTCCGTGACCCACAAAATGGTAGTGCTTGGAATCCAATGACTTTACCATATAAATTATATAAACAAGGAAATCATGATAAAGCAATCGAGTTACTTGATGACTTAGCTTTAAATATTCTTTATGATGACAGTAATAAAAATGCTGATCCATTCTGGGAAAAAACATCAGCTGACTACTTCTCAGGAGTAGCTCTAGGATTATTTGAAGATGCTAAACCAGATGAAATAAATATCAATAGTATCTCTTTAGCAACTACAACAGGTGAAGAAAAATTTGGTGGTTCAACATACATCAAAGAATACTTCGCTGCTAAAGACCCAGCTAGTGCTGCCGCTATCAATGCTTCAAGTACAATAATGGCACCAACAGAAACTAAAGGTGGTATATTATCTGTATTTAAACAAAAAGTTAAACTATTTGCATCTCGTGATAACCTAAGTGAAATGTTATCTTATAGTAGTGTAGACCTAGAAAGTATAGGTGAAAGACCAACTGCTGTATTTATCGTTATTCAAGATGAAAAGAAAACATATCACTCATTAGTTACAATTCTATTAAAACAAATATATGAAACATTAATTTCAACAGCACAAAAACATGGTGGAAAGTTACCAGTAAGAACAAACTTCATTCTAGATGAGTTTGCCAACATGCCACCACTAAAAGACGTAACAACAATGATTACCGCAGCACGTTCAAGACGTATTAGATTTACAATGATTATTCAAAACTTTGCTCAATTAGATGCTGTTTACGGTAAAGATGATGCTGAAACAATTAGAGGTAACTGTGGTAATATTATTTACTTAATTACAACAGAATTAAAAGCCCTAGAAGAAATATCTAAGATGTGTGGTGAAGTAAAATCTAAAAAAGATGAAAAGACTGCTTCAACTCCACTAGTAACAGTATCAGACTTACAAAGAATGAAACAATATGAAACAGTAATTCTACGTATGCGTAAACAACCATTTAAAACAAAATTAACACCAAACTTTGAAATAAATTGGGGTAAGAATTATCCTTTAGCAAAGTATCCAACTAGACCAAAAAGAGAAGTTCATACTTTTGATATAAAAGAATTCGTTAAAAATCAAAAGAAAAAGAAGTTACTAGAAATGATGAATGCAGCTGAAGCAGAAAGTACTGGAACAACAGATACACCAGCTGAGAAGTTTAATGAATTTAACTTTGGAGAAAAGAAACCTGCAGCTATGGGTAGAGGTCTATCTTCAAGTGCACCACAAGACTTTACATCTTCATTCTTAGATAGAAAGAAAGAACCAGAAAAAAAGCCTTTTGAACCTGTATTTGTACCAGATGAAAGACAAAAGGAAAATCCAATAAACTCATTTGCAGATACCAAGTTTAGTCCAATACAAGAAAACTCAAAATCTCAAGCTAATAATGATAGTGATTTCAACTTTGACGTTGACGAATTAGTAAAAAAGATTGATGCAAAAATAGCAGAACTTGAGGAAGAAGAAAAGAAAAACAAAGGAAAAGAAGAACAAAAGATATCTCCAATTCCAGAAGTATCAGTTCCAAAAACTCCAGTGCCAACCCAAGAACCTGTACCAACACCAATTCCTGAAGTTACAGAATTAAAGACAACTCCAGTAGTTGAAAATAAACCTGTTAATAATCTAGAGTTATCAGACGATGATTCAGATGATGACTTCTTTGATGACTTTTTTGATAATTAATATAAGGAAGGAGCTTAAATTATGAGTATTAAGTTTGATTTAGGTAAAAAGGATGGCAAAGTAAATGATATTGAAGCAGATGAATTAGATGAATTCGACGATTTAGACGATGACGATGATTCATCTACTGATTATGTAGCAACAAAAAAGAATATTGTTGATGAAGAGAATGATAACGACGACGATGAAGATGAAGAAGATAAAAAGTCTTCATCAAAGAAAGCATCTGGTAGTAGTGACTTTAAACTATTCTTAATGAAACTTGCTTTCATTATAGTAGGTATCATAGTTCTACTATTTGTAGTACTAAGTATAGCATCAGGTGGAAAACGTTATAGTTATGAAAAAATAGAACAAATCATGACTAATGCAGCAAAATCTTATTTTGCTGATTATCCAGAAAGTCTACCAAAGACTGAATCACAAATTGTTGAAGTTGAAACTCCAACACTAGTTCAAGCAGGTAAGATGAAAGACTTAACTGAATATACCAAAAAAGGTGTTGTATGTACTGGAAAAGTTAGTGTTGCTAAAACTGGTAATGATTATACATATACACCAGATTTAAACTGTGGAGAAAGTTACAGAAGTAAAACTTTAGCAAACGCAATCATGGACGACTCACCAGTAACAACATCAGGATATGGTCTATATAAAATGGATGATTACTATGTATTCCGTGGTGAAAACGTTGATAACTATGTTCAATTAGGAGAAACAATCTGGAGAGTAGTTAAATTAGATACAAATAGAAATGCTTATCTAGTAACTGAAGGATATGCTGGATATAGTAGTTCTTGGGATGATAGATATAACGCTGAAGCTAGTTACAAAACTGGTATTAATAACTACTCAACAAGTAGAGTTAAAGATTTCTTAGATAAGATTTATGAAGAAACAAAGAAAGATGAAAGAATCTTTACAGAATCTGATAAAGCAAAATTATCAAGATTTGACGTATGTACTGGTAAAAAAGATGCTAATAGTAAAGTAAACAACAACAGTATAGAATGTCAAACTACTGAAAAGAACCAAATATTAGGAATCTTAACATTATCAGACTTTATCAATGCAAGTGTTGATCCAAACTGTACAACAGGAGCAAGTATCTCTTGTCAAAACTACAATTACTTAGTAACAAGTTATAAGTGGTGGACATCAACACCAGTTGCTAATACAACATCACAAGCATATTCAATTACAAGTGATGGAACAATTAAAAAATCTGTTTGTAGCAGCTACAACTATGTAAGACCAGTAATTAAATTAAGTAGTCGTACAATGATAACTGGTGGTACTGGTACAGAAAAAGATCCATACATAATAAAATAATAGGAATCTATAATTACTATAGATTCTTTTTTTCATCTAATATTGTAGAGGTGAATATATGACAATAGATATGAAAGACTTTCTAAATATCTATAAAAGTCAAAATATAAACATCATTGACATACGTAGTAAATATATATATGAACTAAGTCATATAAGTAAAAGTATCAACATCCCATATGAATACTTAATTCTAACCCCAGAAAAATATCTAAATCCTAATGAGAAATATTATTTATGTTGTCAAGCAGGATATACTAGTAAAGAAGTTTCTAAAAGACTAAATGCCAAAGGTTATAATACAATCAGTATAAATGGAGGCTACAACAGTTACAAACTAAATATGAAAAAAATCTAAAATACAGCAAAGAGTACTAGACAATAGTACTCTTTTAATATGTAAAGCAGAAACTGATTGTATAGACCAGCTATTTTTTTTGTATTATAATAAAAGAAGAAGGTGAGTAAATTGGATATAATTAATACATTTATTGAATACAGTACCAATGTTATATCAAATGGTGGAGTACTCCTAGGAATGTTTCTAATTATTATTGAGTCATTTATTCCTGTATTACCACTAAGTGTATTTGTAGCTTTAAATACTCATACTTTTGGTCTCTTACCAGGAATACTAATGTCTTGGGTATCAACTTGTATAGGATGCTTTATTTCATATTCTATCTTTTATTATGTATCTAATAACGTAATATATAAACATCTAAGTAAAAAGACTATGAAAAAAGTAGATAAAGCCATAGATAAGTTTAAAAATATATCTCTATCAAATTTAACAGTCATAATAACATTACCATTTACTCCCGCTTTTCTAATAAATATTTTATCTGGAGTATCAGGAATGTCTCGTAAAAAGTTTTTAGTAGCACTCCTAATAGGTAAAGTATTTATGATAAGTTTCTGGGGTTATATTGGTAAGAGTCTAGTAGAGAGTATGACTGATATAACAACAATTATAATTATGTCTATCATGATAATAATTGCTTACGTATTATCAAAAGCTGTAGGTAAAAAAGCTAACATAGATTAAAAAAAAGAAGTAGGAGAGTAGAAATGGAATATATAATTATTATTTTATTAATTATAAATCTAATTTTAGGAGTAATATCATTATTTAAAAATATTAATGAAAGCAACATTACTGAACGTCTAGGTAAACTAGAAGTAAGTATGATGAAGGAACTTGGTGACTTTAAATCAGATATAAGTCGTAACTTAAACAAAGATTTTACAGCTTTAAATGAACAACTAGAAAGGCGCCTAATCGCTATAAATGAAAGAGTAAATGAAAGACTAGATCAAAATTTTGAAAAGACTAATAAAACATTTATGAATGTCATTGAACGACTATCAAAAATAGATGAAGCTCAAAAGAAAATAGAAACATTATCAACTGATATAGTTAGTCTTCAAAGTATTTTAACTGATAAAAAGACTAGGGGAATCTTTGGTGAAGTAAACTTAAAACACATTTTAACAAGTGTCTTTGGTGAAAGAAATGACAATATTTTCCGTCTTCAATACACTCTAAGTACTGGAGTAATAGCTGACTCTGTAGTCTTTGCTCCAGAACCACTAGGAACAATCGCTATAGATTCAAAGTTTCCACTAGAACATTACCAACTAATGGTTGATAAAAAACTAACTCCAGATTTAAGAGAAAACTATGAAAGACTCTTTAAACAAGATATGAAAAAACATATTGATGCCATAAGTAGTAAATACATAATTCCTGGTGAAACGGCAAATCAAGCCATTCTATTTTTACCAGCTGAAGCTATCTTTGCTGAAATAAATGCTTATCACCAAGACATCATTGATTATGCCTATAAAAAGAAAGTATGGATAACATCTCCAACGACTCTAATATCAACATTAACTGTCGTAGAAATGATAATTAAAAATATTGAACGAGATAAATATACATCTATAATTCATGAAGAATTAAATAAACTAGGACTTGAATTTGCTAGATACAAAGAACGTTGGGATAAACTAGCAAGAAGTATTCAAACTGTAAATAAAGATGTTGAAAATGTCTCTATCACAACAGATAAAATAACTAAGAAATTTGAAACAATAAATAAAGTCGAAGTAGCAAGCCTAGACTACAATAATAATAAATTAGAATAATATTCTAGAAGGAGGACAATATGAATAATGATCAAAATAACGGATTTAATTCTCTTTACAATAATACTAACAACACACCTAAACAAACAACAAACAACCCATTTGACATTATAATGGATGATGAACCAGAAAAAGACACTTTTAGTAATAGTATAAATATTGTTCCTCTTACTAATAACAAAGATAATATTGATCAAGATAATTGGCAAAACGCCAATAATATTTCAAATCAAAATCAAGTACCTAATAATTTTGCCAGTCCTAAACAGCATATGTACTTAAATGATTTCCAAAGAAAAGATCTTATGATGGCCTACGTAGGCTTTAAATATGAAAAATTCTGTACTCAAACTCTAAATATAGCAGCCTTAGTCTTTGCCGAATTTTACTTATTTTATCGTCGTATGACCTTACTTGGACTATTCATGTTAATAAGTAGAACATTATTATTTGTCTATGTAAATCCATACGTCTCATTTACTATAAACATATTATTAGCACTTTTATTTAATAAAATATATCTATATCATGCTAAAAAGAAAATTAATAGTATTGAAAAACATAATAGTTCTCTACCATATACTGCTTTAAGAGAAAAAGTAATTGCCTCTGGTGGTACTAAACAATCATCTGCTGTAGTTGCCTTTATCTTATATCTTGTTGCTATAGTATCAACTCTAATAATAGTAGGAGCTATAGATATAACAACAGGACCATTAGCAAACTTTAATATATTTACTATTCTTAGTAAAAATCAAAAATTTGATGGCAAAATTAAGTACGAAGAAAATATTGATATTAATAAATATTACCAAATAGTAATGCCAGAAGAAATAATAACTTCTAATTCAAATACTAATATTACTGGTAATATTAAAACTAATCCTCTAGATAGTAAAAGTAGTTGTAATTATAAATTTAATATCTTAAAAGACTACATAGACGCTAAAGACTTAGCTAATCAAATGTCTAAATATTATAAAACAAAAAAACCAAAAGAACTCCAAATAAACAGTATAACTTGGTATTATATTTCTTATGAAGATAATGATAAATTTAATATTTATCTAACAACTAGAAATAAACGTGTATATATGTATGAATTTAGAGAAGAAAAGAATGCTGACTCAACATATTGTGAAAAGTATAACGAAAGTATTATTAATTCTATATTTTATAATTAAAGCACAATTAGTGCTTTTTTTCTGTCTTAAAAATTACTAACTAATCATAAGTTTTAATATGATAACAAGAATAATTATAATGCTTATTGCCGCTATTTTTATGGTATTTGGTCTAACTTATATAATTATATACATTAATCTTTTTACATTTGGTTATACTATAAAAGAATATTTATATTATATTTTAACTCAACCAGAATGCCTACTTTATATAATAGGTCTACTAACAGAAATAATAGTTATTTATACTTGGAAAGGAAAGAAAAAATGAATTATATCTATGACATATTATTAAATTTTAATGACTCAGAAAACTATTTTGAATTCTATGAATGGAAAGAAGACGATATTTTTGAACATATAAAAAAAATACCCTTAGTAAGAATATCTAAAGAAACAATGTATGATTTTCTAACTAGTAAAATAAAAGTATCATCTACCTTTCTAGACTCTATAAAGGGAAATACCATTTCTTATAAAAATAAAAAAGATATAAAGTATGGTTGCTTATTTTGTGATTTAAATAAAGTCCTAGCTATAGAATTTAATGGAAAAGGTCTATCTCTAAGTAAAAGTACTTTACTATTAGATGAGGAGGAAGATGTTATTGATGAGACCACTCTTTTAGATGAAGAAAAAGTAGAGTATGAAGTAGTAGAAAAGTATCCTAATAATTTATTTTTAACTAGAGATGAATTATTTAAAAGAAATTATTTATTAAATGAATTAGACTTCATAAAGAGTAAAAAAGACTATGATAAATTTAATTATTTATATGAAGAAATCTACTCAAGTGACAAATTATCTTTTGAGGAAAGGGTAGATAAACTAACTACTGCTATAAAAGATAATTATAGTTCTAAATTCAATGACTTATTTGAAATTATTAGACTTACATATATAAAAAAATAATTATTTCAAACTAAAAGATCTCAAAATATGAGATCTTTTTTTAGTAGTCGATTTTCATGGCTTTTCTAACTTTTTTCATTTGTTCTTCAGCTTTAGCTTTAGCAGCTTCTGTTCCTTCTTTAAGTATTTTATCAACTACTTCTGGATGTTCATCATAATATTTTCTCTTTTCTTTAATCGGTGTTAAAAACTCATTCATGGCCGCTATAAGTTCTCTTTTACATTGAACACATCCTCTAGAACCATTCTTACATTCACTACATATCTTTTTAACATTATCGTCATTATTAACTAATTTATGATAGTAGTAAACCATACATACATCTGGGTCTGCTGGATCATCTTTTTTTATCTTATTAGGATCAGTAACAGCACCCATAACTTTTTTAGAAATAGTCTCTTCATCATCAACTAAATAAATGGCATTTCCTAAACTTTTTCCCATCTTATCATTACCATCAAGTCCCTTAACTCTTGTTACATTACTTAATACTTGTTCAGGCTCTTTTAAAGTTTCTCCATAAATTGAATTAAACTTACGTACTATTTCACGACATTGTTCAATTAATGGTAACTGATCATCTCCAACAGGAATCTTTTCTCCATCAAAAGCCGTAATATCAGCTGCTTGTGAAACTGGATATCCTAAGAACCCATAAGTAATAGACTCTCCATCATTACCAAACAATTCTTTTTTCTGAGCAATCTCTGTCTTAACTGTAGGATTTCTCTCAAGTCTAGCAACCGTAACTAAATTAGAGTAGTAAACAGTAAGTTCAGCAATCTCTGGAATCTTAGATTGAATAAAAATATGTGCTTTATCAGGATCCATTCCAATTGCTAATAAATCTTTTGTAATCTCATAAACATTCTTTCTAACTTTTTCTGGATTATTAAAGTTATCAGTTAAAGCTTGTACATCAGCAATCTCTAAATAAAAGTCATAATCATTTTGTAATTTAACATAATTTTGTCCAGCCCCAAAATAATGTCCTAAATGTAAATTACCAGTAGGTCTAAGACCTGTTAAAATAGTTTTCATATATATACCTCATTTCTTATTTATATTTAATATTTTATACTTAATTAATTATTAAAGCACCATCGTTTTACATACTTAAACATCTAATCAACTCCTAAAAAAAAGACTCTAGATCCTAATATAGGACAAGAGTCTTGTGCCACCTAACATAGTTCATATACTAACATATACGTTCTACTTATAACGGGAAGAATACCCGGTCTTTTATACTATTATTTCCAAAAGACACTCGTTAGTCCATTCGATATTCTATAGTGACAACTTTCCACCAACTAGTTGCTCTCTAAACACATCTAAAATATTTACTAATCTAACTCACAGTTTTAATAACTAAAATAATTCTATCACATAATTATATCAAAGTCAAATTGCACCTCTAATAACACTTTTCCTAGTAAAAAATAGTTGTCTAAAAAATAATTATAAGTTATAATATTAGAAGTTGGAGGGATATATATGGCAAAAGAAGTAAAAGCTAAAGAAACAAAAAAAGAAGAAACAAAGAAAAATGTTCATGCAGTACCTGTAAAAATAGAAGGTGAACAATGGAAAAATGCCTTAGATAAAGCTTTTTCAAAGAAACAAAAGACTGCTAAAGTTGATGGTTTCCGTACTGGAAAAGTACCAAGAGATATTTATGAAAAACATTTTGGTAAAGAATCATTATTTTTAGATGCTGCTGATTTATTATTACAAGAAGCTTATCTAAAAGCAATGGAGGATTCAAAGTTAGTACCAGTTGTACAACCAACTGTTGACTTAAAAGGAATTGATGAAAATGGTGTTGAATTTGAATTTAAAATCATTACTAAACCTGAAGTTAAAGTAAAAAAATATAAAGGTTTAAATATCAAACCGGAAAAAGTAGAAGTAACTGATGAAGAAATCGAGCATGAACTTGGTCATTTATTAGAAAGATATACTGAATTAGTAACAAAGGAAGACGGAGAAGTTGAAAATGGTGACATCGCTGTAATCGATTTTGAAGGATTTAAAGATGGTGTTGCATTCGATGGTGGAAAAGGTGAAAACTATTCTCTAGAAATCGGTTCACATACATTTATTCCTGGTTTTGAAGAACAAGTTGCTGGTATGAAAACTGGAGAAGAAAAAGATATTGAATTAACTTTCCCAGAAGACTATGGTGCTAAAGATTTAGCAGGACAAAAAGTAGTATTCAAAGTAAAAGTAAACGAAATCAAAACTAAAGAAAAAAGAGAATTAGATGAAGAATTCTTTGAAGATTTGGGTATGGAAGGTGTTACTTCTGAAGAAACTTTAAAAGAAGAAATTAAAAAATCAATCGCAGCTCAAAAAGAAGTTGACGTAGAAAATAAATATATTGATAAAATACTTGAAGAAGTATCTAAAAATGTAGAAGTTGACATTCCAGAAGAAATGGTTGACGAAGAAGTTGATAGATTACTACATAGATTTGAAGAACAAATGAAGATGCAAGGTATTTCACTTGACTTATATTATAAATTTACTAATACAACTGAAAAAGATTTAAAGAATCAAATGGAAAAAGAAGCATACGCAAACGTATTATATCGTTTAATGTTAGAAGAAATCATGAATCTAGAAAAGATTGAAGTAACTGCTGAAGAAGCTGAAAAAGAAGCAGAAGAATTAGCTAAAAAGTACCAAATGGAAAAAGATCAATTCTTAGCTCAATTTGGTGGAATTGATATGATTCAATATGATTTAGAGATGCGTAAAACTCTAGATTTACTAAAAGAATTAAACAAGTAAAAAGGTGATTATAATCACTTTTTTTCTTTTCTACAAAAATTTACAAAATAATCGTAATTTTCTTTGAAAAAATTAAAAATTAATATATAATAAAAAGCAGTATTAAAAATTTGGAGGTGAATATCCCTTGGAAAAGGAAAAGTTAAGAGTTTTAATTATTAATGATATGGTCATCTTTCCAAATAACGAAGTAAGAATTGAGTATGACAAGAATTTTGATAAACAAATGAGTGAAACATTCGACTGTGATGATGAACTTATTTTAATTGTAAATCCTATTGATGAGTCCAATGTTGATATTATGTCACTACCTAATTATGGTGTCCTAGGACGTATAAAATTAAAATTAAATGTTCCAAATGGAAAGACTCGTGTTGTTTTAGAAGGACTAAAAAGAGTAGAAATAACTAACTACGTTTTTGATAATAAAAATTATGAAGCAAACTATAATGATATACCTATAATGACAAATCCAGATGAAGATAATTATATTAATATTTTAATAAAACATCTTGAACATTATATCGATAAAGTTCCATATATAGGTAATGCTGTAATGAGTCAAATAAATAATGTCTCTGGTCTAGATGAACTTTGTGATTTAATAGCAAGTTTCCTAAACATCGACTATAAAAAGAAAAAGAAATATGTAACAACAGTAAATCCTATTGATAGATGCAAATTATTAATAGAAGACATTAATGAAGATTTACAACTTGTCAAATTAGAACAAAAAATCGAAGCTGAAGTAGAAAAAGAGTTAAGTGAAACTCAAAAAGAATATTTCTTACGTGCTAAAATAAAAGCTATGCAAAAAGAACTAGGTGAAGCAAACAGTAAAGATGATGAAGTAGTACGTCTAAAGAAAAAAATCGCCAAGTTAAAATGTAATGCCAAAGTAAAAGAAAAGATAAATCGTGAACTTGCCCGTTACGAAGCTATAAATAGTAATTCTCCAGAACTTGGTATGATAAGAGATTACTTAGATTGGATGCTAAATCTTCCTTGGAATAATACTACTAAAGATAATGAAGATCTAACTAAAGTAAAAGCTATCCTAGATAGTTCTCATTATGCCCTAGACGAAGTAAAAACAAGAATTTTAGAATATTTAGCAGTCAAACAAAATACTAATAATTTACGTAGTCCAATCATCTGTTTAGTTGGTCCACCAGGAGTAGGTAAGACTTCTCTTGCGATAAGTATTGCTAATAGTCTAAATCGTAAAGTTGCTAAGATTAGCGTTGGTGGTATCAATGATGAAGCTGAAATTATCGGTCATAGAAGAACCTATATTGGTGCCAATCCTGGTCGCATAATTCAAGGTATAAGAAGAGCTGGAACTTCAAACCCAGTCTTTATAATTGATGAAATAGATAAAATGACTAAAGACATAAAAGGAGACCCAGCAAGTAGTCTCTTAGAAGTCCTAGATCCAGAACAAAATAAAAAGTTCTCTGATCACTATATTGAAGAAGAATTTGATCTTTCAAAAGTATTCTTTATCGCAACAGCTAACTACATCGAACAAATTCCATATGAATTACGTGATAGGTTAGAAATAATAAACTTATCTAGTTATACTGAATATGAAAAACTAGATATTGCCAAACGTCATCTAATACCTAAAGAATTAGAAGAACATGGTCTAACTCCATTACAACTTCAAGTAACTGACGAAGCTATAATGATAATGATTAGAAATTATACAAAAGAAGCCGGAGTACGTGAACTAGAACGAATTATTGCTACATTATTTAGAAAAATTGTCAAAGAAATATTATTAGAAAAAAATACAGTTTTTTATAAAATTACTCCTGAAAATATTGAAAACTATTTAGGAAAGAAAAAGTATTTTTATACTGAAAATAGTAATAAAAATGAAATTGGCGTAGTAAATGGTATGGCCTATACTATTTTCGGTGGTGATATCCTACCAATAGAAGCCAATATTTTTAAAGGTAAAGGTGATTTAATTTTAACCGGTTCATTAGGTGAGGTTATGCAAGAATCTTGTCAAATAGCTCTAAGTTATATTAAAGCCAACACCGAAGAGTTTAATATTGATTACAAATTACTAGAAGAAAATAATATTCATATTCATTTCCCGGAAGGTGCTGTTTCAAAAGATGGTCCATCAGCTGGTATCGCTATAACAAGTGCCTTAATTAGTATCTTTAAAAAGCAAACTGTAAACTACAATATTTCCATGACTGGTGAAATAACCCTACGTGGTCGTATCTTACCAATTGGTGGCCTAAAAGAAAAAATAATAGGTGCTCATAGAGCTGGTATAAAAACAGTTTTCTTACCAAAAGAAAATGAAAAGGACTTAGAAGAAATTCCTGAAGATATAAAAAAAGATATTACTTTTAACTTTGTAAGTAATTATATAGAAATATATAAGAAACTTTTTAAATAGTACAACCTAAAGAAGAATATTAATTCTTCTTTTTTCATAGTATGATTTAGGAGGTTAATATGAAAAAAACAATATCTTTAAAGAAAAACTTAGAGTTTCCTTCCATGATTGGTGAAATAACTGCTATCTCTCTAGATCATAATCTAAAGTTCCAAGATGAAAGTAATATTGCTGGTGAATTTAAAGTAACGGGAAACTACAAATTAACAGAGGCATCTCGTCTAGAAGAAAAGTTTGACTACACAATTCCTGTTGAAATAGCTCTAACAGAAAAACTAGACTTATCAACAACAAAAATATCAATATCTGATTTTTACTATGAAATAGAAAATGATGATACTATGGTTTGCAACATTGAATTAAAAATAGAAGGCGTTGAAATAATAGAAGTTAAAGAAGAACAAGAACAACCAAGTATTGAACCTATTAAAACCGAGGAAAAACCTAATAAGGAAGATGATAAAATGTCTAATTTAAAAGAAACAAGAGAGTGTGATGCCAACTTAAGTAACGAGGAAAAAGAAATCCCTGAAATGCCAACACCAAAAATAGATAAAACTCTAAATTCTAAAACTCAAGAACAAACAGTAGAAATTACTCAAGTATCAGAAAAAGAAGAAACAACTAAGAATGTTGGTTCTCTATTCTCATCCCTTGATAGTAGTGAAGAAACATTTTCAACATATTCAGTATATATACTTCGTCAAGAAGAAACTATTCAGTCTCTAATAGAAAAATACCATGTTACCAAAGAAGAACTAGAAAACTATAATGATTTATCAAACTTAACAATTGGAAGTAAAATAATTATTCCAAACACTACAAATGACTAATGATGAAAAAATACTAAATAAATATAAATTAAATCCTAAAAAAATTAAATATCTAAAAAAAGTAAAAATAATAGATACTGATAAAGGAACATATACTTTAAAAATAAAAACCAGTAACAATAATAAAATATATACTTATTTAGAAAATAGGAATTTTGAAAATTATCTTCCACCAATAAATTCTCCAAAAGATCCATACGAAATATATGAATATATTGAAGAATCAGAAATGTCTAAAGAAGATAAAGCTCTAAACTTAATCTATATTCTAAGTATTTTACACACAAAAACTACAGTTTATGAAAATACTAATCTTGACTCTATTAAAGAAATATATGAGTCCAATTTAAAAGAGTTAGAATACTTAGATTATTATTATCACGATCTCCAAGACTATATCGAAAATAAAGTTTATATGTCCCCAGAAGAGTATTTATTAATCAGAAATATAACTAATATATATAACGCTATTTCATTTTCTAGAGAAGCACTAGAACAATGGTACAATGAAAAACTTAAACAAACCAGGGAACGACAAGTCTTATTACATAACAACATCTCAACTGAACATTTCCTATTATCCAAAGATAATGCTTATCTTATAAACTGGAATAAAGCTAAACGAGGTTATCCCATCTATGACTTAATTACTTTTTTTAAGAATGAATATCAAGATTTAGAATTTAAAAGTCTCTATAATCTTTATCAAAAAAAGTACAAATATACCTATGATGAAGAACTATTATTTTTCTCATTAATAGCTAAACCTTGGAAAATAACTTTTACAAATAATCATTACAATAACACCATAATTGTAACCGATCTAATCGAATATATTGAAAAGGGTAGTAAACTAGTATCAAAAGAAAACAAAGAAAATCAAGAAACAGAGTAGTAAAAATTCAAACAGTAAAATAACAACATTAAGTCTTGTTGTAATAAAAAGTAAAAGTAACATCTGATAAAAAAGTATTATAAAAACAACTATAACACCAACCAAGTACAAGATATTACTTTTTCTTTTTTGTTTGTACGAATAACAATTACAAAAGAAAGGATGTTTATTTTTCATACTTTTCACCTATAGTAATTTATGATACAAAAAATAAATAGTGCAAATATCATTTACTATTGACAAAAGTTTTTATAATGCTATAATTATAATTGATAATAATTATCAATAAGGAATTTATATGAAAAAGAGAAATACAATACAAAAACAAATAATTTTAGATACTCTACGTAATGATCGAACTCATCCAACTATGTCCGAACTTTATGAAAAAGTATCACAAAAGTATCCTAAAATAGGCCAAGCTACAGTATACAGAAATGTTAATGACTTAGCCCAGTCTAATACAATTGAAAAGATTGTTGATACTGCTGGAAACTTTCATTATGATGGCAATCCTAAAAAACATATTCATTTAATTTGTAAAAATTGTAATAAGATTATTGATATTTTTGATACTAACGAAGATGAATTTATTTCTAAAGTATCTACTGATAATTCTATTCTTGTTGAAAGTGCCAACATAACTCTTGAAGGTCTATGTAAGGAATGTAAAAAATTATTATCAAAATAAAAAAAGTGAGGTAAAAATAATGGAACTAAAAGGAAGTAAAACTGAAAAGAATTTAATGACAGCATTTGCTGGAGAAAGTCAAGCTAGAAACAAATACACATATTATGCAAGTAAAGCTAAAAAAGATGGCTATGAACAACTTGCTGCTATTTTTGAAGAAACTGCCAATAACGAAAAAGAACATGCAAAATTATGGTTTAAAGAATTACATGGTGGAGCAATCCCATCAACTGAAGAAAACCTAAAAGATGCCGCTAATGGTGAAAACTATGAATGGACAGAAATGTATAAAGAATTTGCTGAAACAGCTAAAGAAGAAGGCTTTACAAGACTTGCATTCTTATTTGAAAAAGTAGGTGAGATCGAAAAAGAACATGAAAAAAGATATTTAAAATTACTACAAAATATTGAAGATGATAGAGTATTTAAAAAGGATGGAACTAAAATCTGGGTATGTAGAAACTGTGGTTATGTTTATGAAGGAACAGAAGCTCTAGCAACTTGTCCAGTATGTGCTCATCCACAAAGCTTCATGGAAGTAAAAGCTGATAATTACGAATAAGTCCAAACCGGACTTTTTTCTTTTTTAAAATGAAATTTCTGTTTCTAACTCTTCATCTTCAATCGCAATAAATAAAAATAAAATACCAGCTATTAAAACTAATGTCGTAGCAATTAAATTAATAACTGTAAAGTACTTTTTACTCTCAGTATCATTCTTATCCAAATTTTTATATGAACGATAACTAGAATAAAAAAAATAAAAGTATATAATACTCGCAATAGAAAAAACTAAAACTAAAGACTTTCGGTAATTTTCTTTAGCACTTATATCACCAAAAATAATATATTTTCTCTCCTCATTATTAGACCAAAAAGAAAAAATAATAAGTCCTAAATATACTATCCAAATATAATTTTCTATTTCAATTTCTTTTAATATTTCACTTTTATTTTCCATATTAAAATATATTCTAATACTAATAATAATATAATTTTGTAGGTGGTAGAATGAATTTAATACCAAATGTTTCACCCAAAACTTTTACAGCTAGTGCTATCATAGTAGGATATTTATTAATAGATGATTTAACTGCCAACGAACAAAATGCCTTAGGTAACTGGCTCATGTTAACTGCCCAAGTACTATGTACAAATGCTTTTTATAAACAAGTTCAACAAGAACGTGAAACCAGTGGAGAAAACAATAAAAAAACAGAAATAGAAATGCTTCAAAAAATGGTCAATGCCATCGAAAAAGAATTGAATAATTTAAAATCAAA
>HF992478.1 GCA_000433455.1 Mycoplasma sp. CAG:877 | reverse complement strand
TTTATAATTGCATTTTATTAAAAATTAAATAAACATGTTATAATAATTACAGAGGTGTAGTATTATGAGCAAAGTTTTTTATTCAAAAAAGAAAATTGAAAATCAACAGTATGATAAATATTGGCAATTTACTTTAGAGTATATTGATATTTTTGATTTAAGATTTAGAAATACTCTTAGAATAATTTTGGATTTTATTGATGAAAATATGGATATACTTAAAGAAAACTGTAAGCATCCATCATTAAACAAAGAATTACAACAACGAATAAATAATGTTTATCAAAAAAAAGACCAGGCATCAACAAGAAAGTCAATTAATCAATTTATAAAGCTTGGCTTTGTAAAACCTTTTTACAATGGATATCACAAACTAGCAAGAAAATTTTTGTCAACCGACGATGATGTACAGAGAAAAAACATATTCTCCGAAATATTTTATACTAGTTCAAGTTTTTGTTCATCTTACAGTAAAGATTTTACTAATAGAAAAGAGATAGATTTTTTATTAAAAACATTAGTATATCATCCAGATAAAAAATTGTCTTTTTTAGATATAGTTGCATTAATGGTTACACCAATAGAAACTATTACTAAAGGATATTTAACAAAAGATGAATTGGAAGAACAGTACCAATATGCTAAAACAATAAAATTTGACGACAAAAAATATAATCAATTAAATTATTTAATATACTTTTTAAATCTCATGCCAAACATAAGAGCTACTAAAGATGACGGGGTATGGTTTATAAATCCTAATGAAGTAGTAATTGATACGAAAAGAGATCCAATTTTATATGGAATATATAAGAATGATTTAGATAATGAATCAATAAGGTTGTATGGCAAAAAAATTTGTTATATACAAAAAACACCTTTTAAAGGTCTTGTTCATTCTCACATTAAAGATTCTGGTGTTTGCTTAGAAGAAGGTAAAATCGATGAAGCATACGACTACAATAACGGTCTTTTACTATCATCACAAGTTGATGCATATTTTGACAAATATGATATTTCGTTTGATGATGACGGAAATGTATTAGTTAACGACTATGAAATTTATGATAGTGATATATTATACTGGATTAGTAATTTTAAATTGGACAAGAAGTTACTAAATCCAGAAAGATTAAAATATTTAAAATGGCATAGAGAAAAATTCCGTAATAAAGTACTTAAAAGCAAAGCTGAAGTTGATAAAATTTATAAAGAAGAATTTGATAAAAAAACAAGTGATTAAATTTATGTTCACTTGTTTTCTTTAACTTTCAAGATAATTAATACTTCAATAGTTTCATTTTTATTTTCTTTATTAGTAACTTTATATTGATGTTTTTTTTCTTTTTTTTCAACTTTACCATATTTGCTTAGCATAGTACTAATTTCAGAAATTGTTGGCTTAGTTTTATTATTTTCACTGATTACAATATATTTTGTTTTAGGCAAACATTTTATAATTAATTTTTCTAAATTTTCAAGAAACCTATTATTTTCAGAAAAATTAGTATATTTAATTTCTTTATTAAAAATATTATCATACAATCCATAAAAGTCTCCATACTTATTCATAGTTGCTGGATATGGTGGATCCATATAAATAACATCAACTTTTTCAGATAAATTATCTATCATTTTAAAAGCGTCATAATTAAAAGCCATATTATTTTGATTATTATCAAAAACAGAATTGTTATAATTATCTAAGTTGTCATAAATATGATTAATAAAAGGTAAATTATGATATGCTCTTCGCCTCTTATATTTAGCATAGCTATAGTCTTCATCTCTTAATTTAACAATTTGATTCCACGGAACATTCATTCTTGAATAAGGGATTTTTCTAATCATTGATCTTCGTATCAAAGATAAGAATAAATATTTTTTGTAATCTTTTAATTGATTTGATTTGCATACTAACTCAGCTAATTCTTCAACTTCATTTGGAAAATATAATCTATTTTCTAAAAAACTAATTTCTTTATATTTTTTTGAAATTTCTTTTTTAGAAATGTTAAATTCNATTTCTTTTTTAGAAATGTTGAATTCAAAATCTTTCTTGTCTAAAGTAACATTATTATTTTCTATAATAGCTTTTGCTAAAACATAATTCGAAAATAATGCATCATTTGAATAAACCTTATAACCGTTTTCCTTCAAAGCATAAGATACTGAACAGCCACCGCAAAAAAGATCTAAAACAGTACCTTTATTATATGGAAAGTTATCCACTATCCAATCAGTCAATTTATTTTTATTACCAATATAATTAATCTTTGGATACTTACCCATTATCTAACACCTCTTTTACTTGTAAGGCAATTTTGTTAGCCAATAGCACTGGAACAGCATTACCAATTTGTTGCTGAACTTTACCAGTATTACCTAAAAAAACAAATGAATCAGGAAAAGTTTGTAGTCTAGCTAATTCTCTACATGTTAAAGCTCTATTTTGACTATAATGAAAAATTTTTCTCATATCACCAGTAACACAAAAAGATGGCTTTTTGCTGTTATATCTTATATATTTCCTACTATCTCCTGACTTTGGTCGCAAATCTTCTGGTATATCATTTCTATTACCTCCATCTGAAACATAACTCATTTTTTCTAACATTTGAGCAGAATGTTTCATTGCAGTATGATTTGGGATTTCACTTGTTTCCCCATTTTTCAATTTTGGTAGATCATCTATAGCATCTTTTACAGTGACAATTTTATTAATTTCATGTGGATATTCAAAATTATTTTCTCCCAGTGTGCCAACAATAAAGATTCTTCTTCTTTCTTGTGGCACTCCATAATTTACTGCATTAAGAACCTTATATTTTATGTCATAACCAATTTCTTTAAAAGATGAAACTATCTCTTTTATAGTTTTCCCTTTGTTATGTCTTTCCATTGCTGCAACATTTTCTAAAACAAACACCTTAGGTTTAATAATTTTTACGAATCTTACAAACTCTTTAAATAATCTATTTCTATCATCATCAATAAAATTTCGGCCAATGTTTCCAGCAATCGAAAATCCTTGGCAAGGTGGGCCACCTATTATAACATCTACTTTCTCATTTTTAATTATATCATAAATTTGTTTTTCAGTTACATTTTTTATATCATCTACTATCAAATTATGTCTAGGGAAATTTTTCTTATAAGTTTCTGCAAAATCTTTGTTAAATTCAACAGCTAAAAGATTTTTAAATCCCGCATTATCGAAACCCAACGACATACCACCTGCTCCTGCAAATAAATCCATATAAGTATATTTTTTCATAATTGACCCTCCTGATTAATTTCATTTAATAAATTTTTCCATACAACATCATCTTTATTTTTTATTGCAAATCTAATACACTGTCTTAATTCATCATTGCTCATTATATATTCTGCAATATCATATGATACTTTACCCTTGCTATCGCCTACAGCTAAATCAAACAGTTGATAAATTTCTTGTTCTTCCAATTTTAGCTCTTTAGTCAACCTTGTTAACAAATCAAAAGATGGTATTCTCTTATTTTTTTCTATATCACTCATATATGGTGGTGTTACATCACATGCTAAAGCCAATTGTCTCGAAGACAAATTTATTTTTTTTCTTTTTTTAATAATAAAATTTCCCAAATTAATTTTAGCCATAACAACCTCCATAATATTAACATATATGCATATTAGCATGTTTGTTAATATTATTATACAATATATTTAACTTTTATTCAATAAATATCATTTAAAAAGAGTGATTTTTATCAACTCTAGTTTCATAATTCTTTAGGACAAGTATGTTTATATTTAACATCACTAAATCCGTATACTTTTTTACAATTATTACATATTATAGCTATTTCATCTATGCCATAAATACTTTCTCCATTACCTTTTTGCATAACTATATCAGTAGAATTACATTTAGAGCACCATACTTTACCATCTTTATTAATATCGTCTTGTTTACAATAATCTCTTATTATTTCATATCCATTTTCATTATATTTAGGAACAAATTCATCTTTATTAAATATCTTAATTCTACCAAACATAAACTCTAATTTGTCAACTTGTTTTTCTGTATGGTAGTGTCCACAATACCATTTGTCATAACTAATTTTTTCTTCTATTTCATCTAAAAAGTGTTCCATGGATTTGTCTACCTTTGATTGATCCAACCCTTGCATAAAAACTTCTCTAGGTTCATATTTATATGGGCAAGTATGTGTAAGAACTATATCAAAATGTTTACTTTTAACTTTATCTAAAATAGTATCCATTTCTTCCTTAGTTAACTGTTCTTCTTTAAACCACTTATATCCATGTAGTAACCTATACTCTTTATCTACTGAATATGCTCCACCAATTACTAAAATCTTTTTACCATCGATATTATAAACTTCTCCATCTTTTGCAAATATTAAATTTGGATATTCTTCTTCAATAAATACTTTTCCACAAAACATTTCAACTTCTTTATAAGTAGCTATGTTTTCAGGTCTCTCTTCATGATTTCCTCTTACACAAAATAATTTTAATTTAAGTTTTTTTAAGTATTCTTTGCAATTTTTATCTTCTTCATTTAAATAATAATTAATTCCGACATCTCCTAATACTATCAACATATTATCACTATCTTTTTTCAACTTATAAATTCGAGAAAAATCTCTATGAATATCTCCTGTAATATAAATCATAATATTCCTCCTAAATTAATTATTGTAATGAGAAACGGAAAACTTATCAGCTTCCTCCTCTGATATATTTATTGTCAAATCATTAATTATATTTTCATCTATAATAAGTGATTCATCCAATTCAAAATTCATCCAGTCAGAATTCCATATTTTATTTTTATTATAAAGCTTTTGGCATATTAAGCTGTTGTATTTTTTACATCTATTATCAATTATAGTTAATCTCTGCAATGATATTTCCAAATAACTAGAATTTGGAGTATTATTGAATTTTTTTAATATTAAATCTACATATTTTTCTCTAGCATTTTTACCCAAAAATTTAAATATTTCACTGATTATCGCTATACAAATTCCATATGTAGATTGGTTTCTAAACATTATTTCAATAATAATGCTTATTATCTGTTCATAACTATTTGGTCTTCTATTAGAATTTAAAAACTCTTCTCGATATAAATCTGTTAGTAGAACTTTCAAACTACCACTATTTGGATATTCTAGACTAAAATTATATATTAATAACAGTTTTTTTTGCTTATTTAAACTTTTGTTTATAGGATTTTGTAATCTATAAATTTTATCCTTCTTTATACTTCCATTTACTATATCATCTGTTATGTAAGTCTTATTACTGTTAAGCTTTAAATTTAATTCTCCTAAAATTTCTGTTAGCATTTTTAATATTTTTTCTATGGTAGTTAAATCATCAGCAAATATTTTATAGTCATCTCTATATCTTAGTATTTGATAATTATCAACATTTTCTTCTTCTAATTTACTAGATAATAATTCATCTGCATAACCTAAAACCATCTCAGCAATTAAATCCATTAAAGTACTACCTTGTGGTATACCATTTGTTTGACCATAATTCATATTTTGTAATTTTTGATCAATGACATTTCCTATCATTTTTTCATCTCGTTCTTTTTTTGAAACTTCCTTTGTATGTATTGCCCACGATATTGAATGAGTATATATAGAAGAATAGCAATTACTAATATCTGTACATGCCATATATTTATATTTTAAACTATTAGAAATAGATTTTTGTTCAAACTTACTCCACCAATTTAAAATTGTGTTTTTTTTGTTTAAATAATATAATGGTATACTACAACATACTATTTTTTCGTTATTTGAAAATTCTTTGAATCTTTTTTTTATTATACTCCAATTATCTTCATTACATATATATTGAACTAAATCAACATACAATACTGGATGGATAATTTCAAATGGTCTCCAATCATATTTACCATTTTTATTATTTATTAGTTTATAATTAACGCCTTCATAATTTTTAGGATAATCAGGTTTATTTTTACTATTTTTATTGCAAACATCACTTAATTGTTTATTCTTGATTTTTGAATAAGTTTTATCAATGATTTTTTGAAAATCAAAATATGGAGGTAAATCAAGATTAAAATAATTTGCCTTATTTAAGAAAAAAGTTAAAGCTTTATTACAATTAACACTTAAAATATTCTTCATATGTACACTTCCTTTACTCAAAAAAATAAGCAGGATCCATCTTAAAAAGATTAAATACTGCTTATCCTTATAAATATATATTATCATATTTCGGCGTTTTTTTCAGTATCTCCAAGATAATTTACTATTTTTTTAGTTAAAAAGCAAAAAATAGCATTTATTCCTTAAATAAACACTATTTTCACAACATTTAATATCTTTCTAGATAATTTATAATATTTAACTTAATCGTTTAAATACAACCGTCTTAATACCCAATCAAATTATGTAATGGTAAGTAAACTCGCCACCTCCTGCATTTATGTGATTAGATATCATTATTACGTCTGGACTATTACCATAGGCATTCATTATTCTATTGATTCGTTCTTTTCTTTCTAATGTTTCATCCGTATTTCTAACTATTGTGGATGGTATACCTAGTTCTTGTAATCGTTTATACATATATTGAGCAGCTTCTAAATTTAGATCTTTTTCTTTTAAATTACCAGAAACAGCTCCTGGATCAGCACCACCATGACCAGCATCTATAACAACTTTTTTAGTAGCTCTATTATACATATTTATCACCTGTAGTATTCTATGTATTTATACTATCTTGGTTACTGTTTTTAGTTGTGCTAATAAAGTTTCTTATGTTCCTAGATATAACTCTTAATATTGAATATGTTAATGTAAAGGCATATAAATCTTTTAATACATCCGCTCTTGTAGCAAAATAATCTGATTTTACTATTAATCTATTTTTTAGAGATAGAAGTTTTAATATAGCTAGATCTTTATATTCAACCGTCTTATATCTCTTTTTTACTTCTGAACAGTTAAACAACTTACAAGCTAAATTCTTAGTAGGACAGCCATTACTATTTTGATACTTGCATAATCTACAACATCCATTACATTTACCATTATTTTGTTTTTGTTGAATGTAGCATTTGTTATTCTTAAACCCACATATATTTAGACCTTTAGTATTACTATCTATAATATTACAAGCTGTATCATATACATAAGTAATTCTTTTGCATCTATTTTTTATATTTAATCCTTTTATTATTTGCTGAATCTTATCATTTACTTGGCATCCTTTTACTTGAAACTCCGTATTAATGTATAAGATACTTTTATATAAAATTATTCTTTTTATAAATTTTGTATAATCTTCTTTTGATTCAATAACAATGGTTTTTCTTTTCATATAAATACACCAACTTTTTAATTAATCATCTATGTCGTCATCATTATCATTAAATAGATACTTTTCTGCTAGCAATACTGATGCTACTCTTAGACCAGCTTCTTTCTCTTCTTTTGCTTGTTCTACTTTTTCAGTTATAATATTTATAATTTCAGATACTTCATCTTCTAATTCTTCGACTTGCTCATCTGAAATATCAATTATATTTTCATCTTCTAAGTCACTCTTAATATTAAATAGTGTCATATATTCACTATCTATATTAACATCAACATCATTAATTAATGCATCATCATATATTTCTTCTGCTTCTTGAATAAGATTATTTAAATTATCTAGCCTTTCATCTTCAACAGATTTTTCTATATATTTATCTTGTTTATTTACTAATTCTTTTTCTTTCAACGTCTGTCTTTCCTTTTGTTTATCTTCCTTTATAATTTTAGTAATTTTTCCAAATACAAGCTTTACAAACTTAAAGATCAAAATAAAGAATCCTACTATGACACCAAGAACTATATAGCCACCCAATTCAGTAGTATCCTCTTTTCTATATTTCGACATTATCATCACCAATTTCATTATATCATATTTTATTTTTTGTTGATATTATTAGGTATACAAACAGCTTACAAAAAAAACGTCATTTTTTTCAAGAAACCTATTGCTTTTTATTTTTAACTATGCTAAGATATATACATCTTAGATATGGTAATAATTGACAGGCGTGGTATTTAAATGCTTAATCATTGGGATTATCTATTTGGTATTATCGCTGGGTTGGTTTATCAGATATCATTTTTGTGATATTGTTGTTGGAGTAGTGATTTGTTTAGCTTATTGCTATCCTATCAAGGTCTAAGTGTACACGTGTAACGAGAAAGTCACTCGTATTTGATAGGTAACCACACCTTAGTACTGACTATATTAAGGTTTTGGGGTTGAGTTGTTTTATCGGTGTTTCATAAGTAACTAATGGTTGCTTATGAAAATGTAAAACTGTGGCTTGTTTCCTTTAGTGGTTTTCCATTTAAACTCAAAAGCATAGTTTGTCAGGACTATGTTTTTTGTTTTATATAAAAAAATAAAAGTAGGATTTCTCCTACTTTTTTAGTTTGCATAATTATCGAAGTATCCTTGAATAAATACAACTGGTGTTCCTTTATCTCCAGAACCAGATGTTAAGTCACATAATGAACCTATTAAATCCGTATATCTTCTTGGAGTAGTTCCTTGAGTTTCAATTTTACCTTTTAAGTTTTTATCTTTTTCTTCTATTTCTTTTCTAATAGCAGCTTGTAACTCTTCACCTTTTAAATTACTATATTTATTATCAGATAAATACTTTAATTTTAATTCATTTGGACTTCCTTCTAGACCTTTTGTATAGAATGGACTAACTACTGGATCAGCTAATTCCCAGATTTTTCCTACAGGATCTTTAAAAGCTCCATCTCCATAAATCATTACTTCAATAGTTTTACCAGTTATTTTCTTTAACTCATCTTGTATTCCATATACTAATTCTTCTCCTGCTTCAGGGAATAGTTTTACTTTTTCTTCTGTTGCTCGGTTAGAACCCAATAGACCATATTTACTATTATAACCAGAACCATTTATACTAGTAGTTAATATATCATCCATTCCAAGAACTGTTTTTCCACCAGCTCTTTTTAATTTTTCTTTAGTCTTTGTTCTTGTATGAATATCACAAGCTAATACTTCGTCTGTATATTTTAATATTTCTTCTGGTTGATTACTAAATACAAATTCTATTTCGCAATTTTCAGAGTTTGCTACGTCACGATAAAAATCAACCATATTTACACCAGTAAATATATGTTTAAAGTCACCAAACTTCTCAGTATATTCTTTTTCACTTATAACATCAGAATATGGATTTATTCCAGATTTTTCCAATTTTTCTTTATCTAAAATATCATTTCCAACCTCATCTGATGGATAACTAAGTAACATAGTTATTTTATCCATTGCTCTTGCAAAAGCTCTTAAGCAAACAGCAAATCTGTTTCTACTTAAAATTGGAAATACTATACCTATATGATTTCCATTAAATTTATTTTTTACATCTGTAGCAATATCATCTATTGTTGCATAATTACCTGTACTTATTCCTAAAACAGCTTCTGTTATAGCAATAATATCACGATCATTAAATGTAAAATTTTCCTCTTTACTAGCATTTAAAACAGAATCTATTACGATTTGTTTTAAGTCATCCCCATCTTTAATAATTGGTGTTCTTATACCTCTTACTACAGTTCCTACTGTTCTTGACATATATCATTCCTCCTACCTTATCATTATAACATAATTAGTCTTTTGTACCTCTTAAATCACGTACTTTTGTCAATATTTTACTCTTACTATCTAAAAGAGGACTTATAGACTCATGCTTATTTAGGGTATCAATTAATTTAGCAACGTATTTAGAATTATCACCAGTTTTTAACCATTCTTGTTTTCTAGCCTCTTCTGGTATGTAGCACAAATTACTTGTGTAGCATCTTTTAAATACACCGTTTTGATAAGCTTCATTAAAAGCATCTATACTCTTTTGTCCATCACTAAATAGAGCAAATGAAGCAATTAAATAGATATTAGCTGCTCCACGTTCTTTTAATTGTTCAGCTACTTCTAACATAGATTGGCCAGATGCTATCATGTCATCTACTACTATGACATTTTTTCCTTCAACAGATGTTCCTAAATACTCATGGGCAATTATAGGGTTCTTTCCATTTACTACTCTAGTCATGTCTCTTCTTTTGTAGCAAAAACCAAATGGAGTATTAAGCATTTCAGCATAACATTTTGCTCTTTCTATAGCACCCATATCAGGACTTGCTACTAAGAAATTATCTAATTCAATTGGTTCATTTTCAATAAACTCTTTTAAAATACTATAAGTTGGATAAATAGAATCAAAAGAACAACTATGTAGAGAGTTTCTAATACTTGGATCGTGAGCATCAAAAGTTATAAAAGAATCTACTCCTAGTGATTCTAATTCTTGAAGCATTAGGGAACAATCTTTAGACTCCCTACCCTTTCTTTTATGTTGGCGACCTTCATAAATAAAAGGCATTATTACAGTTAGTTTGTCTTCAGCTCCATCCATAGCAGAAATTACTCTTTTTAAATCTTGGTAGTGGTCATCTGGACTTTTATGATTTAAATAACCATGCATTTCGTAAGTACAACTATGATTCATAACATCAGTTAAAATATAAGTTTCCTTGCCACGAATACTTTCTAAAATCTCACCCTTACCTTCACCAGATGCAAATCTAGTAAGTCTAGTTGGAACAATAAAAGTAGCATTAGGATCAGTTACTCCACGCATTAATTTTAAATGTCCATCTACTTTTTTTCCAAACTCTTCAAAGTTATCCATTACAAGTAAACGTAAATTGTTTGTTATAATTTCCATTTTTACCTCCTAAAAAACAATAAAAAGAGAATGTAATATTCCCTTTCCTAATTAATAATAGATGAAATTAGACTGTAATCATTATAATTATTTATAAATATTTTTTTATTTATTATCATAGTCATACCTCATCCCTCAATAGTATTATAACATCCATTTTAGAAAAGAAAAATATGTTATATATATTTTTTAAGAGAAGTGTTATAATTAAGTCATAATAGAGAGGTGATATGATAGTGGACTTTAAAAAAGTACTTAAAGTACAAGGATATTTATTTATAGTAATGATTTCTACATTTTCTATTTTGTATACAGCTTTTAGTTTCTTTGGTAGAAGTTATGCAGTACCAGTTGGATTAGATGAGACAGGTATTCCTAAAACTGACTTTAATTCTAATTTTACAGTTGGATCTACTAATTACAGTAATTATATTTCAAAAGCTTTAGCAAGTGATACTACTTATGCCAGTTATTTACATAATTTTAATACAGCAACTGATTATAAAATTAGTAATAGTGATACACCATTATATGAGTTTATGAAGAATATGAAAGTGCCAGAGACAGATGAAGTTTTTGAATTACATGATACTAATCCAAGTGATATTAGTGATTTAGGAATTTTATATATTATTAATCATGGATATAGTTCAACTAATACTACTAATACAGTATTTACTGCTAATAAGTATGGAGCTGTTTCAGATAATAATGTAAAACAATATATTACTCAGCTTGCTTTATGGTTATATATTTATGAAAATAGTGCTAAATTTACTAATACTTATTGTATGGAGACTAATACTAAGAACTTGAATGCTTGTAGTTTTTATATTCAAGATACTACTAATGTAATTACTCCTACTGATGTTAGAAATATAATTAGTGCTGCTGCTAGTAAATCTGGTTATAATTATCTTAATTATATATTAGAGTTAGTTAATAATGCTAATAGTGCTACTACAGTAGAGACTTCTACTATGGCACCATTAAGTAGTGATAAACTTTCTTTTACAATTAATTCTACTGGTAATTTATTTACAACTGAGGCTATTACTCCACTACCTAATACAAATAAAAGTAATTATTTATACTATACAGTAGAAATAGAAGATCCTAATAACTATGGAGTTTATATAGTTGATCAAAATAATTCTAGAGTTAGTAATACTTCTGTTATGACTGGTTCATTTAAAATAGTTGTTCCATTAAAAGATGATGTTAGTACAATGGATTTAACTACAGTAAAAGTTAATGTATACGGAACTTTCCTTGCTGGTAAGGGATATGAGTATTATGTTACTAAGACTGCAGGAGAAACTATTGTTAATACTAATAAGAAACAAGTATTTTCTAATGTTTCTTTAGGATATACTCCTATAAATAGAGTTTTAGTTAGTCTATCTTTAGGAAACTTTGTTAAAATTAGTAAGATTGATGCTACTACAAAGAGTGAATTAGCTGGAGCTATTTTAGTTATTACAAATAAAGCTGATACTACTAAGAAATGGGAATGGGTATCTACTACTACTCCACATTATATTTCTTTAGAGGATGGTACTTATTCACTTTGTGAGACGCAAGCTCCTAATGGTTATGTTTTAAATACTACATGTATTGATTTTACAGTTGATAATTCTAAGATTGTTCCAGTAGTTATGGAGAATGATATAAAAATTCCTGATACTGGTAAATTTAGTTCGGCTGTACCTTATATATTTGGTGGTATTGTTGGACTATTTGGTATTATGATTATATCTGTTACTATTAAAAGAAAGAAGATTAATGAGTAATTTTAGACCTGCTGAGGCAGGTTTTTTATTTTTGTATAATTATACATTTTTATATTTTTTGGGGCTTAGAAGCAGGATATGATATGAATAAGTTGTATTTTATAACTATATTTATATTTTACTTATATAATATCTTTATTTGTTCTTGTTTATCTTTTTATTTATATTATTCCTGTATTTATATTTATCTTTCATTCATCTTTATTTCCTTTTTATTTATATAATTTCTACATTTATTTTTTTATATTACTTATTAATTGATTAAGAAAATTACTAAGAAAATTTCAATATAAAAAGAATAGATTTCTCTATTCTTTAGGTTTTTATTTTTACCTTTAATTACTTCCTAATGTTACTTTTGTAGTATGTTCTTTACCATTTCTTAGGTATGTTATTTCTATAGTATCTCCTGCTTGATGTTGATATAATTCATATCTTAGATAAGCATAATCTTTTACTTTATTACCATCTACTTTAGTAATTATATCTCCTTTTGTAATACCGGCTTTGTCAGCTGATGAATCTTTTACAGCTTCTACTACTACTGTTCCTGATGTTACATCACTACTTATCGATATTCCATATTGTCTTAGGGTTGCAGTATCTGTAATATTAGCCATTCTTATACCTAGAACTGGCCATTTTATAGCTTTGCCTTTTTCTAGGGAATCAGCATGGTTCATAGCATACTCTATTGGAATAGCAAATCCCATACCTTCAATTTCATCATCAACTAATTTCATTGAACAAATACCAATTACTTCTCCGTTTACATTTAATAATGGTCCTCCAGAGTTACCAGGGTTAATAGAAGCATCTATTTGTAATACTCTCATTACCCAGTCACTACTTCTAGAATTAGAAACTGTTACGGATACCATTCTGTCTTTTCCAGATAAAACTCCAGAAGTTACACTACCACGATAGTCAGCACCTAGTGGTGAACCAACTGTAAATACTGAATCTCCTAAACTTACTTTTTCACTACTACCGATAGTAGCAACCATAAGTACTTCTTCTTTAGGTACTCGTAGAACAGCTAAATCTAGATATTCATCACTACCTAGGACTGTTGTTTCTACTTCTTTGTCATTAGTAAATAGTACTGTAATTTTACTTAGAGTACTAATAACATGTTGATTAGTTAGGATATAACCATACTTATCATCAGTTTTATAAACAAAACCTGTACCAGTTGATGCTAACTGATTATTAGAATAGCCTTGAACTACAACTACTGCATCATATATTTTTTCAACAGAGGCTGCTAGTGAACCTTTTTCATATACTTGTGTACCATTTTTTGTTATAACTGTATTTCTGCTACCAATTATTTGATCTAGGATAGGTGTCCATTTTAACATGGATAAAGTAACTATTCCTCCAATTACAAAAGAAAAGATAATTAAAGGTACTAATTTTATATTTTCTTTATTCTTCATCATTTATTGGCCTTTCTATTTTAGATAGTTCTTCCCAATTTAATGGAAATCCCATCTGATTTAATACTTTATCTATTTTTATACTGGTTAGATTATAATTAAGAGTTTGAACAATATTATCTAATTCAAAAGTCATATTTTTAAACTCTTCTTTTAAAAGCATTTGTTTCATAATAATTATTAAAGCAAATAAATCATTTTTACCATATATGTATCCTTCTTCATCTCTTGGTATATTTAATATCTTGTGGTAAATAGTATCAGATATTTCTTTTTGAGTTCTATTTTCATATAAGATATCTTCATGTGCACAAAGATTTCTATAATTAGCTAGAATTGGTAAATAATTTATGAAATCATCAGTTGCTATACCATAAATATTACTTATGTCTTTTTGATCTTCAGGTTTTAAGATTGATACCATTTCACTAACTACTCCAAATGATAATACTTTTACTAATATCCATAAAGGTATATAACCATAATGAGATACATAATGAGATGTTGCAGTATGTTGTGAACCATTTATTCTTATTTGACGTTTCATTTTTTTGATTAAATCATTTACTTGTCTTTGACGTTCAGGAATCTGGGTAAAATTCTTGACCTTTAAATAATCTTTTTCTTTATAACCATACTTTTTAGATAATTGGTATGAAGTTATAGACTTTAAGTTGTTTTCAATTACTAAAAGATATTTAAATAAGACATTTCTAAAAGATCGATCAAATAAGAACATGCTATAAAGTTCTTCAAATGTTGTACCTGGAATAAATGCTTTTTCCGTTTCTGACTTATAAAATAGATGACGATAACCATTTAAAAAGAAATAGTTTTCGCGTAATAAAACTTCTTTAGCATATTTTTCATCTTTAATGACTAATCCTTTATGCTTAAAGATTTCTATTTGTTCATCTAATGTTTTAAACTGTTTCTCTAACATAATCTCACCTAGTATAAATTATATCATAACATTCTTTAGAAAGTATGGTAAAAATATGAAAATTTCAAAAATTATGATATAATAATTACGAGTTTTATCAGGGAAGTTATATAATATTTTATATGTTTAGGAGGGTTCAGTTATGCCAGCAACTGTTGTACATAGTTATTTTGCACAGGATGTTTATGATATATTACCTAGTACAATAAAAAAGAGATTAGATATTAACAGATTAAAAATGTTTGGTCAAAGTACTGATTCATTAATGTTTTATAATCTTTTTAGTTTGTTACCAGGAAAAAAAATAAGAAAATTTCAAAAGTATTTTCATGAGAATCAGACACAGGAATTTTTTATTAATTTGATAAATTATATAAAAGAAAATGGATATGATAAAGATAGTGATGTAGATTCTTTTCTAGTTGGTTCTATTTGTCACTATGTATTAGATTCAACTATACATCCATATATATTTTATAAGACAGGATGTTTTGATAAGAAGAAGAAAAGTACTTATAAATATAATAATGTACATACATTTATGGAGACTTTTTTAGATAATGATATGATTAAAAGAAGAGAAGATATTAATCCATATAGATTTAGAATAGATAGATTTAGTTTTGATACAAAGAGATTTTCTAATGGGCTTGGAGATACTATAAATAAAACATTTGAGGAGACTTTTAATATTAAAAATATGGATAAGATATATTATAAGTCACTTAAACAGATGAAAAGAGCAATTAGAGTATTTAGATATGATCCAGTTGGAGTAAAAAAATTCTTTTATATGTTAGTTGATACATTTACTAGTAGAAGGACATTTAGATTTGAAGCTATTAGTTATCATTATCCATTAGAAGATAGACATAACTACTTAAATGAAAATCATAAACTATGGAGAAATCCAACTACTTATAGTATGACTAGTACAGAGAGTTTTTTAGATTTATATTTAAAAGCACTTAAACTTGCGAAAGTAATGATATGTGCTAGTTTTGATTACTTGGAAGGTAAAGATATAGAATTAGATAAAGTATTTACTAATATTAGTTATGTTACAGGAATTGATTGTAATAAGAAAAAAGAACTTAAATATTTTGAATTTTAAGTTCTTTTTTGTATATTTAGACGTATTAATTACATACTAATTTTAGGTGATAATATGTTTTATAAATATGAAGTTAGGAATAATGGAAATGAAGATATTTTATACTTATATTTAACTATGAATTATGAATTTTCTAAAGAGATAGGATTTAATTCTTCTGATAAGGAACTTACTAGGAGAACTAGGAATTTTGTTTTAAATAATGGAATTAATTATAATGGGAGTAAAGTCTATTTAGTTATAGATGGTATTGTTGTTAAGAGTTTGGATATAAGTAGAAATAATACTGAGATTGAGGTTTTAAAAGAAAATTTATATTATGCTAATGATTATTATATGGTTACTATAAAATTAGAAAATATGGCTACTATAGAAGTTAGTTTAAAAGAGTATTTGATGGGGTGTTTAGCTGGTATTTATTATAATGGATTAGAGAGGGAGACTTTAAAAGCTTTATGTGTGTTGTATAGGACTTATGCTTTTAAAGAGATGAGTGAAAAAAGATCTATTATGGCTTTTAATGACTTTGTTAATTATAGACCATTATCCTATTATAAACTTTCTTGGTTTAGTAATTATGATGAGAATGAGAAATTACTAAAAGATGTAGTTGATGATACTGATTGTTTATTTTTGACATATAACCAGTATTATATTTTGCCTTTTATTCATTATTCTAATTATGGTAAGACATTAGATGATGAAAAATATCCGTATTTGACTAGTGTTTCTAGTACTTGGGATATGGCTTCTCCTAATTATGTTAATATTAGAGATTATAACTTTTTAAATATTAGTAAGATATTAAGAAGTAATATTGGTGAAGAAAGTAATATAGAAGCAATTGATGTAGATAGTAATGGTCTTATTAATAAGTTAAGAATTGATGATAGTATTTATATTGGAAAAGATATTGTTAAATTACTTAATTTAAAGTCTAGGGCAATTAATATTATTGTTAATAAGGACTATATTAGGTTCATTAGTAGAGGTTATGGAGACTTTTTGGGACTTAGTATATTTGGTGCTAATGAGATTGCGAAAAATGGATGTGATTATGCAAATATTTTAAAATATTATTTTCCTAAAGTTACATTAAATAAGTATATAAAAGAGCTTTCGTAGTGAAAGCTCTATTTTTTTAAATCTATTAATCCTTGAAGAGCTCTATTAGCGGCATCTTCTAATTCTAGGATACTATCAATATATTTTGCATAGTCGTCAACTGCATCAACAAATTCTGTTAACTGAGGAGCATCTTTTCCTTGAATCAAATTTCTAACTATGTTGGCATTTTTTCTTAGCTCGTTAGCAATTTGATCTACACCGATAGATTCATTAGTCATTACCTAATTCCTCCATTCCTTGTTGGACTCTTTTATTTGGATCAAATAAATTAGCATTGTTGATTACAACTTGTTTATAAGTTTCTAGATTTTCTAAATAACTTATATTATCTTGATCTGTCCAGACTGTTTTCATAACTTCTAGATAGCCATATATTTTATTGATAGAGTCTACATATTGTTCATATTCAGACATAAGTACCTCCTATACAAGAATTATTCTTGAACCATTTTTTAAATCTGTATCCTTTACTGTTTGATTCACATCATATACTTGACCAGTATCTTTACTATAGAAATTAGTTTCAGGACTTATGATGTAGTCATTTTCTGTTATTTCACTTAGTCCCTCTTCTATTAGTTTTTTTATAGTACCAATCTTTTTATTAATAGGAATGAATAGGTCATAAGACTTTTCAATTAGAGGAACATATAAACATATTAATATTTTATTTCTATTCATAATTACCTCCTACTCTTCTTCTAATAATTTAACAACAGTTGCTTTACCTTTAGCAATAGTATAACCAAAGTTTGGCTCTAGTTCTGTTCTTAATTGACGAGAATTTGTTGTTACTTTTAAAGTGAATTGGTTACCTAGACCGTTTCCTGCCCAGATACCTTCAGATAAATCAGTATTAGCTTTATACCAAGCTTCGTAATTTAGAGATTTAATATTATCAATAGTTTCTATAAAGATAAATTTAACAGTTGATAATTTTGAAGCTTCTGAGATAGCAGTTGTAAAACTACCTTTTTTAACAGCATCTAGTTTAGCTAGTAAAGTACTTATGCCCGTTATCATAATTACTGCTGGATTTTCATCTGAAGATGTTTGCTTTTCAGAGATTAGCTCCATTACTTTATCTATTCCAACTATACAGTTTCCACTATCATATTCAACATCTGCAGGTGGATTATCACTTAGGATACTTAGAGTATCTAGTAAAACACATTTACTATTTTGAATTTTAGTTATCATTTTAGTTAGACCTGTTATAAATGGTTGAAGTGATGTTATATCTTCACCAGTAATATTGTAGATTGGATTTTTTAAAGAGATTGTAGAAATTTCTAGAGTTTCTTTTTCAATACCAACTGGTATTGATAATACGCCACGTAGAGAAGAAATTATATCATCAACTTTAACAGTTTCAGGTAATATTGGTATTTTCTTAGCTTTGTATTCACAAATTTGATTTAGTTTATTGCAAATAACTTTTACATAGTCAACCATTTTTTCTTCTTTAAATGGATAAGCTGTTTGAAACTCATAAATTCCATCTAAGTTTATTAAACCACGTCCAAAACCTTTTGATGGTTCTTTTTTACGTACGCCAGGTAATACACTTGAGTAGTCTGATGGATCATTAAATTGAAGAACAACATTTTGAGAGAAGTTTTGACGTAGACGATATCTAATAGTATTTGGACCATTTGTACTTAGTACGAAAACAATTCCATACTTTAGACATTCTCTTGTAATTTGACCTAGAACTTCTTCATAATCAGGATATATTTCTAAGAAACCTTCAATATTATTTATAACTATTACCATTAATGGTAACTGTTTACCACCATGATTAATATAGAAATCATATGAACCATTGTAGTCAACAAATATTTTCTTTCTTTCATCCATTATTTGAAGAATCATTTTAAATAAGTTAGAAATTTTTTCAGAGTCAGATGATAATAATACTTCTCCTACATGAGGAGCATTTCTAAACATAGTTAATGTTTCAGCACCAAAGTCTAATAAATAGAAGTTAACTTCACTTGAATCATGAGTTGTAATTGCTGAATAGATAATAGTAGATAGCATTAATTCTTTTCCAGAACCAGCTGAACCAAAGACAATAGCGTTTCCTTCTGAGGACAATGGTAGAGTTAAAACGTTTTGTCTTTGATTATCTGGATCATCATATTCACCAATAATTGGGTTAATATTATTGTTTTTTATTTGATAAGAATACTTTAGTTTTAAATCTTCAACATAAATATAATTTGGAATTCTATCTAGCCATAGTTGTGGAATAGAAACTGATTCTTGGCGAGCTTCTTCTACTATATATTTAATTATATTAGTAATTTCTTCACCTTTAGAGGCTACTTGAACTTCATTTTGTTTATTATCAAGACTTTTTATGGTATTACCAGTATCATCAATGAAGGTGATACTTTGATCGACTTTTTTCTTTCTCTTTTCAGCTGGATAGTATTGAGCTCCTGCCCAAGCAGCTTGACCTTCAGCAAATAGTTCATTATATCCTACTTGTAAGAAGAAACGACCAGCATTCTTTAAAGAGGCAGCATCAGGACATTTAATCATATCCATACTATCAGATTTATCTTGTACTTTTAAGCAGACACGGAATTTTGAGTTTGACCAGATTTGATCATTAACTACTCCTGCTGGTTTTTGCGTTGCTAGAATAAGATGGACTCCTAGAGAACGACCGATACGAGCAGTTGAAATTAATTGTTCCATGAACTCAGGTCTTTGATCTTTTAACTCGGCAAACTCATCAGAAATAATGAATAAATGAGATATTGGGCGTTCTACTAAACCTTTTCTGTAAAGAGCTTGATACTTATAAATATCAATTGTACTTTCATCTAGTTTGTCTCTAGCTTCATTAAACATTCTTTGACGTTTACGAAGTTCACTTTGGATAGATGCTAAAGACCTATTCATTTCAACTGTATCTAAGTTGGTGATTGTTCCAGCTAGATGAGGTAGTTTCATACCAGTTTCTTTATTTTGAAAAACGCCTGCTAGACCTCCACCTTTATAGTCGATAAGAACGAATGATACTTCGTATGGATGGTAGTTTAGAGCCATTGATAAAATATAAGTAATAATGAATTCTGATTTACCAGAACCAGTCATACCAGCAATTAGACCATGTGGTCCATGAGCTTTTTCATGTAAGTCTAGTTTAAATAATTCACCGGATTTATCTACACCAACTGCTGTTTGAAGAGTCTTGGTAGGATCATTTGATTTCCAGCGATTTAGGACATTTAATTGTTCTACCATACCAACATTGTACATTTCTAAGAATGTTAGACTTAGTGGTAGTGTTTGATTGGCTTTAGCAATATCTATTGGGATATTGGCTAGACGTTTACAACAATCATACATATTTAGAGTTGGATCAACATCAGCATCAAATTCTTTTTGCTTGTTAGATACTAATTCATTTTCAAAAATTCCAGACTTCTTATCACCAACACTGATAAATGTTTTACATTCGTTTGGTAAGTTTACTAATCTTGTACTTATAACAATTAGACTGAAGCCAACATTTATTTGCATTTCAGCAACATCTTTTAAAAGTTCCACATCACGAACTGTTTTATAGTCATCAGTTATAATTACATAATATGGTTTATATTTTTTATAGTCAGCACTATTTAATTCTCTAGTACCATTAACATCTTTGTACTTTCTTGCTTGAATTTCTTGTTCTAGAACAAGGGAAATTTCTTTAGCTTCATCTAGATTAGTGGCATAGTATCTAATTGTTCGATCATTACTCCAACAATGTGGGCATATTTTTAAATATTCCCATTTACTTGAGTTCTTTTCATTTGTTAGAAGAACTATTTTTAAGTCTTCATAACTATGATAAGTAATCATTTGTAAAATTAAGCCTTCAATAAATGATTGTTTTATTTCGGCATTACCAATAATTGCAGTAATATTTTTTTCCACAAAAGATGTGGATATTGGTACATTTTCAAGCATTCTTGATTCAGCACCTAGTTTGTATACTTCTTGTAATAAATTATCAGAATCTATAGAGAAATGTTCTTGTGGAAAACCAATTGAACCAGCTAGTTCAGTTGTACCAATTCCAAGACGTAAATCTAGAAAGTCAGATTGATCAATTTCTCTTTCCCATAAATTTCTCTTTTTGCCATAAATTATTTCTTTCGTTTCTTGTAAAGGAAGATAGTTATCAATTAGTATTTGACGCTGAACTTTCATAGCATTTTGAATTTCTGTGCGTTTTGATTCTACGTATTTTGTGTACATTTCTTGACGCAGCTGTTCTTTTTTACGATTTTGTTTCTTTTGATACAGCTTTGTTAGACTTGGCCATAAAATCATAGTAGATAACATTACACCTGCTGTTATTAATGATGGAGCGACTGCTTTAAAATCTTTTGAACCATCTGCTAAACCTTGTAAAGCTGTTATACCAGTGGTTGCTGACATCATTGACATTGTTAACATTGGACCTACTGTATAAATTAAAGGAGTCTTATCTTCCTCTTGCTTTCCTGGAGGACTATCAATAGTAACATTGATTGGTTCTATTTTTGTTTTGAATCTTGGAGCACGATAAAAATAATCATCCTCTTTATAAAATTCAACATTTTCTTCATCTGGATTATCCATTTCTGTTTGATTTTGAATCCATGGATGAGCTGGTTCTAATAGTCTTTGATCATAATTTACAATATTACTTATTCTGTTAATAATAAGAGAATCTTTTAAGACTATTATTTTTAGACCCATTATAAAAACTATGTCACCATACTCTAATTGTTTAGAAGATATTGCTACATTGTTGGCATAAGTTCCATATTTACTATTTAAATCTTGTACTACCCAAATTCCTTTATTATAAATCAGTCTAGCTTGTTGTCTTGAAACCAGTGGGTAATTATAGCAAATAGTTGCTTGAGGATCATTACCTATAGTTATTTCACAGTCTCCTCTAATTTGCAATCTATTAATATTTGGTTCTATAGATGGTGAACAGTATAAAATTACATATTCATTATCAGTATTTATTTTTAAGAAGAAAAGGCTATATTCACTTAATATAGCTGACTCTATTTCATTTTCTCCTAACATTATTTTAGTTTCAAAGTCACTTTTAATTTTCCAATGACCATCAAATTCTTCGACATTAATTAGATTTCTAGTATTTCCTAAATAGTCATTATCAGTTATCCAGTAGTTTCCAGCTATTTTAGTTGGCAATGTAAAGTTGTATATTTTAGTTTTCTTAATTAGTCTAACTATCACTAGAAATCACCCTTTATTATTCTATTCTATGATAATTATAGCTTTTTTTCTAGGGTTTTACAATAGATAAAAATTCTTTTATATCGAAAAGAGATATTTATTTTTATTATTTTATATTTTAATAGATTGGAAGATTATATTAAAAAGATAAATTGGTATTTAAGTTAGATTCTTCATTTATTGCTTTTAAGTAATTTTTTACACCATTTGTTATAGACTTAGCTAATTCTTTTTGATAGCTTTCAGATTGTAATAGACGTCGTTCTGTTGGATTAGATAGATAGCCTGTTTCTATTAAGACACCTGGTGTAGTTATGTTTTTATACATATATAAATTGGTCTTTTTTATTTCTCTTTTACTTTTCTGATTAGTTTTAAATTCATACATTATGGCTTCAGCTAGGAGTTTGTTATTTTTATTAATGGAATTATACAAAACTTCAGCACCTTTATGAGCAGAGCTTTTGTACCAGTTTATGTGTATAGACAGATATAGATCACTTTTGTTTTCTTTTATTTTTAAAAGACGTCTATATAAGTCTCCTCTTTTCTTTTTAGAGTCATAGATTGACGACAAATCAATGTCTGAAGTTCTAATCATATAGACAATTGCTCCATTTTTAGTCAGTTCTTTTTCTAAGGCTTTTGATATTTCTAGATTTAGGTCTTTTTCTTTGATTGAGTTATACATAGTACCTGGGTCCCTTCCACCATGACCAGGGTCTATTGTTATAACGATACCTAGTAAAGGAAGAGTTTTTGCAGATATTAAGTCAAGTGATGATAATAGGACAATTATAGTTATAATTATTATTGATTTTATTTTTCTTTTTAACATGATATCACCTATTCAAGTATATGTAGTATGAGAAGGAATAGGAGTTTTTGGATAAAAAAAACTACTATTATTTGGGTAGTAGTAGCTTTTTTTACACAAAAAAAATTCTTGGCAA
>HF992477.1 GCA_000433455.1 Mycoplasma sp. CAG:877 | reverse complement strand
AATCTAACTAAATACTTTTTATCATTCTCATACTTTTTAAAATCTCTATAATTTCTCCATAAAAAGTAAAAATATATAATAATATTAATAATTAAAATACTCTTAAATATTTTCATAGCTTCTTTATTAGCCTGAAAATCTTTTTCTATTATAGATTTTTTTATTAATTCATCACCATATATATTAACAATAGCAACAACAATATAAATTCCCCAAATATAATTTTCAAATGTCAACTCTTTAATTTTGTCATTATTCATATTTAAATATATGATAAATACTTAAATCAATATATCAATAAAAATAGTCTAAAAATAATTAATTCAATATCTTATAAAATGTGATATAATTTACTAGTAAATTGAGGTGTAACTATGATAAAACATGAATTACTTGCTCCAGCTGGTAATATGGAATGTCTAAAACAAGCAGTTTTTAATGGAGCAGACGCAATATATATAGGTTGTAAAAATTTTGGAGCTAGAAAATTTGCTAGTAACTTTACTAACGATGAAGTAATAGAAGCTATTAAACTATGTCATCTTTATGGGGTAAAACTTTATGCTACTATGAATACTCTTGTAAAGGATAATGAAGTAGAAGACTTTCTAACTCAAATAGAATTTCTTCATAAAAATGGCATAGATGCTGTTCTAATTCAAGATTTTGGAATGCTTTGCCTAGTAAGAAAAATGTATCCCAATCTAGAAGTTCATGCTTCTACTCAAGCCAATACTTCTTCAAAAGATACTGCCGAGTTTTTCTATTCATTAGGTGTAAAAAGAGTTGTCTTCTCTAGAGAAATGTCTCTTGATGAAATAAATTCAATTGATGTTCCAATCGAAACTGAAGTATTTGTTCATGGTGCCCTTTGTATCTGCTATTCTGGTTGTTGTCTAATGAGTAGTCAAATTGGTAATCGTTCAGGCAATAGAGGAGAATGTGCTGGTAGTTGTCGCCTTCCTTATAGCCTAGAACATAATGGAAAAACCATAATAAGTAACAAGTATTTACTAAGTACAAAAGAACTAAACACCTCGTATAACTTTAAAGATCTTCTAGCTAGCAATATTAATTGTTTCAAAATAGAAGGTCGTATGAAAAGTCCAGAATATGTAGGCTTTATAACAAGATTTTATAGAAACCTAATTGATAACTACGATAATATCGATCTAAAAGAGGAAAATAAAAAGTTAAAGACATTATTCAATAGAGGTTTTACAACCGGTCATTTATTCAATTGTACACCAAAAGAACTAATGAATAATGATAGTCCTAATCACATAGGATTAGAAATTGGTAAAGTAATAGAAATAAAAAATAATAAAATAAAAATAAAACTAACTAGTCCCTTAAATCAAGAAGATGGTATTCGTTTCCTAGAGTCCAATAAAGGTTTAATAGTAAATTATTTATATGATAAAAATATGAAACTAACTAATTCAGCAAATGATATTTGTTACGTAGATAATAAGATCGATTTACAAAAAAATGACACAGTATGTAAAACAATAGACTATAAAATAAATCAAGATTTAAAAATTCTTCCAACAAGAAAAGTTCCTATCACCATCTCTGTAAAAGCTATAGTTGGAACTCCTCTTGAAATAGAAGTATCTGATACAATAAATGTAGTTTCTGTAACTGGAAATACTATTGAAAGATCAAAAAACCAACCACTTACAAATGAAAGAATCAAAGAACAACTTCAAAAGACTGGTCAAACTCCTTTTTACTGTGAAAATATAACAATTAATTCATCTCCGTCTATTTTTATTCCAATAAAAGAATTAAATGAATTAAGACGTAATGCCCTAGATAAATTACAAGAAAAAAGAGAAAATCATAAAGTAAAATTTATAAAAAACAGTATTAATTTCCAAGAAATAAATATAAATCCATCACTTGGAAAAACAGCAACAGTCTTTACTGAAGAACAATTACTTGCTTGCAAAAATAATAAAATATCTCGTATTTACACTTCAAATAAAAAATTATATGAAACTTATAAAAATGATATAGAACTATATTATAAACCACCAAGATGTACTAGAAACATATCAAAAAATCTAGAAGCTAAAAACATCGTATCAGACTATTTTGCGTTCAACAAATATCACAGTATAATAGGGGACTATGGTCTTAATGTTTACAATATATATACAGCTTATTTTCTATATAGCCTAGGTCTTACTAGCATAACTCTATCTGTAGAATTAACTGAAAATGAAATGCTTGAGTTTATAAATAGTTATAAAGAAAAGTTTAATACTTATCCAAACATCGAAATCCTAAATTATGGTTTAATAGAAAATATGATTATAAAAGATAACGTCCTAAACATTAAAGAAGACGATTATAATTATGAATTATACGATATAAAAAATAGACATTTTCCAGTTTATTATGATGAAGAGAACACCCATATTTTAAATTACAAACTAAAAGAATCTATTAATAATAAACTTCTAAAAGATAAAGTAACTATACGTTATGACTTTTATAAAGAAACATCTAAAGAAATATCAAAAATTCTAAGTACTAAATAATGAAAATTATTGTACAAAAAACAAGCTAAAAAAATCTATAAAAAAAAATTTAAATATGATAAAATAATATTAGGAGTGATTTAATGAAAGAAAAAAATATACCTTTAAAAAATTATTTAATAATTGCACTAATATTTTTAGCAACAATAGGTCTAACTATATACTTATGTAATTGCTACAGTGTTTATAATGAAGGCAAAAAAGAAATACCTGTCATAAGAGGAACATTATCAGAAATAACAAGTGAAGACTTTGAACATTATATTTTAGAAAATCAATCTGCTAAAGTATACATGTGTACTGCCAGCAACCAAAATTGTCGTAATTTTGAAAAGGACTTTATTAAATTAATCAAAAGAAAAAATCTACAAGATGAAATTGTATATTTAAATCTAAGTAATGTTGATCAAGATACTTTTGTAAACAACTTCAATACTAAATACAATTTCAAAATAGCCTTAACTACTAACTATCCAGCTATAGTCATCTTTGAAGATGGAAAAATAGTTAGTATATTACAAGGAACTACTGATGAAGAATTAACAATATCAAAAACAAAACAATTTATAGAAATAAATAAAATAGGAGAGTAATCTCCTTTTAGCTAGGAGAAAATTATGAATAACATAGTACTATTTGAACCAGAAATTCCACAAAACACTGGTAATATCATGCGAACTTGTGTCGCAACAAATACAAAATTACACCTAATAAAACCACTAGGATTTGTATTAGATGATGCCCATCTAAAAAGATCTGGAGTTAATTACATTGATAAATTAGAGTATGAAATCTATGAAAACTTCGAAGACTTTAAAAGTAAAAATCCTGGAACATATTATTATTTCACTAGATATGGAAGAAAGCCTCATACAAGTTTTGACTACAGTAATAAAAACAATGATAATTTATATTTTATTTTTGGTAAAGAATCAACTGGTATCCCTGTTGAAATATTAAAAGAGGACTTAGATCATTGTATGCGTATTCCAATGACTGACAAAGTAAGAGCACTAAATGTCTCAAACAGTGTCGCAATTGTAATCTATGAAGCTCTACGTCAACAAGACTACAATGATTTATTAAGAGAAGAACCACATAAAGGTGCCGATTATCTAGAAAGATAAATAGAGTAGATGGTGAAACATATGAAACAAAAAGAAGAAATAGAAAGAAGTATTATAACTAAGTATCGAAAACAGATTTGGCGTCCCTTTATGAAAGCCATCCGTGATTATGAACTCATCCAAGAAAATGACAAAGTTGCAGTATGCATATCAGGAGGTAAAGACTCCAATCTACTTGCTAAATGCTTAGAAGAACTTCAAAAACATGGTAAAGTTAAATTTTCTATCGAATATATTGTAATGGATCCTGGTTACAACAAGGAAAATAGAGAGAAAATAATTGAAAATGCTAATACACTTGGTATTCCAATTTCAATATATGACTCCAATATTTTTGACGTAACAGACAAACTAGCTAGTGATTCACCTTGCTATCTTTGTGCTAGAATGCGCCGTGGATTCTTATATTCTAGAGCCCAAGAATTAGGTTGTAATAAAATAGCTTTAGGTCATCACTTTGATGATGTCATTGAAACCATAATGCTATCAATTTTATATGGCGGAGAGTACAAAGGAATGATGCCTAAACTAAAAAGTACCAACTTTGAAAATATGGAATTAATAAGACCCTTATATCTAGTAAGAGAAGAAGATATAATTAGTTGGGCAAAATACAATGATTTACAGTTTATTAATTGTGCCTGTAAATTTACTGCTAAAGAAACAAAGAAAGACTCAAAACGTCTTGAAATAAAACACTTAATAAAAGATTTAGAGTCCAAAAACAAAAACATTCCTTATAATATTTTTAAATCAGCTGAAAACGTCAACGTCGATACCGTACTAGCAATAAAAAAAGATAATAAAAAAGAAAGTTTCCTAGAACATTATTAATATTTGAATAAAAAAAGCTCTTTTCTATCACAATTAAATAGAAAGGAGCTTTTTAATGTCAAGATATAAAGTAGAAATAACAGGAATTAATACTAATGAATTAGAAGTTTTAACAAATGAAGAGATGAGAAAATTATTTGAAAGAGTAAAAGAAAACGATGAATATGCGAGAAATTTACTTGTTCAAGGAAATTTAAAATTAGTTCTCTCAATACTAAAAAAATTTAATAATCGTTACGACAACTTAGACGATTTATTTCAAATTGGTTGTATAGGTTTATTAAAAGCAATTGATAATTTTGATCTATCACACGAAGTAAAATTTTCAACCTACGCCGTACCAATGATTTTAGGTGAAGTACGTAGATATATAAGAGATAACAATTCAATACGAGTAAGTCGTTCCCTGAAAGATATTGCCTATAAAACTCTAAGACTTAAAGAAAAATATCTTCAAGAAAATGGAGAAGAGGCAAGTATTGAATATATTGCTAAAGAGTTAGATCTAAGTGAATGTGAAATAGTAAATGCCCTAGACTCCCTAAAAGAACCAGTAAGTATGTTTGAACCAGTATATAACGATGGTGGAGATACAATATATTTATGTGACCAAATAGAAGATAAAAGTACCTCAAGTAAAGACTTCTCTAATCATATAGCAATAGAAGAGGCCATGAACACCTTAGAAGAACGTGAAAAACAAATCCTAGATAAAAGGTTCATTATTGGTAAAACACAAATGGAAATAGCCGATGAAATAGGAATAAGTCAAGCTCAAGTATCAAGATTAGAAAAAAGAGCCATAAAACAATTAAAAAAAGTACTAAAGTAACTCATATTAATAATAAAAAACTAATATAATTAAGTGAGCAGGTGATCGTTATGCGCTTATCAGATTTACAAACCAAAAGTATTGTTAGTGTAAACGATGGAAAAAACATAGGCAATATTATTGATGCTAATGTAACAACAGATGGAACTATTGAATCATTAGTAATTGAAGCTAATAAAACTTTTTTCTCACTAAATAGAGAAAATGATACAGAAATAAATTGGAAAGATATAACTAAAATAGGGGAAGATGTAATTTTAGTGAAAATAAGTTATCATGAGTAAAACAAGACTCTTATTCATAATATTAGTATCTACAACAATCATTTCTGTTTTTTTATTGTCTATTCTAGGAAAAAGGTTAAGTCCCATTCTAGCTAGATATGTAAATGTTGAGGCCAAACGCTTTGCCAGTAATATAGTAAATACCTCAGTAAACGATATAGTAGAGGAGGGCATAACAGACGATTTATTTAACCTTAGTAAAAATGCTGATGGCAAAATAGAAATGTTAGATTATGATACTAAAAAAGTAAATAGTATTCTTTCTAGTATTAATCGAAAAATTCAAGAAAAGTTATTAAATTTAGAAGATGGTCAAATTGCAAATATGCCAATATCATCTGGTTTCAAAATGGAAAGCTTTACCAAAAACGGCATAGTCTGTAAAGTACCAATGGGTTCTCTTCGAAAAAACGCTCTTTTCGTAAATGTTGGTCCATCAATCCCTATAAAAATGGCTTTTCTTGGTCAAGTAGAATCAAGTCTAAATACTAAAGTAAGAGAGTATGGAATTAATTATTTAGTAGTTGAAATAAACGTTAATGTAGTAGTGGAAGAACAAATTATAATGCCTGCTATGTCGAAAAAAGAAACTCTTAATCTTACAGCACCCCTAACTTTAAAAATTATTCAAGGAGAAATACCAAACTATTATTTTGGAACGATCGAAAAAAATTCAAATATAAATACAGTTCCAATAGAATAAAAATCTTTAAACAATAAAGAGTAATTTGCCTGTATTATTTATCCATGCTATAATAACATAGAGGTGCAATATGAAAAAGATAGAAATAAACGGTCAAGAATATGAAGTCATAGAAAACGTAGGAAACTGTTTAAATATTGATGATATTCGTGATAGGATTACAGATTATTTTGACAACTATGATTACATATTTGGAGATATCTCTTATGAAAAGGTAAGATTAAAAGGCTTCAATGATGCTGACAACAAAAAAGTAAATAAAATCAACAATATTAAAGATTTAGATTCATACAAAAAAAACTATTGCAGTTACGGTGCCAATACATTTCTCTTAAAAAAAGTTAAGTAAAGTGCTTGTAATTGCATAAAAATATGATAAAATAGAATATATAAGAATAAGATGGGAGGCTATTGATATGGTAGACAAACAAAATGAAAAGAAAGTAATGTCAATTGTTTCAAATGACGGAGCTATAGAAGATGTAGAGGTAATACTAGCATTTGAATTTAAAGATAACAATAAGGAATATGTTGTATATACAAAAAATGAAAAAGATGAAAATGGAAATGTAACAGTATATGTTTCAAATATAGATCGTTCTGGTGATGAACCTAAATTAGTAGGCGTTGAAAATGAAAATGAATGGAACAAAATAAAAGATGTTTTGAGAGAACTATCAAAGACTGAATAGGAGGAACAAAAATGTCTGTATTGAGTAATATAGAGTTTTCAATTCTTAACACTAATTTAGTAAAAGAAACAGAAGATTCTAAAAAAATAAAGTTTAAACATGAATCATACTTAAGAATTTGGGAAAAGTATGATAGTTTTTGCATAGAAACAAAAGAAAAAATGTCCCCTAAATTTTCAAATTTACCAGAAACTGCAGCAAAGCAAACTATTGCTCCAGAAAATATAGTAGTTCATATTAAAAATAGAACTTATGAAAAGAAAGAAAGTCAACAAGAAAAATTAAAAGATCAAGTATATATATTGAAAATAGCTGGTACTTTATTACCTCAGTTTGTTGGAAGAAGAGCTTTGAAAATTAAAGATACAATGAAAAGTAATATGCTAGAAAATAGTAAAAAAGCATGTCAAGAAGTAGAAGCTAAAAAAGAATTACCTGTAGAACTACCTGTTCAAGAAGTGCCAGTTGCTAAACCGGTAGTAACAGAGCCTAAAAATGAGGAAATAGTAACTCCTACTGTTGAAAGTATAAAAGTAAGTAAAAATGGTTCGACAAATGCAAAAATAAATAAGTATAATGATGAGCTTAACTTAGATAAACAACCAGAAAATACTATTGAGCCAAAAGAGGAAATAAAACCAGTAAGTGAAATACTAGTAGAACAACAACCAAGAGAAAAATTTAAATTTACAATCCCACAAATCAAGATTGAAAATTTACCTCATAATATACCAACTGAACCTAAAACTATTGATAATAGTGTTGCTTCAACTCCTATTGAAGAAAAAGCACAATCAAATGAGACAAAGGTTGAAGTTGCTCACTTAAAAGATAGTCTAACAAAAGCTAATCAATTAAAAGAAGAACTAGAAAGAGCAAAGAAGAGTGCAGAGAAAGCTAAAGCAGATGCTGAAATGGCTAAAGCTAAAGCAGATGCTGAAAAGAAAGAAGCAGAAATGGTTCAAGAAAAATTAGTTGAAACAATGAAAAAACTAGAAGAACATAATAGAAGACTAGAAGAAGAAAAGAAACAAAGTGAAGCAGAAGCTAAAAAGTATGCAGCTGAGAGTCAAGAATATCTTGAACAAGGAAAAGAATATTCATCAATGCAAGAAGAATATAAGCAAACAATAAATGAAATGTTAGCAATAATTGGATAAAAAAACAAATAAAAATAATTATTTGTTTTTTTTTGCATAATATTAAATGAGTTGGTAAGATGAAAAATACAATAATGTATTATTACGGATTTGAAAATATAAGTATTATTAGACAAGAAAGAAGAAAATATATAAAACATAATAATGATTTATATATAATATGCCGTATATATAATGAAAAAGAAACTTTAGAGCTATACGAAATAACAAAAGATATCCCATTCTTTTATAAATTTGTTCTTAATAAAGATGGAAGTATTTTTACAATGTATCAAGATTTTTTATTTGTTTTGCTCAAAATAAATGATATAAATCCCAAAATATCTCAAAATAAAAATCAAATAAGGCTAGATAATACTAAAAAGTATTATTTAGATAGAAGTGATTGGTATGAGTTATGGACAAGAAAAAATGACTATTATGAGTATCAATATGAACACATAAAAGGAAAACATAAAGTAATAGATGAAAGTATAAATTACTATATAGGTCTAGCAGAAAATGCCATAAGTTATATAGCTAGTATTCCAAGTAACTTAAAAGTTCAAGAAAAAAGGGGATTGTATCCCAAGCGAATAATTGAAAGAGAATATCACAATCCCTTAAATTATGTAATAGATTACAAAGAAAGAGGTCTAAGTGAGACTTTAAAATATCTCTTTCTAAATCAAAAATATCTCAGTCAAAACATAGAGAATATAATTTTATCTTATAATTGTACAGAAACTGGATATAAGTTGTTATATGGAAGAATGCTATACCCAAGTATGTACTTTGATATATATGATAAAGTTATTAATGATTTTGAAAATGAAAAAGAACTTGTAGAAGTAGTTAAAAGATCAAAAGAATATGAAGAATACTTAAAAGAAATTTATAGAATTATATCAAAGCACACCGAAATAAAAAACATAGACTGGTTATAAATCAATCTATGTTTTTAACTTCTTTTACTTCTGGTATTTCATTAATTATCAATTCTTCGATTCCATCTTTCAAAGTAACATCAAGCATCGGGCAGTCTTGACAAGCTCCTGTTAACTTTACATATACAATGTTATCCTCATACTTAACGAATTCAAGGTTACCACCATCACTAATCAAAAACGGTCTAACCTTATCAATAATTGCTTTAATACGTAATTCTATATCATTATTCATATTATTCACCAAGAACATTATACTATTTAAAGAGTTGGAAGTAAAGAAAGTTTCTTGTTATAAAATGTAAAAAATGATATAATCAATACAGAGGGAGTATCAAATGAAAAAATATCAAGTAGGAGAAAAGGTAACCGGGTGTGTAACTGGAATAGAAAAATATGGAATATTTGTAAGTCTCGATGATTACTACAGTGGTTTAATTCATATATCTGAAATAACTGACAACTATGTAAGAAATATTCATGATTATATAAATGTTGGTGAAACAATACAAGCCATTGTTTTGGAGGAAAATGAAAAAGAACATCATGTTAGATTAAGTATTAAAAATATAGAATATAGAAACTCAAAAATAGATAAAACGAAAATAAAAGAAAGTCCACATGGATTCACAAATTTAAAAAAACAATTAAATATTTGGACTGAAAACAAAATAAATGAACTAAATGCAATAAAAACAGAAAAAAAATAAAAAAATTCACAAATTTAGTTGACAAAGTAAGTAATAGTTGGTATATTTAATACTGTCAACTGGTTCA
>HF992476.1:2284-8268 GCA_000433455.1 Mycoplasma sp. CAG:877 | reverse complement strand
TAACGGTAAAACTCCATAATAAGTTTCTGTCGCTCCAAACAATAATAATATAAAGGAAATTATTAATAAATATTTTATATTAAATTTTTGTTTCCATTTTTTTAAAACAATCAAAGAAAATATTATTGCAGGAAAATACCATAAATGATAATAAACTCCTGTATAGCATAAAGCAGTCAACACTATAATAGGTAGTAATATTATTGATAGAATAATTAGTAAAGGTAAAGTAATATTGATTTTTGATATATACTCATTTATGATTGGCAAATATTGAATTATTGTACCTATTATTACAGGTATGTACAACAAACTCCAAGCAAAATATAATGGTATTGTTTTCTTTATGTATTCTTTTATATAATTTTTATTTTCTTTCTCTTTTTTGGCAACAAAATAGCCCGTTATGATAAAAAATATAGGAACACATATTCTTGTAATGATATTATTGAATGCTAAATCTAATTCGTTTGAAAAGTTAAAAAATGGACGCAAGTGTAATACAATAATTAAAATTGACGATATGTATTTTAAAATGTTTAAATTTTGATAATTTAATTTATTTATTCTGTAATTTTTATCTATATTTTTTTGAATAAATATTGTAACAAGACTAAAACAAATTATCATTAAAACAATAGTAAAAGGATATCCTAAGCCATTTTCAATTTGAAACACATTTATCAATTTTAAAAATAATATCAATATAGTTATTATTGATATAATTACTATTTCATTTTTATATTTCATATTTAAACCACTTCTAACTCCAAAAAATTATTTTCTAACAATTATATTACATTGTGATGTAATCCATAAATAACTTAAAATTATTATACTAATTATTATTGCAGTAATTACTAAATTGTAATTTACAATTATTTCAACACTTCATTTAATTCTTCAAGTGATAGTCCTTTAATTAGTATATTGTTATCATTTTCATCAACAACAAACTTCATAAGTTTATTTATTGCTTCATAATAATCCATATCACCCAAAATTCCATTATTTGTTGTACTTACGAATATTAGTTTCCATTCATCAACTTCTGTATTATCTACTTTATACAATAGTTTTGGATTTTTAGGAAAAGAAGTTAAAGTATCTTCTGTTAGTGCAAATGCACCAAATGGCTTACCATCTTTGCCATTATAAAAATTTGGATTCCCTACATAAGCATTTTCCCAATCACTGTTTTCTTTTTTCTTAAACTTATCAAATAATCCCATAATTGTCTCCTTCACGATTATAATTTAATAATTAATTTTATTTACATATTGCTTTATCAAATATTCTTTTACTTCATAAATATCATTTAACAATTTGTATTTTGGATAATTTGCATCTTTATTTTCTTCATAAATTAAATGCACTAATATATATAAATCTTTTCCCTTATTGCCTGTAACAAATATTACATCATTATTATCTTTGCGTTTAAATACAGAATATAATGTTTTACCATAAAGAAAATGCCCAACCTTTATTTCTTTTTTTGCTTCCTGCATATATGTTTTATCTATAAAAGATGGCATATACCAGTTAAAATCATCCCCATATTTTTCATATAAATCATTTAATAATGCTTCAGCAGTCATATAATCACACTCCTAAATTTAATTAATGATCCATTTGCTTTTTTTATTATTCCTGTAAGCACTCTTACCTTGCTCTAAATGTACTATCTCTTGAATTGATTTATCAAGCTTATATATTTCACTTAGAGCAACTACTCTTGAATCTTTTATACCATGTTCTTTCCCACATAAAAATTGCCAACATCCATCATCATAATCATGACTTACATATAATATTGGTTTATTTTCGTCAAGAATATGAGAACAAGTTATACACGCAATATTAGGCTTATCTTTAAACGGAAATTTTCTAAATAATTGCATTTGTATCACTCACTTTCAAATTACTATTTGTCTTTCAGTTTATATTATATCATTTTATTTACTTAAAATATTAAAATGTTGGTTAATTTTACTGAAATCATGTTATACTAATTTTAGTTAGTAGTTATTACTGCCTATAATTATTGCTTTTAATGGTTGTTTTACCAGAACCTTAAGGGCTCCATTTGAATTCAAAGTACGTCAGAAATGATGTACTTTTTATTTTTCAAAGTGTTTTCTTTTGTAGAAAGGAGGCACTTTTTTCTATGAAAGTAAAATTATTACAAGAATTAAATTCAAGTCAAAGGACATTAAAGGCAATTAGTTCTACTCATCCATATAAAGTACAAATAACTAGTGGCAAAATAAATGTACTTGAACCTACTAATATTGAAACTATTATCCCTATAAGATATTTATTATTTTATAAAACTAAAATAATTGAATTTTATGAATATCCTGAAGATCGTGTTAAAGGAAATAATTTTATAAATCATCAAACAAAACAAACATTTAATAAAAATGCCGATGAATTCTTAAATGATTTAATGTTATCTTTAAGAGAAGATTATAAAGGATTTGAATATAAATAAATTAGAGATATGGATGCATTACTTACTTTATATGAAAACTATAATTCAATTAGTGTAGAAGATTACTTAAATAGTAATCATAATATTCACGATGACTTTAAAGAACAAATAAATAATCAAGTAGCTAATCAAGGTGTATTAGTAGGAACAATTATACTAGATAATAAGTTTATAGATGAAGTCTTATTTATCCCAAAAATGCCATAATTGTTATGTTTTTTTATCAGGATAAGATGATGGTACCATCACATACATTTCACCTATATAAAATCTATGTTTTTAGTGGTACCAAACTTATTTTACACTTGCAAAATTAATCCCAAAACAAGTTTGTGATGTCTTTTTTTCTTTATATATACTAGGGATATCCATGTCCCAATTTGATAAAATTGATAAAAATAGTGGGATGTTAATAAATATCATATAACCATATTTATGGATACAAAAAAATCATCACAAAATGATGATTCTTTATTTTTTGTTTTTCATTTTTTCTAATATCATTTTTAAATGTGGATCTATTTCTTTATCTTTATAACCAATTACTTTGCTCTCAACTTCTGCTTTAGTATCTTCATCAATAGTTGAAATGTTTTTAATATATACTTTTGATAATCTAGGGTTAAAAAATCCTAATTTTTTAATTTTATTTTTAAAATCATATTCTGCATTTAGTTTAATTGTTCTACACCCCATAAGATAATACATATATAACTGAAGTGTTTGTGCTGATTTTAATCCATTTTTAGATACTTTAAAATCCCATATAGTGTCTTCAGTTAAAAAATCTGCATCGCCAAAAATTACTGTCTTAGTGTAGCCACCTAAAAAACTGAATCCATCCAGAATAACAGGACCGTATTCATGAAAAAATTCTTCACTTCTTTTAATCATAATTAATATGTTAAATAATGTTTTGCTGTCAGGATTAATTTCTTCTATTGGTCTATAAGTGTGTGCTCCGGCTCTTAAAACAGTATCATAACCAACTAATTTACAAGCATTGGTTAGTGAGTCATTATCTAATCCATTTATATTTTCCAATAGTTTTTTTGCTTTATTTAAATCATTTTCACTTAATCTTTCTGCACCTATTAAGGATATTTTAAAGGCTTCTTCTTTATTATCATTTAATATAAATCTAGTCATATAATCTACTACTGTTCCAACAATGGATGGACTTATATTTTCTTCATCATATAATTTTTCAAATTCAAATATTTCATATTCTTCAAAACTTTTAGGAGATATAAAACCACCTCTCGGTTGTTTATAAGTTTTTGCTCTTAGAGAAACTGTATACATATTATTACTCCTCTCTTTAAAAACATTATATCACAAGAAAAGCAGAATTTTTCATCTGCTTGATAGTTTGGAATATCAAAATATTCCAAACATTTTATGAATATTAGTTATTAATGTAATTCATATATGATTTTATTAAATCTACATCCATTAAATTTTCTGGTACATCTTCAATATTGAAGAATCTTAATCTCTTAGTTTCAGAGTCACCTTTTAAATTTAAAGCATCTTTCATTGATACATCAGCTAAATATAATGAAGTATTATTATAAACAATATCTCCATTTGGATAACTATTCTTTCTAGATTCACCTGATAAAGTATCAATTAATTTAATATCGTTTGGATCTAGCTTAATTCCTGTTTCTTCAAATGCCTCTCTTACTGCTGTAAATCTTAAGTCTTCTCCTAAATCTTGGCATCCACCAGGAAGTCCCCATTTATCTCTATCAGTTCTTTCTTGTAAAAGTATTTGACCATTTTTATTTCTAATTATAATAGCAGCTCCTGTTTGTATAAAAGGTATATGTGATAATTCTTTATCTAAAGCCATTCTAAATAATACAGGATAACCACCATAATTTGCACTTAATTCTAATAATTCTTCTTCACTTAAACTTTTAACTAACTCAACAAATTCTTCATGAGTGTATTCTCTCATTTTTTTATATTTCATATTATTCTCCTTCATTTAGCATAAGAAATTTATATATTTCACCCCAATTTTTTGCATTAATAACATTATCTTTTTCTACTTTATTTGAAGCATTATTTTTAAAATATAATGCACATATATTATTATCTGAAGCATTGATACATATTCCATTATCATCATCAATCATATAAGAAATATTTTCATCTATTAATCTTTCTATTTTATGATGTTCATTATTAAATATTTTTATATTTTCAAATCCTATTTGTTTTAATTTTTCTCTAGCTATTTCTGTTTCAAAATCATTTCTTGATGTTACAACTATAAATTCAAATTTATCTTTTAATTTATTTAATACAATATCAACACCTGTCATAAAATTAGCAGTTGTTAATACTTTTTCTGCATTTTCATTATAAAATTCTTTAAACTCTTCTTCTGTCCAATTATATCGCTTTTGAAAAACTTTTTGAGTATTATCAATGATAGTATCTTTTTCATTTTTTTCTACATCATATATTTCTGTATATACTCTATATAAATTTTCAGAGTCAAAAACAACTCCATCTAAATCAAGTTCAACTTTCTTCACAAAAACATCTCCATATATATTTATCCCATATTTTTTGTGATTCCTTTATTTTACTATTAATATATATAATTTAGCACTCGTAAAAAATAAGTGCTAAAAAGTATTGACTTTCTAATTTTAAACCTATAAAATGGCAGTAGTTAGAGCTTTAACATATACGTAGGAGGTTTTTATGTTTTTAGATTACTTAGAAGAAAAAAAATTAGATCGTTTAGCCTTAGTTGGAACAAATTCACAAGGAAAATCTTATATGATTTCAAAAGATATTAAGGGGGATAATGCAAAGAAAACTATATTAGTCACTAACGAAGTGAAAGCAGATGAAAATCTAAAAAATTCAACGGATACATCTACTCTTATTGTTTGGTTAAATTCATTACTTGATAACACAAAGGCAAAAGAAGCAATTCAAGAACAAATTGATGGAGTTGATTTGAGTTCAATAAATAATAATAGTTTTCTTAATATATCCTTAAATAACAATTTGGAATCATATAAAGGTATCATTTCTGCTGATATTAAAACTGATTCTAATAAATGGGGAAAACCTGGATCAGGCGAAAGATTTTTAGGGCAATTACTTTTAATATCAAAAATATTAGAAGATAACCCTAACAAAAATTATGAATACTTAGTTATTGATGAACCAGAACAACATTTACATCCATCTTTATATATAAAAGTTGGAAAAATTCTTAATAAAATATCACATCAAGGAATAAAGGTAATTATAGCTACTCATTCACCTGTTATTACTCAAAATTTTATTGAAGACACCAAAGAAATAGCAAAAGTAATAAATGGAGAATTAAAACCATTACCATCAACAAAAGGTTTAATGAGTTTTAATTTAAAATATGATTGTTATACTAAAGAGGAGTTAAAAAATTCTAGTTACAAAAAAATAGAAGATAAATATGAAACATATTTTTATA
>HF992476.1:0-2264 GCA_000433455.1 Mycoplasma sp. CAG:877 | reverse complement strand
TTTTTATAATTTTGTTTTACCTATAATTATTAAATCATTATTCTGTGATTATATGTTATTAGGTGAAGGTGCTATAGAAAGTAAAATATTTGATTTATATATTATGAAATATGGCTCATTAATGGAGAAAAACAATATAGAATACTCTATAGTTGATGGTAAAATATTTTTTCCATTAATATTAAGTATTTTAAAGGAACTAGGAATTAAAACAATTTCTTTATATGATTTAGATGATGAAAATTCTGATATACATAAATATTTAAACACTACAATTGAAACATTATCTGATAAAACAATACCATTTAAACCTAACATTGAAACAAGGTTAAAAATAACTAAAGATATGTATAAGGATAAATATAGAGGTTCAATAATTCTTATGAATGATTTATATATAGATGAAAATAAAGAGTTAATGGATTTACTTGATGAAATAAATACCAAGATTGATGAATTAAAATAAAAGTGATATAATTAATTTATCAAAAGAAAACATTTTGACTTGCTTTGAACTTTAATTCCTCCAGAAGCAAAAATCGTTGCACCAAAGCGATGTTAATGATTAAATCAATCAGAAATGATTGATTTTTTTGTCGTTTAAGAAAGATGTTAATGATATTATGATAGAAATAAGAACAGAAGATTACTAAGTAAATTAGTGTATTGATTTTTAAAATAAACATAATACATTTGACATCATTAACATCTAAATAAGTTCAAAAAAAGAACTAATTTTTTGTTTTAGTTCTTTCTATGATTATTTATATAATCTAATAGCTTGATATTCATAATGATCATTAGCATTTGAGATTCCTACTGAAATGCCTTTACCATTATTAGCTGTTTCTTTAGCAGAAGATTTTTCTTTGGCTTCTTTTAACAATTCATCAATTTCAGAATCAGTAATTTCTTCATTGTTGGCTTTAATCAAAAGTTTTGTATACTTTATAGCAGTAGTTTCATCATACTTGTCATTATCCATATAAATAGCACTCATATCAAGAATATCTTTTTCTTTATTTTCAAAACTCTTTAATATGTCCATCACTTCTTTAGATTTCTCAATAATAGATTGAACATTGTTATCCATTTTTTACCTCACATTCAAACTTGATTTATATTTTCAAGTTTGTTACTTACAAATATTTCCATCACTATATGATATATAAATTGTATTAACAAATCCAATACCATCATTATTTATTCTATATTGAATTATCGTAAAATTCTTATTTTTATCATAATAATAGTTTTCATTATTACATTCTATTTTATCTAAAGTATTTAAATATCTATCTATCAAAATATTTACTTCATCGGGTTGTTTAATTGTTTTTAATTTAGTTGTATATGCTTCCATTCCTCCTGTCCCTCTGTAATAAGAATATCTGGGTATTGGAATACTTATATTATTCATATAGTCTAATTCATAAGAATTTTTAAAAAATGTTTTATTAAAAATCAAAATGATTATTATTAAAAATAGTCCGATTAAAGTAATTAATCCAATCGATAGAATAATTGATTTTTTCTTTTCTATTTTCTTAATATATTTGCTGTAATCCAATAATTTATCTTCTGATAAATCCAAATTATTTTTACTTGTTGTTTCTCCACTTAATAAATCATTAATAGTAATACTTAATTCTTTACATAATGAATGAAACAAAGAAACATCAGGCATAGTTTTTCCATTCTCCCATCTACTTATCGATTTACTTGTTATACCTAATTTTTCAGCTAATTGTTCTTGAGTAAGCTTTTTATTTTTTCTACATGTTGCTATGTATTTTCCAATTTTTTCTTGATTCATACTAATCCCTCTTTTCAAAAACGATTATATATTATTTGGTTTAAAATTTACAGGACACAGCCTGAGAATTTAACCAATTACTATTTATCTGTCGCTTCTATATATAATTATCCCGTTATTTGGCAAATTTTATCATCAATTTGCAACATCCAAGATTCATCCAACATTTTCTAGTATATATCCAACTGTTGGAAGAAAAATATAACTTTGCAAACACTTTAATCAAAAGGATAAAATTAAAAACATGGTAGAATTCTTCCATATTTTAACTCAATTTTGCAAGTGCAGAATAATAAATGATATCACTATAAATTCTTTATTTATAAAATGTAAATTAGTGTAGTGCTATCATTTCTTATTCTGCTTAATTATTATTATCTTTTTTTTTGCTAAATTTAGGTTTTTTCATGGTATACTTATATCAGTTAGTAGTTTATTACTACCTATA
>HF992475.1 GCA_000433455.1 Mycoplasma sp. CAG:877 | reverse complement strand
ATCACAAGCTCTTATTTCAACATACTCTCCTCTTTCTTTAGAAAAAGCAGTTGTTACAAATGGTGTATTATCGCCAGGATCCTTAGAAGAATTTTCATATCTATGCCATTCATTTTCTGGATTACCATTGCCATCTTTACCATTAGAATCAGGATATCTATATTCAAAATATGCTATTCCTGAAGCATCATCAACTGAAGTAACCTGTACTGTATAACTCTTATTAATCCATTTATTCTCATACGTATTTTTAATTACTGGAGTACTAGGAGGACTAAGATCAATATAAGTATTTACATTACATATTCCCTTATTTCCAGCATTATCTTCAATTTCAACAACACTAACTTTTGCATCATTATAAAAGTCTTGTGTATATACATCTTTTTTACATCCTAAACCAGTAAAATCATTACACTTAACTTGTGTCTCTACTGGTACATCATTTGTCCAAGTAGTATTTTCTTTAAGAACTGTACAAGTAGGTGCAGTAGAATTAACAATAGTTTTTTGTTCTTTTTTATTACTCTCATTTCCATAAAAATCAGTCGCAATAACCTTTATTTCTATAACGCCAGGAACATATTCTTTTAATGGTATCGTAAAAGTAATTTTCTTTTCTAATTTACCATCAACGTCTCCTGAGTTCTTTACCTCATTACCACTCTTACTAATTATATATCTATATCCTGATATCTTATCTTCATCTTCAATAGTAA
>HF992474.1 GCA_000433455.1 Mycoplasma sp. CAG:877 | reverse complement strand
GATATCTTATCTTCATCTTCAATAGTAACAGTAACTTTAGCTAAATCATAATTGTCATTAGACCCTATTCCTTCAAAATTAAAAGTAATATTAGGACCAACTAAATTAGTAGGACTATTATCTTCCGAAGTATAACTATCACAAACTAAATTAACAACATAACTATAATTATTTTTACTATATCTATATACTTGAACATAAGACCTGTCCGGATCACATTTTTTCTTATTTCTATCCAAAACCTCTCCAATATATTTCTTACTTTGTAAAGTCTTCAAATAAATTTGATTTTTTTGACCTACTCTTTTCGGTAAGAAACCTCTATTGTCCTGTGTATAACTCTTAGCAGCCATAATAATTTCCGATTCCTGAGCTTTATAATATTCTCTTGTTGCCTTATTAAGTAAATAAGTAACACCAACTACTGCTATACCAGAAAGAATTCCCATAATAACAATAGCAGCTAATAATTCGACTAGTGAAAAACCCTTGCTATTCTTCTTTACCATAATACATCCTCCTCATACACTTCATCCTAACATGTAGTATATCATATAACTAACATTTATCATATAAAAAGTAAAGATTAATTCGTAAATTAACATAAAAAAAGTACTTTAAGTACTCTTTATAATTTAAAAATCAAATCCACCAACACATTTTTTTGTGTAGCAATCATCCCAAGGATCGCATCCATAAGTACAAGTATTCTTAGTAGTACGACAAGGATCTGTTCTTGTTTCGGTTTTTGTACATATAGGAGGATCACAATAGTATATTTCAGGAGTACCACCGGTTCCATAACAAGCACTATTACATCCTGAAGCCATAACCCATCCTGTTGAAGTTTTTTTACATTTTCTGCGTACGGAACTTACACACACTTCATAAGTTCCACTAACACAGGTATTTGGACTTCCTTTATAGCAATCACTACAATATTGACCACCTACACACTTCTTAGACTTACAAGAATTATAGCTATAAGTATGTGAGCTAGTAGTAGAGTTTCCTGCCTTATCAGTACAAGTTCTAGTATATGTTACACTACTTTTTCCAGATAATCCCATAGATCCACTTGAAGACCCACTTAAACCACTCAACGAATCAGAACATGTACTAGTAGCAGTAGTTCCATTAGTTCCTCTGATTCCAAATGAAATGCTAGGTCCTACAGTATCTACTTTGAAACTTCCAGAACTACATGATGAACTATTTCCTGCCGCATCGCTTACATATCCAGAATAAGAAGTACCAGCTGTATCAGATTGAGTAGTACTTGTACCCCCAGAACTAAGTCCATAAGATACAGGACTTGCTACTGCTCTATCTCCTGTACCATCAGGTTCACTATAAGTAACTGATACAGTAACACTTGTATTGTACCATCCGTTATTACCATTTGGACTAGATGGACTTCTGTGTACTGAACATGAAGGACTTGTCTTATCTATTTTTATCATACTACGTCCAGGTTCTGAAC
>HF992473.1 GCA_000433455.1 Mycoplasma sp. CAG:877 | reverse complement strand
CATGGATTAATAATAAAACTGGTGAAATAAGTTATAAACCAATCAGTGATAAGACATGGCATAAAAAGAAAAATTATTTCTGTACTAACTTAAAATCAAAAGATGTAAATACTAGTTGGTGGTATTATGGTATGACCGGAGATGAAAAATACTATCCATCAACAGCTGAATTACAAAAACTAGAATATAACATAAAAGCAACAGCTAAAAACTTTGGACATTATAGTTGGAACGTAGATATAAGTTGTTTCTATGCACTAAATGAAACAAGTAATAAACGTTATGACCCAGATCCGGGTTGTGATTGTGCAGACCCAGAATGTTATAAAAATAACGATGTTTGTAAAACACCAAAAACAACATCAACAATGTCTTATAAAATAAGAACAGTAGATAATAAAGATTTATTCCCATCAACAGAAGGTAATGCTACAACAAGTTCAACAGATACTGGTAGAACACCAGGATTTAACTGGACAGCAGAAGCAACAAATACAAAGAATAAAGATTATATTATTGCTCCATCTATTTTAAGAGAACAAATTCAAGATAAACAAGATAAAATATATGCAAATGATACAGATAGTTCAAATGAATTAGACTATAGATTCTACCTAGATAAAGCTACTTTAAATAAAATTAGAAATTATACAAAGACAAAAGCAAATGGTAAATATACAACATTTAATGGAACATTTGAAGTAATAAATGGTGTCTCAGTATATAAGAGTAACTTATTTAGAGGAACTGGTAGTGAAATAGATTCTAAATATATCAAAAAGCTTGGACTACTAGGATGTAATAATCAAGCTAATAGTGATAAGTGTGATAACTATGCTCAAGCAATAGGAGGTTAATATATGAATAAAGGAATGTTAACAGTAGGAATAATTATATTAGCTCTTATGGGCTTACTACTAATAAATGTAATTTCTAACTATTCAACAGGTAGTGAATTAGATTATTACTTAGTAAAAGAAACAGTAGAAGCTTCAATTGAAGATGCCGTAGATGTAAAATATTATCGTGATAATGGAGCAATTCGTATGGACAAAGAAAAGTTCGTAGAAAGCTTCTTAAGAAGATTTGCAGATAGTGTAGATAACACAAGAAACTATCGTATAAGTATATATGATATAAATGAAGTCCCACCAAAAGTAAGTGTAAAAGTTGATTCAGCAACCGTACTAAGTTTTGATAGTCAAAACTTAATCTTATCAACAAACTTTGACGCCATAGTTGAATCAACTAAAAAACACGATGTCTATCTAACACAAGCTTATGGTGATAAAGACAATGAATTAGGTCAACCAGTAGAAGTAGATCCTACTGATAAGGCAACAACTACATATTAAAATAATGATAGTCAAAATAATGACTATCTTTTTTTTAGTAATTGGGTTATACTTATTAAAGATAGGGTAATGGGAGTTGATATTAGTGATAGTAAGAAAACCATATGCATTTTTAATTAAAAACTTCAAAAAGATTCATATCTTCATGTTTATACTATGTGCTTATATTTATTACAAAACAATATCCCTAAGTTCTTTCATAAGAGAATTTATGGATTTATTTAGTTATGATTCTTACAACGAACCAATATCAAAGTATACTGGCTTTTTTCCTATTGTTTGCTTACTTCTATTAATAGCATCTAGTGTTGCTCTAATAATACTTTTAAAACACAAAAATAAACCTTGGAAAACATACTTAATACTAGCAGCTGAGTACACTGCTTTACTAATAGCTTTTGCATTTACTGCTAGTTATTTTAATTCTTATTCTGGAAGCCTTGAAACTACTGGTATAAGAGCCCTACGTGATATTGTCTTTATCCTAACAATACCACAGTATGCTGTCTTTATTGTCTTAGGTATAAGAATCTTAGGAGTCGACTTAAACAAATTTGATTTCAAGTCTGATACTGAATACTTAGAATTATCAGATAGTGATCGCGAAGAAGTAGAAATAAGTATCGACTTAGACAAAGATAGTCTAAAACGTACCTATCGAAAACTAAAAAGAAATCTTGGCTATTTTTATAAAGAACATCGTCTAGCAGTAAATACTGTTATCCTTCTTTTAGTTGCATTTATAGCTTATAGAAGTTATGTCTTTATCTTTATAACCAATAAATCATATAAACAAGGAGATATAATTAATACTAATGGTTATACTTTAAAAATAAATAATAGTTACTATACAGATAAAGATTATAAAGGAGACACTATAGAAAATAATAATAGCTTTGTCATTTTAGATGTAACTATAAAAAATAATGCTCAAAAACGAAAAGTTAACTTCAATAGATTCCATATAATGAATAGAACTAATAATCATTCCCCAACCAATAAAACTTATGAAACATCTTTTAAAGATTTAGGAACTACAATAGAAGACTTAACTCTATCATCTGGAGAAGAGAGAAACTTACTATTAATCTACAAAGTATCTGAAAAAGAAGAAATAAATAGATTCGTCTTATATTATCAAGAATTAAATGGTAATAATAAACATTTACGTAAAATTAAATTAAAATTAAATGACTTATCAAAAATAACAAAACAATCTGAAATAGATTTAGGAGATGTAATGACTATTGATACTCCAACTATGGATGAAGAATTCATTCTAGATGAAATGACTATAACAGATACCGTAAGCTATGGTAGAAATGTCTGTAACAATGACATCTGTCAAGTAAAAGAATATCAAACATCTCCAGTAAAAGGTTATAAAGTATTGAAATTAGAGTTCTCTTCAAATGACTTCAGTGGCAAAGATATGATTGACTTTTTAAGTGATTATGGTAAAATTAGTTATATAGATAATAGTAAGACTAAAAAAGGGCTTAAAATTCAAAATGCTCTTGATACACTTAATTATTATGGTAAATATGTCTATCTAAAAGTACCAGATAATCTTGCTGAAGCAAACGAAATAAAACTAATTATAACAGCAAGAAATAATCAATATATATATAAGTTAAAGTAAGGAGATAAATATTTATGAAAAAAATGAAACAAATACGTTTAGTAGTTACTTTAATTATTATCGGTTTATTTATTTGGTTTCTAGTATTATCACCATATATAACTTTTAAAAAGAATGAACGTACTATGCTAGAAGCTGCTAAAAGGTATTATGAATTAAACTCAGATAAATTACCAACAGGTACAAGAATGTCTACTGTTACCTTACAAACTCTATCTAGAGAGTCTTATATTAAAGAAGACTTCTATGTACCATTCAGTAAGAAACCATGTTCTATAACTAAGAGTTGGGTTAAAGTAAAACATACTGATTCTGGTTATAAATACTATACGTATTTACAATGTGGAGTCTTAAAATCAACAACTGATCATACAGGACCTGTAATTACTTTAAATGGTTCTAGTGAAATAACTATAAATAAAGGTGATACGTATAAAGAACCAGGAGTAAAAAAAGTAGTTGATAATACTGATGGAAAAATAGATGTTAAAGAAGTAGAAATAACAGGAGAGGTAAATACTTCTAAAGTTGGAACTTATACCATAACTTACTCAGTAATGGATAGTTTTAAAAATGAAACAGTTAAGAAAAGAACAGTAAAAGTAGTTCAACAATTAAAAAATACTGTTGAAAAAGCTACTAAAACAGGTCTATACGTTGGAGAAGTAACTAATAACTACATTAAATTCTCAGGAATGAACTTCCGTATTGTTGGTGTAGTAGATGGTAATGTCAAAATAGCATCAGCTGAAGATATAGCAAACGTAAACTATTCAGACTTAGATGAATGGTTAAAATACTATTATGAACATATCAATAAAGATTCTAAAGACTATGTAGTAAAAACAAAATATTGTAACGATACACTAACTGATACATCTACTAAAGAATGTAGTAAATATACAGATGAAAAATATGTCTACATCTTATCAGTTCAAGATATAAATAATGCAACTGATGATGCAGGAAATAGTTATTTATATCCAGAAACAATTGATTGGGTAGCAAATGCTAAAACAAATAAAGAAAGTTGGACTACTAGAGAATACTTTAGTGATAGTACATTAAAATATATGGAGTTTTCTAAAGACTATAACTTTGGAATAAGACCAGTCCTAACTATTAAAGGAGATGCCTTAATAACATCTGGAGATGGTACAAGTGAAAAACCATATATGATTGATGATTATGACATTGGAACATCTGGTGATAAAGTAAATACTAGATTATCAGGTGAATTCATTGAGTATTCTAATATGTTATGGCAAATTATAGAAACAACAGATTCTTCTCTAACTAAAGTAATTTCTTATAATACCATGACAGTTGATTCTCTAAGAGATATATCATATCCAACTGGAGAAACAAAAAATATTTATAATCCAAATAAAAAAGGTAATATTGGCTATATCATAAATCAAAAAGCCAGTGATGCAATAGATGAGAAGTACTTTGTTAAAACTGAAATAGAAGTACCAATCTATAAAACATTAGCAACCTATAAAGGAACTAGTTCAACAAAGAAATATAACGTAAAATTCCATGCACCTAATATGTATGAAATGCATACAGCTAGAAATACCAATACTCAAAGAAGTTATTGGTTAATGAACTCATCAAATGAAGAATACAGAAGATACATAGTATCAGAAATAGGCGTAGTCTTCTATGAAAAGGAAGGTACACCAACAGATGCAGGAACAAGAATAGTTGGCTATTTAGATAAGAATTGTCAAATAGTACAAGGCCAAGGTACTAAAGACAATCCATATAAAATAACGAAGTAGGGATAATATGAAGAAAAAGAAAAATGAAGATAGAAAGAAAACATTACTTTTAACAACACTATGTACAACGATAGCTCTATGTGTAATAACAATATTACTAATAGTTGCTTTAGTAAAAGTATTTACAAAAAACAATACTCCATACTATAAAGTAGAAGAAAGAGTAGAAGAACTAAATAATTTTACTGAAAAGTATAAAGAACTATCGACACTAGGTTGGTTAAAAGTACAAGGTACAAACATAGACTATCCAGTTATATATGGAAGTAATGACCTAGACTTTGATGATATAACATTAGACTTTACTTGGACAGAAAATGAAGTAAAAACACTTACCAATAGAGTATTTATTCTAGGTCATAACATTAGAAATGTTTCAAGTAAACCACTAATAACTGATAAAGAACATACTAAGTTTGAACAACTACCTTCATTTACTTATCTAGACTTCGCTAAGAAAAATAAATATATACAATATACAATCGATGGAAAAGATTACTTATATAAAATCTTTTCCGTATCGATAGTTGATAATAATGACTTATCTCATACTACAAAAGATTTTACTAATAAAGAATTAAAAGAATATATTGATAAGTCCTTAAAAGAAAGTTTTTATGATTACGATGTAGATGTAAATGAAAATGATTACATCATAACACTAGCAACTTGTACAAGATTCTTTGGACCAGCTAAGAATTATACTTATAAAATAGATGCTAGAATGGTAAGAGATAATGAAAAAGTAAAAAATTACTCAGTAAAAGAAAATAATAATTATAAACAAATAGAAAAAGCAATGGAAGCCGGTGATGAGAATGAAAAGACAATCTAAATATATAATAGGTATTATAGAAGTACTACTAGTAACACTATTATTAAATACTAATGTATATGCAGCCGGAAAACAATGTGATAGAACTAGTGCTGATCAAAGATACAATGTAAAAAGAGAAAATGATACAGCAAATAGTACTATAAAAGTTTCCATTGATAATGGTGCCTTTGATGTAATTATTACAACTCTAGATCCTACTTATGTACCACAAGATGGACAACCAGATGAAAAAGTATTAAAAGAAGAAAGAACAACTTTAAATGCTAATTCTAAAAATGGTGCTATAAACAAAGTTTTAAATTATAAATATGATAAAACACAAAGACAAATAATTAAAATAACTTTAGTATTTACAGATACAAATGATTCACTATGTACTCCAGATAATGGTCTACAATATGAAATGAAGTTTACAATACCTGGTCAAACATCATCTCAATATAAAGATAATACTCATTATAATGGACTATGTGCTAATCTAAGAAATGGTGTATGGAGTGACAAATTAAAAAATTATGTTTCAAGAGAATTATTTGAAAAGTATAATCCAGCTGTAACTAATTCAGCATCAACTTATGCAAACTCACTAGCAACTTATTGTTACTCAGCAAGAGTTTTAAATAATTATAGTGAAGATACGGTTGCTATGTTAATAGGTAATGCTATTAAAGCTTATAAAAATAGTTTCAAAACTTCAATTAATGTACCAAGTGCTCCAAGTGATATTCCTAAAGAAAATCAATTTGATTTAAGTTCTTCAACAAGTGCTGACTCATCAAGATTTAATCAAGGTTTAAAATTAACTTGTGATAGTAAAAACTTAGGAACAATTGGAAAATTTGAATATGTAAATAAACATGTATATTATGCTCATAACGAATCAACTACTTCAGAAACACTTAGTTCAGGAAAACAAATAACTTGCCAAAAAGCTTGTTCTGAAACCTTAACAGTAGAATACGGACCTCCAGTAGCAAGTAAAGCCGGACTATGTTTTGAATATAAAGTTAGAGTAGTAAGTGAAGTAAAATGTGATTCAACTGTAACAGGAGAACCACCAACACCTACAGAATACCCAGTATGTGAACCAATTCCAGTATGTAATGAATTAACTGGTCGTGAACACCAAGCTGGTCCAAGTGATGAATTTGATAGTTGTATTCAAACTTGTGATAGCGGAAAATATACTCAAAACTGTATTAATAAGTGTTATGACAAAGTCTATAAAAACACAACAAGTACTAATTTAAGTAATACCTTCTATGCAAGTTCAGTACTTAAATTAGCAAGTAAAATCTCATCAACTTGTGATTATACAAATAGTGGTGGACATTATGCTTGGGAAGGAAATGAGCTAGTTTGGAAAGGTGGAACAGGTTGTACAGCTTATTCACCATACTACTTCAAATATGAAGGAGCAAGAACAGCTTATGACCATAACCGTGGAGCATATTATCCAGATAGTAAAGGATTTAAACATAACTCAAAAGGATGTAATGATAATTGTCGTTACGAAGGATGTACAAAAGATGATCTTCTAACAGAAGAAGAAGCAGACAGTAAATATAGAGAAGATTTAAATACATATCAAGATTTTGTAAGTAGTTGTAATGCTCAAGCATCATGTTCAACAAAAACAGCTGAATTTACAATCAAAGTAAATAATAAAACAACTGATGAACCAAATAAAGATAATTGGATTAACTTTGATACCGCAACAATTACAAATAAAAATATTCAAGATGCATCAAACATAATTCTAGATAGATCAGGTTGCTACGGAGATGGTAACGCTGAAAACTCATACTTAACTGAATGGAGTTTCCCAGGTACATGGATTAATAATAAAACTGGTGAAAT
>HF992472.1 GCA_000433455.1 Mycoplasma sp. CAG:877 | reverse complement strand
TAGTTCACAAAATATATTTTGACAATCTATAAGTTGTAATGGTCTATTACCAATTCTTTTAAAATTCAAATTAAGCCTTTTAAATTCTTCATCTTGATGTTCATACATATATCTAATTATATCTTCATTACTCATTTTTCCTTTATTAATAAAACACTTTTTTATTCCACGAAGTGATCCAGGTCCAGCAACTGTAAATTCATCTTCTCTCCAATTAACAATTTCACTATAATTAATATCAGTTACTAATTGATAAGCCATAAAGTTTCCAATTAATGGATATCTTTTTATAATATTAAATGCTTCTTCCATAGTCTTACATTTAACTATTTTTTCTTGTATTTTGTCTTCATTGAACATTTTATTAAGTAGTGCTAAATGATTATCGTGTTTTCTATCATATCCAAATGCCTTATTAGCACAACTTATATAAGCATCGTTATATATTTTAATACCACTAGATATAGCATTTTCTAACGCACTAGAATACTCTTTTATATTAAACGTTTTTAAAGTAATATCTTCAAAATTATTTAATAATAATTCCCAAGTAGATTCTTTATTGAATAATTTAAATAATAATATTCTAAATAACATATCTTCATTAGAATACTTTTTACCATTATATATAACATTTTTTAATAAGTATTGACTAACTCTATCATTAACTCTATAACTATTACAAAATTTATATTCTTGTAAAATTTTATCGTTAGTCCACGGAGCAGATTCTCCATTTATTTTTTTCCAAAAAATATTTTGTCTTTCACAAGCAAAATACCAATATAAATCATATACTTCTTGTCTTTCCTTCATATATCTACCTCATACATTTTGGATCTCTTGAGTTAATACATCTTTTTAAAGTTAATACCTTCTCATCACTTTCAGTATAATTAGCAATTATCTTTTGTCCTATACAACCACTTTTACATTTAGAGTATTGCTCACAAGCAGAGCAAGAATTATCAGTATTTAATTTTCTAATATTGCTAAAATACTCTGAATTATACATTTCCATTAATGAGTTTTCTTTTATATTTCCACTAATACCTAATTTAGTAAAATATTTAATAGAGTCACATGGATATGCTATTCCATCAAAACCAATTATCATTATTTCATCTGCTATTATACAAGGTGTATTTTCAATGCCAAGGATATTCCAAGGAGTACCTAATCTAATTCTATCTTTATCATTTGAGTTTAAATAAAGGTTTTTGATTGCTAATAATTCTTCCTTTGATAAGTCCATATCAGTTGTTCCTTTACCATGTGGTACAAACCTTAATAAACTAACTTTATCAAAATAACTTCTATTTTTAAATATTTTAATGGTTTCATTTACTACTTGTTCTAGTCTAGCAAAAGAATCTTTTGAGACAGTATAATGAAATCCTAATCTTGCATTATTGTTTTCAAATACTTTATCAAAGAATTCAGTTTTATCATAAACTGAAATATCTTCTTCATCAGATAGTGAATCAGCAAGTGAATAAACTATTTTATTTAATCCTAAATCAATTAATTGTCTATATTTATTTAATGTTTCATCAGTTCTATATGCAAATGTATAAATAGTTGATTTCATTCCTAATTTTGAAGTTAATTCAACTAGTTCTGGTAGTCTATCATACATTAAAGGCTCTCCACCAGTAAAAACAATAGTATCAGCACTCATTAACTTTGCTTCATTAATTATTCTAGATACATCTTCAAAATCTAAAATCTTTAAATTACCAATACTACTAGTAGCATTACTAGAACAATGTTTACAGTTTCTAGAGCATTTATTAGTTAATTCAATTTTTACTTCTTTAAGCATACTATCATCCCCTGAATGAATTTCTAAATATATTATATCATTTATTTACTCAAAATTTTTTAAATCTATTTAATATTTTAGAAAAATATGTTATTATTATTTTAGTGATTAGCTGTTTATCAACTTTTACTATTAGGAGTTTTGAATAACCTTTGTTATCGCTCAAATTGAATACAACTTACGGACTTAAAAGTTCGTAAGTTTTTATTTACTAACTAAAAAGAGGAAAAATTATCAAAATAATTTAATCCTCTTTTTTTATTTTCTTGAATATGGGAGTAAAATCTATGTCTAGCCAGCACTTAATTTGTACTCCCACACAAATTTTACTATGGTAATTCCCATACACTTTAAGGAAAATAAGATTATTAATTTGTAAAAAAATTTAATTATAAATTGTAATTTTTCATTATACCTTATTGAAAATTACTGTCTTTTCTTTCATAGATATTTTACCTACTTCGTATCCAAATTCTTTTGCTTCTTTTTTATTTTCATCTGGTTCTTCTTTGCCAAATGTTTCCTTCAAGCTTTTTTTATTTCTTTATAATTTTAAAGTTTTCATTCAAAGATTTATCTACATCACTTATTATTTTATTAAAAGTACTTTTTTTATTCATCTTATACCACCTATAAAAAATATCTATGTTGAACAAGCTACCATCAATAGTTCTTTTTTTAACATAATTATAGCATACATTTTATTTTGTTTTATATAAAATTTAAACTAATAATTTTAGTTAACGTTATATTGCAAAATAAAAAAAGCCTAAAACTACTTCGAAGTGAAATTTCATTTCAAAATAGCATGTTATGGCTTTTAATTATAGAATTATTTTTTATAAATTTTCTAATTACCAGCAAATTTTATCTATTATTAATTTTATCCGTTAATAGTATTAATTGTTTTTTATTTTGAATAGTTAACGTAATTTTACCTTTTTGTTATCGACTATTTCGTGTTTTTCCATTATACCATCTTTGAATGTAAAATAAGGCCTTGTTCCTAAAAACTCAATACTATTATTATCAACGTAGATAGCATCTTCTTCAGGTATAGCGATAACTTCTCCTACTGTTTTAGAAAAATTAATAATTGCATTTGTAAACATATTCAATCTTTTTTCATTTTCTGTATCTGTTAGAGTGGATTTTTTATTGGTATAATGTGGGAAAATAGATGTTCCTGATAGTACATCAAAACCTGGTGTATCTGTTAAATTAACATCATTTGGATCCATACTTGAAATTATATTTATATCATAACCAAATATTACAGCACCGGCACTACCACCTATTACGATACCATTATTATTTAGATAGTTTTTGATATTACTAAAGGCTGAAGTTTCTTTTAAACCTAATAATAATTTATAAGTATTTCCACCACCAATGAATAAAGCTGTATACTTTTCTAAATCTTTAGAAGCAAGTTCTTCAAAAGTTCTAACCATTTCAATACTGGGAGTATCTACTTCTCTTAATTCTTCAGTTATCCAGTCAAAACAACTATCATATGGGTGTTCTTTTTCATCCATTGCTAAAGGAATATATAAAATTGGTTTAGTATGGTCTATTATTTCATTGAGACGTTGATTAGCCTGAGTGTTTTGTTCACCAGCTCCACCACCACAAAGTATTAGTTGCATATATCATTCTCCTTTTTAAATTTTTTTGTTAGTTATAAATATCCACTGACAATATACCAATTGTTCCTAAAAAAGAACTGTTGTTTATTAAATAAATCCAAGCACTATAATTATTGCTGTTATAATTTCTAGAACTAAGCAAATTACTTCTGATGTTGTTTTGCCATTTTTCTTCAATGAAGTGATACTAAGGAACATATTTACCATTAATATTATAATACTCATATAGCTGACATAACCATCTAAACTGTTTGTAATAGTACTAACCAAGTTATAAATTATAATTAATACATTTGCTACAGATAATTTTTTATTAGCTTGAATGTTATTTTGGTTGTTATATTGTGTACTGTTTTGCATACTGTTTGGATTATTGTATTGTACATTATTTTGTGAATTGTTTTCTATGTTATTCTGCGAATTGTTCATTTTTTCTACCTCACTTTTTATCTTATAATTTATATTATAGCATGAAGTGAAGAAATACCATAT